>ONDH01000026.1 GCA_900316505.1 uncultured Prevotellaceae bacterium
AAAAAACAGGTGAAAATATAAAAAAACATGATCTTTTTATCTATTTTTATTTGTTTTTATCTATTTTTCTTTCGGCGCCAACGGCGCAACTTCTTATACGGAACTCACGTAAAATTGTCATTTCTTTCAACATATCTACCACGCCCCATTACACAGTAACTTGCTCAATGATAACTATTTATAAAAAAAAACAAAAGCGGCAAGCCACAGAATCGCAGCTTGCCGCACTCAATCATATTAGTCTTACCCGATGGCAAGTTCCACAATCTTGTCAACTGCAGATTTCAGGCCTTCAGGATTCTTACCACCTGCTGTAGCGAAATGAGGTTGTCCACCACCACCACCTTGAATCAGCTTACCTGCCTCGCGAACATACTGACCTGCATTCTTACCCTCAGCCACAAGGTCATCGGAGAGGGATACGGTGAGTGCGGGTTTGCCTGCTGCTTCACTGCCAATAACCACTAACAGACGTTCTGGGAACTGACCACGAAGCTGGAAAGCGATGTCCTTCACGTGCTGTGCCTCCATCGGGAGCACACCAGAGATGACCTTCACACCATTCACCTCACGCGCCTTCTCAATGAGCACCTGCTTCAACTGCTGAGCCTTCTGAGCCTTGAACTCATCCACCTGTGCCTGCAGTTCCTTGTTCTCTGCAATGGCTTTCTGAATGGTTGCCATCAAGTCAGGCGCATTGTTGAGCAAGCCCCTCAGGTCGGACATGAAATCCTGCATCTTGTCGAGGGTTTCTTCCACAGCCTTACCGGTGATGGCCTCGATGCGGCGAACACCTGCTGCAATGCTGCTTTCGCTTGTGATACGAACCATACCCAAGCGGCCTGTGCTCTGTGCGTGACAACCACCACAAAACTCCACTGAGGTGCCAAACTGCACCACGCGCACCTTGTCGCCATATTTCTCACCAAAGAGGGCAATGGCACCCAGTTCCTTGGCTTTCTCTATCGGATAGTCGCGATACTCCTTCAGCGGGATGTCCTCACGAATTTTCGCATTGACGATATGTTCCACCTCACGAATCTGTTCAGGAGTAACCTTCTCAAAGTGAGAGAAGTCGAAACGAAGACCATCTGCTGTGACGAGCGAGCCCTTCTGTTCCACATGGGTTCCCAGCACCTCGCGCAACGCCTCGTCCAACAAGTGTGTACAAGTGTGGTTCGCCTCGATGGCACGACGACGTTCCACATCCACACATGCCATGAACTCAGCCTCAGGCTGTTCGGGCAGTTTGTCAACAATATGGATGGAAAGACCATTCTCCTTCTTCGTGTCAAGCACCTTGATTTCCTCGTTCTCGCTCACCAACACACCAGAGTCGCCTACTTCACCACCCATCTCTCCGTAGAAAGGAGTCTTGTCGAGGATAACCTCATAGGCAGTGCGCTTCTTCTGCTGCACCTCACGGTACTTGACGATGTGGGCAGGATACTCGGTGTTGTCATAGCCCACAAACTCGCTCTCAGCCTCACTCAGCACCACCCAGTCGCCCAACTTCACCTCTGCGGCATTTCGTGCCCTGTTCTTCTGTTCCTGCATGCACACGTCAAAGCCTTTCTCGTCCACAGCCAAACCCTGTTCGCGACAAATCAATTCTGTCAAGTCAAGTGGGAATCCGAAAGTGTCAAAGAGCGTGAACGCCTTGTCACCAGCAATTTCTGACTTGCCAGCAGCCTTTGTCTCGTCAATAACACCCTGGAGGAGCTTGATACCATTCTCCAAAGTGCGGAGGAATGAGCTTTCCTCTTCCTGCATCACCTTCATCACCAGCTTCTGCTGTGCGGCAATTTCGGGGAATGCCTCGCCCATCTCGTCCACAAGTGTGGGCACAAGTTTATAGATGAATGCCTCTTTCTGACCAAGGAACGTGTAGCCGTAGCGCACTGCACGGCGAAGAATGCGGCGAATCACATAGCCAGCCTTAGCGTTGGATGGCAACTGACCATCGGCAATGGCAAAAGCGATGGCACGCAAGTGATCCACCACCACGCGCATGGCGATGTCCTTCTTCTCATCCTCACCATACTTACAGCCCGACAAGTCGCCCAACACCTTGATGAGTGGCTGGAACACGTCGGTGTCGTAGTTGGAAGTCTTACCCTGCAACGTGCGCACCAGACGCTCAAAACCCATACCTGTGTCAATCACCTTGGCTGGCAGACCTTCGAGAGAACCATCAGCCTTGCGGTTGTACTGCATGAACACGAGGTTCCAAATCTCAATCACCTGTGGGTGGTCTTTGTTCACCAGTTCACGACCAGGCACCTTGGCTTTTTCTTCTTCCGAACGAGAATCCACATGAATCTCAGAACAAGGGCCACAAGGACCCGTGTCGCCCATCTCCCAGAAGTTATCGTGCTTATTGCCATTGATGATGTGGTCTTTCGGCAGGAATTGCTCCCAGATGCCAGCAGCCTCATCGTCACGAGACAGACCCTCCTCAGGACTGCCCTCAAACACTGTGGCATAGAGGTCTTTCGGGTCAATCTTCAGCACATCGACGATGTATTCCCATGCCCACGAAATCGCTTCCTTCTTGAAGTAGTCGCCAAACGACCAGTTACCCAACATCTCAAACATGGTGTGGTGGTAGGTGTCATGTCCCACCTCCTCCAAGTCATTATGCTTACCGCTCACACGCAGGCACTTCTGCGAGTCAGCCTGCCTTCTGCACTTCGGAGTGGCATTACCCAGAATGATATCCTTAAACTGATTCATGCCCGCATTGGTGAACATCAATGTAGGGTCATCCTTCACCACCATCGGAGCCGATGGCACAATTAAGTGCTCCTTGCTTTCAAAAAACTTCTTGAAAGACTCACGTATTTCTTTTGCTGTCATCGATTTATTGACTATTTGACAATTTACAATTCACTATTTTACAAAAACGACTGCAAAGGTACGAATAAGTGAGCACAATACAAAGGGAAAAAGCCTTTTTTCACTTTTATTGTCGAACGCAAGTACCTTCGGCGAAGCCAACGGTACGGAAAAAACGAAACTAACACATGAAAAAACATCTCCTCCACTCCCCTATTCATGTCTTCGACACGCCCCTTTCAACTGCTCCCCCACACCCATTTGCAAGCCTCCTGCGTATCCATCTTTATGCCTTGCCCACATCGAATATAATTTGAAACTTTGAAAAAATAATTTGAAAGTTGCAAATTTATTTTTGAAAGTTGCAAATATTTTTTTGCAACTTTCAAAATAAAACGCAATACGGCAAGACACAGAAGACCCCATAGGCGAGAGTTGTTTTATATAAATTCGTTAAAAATATGGTCGGTTACCATTTTTACACTACCTTTGCAACCAAATAAAAAACTGAGATGGCAAACGATGCGCTAAGATACAGTTTGGTTCAGAAACTCAAGGACGAGCATTGTCTTTGGTCTTTCAACGATGTTTCTGCCAGTGACATCCCCGATGATGTGCTGATAGAAAAGGTGTTGGTGTATCTTGACCTTCCTGAGATTGATGCGCTTTTCCAGATGTTCCAATACAAGAAAGTGAAGTCAGCATGGCTGGAGCATCTGGTGCCACAAGGGGACTATTATTACACGCTGAATCGCTTCCTTTCTTGGTACTATTTCAAGGCTAAACGTCCTGATGCCTACATCAAGGCAATGGCTACCCGACACTTTAACAAGTTGGCAGGATGAACGGATTGGCACCACATACTGGGGTTATCTTTGATGGCGTTTCACGAATGGTATCGTGTTGACTCCCTCTGCGCCTTCGACACCCGAATTTCAGGAAAAAACGAAAAAAAACGCATCAATATTTGGTGGTTTCGAAAAAAAAATCGTAACTTTGTATCCTAAATAAGGGCGATGCACCCTCGCCTACCACATTTCCGACCAATCAAATACTAGTATAAACAACTATTATATTCCATTAAAAATAAGTTTAAGAATTATGACTATCACATTTATCATTATTGCGGTTGTCGCCGTAATTGTCGTATTCGTCATCAGTGCTTACAACAACCTTGTAAAGCTTCGCAACAATCGCGAGAACGCATTTGCAGACATCGATGTGCAGCTGAAGCAGCGCTTCGACCTCGTTCCTCAGTTGGTGGCCACAGTGAAGGGCTATGCCGCACACGAGAAGGATTTGTTGGAGAACATTACCGCTGCCCGCACTGCAGGTGTGAACGCTTCGAGCATTGATGACAAAATCAAGGCTGACCAGCAGTTGACTTCAGCTCTGGCAGGATTGAGAATTCAGGTGGAAGCATACCCCGATCTGAAGGCAAACCAGAACTTCATGCAGCTGCAGGGCGAACTCTCCGACATCGAGAACAAGCTGGCTGCCGTTCGCCGCTTCTTCAATTCGGCTACACGCGAACTGAACAACGCTGTACAGACCTTCCCTGGCAACCTCGTTGCTGGCATGTTCGGCTTCCACAAGGAGGCAATGTACGAAATCGAGGCTTCTCAGCGCGCTGAAGTGGAGAAAGCACCCGAAATCAAGTTCTAACACAACGAACAAGACGAATAAACCGAAGTAGCAAAGAGGATTGTAAAAGGTCATGCAGTACGTAGGCATACAGACTCAGATAGCACGGAACAACTGGAACAGCATGGTACTGCTCCTGATGTTCCCGTGCATCATCCTCGGCATGCTGTGGGTGTTCTGCTGCATCTTTGGCATCAGGGATACCTACGATTACTACGGCAATTCACAATTCGCCCTCGACTATGACACCATCAATGAGGTATGGCTCGGTTGGGCTCCTTGGGCTGCAGGCATCGTAGCCATCTGGCTGCTGATAGCCTACACGTTCAATGCCCAGATGATTCAGCATGCCACAGGTGCCAAACCGCTGGAACGCAAGGAAAATCCACGTGTATACAACTTGGTGGAGAATCTCTGCATGACTTGCGGAATGCAAATGCCAAAGGTGAACATTATCGAAGACCCTCAACTGAACGCCTTTGCTTCGGGCATCAACAAGAAATCATATACGGTGACGCTGACACGAGGCATCATCGACTATTTGGACAATGCAGAATTGGAAGGAGTGATTGCCCACGAACTGACACACATCCGCAATCGCGACACCCGCGTGCTCATCGTCAGCATTGTGTTTGTGGGCATCCTTTCCACTGTACTCACCGTACTGACACGCGGCGTGCTCCGTGCCTTCCTTTGGAGTGGAGGTTCCTCACGCCGTTCGAATAGCAAGAACGGAAATGGCGGTGTAGCCATCATCGTCATCATCGTGGCAGCCATCATCTGTGCCGCCATCGCTTATTTTCTCACCATCCTCACCCGTTTCGCCATCTCGCGCAAACGTGAATTTATGGCTGATGCAGGGAGCGCCGAACTGACACGCAACCCTCGCGCCCTCGCCTCTGCCCTCCGTAAGATTTCCGCTTATCCGGGACTTGGGCACATTGATAGAGAGGACATCGCGCAACTCTACATCATCCACCCGAAGAAACTGAAACAAAATTTCTTCGACAGACTACAATCGCTTTTCAGCACCCATCCGAGCACCGAAGAGCGAATCAGAATTCTCGAGCAATTCTAACTAATATAATTATAATTAAAAAAAATTGTCAAACCTCAAAATCAAAAACAAATGAAAACAAACAAATTTTTTCTTTCTTTAGCTACCGTAATGGTATGTGTATCAAGTGTGTTCATCTCATGCAGCAGCGATGACGATGACAACAACAGCAGTAAGGAATTGGGCGACAAGGCTGTAGAAGAATTGCAGTCCAGACTGCTTGACGACGAGGGTAATGTCATCTTTGGCGAAGCTAACGAACAGGGCTTCTACGACATCGGCATGGAGACTCAGGCTGATGCTCAGAGGTTGGTTGCCCAATATGCGAAGAACTATTCTGGCACAGCCAATTACACTTACACGCTGCCCGATGCACGTGGCACTGTACAAGTGGACAAAAGTAACGAAGAAGGCGTTTACTACAACCTGGAAATTAGGGTGAAGAGCATTCCTCAGATTAAGCTGCAGGTGGTCGAGCCCAACTACATGGAAGGCGACAACAAAATCAGACCATTCACCTATTACGATTGCGATGATTGTCGTCTCCAATTCAAGATTCCTAATTTGGCTGCAAAAATCTGCCCAACGTGTGGTAGCAAAAACGTAAAGAAGATTCAAAAGTAAAAAAACCATGAAAAGATTACTCATTTACAGCTGCCTGACGCTGACATCCCTGATGGGATATGCCCAGCTGGATGTGGATCTGGATACGGGTAGTACTCGTCAGGAGACGCAAACACCGTCTGCTGAAGGTAAAAACAAGAACAAGCTCTTCAACAAAGCCAAGGATTTTGTAGATAAACGATGGGTGAAGAATGTGGATACGCTCTACATCCAGAACCCCAAACAAGTTTGGCGCATCAGTTTGGACAGTTACCTCAGTCAATCCGACCTGCAAATGAAATCGACCATCGATGGCGAAAACATAGGTGCAGAAGGTGATGTAAGGTGCAAGCCACAGATTCGTACCGACGTGTCCACCTCTATCGGTGTACGTGTGGGATACAAGGGACTTGCTGCACACTATGCCTTCAATGTTGCAGGTGACAAGGGACGAGACTTTTCGTTGAGCAGTTCAGGCACATGGTATTGCGTACACTTCCGTTTGCATGAGTTCAAAACGAAAGAGCCCCAAGTGAAATACGAGGGGAATTTCTATCAAGATGACAGCGATGAAACAAAATGGGAAAGTCACACAGACAAATGGATTTTAACCTCCCCTATCAAGGCTAAGACGATGGTGCTGGACGGTTACTACATCTTTAACAAGCGCCGCTTTTCTTATAAAGCAGCTTACCGTCAGAGTGTCATTCAGAAACGTTCGGCCGGTTCTTGGCTTGCTGGTGCCATGTTCTACTATTCAGACTTCCGCTTCGATGACGTAGCAAACGCCCAATTGATACTGAACATGGGCGATGTGGGACGCATCAAGCAGTGGGAAGCAAATTTAGGAGCGGGATACGGCTACAACTTTGTGCCTGCCAAAGGATGGCTCATCAGTGCGATGGCTATGCCCATGGTAACGCTTTACAACCGTGTGAAAACCTACAGTTATGACTCCTACGTGCGCGAATTGGCAGAAGCCGAAGAGTGGCTTGACCCAGAAGATGTGGCCCCAGAGGATCGTTGGTTCAATGAAATGGACACCGATGCACACAACAACCGCATCAGGCTGAATTTCAACGCACGCCTCTCGCTCACCTACAACTTTGACCGCTACTTTGTGAACCTGAATGGTCAGTTCTACAACTTCGGTTATCACCACGGTAACAATAGCGGACGACTGAATGACTGGTTTGCAAATGTAGCATTCGGAGTAAGACTATAACAAGGCATGAAGACAAGCAATATCCTCACCCATCTGCTGGCAGCAGTCATGCTGCTGACGATAGGTCACTGTGTTACCTCCTGCAATAAAGACGATGACGCATCCAACACAGAGACACCAACTGTGCAATCAGAAGTGCTTGTGCTGTTCTCGATTGACGGATTAGGTGACGGCAGTTACAACGACCAGATTCTGCGTGGCATCAAACTGATGGAGAACGAGAACAGCAAAGGGATGACCATCCGATTCATCACCCCCACCAGTTTGGAAGATGTGGAGTCTGCCTGCAAGTCGTGGTGGGAGAATATTGACAAGCCCATTGACGATAAAGGTACTGTTCCTCGTCGTCTGTTGGTGCTTGCGTCTTCCGACTATGTTGACATTGCCCGACAGGTGTTTGCTAATGCCGAGATGAACATCAATCGCTGTGTGTTGGCTTTCGAAGCTGAAGACAGCGGAGACGAAACGGAACAGATCAGGACATTCGGCATCAGCATGTATGGTGCCTCGTGGCTGGCTGGTAAGACAGCACGGGAATTGGGGTGCAAACATCCGCTCGTTTTGCTCGGTAACGGACAGAACACCACCACCTACGATGCCCGAGATGGTTTTGTGGAAGGTTTCGGAAAGGCAGAAGACGGCTCTGTGGCTGTTGTCGGTGCAATTGCCGACGATTGGACAGGATATGGCATGCCTACAGAATTGTATAAGAAAATGTATGACTACGATGGTCAATACGATTTTATTTACGCAGTAGCAGGAGGCTCTAACATGGGAGCCTACCGCTACTTGCGTGAAAACCCCGATTGTGGCATCTACACAGCGGGAATGGATACAGACCAAAGTGCCTATTCAACGCTGATTGTCGGTTCGATGGTGAAACGTATCGACCTCGTACTCTATGACCATCTCACCAATTGGTATAACCAAAAAGATTTGCCTCGCTATCAGCACTACGGGTTGGAGAGCGGCTACATCAATTGGCAGATTGCTGACCGCTACCCACAACTGAAGGCGGGTGTGGAAGCCAACCGGCAGGAAGCCATCAAGAAGGAGAATGAATATGGCGCGAAATAAATGGCTTTTAGGATTGGTGGCGTTGCTGCTGATGGCATGCACCGACAATAACGACGTTGCATCTGACGAGCATATCGATTGGCAGGTGCGTAAAGTGGCTGTAGTGCTTCCAATGAACCATGAACAAAAGAAACATTGGGAACAAACCATCGAAATGGCTGTCAATGGCGTGAATGAAGTGCAGAAACAGAACATTCTCAACACGCCCCATGAGAAAGAAAGACAGATGGTGAAGATGGAATTTGAATGGTATGACGAAGAAGGGGTGAACATGGAGGAATTGGCAGCAGAACTGGCTCAACGTGATGACATAGAAGCTGTGATAGGTGGTAAGTATAGTGCCGACGCAGCCACACTCGCTGCTTCGCTCTGCCCTGCCCACAAACCTTTCCTCACCATTGCCACTGCCGAAGAACTGACACGTGCTTATGCATCCACTGGTTCCCTTTGGGCAATGGTGGAAAGTGACATCACACAGTGTGAAATTCTGCTCAGCCGCGCCCTCTACTATGGTGCCAAGACTGTGTCTTTGCTTGCCAATCGTGAAACCCTCTATGGCAGAACCTTCGTGGAGTGGTTCGGTTTCCAAGCAGAAGAATTGGGGTTGGAGGTGAAAGGCATCCATGATTTCCGTCCCGAGACACTTGCAGAAGAAAGCCAGAAGGCAGCTGAAGAGAATGCAGACGTGGTGATTTGTGTGTCGAAAGAAATCGAAACCATCGAAGGAGCGTTCAAGCGTGCCAACAGCCAATCGCGCAGACTTTACAGTGACACCGCCTATGGAGTGGATGTACTTGACCGGTTTGGTGCCAAAGCAGAAGGCATCGAGGGCATCACCTTCGGAGCAGCGCCAGAGTCTGGCTTCGACATTCTCTACGAAATCAAATACGGTCAGCAGCCCACCTTGGGTGCTGCACAAATCTACGATGCAGTGGTCATGCTCAATTGGGCACTCATCAACCAACTCTCCGCTTCGGGCAATGAGTCGCTGAACAATTCATTGAAGAAAGTTGCCGATGCACACATTGCCGGTGCTTGTGGTCCTATTGCATTTGACCGCAATGTTTACACCACCGTGCTCTCCACCACCTACTATCACTATACGCTCTATCAAGGACGTTACATCATCCTCGACTACATCTCCTCTACGGGTTCTCACCGTACCGATGCGACTTTAGGTGCATGGAACTGGAAAACGCAGCTCATGCAGGAATTCAAAGATGAGGATGATTCGGGTATGACCTACCCTGCCCTTGACCAAAAGTGGGCATTGTTGGTAGCTGGAAGCAATGGATGGAGCAATTACCGCCATCAGGCAGATGTGCTGCAGATGTATCAAATCCTGCGCAAACAGGGTTATGACGATGACCACATCGTGCTTATCATAGAGGATGACATCGCCAACAACGCCAGCAATCCACAAACAGGAGCTGTACAAGTTCGTCCTAATGGTGACAACCTCTACAAGAACGTCATCATCGACTACCATACAAGTCAGTTGGAACCTTCCGACATCAAGCACATCCTCTGTGGAGAAAAAAGTGATAAATTGCCAGCTGTCATTCAAGCTGACAAAGATGATAACGTGCTTGTTTTCTGGAGCGGTCACGGTGTTCCCGGACAAATGGTTTGGCTCGAACGAGAAGAGGGTTTCACCACCCAACTCGCCAAGGAAACCTTCGAGGCAATGCATCAGGGACAAAAATACCGCAAACTCCTCTGCCTCACTGAAGCTTGCTATTCAGGTAGTGTGATGAGTGCTACAGAAGGAATCCCTGGCATCCTCGCCATCACAGCAGCCAATCCTTACGAGACATCGAAGGCAGACATCTACAACACCGACCTCCACGTATGGATGACCAACCGTTTCACAGCTACCCTTCACGACTGCATCATCGAGGCACCTGGAATCCCCCTTCGCGACCTCTACTACCGTCTCTTCATCAACACGGTAGGTAGCCACGTGACACTCTACAATGTTAACGGCTACGGAAACATTTATCAGGAATCCATGAAAGAATTCCTGAAATAAACGATTTACTTCTTGAGATACTTTTTGTACGCCTCAACCATTTGTTGGCGGCGTTCTGGTGTAACAGTGATGAGACGCACTGTGGTGTTTGCTGTCTTCACAATGGAAGTAGTCTCTTCGTTCCAATTGAAGTCGAATTGCATGGCGCCATGCAGGTCATCATACACCTTCAGATTCTCATCAACGAGCACCACCTTATTGTCAGGCTTGTCCACAGACCATCCCATAAAGGGCTGCCCCACATTCCAATCACCCATTGCAATCAACACATAAGGTTTCCCCTCAATGTTGATTTCCATCAATTTGTCTGACACCCATTCACGATACTCACTATACGTCTGGTCATAGAAAAAAGCCAGCATCGCATCGGTGTTCTCCACACCATTGTAGTTTCGTTCTTCTATATTTTTACGCAACTCTAGCAGTTTGTCTAAGCCACCAGCCGAACGCTCAAGCATGATCATGATAGGAGCCATAAGGGCATTAGCACCAATATAGAATGAGTTTTGCATGTCATTCTTCAGCTTGGCATGGCGAATGAGTTCTTCTGCATAGAAAACCGTTTTTTCTATGTCACTCTTATTCATGGCATTCAGCATCAGAATGTAACAACCCTCATTGTACACAGAATCGGGCACAACATCATTGATATCACTCACCAAATGATAGATGCGTTCATAGAACTTATTTGCCTTCTCTTGATCATGCAGTTCGCTGTCCTTCTGTATCAGCATCTGTGCCACAGCATACTGTTTCTGCCAATCTGTAGGGTTGGCATCAGCATCCTTTTCCATTCGGTCATACTTCTGACGTAAAGTTTCATTTGCATTCTGACCACTCACTTGAAGGGTTACAGCGCACATCAACATCAGCGCTACCCCAATCATTTTCTTTGTATTCATATATACTATATTATAGTTCCATTGATTGCGCGTCAAAGGTACGAAAAAATTCGAACACCCATCTTAATATCTAATAAAAGTCTTTGAATATCTAACAAAAAAAGTTAAACTTCTCGTTCCGTGTGCATTTTCCCAGCTTTTTATTTGGTAATATCTAAAAATTTAGATTACCTTTGCCACAGAAAATCTAAAAACTTAAATAAAAATATCTAAAACATTAAATAAACATGAAACGTAACGAGGAGGAAAGACAACTGACCAAAGCCGAGATGGAAATCATGAATGTGCTTTGGGAGAAAGCGGAAGGGATGACCACCCACGAAATCATCGAAGAGTACCCAGAGCCCAAACCCGCCTACTCCACCATCGCCACATTCCTAAAGATTCTGACCAACAAGAACTTCATCCACTCGCGCAAACAGGAAGGGGGTGGCAAGACCTTCGTGTTCACACCCACCATCAGCAGGGAGGCTTACACCAACCGCGTGATGAAGGAAGTGAAATCCACATTCTTCGCAGGCTCACTCAAATCCATGCTCTCCTTCTTCGCCAAACAGGAAGAAGTGTCGGAAAAGGATTTGCAGGAAATTATGGAAATGATTAAAAGCAAATAGAACATTATAAATCGTTAAATTGTCAATCCCATGATGTTGTACGTTATCAAAGCAGCCATCACACTGGCACTCCTATACAGTTGTTTCTTTATCTTTCTAAGCAAAGAAACATTCCACAGGTTCAACCGCTGCATGCTGGTGGGCATCATGCTCATTTCGCTCGTCATGCCGATGTTCCACTTCACCACCTCCCACCCCACTACCCTGAACGAAGAGGTGTACATTGTGCAGAACTACATTGAACACGACACCACCCCTATCATCGTGACAGCACAGCAACCACAAGGCATCACGTGGATTCAGGCACTCACGTGGATCTACTTGGCTGGAGTCGCCATCATGCTCATCCTCACATTGGTGCAAGCCATCTCGCTCAACCGCTTCATGTGCAGCGGTGTGCGACACACCGACTCACAAGGCAACACCGTCATCCTGCACAACAACGACGTACCTCCCTTCAGCATCTTCCGCTACATCGTTATGAGTGTGAAGGACTATGAGAGCAGTCGCCAGTATATCCTCACCCACGAGCAGGAGCACATCCGCTTGGGACACACCTACGACCTCCTGCTGCTCCAAGGCATGAAGACCCTTATGTGGTTCAACCCTTTCATCTGGTTCCTCAGTCGCGACCTCAAGGCGGTACATGAATATGAGGCTGACCAGGCAGTCATCAACCAAGGCATCGATGCAAAATCATATCAACAACTTCTCGTGATGAAGGTGGTCGGGAATCGACTGCAGCCTTTCACCAACAATCTGAATCACGGCTCACTCAAAAAACGTATCGTTATGATGTACCAGAAACCTTCTAACCGATGGCTCATGCTCAAAGCACTTTGCGCCATCCCAGTGGCGGCATTGACTATCAATACCTTCGCCACACCTATTGAGACCGACCCCGTGGAAGATATGGTGAAGACATTGGAAACAACCAATGTGCCAACCATCAATGAGGTGAAAGAGAATGTTCTCACGACTGTGGAAAGTGTTGACGAAACGCCTTTCGCCATCCATCCCGTCGCTGACCAGTAGACGGCTACTTCGAGTGCACTGCTGAATATGTGTTCATCGATGGACGTCAAGCCACTGAAGCCGAATTGAGAAACTACAAGACCTTGCTGGCTAATTCCACGTTTGAGATGCTGAAGACCGAGAACGGAACGGCGAAGTATAACTACAAGGACAAGCATGGCATCATCGTCATCCACACCCAAGAGGCATCAGCAGCTCCAGATGACAACAACCCACTCGTGATCGTCAATGGTATCGAAATCAATCTTCCTGTTGACATTAAGACGCTCACCGGTGAAACCATCGCCAAAGCCCTTAACATCAAGGAAGATGACGTGGAGAGCATCACCGTGCTCAAAGACGCTGCCGCCACGGCTATCATCGAGATCAAGGTGAAATCAGCATTCTTGAATAAGCTTCCAGGTGTTCAGCAGAACGAAGACGGCTCCTACACCATCAACGGCAGGAAGGTTCAGAAAATCCTTGTGAACGGCAAGGAATACTTCAAAGCCCTCTCCGATGGTCAGGAAAAACTTGCCATTGAGGATGCCGAAATACCCACCATTCAGAACGCCATCCACGATGATCCCATCTTCGATATAGTCGAAGAGCCAGCGCAGTATCCCGGCGGTCAAGGAGCCCTCATGCAGTACCTCGCTCAGAACATCCGCTATCCTAAGATTTCCGCAGAGAATGGTGTTCAGGGACGTGTCCTCGTACAGTTCGTCATCGAGAAAGATGGCTCACTCAGCAACTTCAAGGTCGTCAAGGACGCGAAACCAGTATTAGATGGCATCACCGTCAATGCACAGGGCACAACAGCTGAAGGAAACGATATTCCAAAGGAAGCCTATGGTGCGCTGAACATAGAAGCCCTCAGAGTCCTTCGCGAGATGCCCAAATGGATTCCAGCCAAGCAGCGCGGACAAGTGGTGAGACTGAAGTACACCATTCCTGTCACCTTCCGCCTCCAATAGCATACACGTGTTAGTAATTTATCAAAGATTAGTTAAACGATAAGTGTACACCCCTCGCCCTGTCAGTGATGATGGAGCGAGGGAAAACACATCATATATTATTCGGATACGTTACAAAGTGGTGTAGAAGTCTAAGTACTGCTGCGCCACTTTGATGTAATCATGGTGCTTCTTCACATAGGCGATGCTCTGTTCTTGAAGTTGAGGAATACGCTCAGGGTGAAGCACCAATTGCTCAATTTCCTCGTAACAGCTTTCGTAGGTGGGTTGCACATTAACAATGGGATGCAGTTCCTCCTCACCCAGAATCTCGTAGTTTTCAGGTTCTCCACCTCCGATGTTGATGATTCCTTTTGACATCGCCAACAGAGAATTCATGGCTGGCGTATAGCTGTAGAGCTGGTCGAGAATGGCATCTGAGCCATTCAACATCTCCTGATATTGGGCAAAAGGCACACCCTCAGCCACTTGCAACTGCAATCGCTCAGGATACTTCTCCTGCACAGCTTGTGCTGCTTTCAGCATAATGTCCGTACCCTTGTAGGCACTTCGATTCTTACTGATGCCCACAAATAGCTTCACCACCCCATTCTTCCTGTAAGAACCTTCCGCCCTCGCATCTGGCATCTTGATGGGTGCCGGAATGAACCTCATCTTTTCCTTGAACAGCTGATAGGTCACCCAATATTCGTAGAGTTCCGCAGCGATGCCGTCACAGTCGTCAGCAATCAGACGGTTGAGTTTTTCCTTTGCTGTACCAATCCATTCACGGCGATACAGTTCCGCCTCCTCATCCGTTCGTGCTGTGTCGCCAAAGTTGAAATCGCTGTATCGGAGTGGACGCTGATAAGAGTTTACATACACCCAATAATAATCCATGCCGAAAGAGCCCAGAACCACCTTCTTGTTGTTACGGCGCAAATACTTGTAGATAGGAAAGATACGTTCCGCTTTCAGTTCCAGAAACATCGGATTGATGAGCTGCACCACATCGTAGCCTTTCATCTGCGGCAATGCCTTCATCAGTCGCCACAAGTAACTGGCATTGCCCTTCAAGCCATATTCTCGTTTCAAATCAACATCACGCGGATAATCCTTCCATCCGTCACCATCGCTGGCCACCACACACTCATGTCCCAAGGCTTTGAAACCCTCGGCAAGTGTCGCATGCACATTGGAATAATCGCCTAACAGAAGAATCCGCATCTTTTTCCTATATTTTTTGCAAAGGTACTATTTCTTAATTGATAATTGACAATTGAGAATTGAGAATTAGCCATTCGGGATGTTTTTTTACAGAAAACGGGCTGGACAGCAAAATAATTATCAATTATCAATTGTCAATTGTCAATTAATTTTTATCTTTGCAACCAAAATAATTCTATCAACATGGACATCACCGTTATCATCCCTGTAAAGGACAGACGAGATCACATAGGAAAGACGCTCGACAGCATCCTGAAATCGGGCATTTCTCCCAAGGAGGTCATCATTGTGGACAACGAAAGCACGGACGGCACTTACCAGTTCTGCGAACAATATATCAAGAACCGCCCCAATACCACGCTTCTCCGAGAGACCTTCCCCGGTGCTGCTGCTGCACGTAACAAGGGACTCAAGTCCTGCAAGACCGAATGGGTGTATTTCTTCGACAGCGATGATATCTTCGACTACAACTTCATGTCCACTTTCTACAATGCCAACGTCGAAGGTTATGACATGATTGCAGTCCCCACCAAACGGGTGGTCGACGGCAAGTCCTTCATCCGCACCTACATTCCTACCGAGGATCCACGTGTGCAGATTTTGGGTGATGTGTTAGGTACTGCAAACATGCTGTTCCGTACAGATTTCTTGAAGTCCATCGGTGCTTGGAACACGGCTTGTCGTGCTTGGGAAGACTGGGAACTGGGCTTACGTGTGATGTTGCACCAACCCAAGATTTTGTGGTTCAAGGAGAAAGCTTTCCACGAAATCATTGCCAGCAAGAACAGTGTGCTGAGTGACAATTATTCTCTGAACTACAAGAACTTCAACCGCACATTGATGGCGGCCATCAACGATTTGCAGTCTTCCATCCTTCAACCCCTCTCCCACTATCATGCACAGCATTTGTCATGCCTCTATCCACATCTCGACCTGCTGATGTATCCGCTCTATCTGCGCACCAGCATCCTGTTAGGACACATGCAACGTGAAAAGTCAAGGGGTAAGTCCAACAACTACAAATTGGCGGTCAAGTCATTAACCCTTTTCAGAAAAGACAACTTCAACCCTACTGCCAATCAGAAGTTCATTGGCAACCTTCTCCGCTTTTACACGATGTTGGGAGGTAAGGATGCTTGGAAGATTGCCCTCAGAATTGCATTGGACAAGTCTTCCAGAAAAGCATAATTACAATCAGAATCAAATAGGCACGTTGATGTCGAACACCAGTTCGGCATCTTTCAGTCGTGGGTGATGTGCATCCTTTTCCGAAAGGATGCGGTTCTCCGTAGGCACCTGCCAGTCAATGCCCAAATCAGGGTCATCCCACGCAATGGCACCCTCGCTCTGAGGGGCATAGTAATTGTCACATTTATATTGGAACACAGCCTCATCGCTCAACACGGCAAATCCGTGTGCAAAACCACGAGGCACAAAGAATTGACGATGATTCTCAGCTGAAAGAAGACAAGCCACATGCTTGCCAAACGTAGGACTACCCTTGCGAATGTCCACAGCTACATCCAGCACAGCGCCCTTCACCACACGCACCAGCTTCGCTTGGGTGAACGGAGGTTTCTGAAAGTGCAGACCTCTCACCACACCAGCCACCGACTGACTCTCGTTGTCCTGAACGAACACCGTCTTGCACACTTTCTCTTCAAACTCACGCTGCGAGAACGACTCAAAGAAGTATCCACGCGCATCGCCAAAGAGCTTAGGCTCAATAATCTTCACACCTTCTATCTCAGTGTCTATCACGTTAATCATAACAAATCCCTATTAAAAAATTAAGAATTAAGAGTTAGAAATTAGAAGTTAAGAGTTAGGAGTTGCCATGCGGGATGTAAGCACCGCGTTAGCCCAACTGTCAATTGTCAACTTTCCCTAAAGAAATCCAGCATTTCAAATATTTCCTCTTTAGTAGCTGTCTGATTGATGCGGATGTCTCCGATGTTGCCCAAGAGGGTGAAATTGATGACACCTGCGGTGTTCTTCTTGTCGTGCGTCATGTAGCCATACAGTTCCTCGTAGTCATCGCAAGTGACGGGCAGGATGCCGTAATGCTCCCTGATGAAACGCACAGTCTGGCGCATCTTGTCGGTAGGGAATCCTGTCTTAATGCAGGAGAGATAGAGTTCGCAGATGAGTCCCCAAGCCACAGCATAACCATGCAGATTGGGTTTGCGGCTCAGTGCCCAGCTCTCGAAAGCATGACCTGCTGTATGTCCGAGGTTCAGAGCCTTGCGGATGCCATGCTCCAGCGGGTCATCCTCCACTATGCGCTCCTTCACGGCAACTGATGTGCCCACCATTTGGGCAAGGTGCTGGTAGTCAATTGAGTTGAGGTCAAAATTGAGGAGCTCAGCAAAATGCTCATTGTTGGAGATGAGTCCATGCTTTAACATCTCGGCATAGCCTGAAAGGATGTTCTCATGGTCGAGCGTCTTCAAGAACTCCGTGTCGAGAATCACCGTCTCAGGAGGATTGAACACTCCGATTTCATTTTTCAGACCATTGAAGTTGATGCCCGTCTTTCCACCCACGCTGGCATCCACCATACTAAGGAGTGTGGTGGGGATGTTGATGTATTTGATGCCACGTTTGAACGTGCTGGCAGCAAAGCCTCCAAGGTCGGTGACCATACCTCCACCGAGATTCACCATAAGTGAGTGGCGGGTTCCACCTCCATTGCCCAGTTCTGTCCACACCTTTGCCAGCGTATCCAATGTCTTGTGGGTGTCTGTGGCACCAATAATGATATGTATAGCCTCACTGAGGCAGGGGATGCCCTTGACCACTGGCAGGCACAACTGATGGGTGGTTTCATCCATCAAGAGAAACAGCTTGTCGTGCTTCACTTTCCCCACAGCCTCCGTCAGTGCCTGTCCTATATTCGTCGAAATAACTACCTTATTTGCCATGAAATTTTAAAGTTGATAATTGAAAGTTGACAGTTGAAAATTAGGCTAATGCGACGCCTACACCCCACATGGCAGGTGACTTAGATTTTTCACTTTTCACTTTTCACTTAATAATCACAAACCCTCCTTGATCCACCATTGTGACACTGACAGCCTTCGGGTTGCTCACCTTCAGTTCCGTCTTCTGGGGTTCGCGGTCTTTGAGATTGTCGCTGTAGAGAGTTGCCTTGTCACCCTTCTGCAACATAGGGAGATTCAGTTTGAGGGTGAGCGGAGCACCTGTGGCATTATTGCCTGCAATGTACCACGTTTCACCATGCCTGCGGGCAAGCACACAATACTTACCGGGATAACCATCGATGAACACCGTCTCGTCCCATGTGGTCGGCACATCTCTGAGAAAGTCCATGCTGATGGCAGGAGCAGGAGCACCGGGTGCGTTGTAATCGACAGTTGACATGTCAGTACCGTCAGTTGGGAGGTTCTCAGGCGTGATGGCGAAGTTCTGAATAGGATTCTGGAAAAGGATGCAAGTAGCCAGTTCGTGGCAGTCCGAAGTCTTGCGGGTGTTGCCCCCACGGTTACCCTTGCGTATGTGGCGGTTCATGAAGCAGCCACCGAACTCCATGCATCCGATGGCATTGCGGATGAAGGGATGCGTGGCAGCATCCTTCGCCTCCTTGTCCGCAGCACCCTGACTGAAATAGATGTTTTCCGAAGCCAGCACCGCCTCGCTACCGACATAGTTGGGGTACATCCTTTCCCATCCACGAGGAATCGTGCATCCGTGGAAAATGACCATGATGTGGTTGTCATCAGCGTCAGAAAGAATCTGCTCATAATGGCGCATCGTCTCCTGCTTGTCACCACCGAAGAAATCCACCTTGATGCCCTTCACACCAATCAGATTCATCCAACGCATATACTGCTTACGCTTGATGGGATCGCTCATCACGTTGATGGGTCCCTGCTCAATGTCGTTCCACCAGCCGCTGGAACTGTACCAAAGGAACACATCCACACCCTGACTCTGCGCATACTTCACCAGCTCCGTCATCTTCTCCTCACCGATGTTCGTGTCCCACCAATTGTCAATCAGCACATACTTGAAGCCCATCGCCTTCGACAGCTGGATGTACTTCACCTGATCATCGTAGTTGATGGAGTTGTCCTGCCAAACAATCCAGCTCCATGTGCCCTTACCAAACTCATAATGATGAGGCGTGTCATAACGAGCCTCCACATAGTCCCAAGGAATCGTTGTTTCCACGATAGGTTTCAACGATGTGCCCACCGTGATGGTGCGCCAAGGGGTTGCACCGGGCAGGGCAAACGCAGGTTCCACCGTACCGTTGCCATTGTTCTCCTCCGACATGGGAAACTCCAAGGTGTAGAGACCGTCACCCTTCATGTCGCTGAGGCGCGAAGCACAATAACGTGAATCCACACCCGTCTCCGACACCAGCACCCACGCGTCCCCGATATGGAACAACCCTGGGAACGTATATCCATGTCCATACTGGCTACGCTTGTTCATCGGCTCGTCATAGCCATAACCCTCCTCATAACTGGGCTTCGTGCCCTTCCAACCAATCATTGCATCAGATTGGGGCGTGAGGAACGTCGTCGTCTGACTTGGGAAATCAAAGCCCGTCGCCTCCTTCATAATGCGGATGGAGAACTTCTTCTCGTTGCGGCGGCTCGGATGGTTCGGAATAGCATAGCGGAACGCCACGTCATTATTGCTCACGCGGAAATCCACGTCATACGGATTGCCTTGCGCATTCTTCAGCGTCACCACCAGCTGGTTCGCATCCACATGCACCTTGCTGAACTTCGAACGCGACATCTCATAATCAAACGCCAAATGCGTCTCCTTCTTCTCCACGAAACTCACCCCCTGCGAGAAGTCACCATTGTCAGCTACAAAGCCCAGCGGACTCTCATCCAGCATCTGCTTATCATCATACTTCACCTCATACACAGGCTTTCCACCTTTCACATCCACATTCACTTTCAGTCGTCCGTCAGGACTTACCACACTCGCCACCTGAGCACTCACACCCACCGCAGCCAGCATCGTCATTAAAAACACAACCTTTTTCTTCATATCATATAGAATTTTATTTATTTCATTTAAGTTCGCAAACTCAACTTCTTTGGAAGTAATAGAAATTATAGAAGTGAGCGCTTCGCTCGGAGTTATCGACGTTTGCTTAGTCGACAGTTTAGGAATTCAATTGACTCCGTCGAGCTAAAGGTTCCGCATTCCTAATTCTCCAGCCTTTCTCTCCATTCCTCCAGCGCCTTCATCGTAAGCTCAACCGCCTCCTCCATCGAGCACTCCAGTGTGCCGCCAGCCGCATTCTTGTGACCGCCACCATTAAAGAACTGTTCACAGAACTCGTTGCAAGGCAGGTCATCCACCGAACGTGTTGACACCCTAATGAGCGGACGTTCCGTATCCTCCCGCAAAGCGATGCTCAGCTTGTGCCCCTTGATTTGCAGCGGCATGTTCACCACACCCTCCATGTCACCCTTCACATAGTGGAACTGCGCCAGCTCCTCCTTCTTGATGGCAAACACAGAAGCGTGCAAGTCGGGAAACACCTGCAACTTCTCATACAGCACATAGCCGATGAATTTCAGTCGGTCAGCTGAATAATTATTCTGGATGTTGCGGTTGATGCGGTCCTTGTCTATCCCCTTCCTCATCAGTTCACTCACAATGACAAACAAGTCGGGGTCATTGCTGTTGAACGAGAAGAAGCCCGTGTCCGTCGCAATGCCCGCATACAAATCCTCCGCCGCCGCGAAGGTCAGGTTCTTCGTCTCCCCCATCGCATCCAGCAGACGGAACAGCAGTTCACTCGTGCTGCTCATTTCCGGGTGCGAGATGATATGACCAAACTGCTCACGCACAGGGTCAAGATGGTGGTCAATCAGCAACCGCTTGCAGCGCATCCTTTCCACAGCCACACCCAGCTCGTCAATCCTCCTCATGTCGTTGAAGTCCAAGCAGCAAATCAGGTCAGCCAACTTCAGCGCCGCATACGAAGCCGCCTTCTGACGGTCAAAACGCACAATCTTGTCCGCATCCTTCATCCAGTGCAGAAAATCGGGGAAATAGTTCGGCACAATCACCGTCACCTGCTTTCCCTTCCGCTTCAGATACTCATACAAGCCCAACGACGAGCCAATCGCATCACCGTCAGGCGACGTGTGGCACACCACCACCACGTTCCTGCACTCCTCAAAATCCTTCTTCGCCATCGCCACTTCCTGCGGCGTAATCACTCTTTTCAGCATGTACTTCCACTTATTTTTTGCAAAGGTATGAAAATAATTCCTAATTCCTAATTCCTAATTCCTAATTCTTTACTACCTTTGCAAAGAATATAGCAATTACCACCCAAAAGACATGGACGAACAAACAAACATACAGACAGAACAACAGGGAAAGAAGCACAGCACCCTCCTCATCATCATCGGAGTCGTCGTGGCACTCATCGCCATCGCCGCCGCTGTGCTCACCTACCACCACTTCTACACCAAACCCCTCTTGCAAGAGAACGAAGACCTCAAGGAACTTGCCGAACTCGAAAAGCAGGAGATGGAAACCCAATACCGCGACTTCGACCTCCAATATGAGATGCTGCAGAGCCAACTCAGCAACGACAGCCTCATCGCACAGATAGAGAACGAGCGTCGCCACACCCAGCAGCTACTCGAGGAACTTGAACGCACCAAAGCCACCGACGCAGCAGAAATCAAACGGCTCAAAGCCGAAATCGCCTCTCTCCGCGAAGTCCTCCGCAGCTACATCATGCAGGTCGATTCCCTCAACCGCATCAACCAGTCGCTCCACGAAGAGAACACCCAAATCAAGGAACAGATCAGTGTGGCAAACACCCAAATCACCAACCTCTCCACCGAGCGCAACCAACTCAAGGATAAGGTGAACATCGCTGCACAGCTCGATGCCACTGGATTCTGGGTCACTCCCAAAGACAAGAAAAGCAAAGACGCCAAGAAGGTCAAGGACGTCAAGAAACTCGCCTTCGGCTTCACCATCGTCAAGAACGTCACTGCCCAGAACGGACAGCGCACCCTCTACGCTCGCATCCTCAAGCCCGATAACTCCGTCATGGGCAACAAAGGCACCTTCCCCTACGAGAACACCACCCTCGAGTACACCGAGAAGAAATACATCGACTACACAGGCGAAGAAGAGAAAATCACCATGTACACCGACGTCACCGAGTTCCTCGAAGCCGGCACCTACAAACTCTTCCTCTTCTGTGACAAGCAAATGATAGGACAAACCAGTTTCACTCTCAAGTGACAGTTAGGCTAACGCGATGCTTGCACCCCGCATGGTAACTCCTAACTCCTAATTCCTAACTCCTAACTAAATAAAATGATAACTCTCTCTCCCTCCCTCCTCGCAGCCGACTTTGCCAATTTGACAAAAGACATCGACATGCTCAACCGCAGTGAAGCCGACTGGCTCCACCTCGACGTGATGGACGGCGTCTTCGTGCCCAACATCAGTTTCGGGTTTCCCGTACTCCAAGCCGTCGCCAAAATATGCAAGAAGCCCCTCGACGTACACCTGATGATAGTTGACCCAGGCAAATTCACCCAGCAGGTCAAAGCACTTGGAGCCTACATGATGAACGTGCACTACGAAGCCTGTCCCCACCTTCACCGCACCATCCAGCAGATACACGATGCCGGCATGAAAGCAGGAGTCACCCTCAACCCCCACACTCCCGTGAATGTGCTCGAAGACATCATCCAAGACGTTGACATGGTGCTCCTCATGACCGTCAACCCAGGCTTCGGAGGACAGAAATTCATCGAACACTCCATACAGAAAGTCAAGAAACTCAAACAGCTCATCCAGAGCACCGAAAGCCATGCCCTCATCCAAGTCGATGGTGGCGTCAACCACGACACAGCCCCCCGGCTCGTCGCCGCAGGCGTCGATGTCCTCGTAGCCGGCAGCTACGTCTTCGGAGCCGAAAACCCAGAAGAACGCATCAAAGAATTAAAGGGGTTGTGATGAAGTGGGAACTGTACCCTCTTATTCGCCTCATCATTCCTTTCACCTTGGGAATGATTGGGGCGAATCTATTTGTTAGCCACATGGACTTGGTGGTCTTGTTCATTCTTTGTTGTGCCGTACTCGCCTTCTCCTTTTTCTTCATCAAGACCTCCGATATTTATAGAGATAGTAAGTTCGGAGTGATTGCCATGTGCCTCTTTTTCCTCATCGGCATGACGCTTCACACAGAAAAATATCGACACATAGAACAAGGAACGCCCCAAGATACCACCTTCTGTCAAGGTGTCCTGACAGAAGCGCCAATAGAAAAAGCCCGTTCGTGGGCACTAACATTGGAACAAGAAAAAGGGGTTCACCTTCTTTTATATATAGGAAAAGACAAGGTTGCACCCCAGCATGACAGCATCACGTTCTCCACCATTCAAATTGGTGACACCATATTTGCTAAAATCCGTCATCTCAGCGCTACCAACACTTGTGAGAACGACACCTTCAAAACTTACAACACCTATCTTTTCCATCACGGAATCTGCGCTACAGCTTATACTCCACCCAACCAATGGTTTGTTCATTCTTGCCAATCATCCCCGTCGCTCTTCTCTACTGTAGAATCTTTACAAGGAAAACTGCACGCCATCTATGATGAGCATGGCATCAACGGAGAAGCTGGCAATATCATCGAAGCCATGACCATCGGGCAGAAAGCCCACCTTTCCAAAGACACACGCACGGCTTATGCCCATGCAGGTGTCAGTCACGTACTTGCCCTCTCAGGTTTCCACGTCGGCATCATCATCCTCATCATACAGATTTTCTTCCTCAAGCCCCTGCTTCCCCTTCGTTGGCAATGGGTCAGCAACCTCTTCATCATTGCAGTCCTCTGGCTCTATGCCTTCATAGCGGGTGCATCACCCTCGCTCATTCGAGCCAGCATAATGTTCACCATTCTTCTGCTCTGCCAAAGCGTCTCACGCGAGGCCATATCTCTTAACTCATGTGCCATTGCCTTTTCCGTCATGCTTTGCATCAACCCTTTCTACTTGTATGACATCGGTTTCCAACTCTCTTTTGCATCCATTGTTGGCATCAGTCTTTTAAGCCAGCGCTTCATCAACGCCAAAACGCCTCGAATTCTCCAAATCATAGCCATCACATGTATCTGCACCCTCTTTACCGCGCCACTCGCCGCCTACCACTTTGGCAGTTTCTCCACTCTCTCCATCATCAGCAATCTCGCCCTCACCCTCTTTGTCTATCTCCTCATGTGGAGTGCTATCCTTTGGTGGACATTCCTCTGGTGCGACCCCATCAACAGTTTCCTCACCAACCTGCTCAATTGGACAGCCACCACCATGAGCAGTATCACCGAAGCAATAGCCTCGTTTCCTTACGCAACAATTGAATGGCATCCCAACACACTCACGACCATCCTCTGCTATACCCTCCTACTGACCTTAACCTATTTCTTTACGCGACACAAACAGTTTGCAACTCGTTTGTGAGGGACACTCACGTTCCTTTGTGAGGGACACTTACGTTCGCGAGTGGGGAACACTTACGTTCACGAGTGGGGAACACAAACATGTGCGAGTGGAAGTTTCCTACTCTTCCACGATTACCACTTTCTTCATTTTTTCCTCCATTTCTTTATTCTTGTGTTCCTTTTTCTGTATCACTTTTTTTCGCCACCAGATGATGAAGCCGATGAGGAGGGCGGCAAAGACGCCGTAGATGATGAATGCCCAGATGGTTTCGTACCAATAGGCTTCGACATGGATGGTGATGGTGGTGATTTGGTCGCTCCACTCGCCAAAGGCGTCGGTGGCTTTGACCTGTATGATATTATCGCCTTGAGTGAGCTTAGAGATTCGGGCAGCGTTCTGACCGAGTTCGAGGTATTGCCATTCTCCCCCGTCTTCGTCGCCACCACGGCGGTAGGCGAAGCGGATGTGACTGGTGTGGAGGTGGTCGAAGGTGGTGAAGAAGAGGTGTACCACGCGTTCCTTGGCTGACAGGTGCAATTCACGTTGGTCTAAACCCAAGCAGAAGATGCCGCGCATGGTCTCGTAGGCAGAGAGGGATACTTTCTCCTGCATGACGGGCTTCTCTTCGCTGAATGCCCATTTGAGTTCGTAGGCTTTGTCTTCCGTCTCGATGAAGACTCGGCGGTCACCATCGGTGTAGATGCCTCGGAAGAAGAGGGGCTGGGGGTCGAGGTCAGCTGGGAAGACGTATTGGAGCAAGTCCTGTGAGGGCGAATAGAGGATGATGTACTGGTTGAAGATCACCCACACGTAGCCGTTGATGACCACAATGCCCCAAGGTGCATCGCCGCGCAGACGGCAGTCAGCGGATTTGTCCTGTACGGTCTTCTTTTGCACATCATAGACGAGGAGTCTGCCGTCGGAGGTGGTTATCCAGAGGTTACGGTTGTCGAGGCAAAGAGCGGAGGCATTGCGGATGGTGGAGTCGAGTTTGGCGATAACTCCGTCCTTGTAGCTGATGAGTCCCTGCCATTCGGTGTTCAGGTAGATGGTGCCGTCGTCGGCAGGAGAGAGGGTGTTGACCACTCCGAAGTGGGGACCCACCTCTTCGGGTTCAGCTCCGGGTGCCACTTTCGTCATTCCGATGCTGGTGCCAATCCATTTGGTGTCATCGGTGGCATGCCACACGGCATGTACTTTCGTGTCGGGCGGCAGAGTGCCTGCACGACTGACGGGCACCAAATGGCGCAAGGCGATGGTGTCGAGGTTCACCTCATCCATGATGATGATGGGGTGTGTGCGCACGGTCGCCATGCCGTTGTCGTCAAGTTGCCACACGTTGCCGCGGAAATCAGTGATTTGCCTGCGGTCGGGGATGACGAGGGGGTTGGACTCGACGGGCGACTGACTGGTGCAGTTGCCGTCGCGGTCGTAGGTGAGCAGGTGGTTGTTGGCGAATGCCCAGATGGAGTCGCCCGTGCTTGCCTTAATGGCATCCATCGTCCAGGTCTGCAGTTTCTGGTCACCTGTCGGGCGGATGGTGTAGTCGTGCTTGTCGAGCACATAGAGTCCGCGTTTGGTACCTATCCAGAGTCGGTTGGACTGGTCTTCGCAGAGTGACATGATGTTGTTGTTCATCTGCAACTCGGGATGGAGGTAGTCGGCACGGAACGAGACGAGGTTGTAGCCGTCGTCGCGGTAGAGTCCGTCGGACTTCATACCGTACCACATATAGCCTTCTTTATCTTGGAAAAGTACCCGGATATGGGCAGACATGAGTTGGTCGCGATTAGGCATCTGCACCACGCGTTCTTGTGCCTTCATGCCACACGTCAAAAAGGTGATGAACATCACCGAAAGGAGTATAGAGCGACTGGGTTTCTTCATAATAAGATTGTTAACTTTCGCAAAGGTAGGGCTTTTCTTTCACATTAACAAACTTTTGAGAAGAAATTTCCAACTTTCTATTGGCTGAAGTTATCGCTCCGCTCGAAGTAATCGAAGTTAAAGGAGTTTACGATGATACCTGACAACGAGAAGAACATCAACTGTCAACTCGCAAAAGCATCGGCTTTTATCAAAGCCCGTTGGACTTTGTCAGCAGTTCTTTGAGCCTTTCTTTCGCATCATCCAAGGGTTTTCCGCCACCACATTCCAACGAACTGTAAACCGTGTTCCCGTATCTGTCGAGAATGTAGAAGAAAGGAACGAAGCCATTATTGAAGAGAGGGGGACGTGGTCGTCCTTCTGGGCTGCCATCAAACTTCGTGGAGAGGTTTGCCCATGTGCATTTCGGCAGTTCATCCACCGCTTTCAGCCAAGCGTCTCTGTCTTCGTCGATGGTCACGCTGACAAATGCCACACGGTCACGACATTCTTCCTCGTATGTTATCAGTTCGGGTATCTCGGCACGACAGGGGCCGCACCAACTCGCCCACAGGTTCAGCAGCATATACTCCTTCCCATTCAGACACTCCTCGAAAGTATGGGCTCTCCCTGCCGTGTCCCACATGGGGAAAAGCCTTGCCACCCCACCCCGCTCTTTGCGAGCCAAAATGAGTTGCTGCAGTTCTTGCCCTTTGTCTGAGTTGCGCAACGACGGGGAGAAACAATCCAGAGCCATCTGCAAGGTGTCGGCATCCCACGATTTCGACAAGAGGTGCAATGCCTGGACGCTTTCAGAATGGGCTTTCAGGAAGTCTTGACTCCGAAAATGTTGAGGGGCATTGAAGAACACATCGTTGGCTTCAAAATCGCCATACTCGTCTGCAATGCGTCCCACGGACACCTGAGGCGTAAGCGAATCGAATGTAACCTCCGTGCGGCCATACCCCAATGGGATGCTTCCCCATCGTGCATGGGCGCCCTGCACTGCCAACCACACCTTGTCGTCGGCATCTCGTTCTTTCAGATACTTCAATGTGACTGTCACTGGCAGACTGTCTTTTTCCATCAGTAGCCGTCCATCCACTATCGGCAACGTGTCACATCGCTCTCCTTCCGCTCCGAAAGTTACCTCCACAAAGCCTTCCGTACCCGTGGGGAAAATGACTTCCAGCACATCCTGCCTCGGTGCCGTTTGCCGACACGACAACAAACCAAGACACAAGGCTACAATCATCATCTTTTTCATATCGGTCTTATACTTTACAAAAAATGTTCATAAATCTAATTTTTTCCATCAAAGATTTCTGCTAATTTGGTGTACAATTCTTCTCCCATAAGGTCGCGCGCCACAATCTTGCCTTGCGGGTTGATGAGCAGGTTGTCGGGGATGGCGTTGATTTTATACACCTTGGTGACCAGCGACTCCCTTCCCTTCAGGTCAGAAAGATGCACCCACGGCATCTTCAGACTGGCGATGGCTTTCACCCACGGAATCCTGTTTCCATCAAGGGACACGCCAACGATGTCAAGCCCTTTTGGATGGTATTTCTCGTATGCCGCCACCACATTGGGCATCTCGGCACGACAAGGGCCACACCATGAGGCCCAGAAATCGACGAGCACCCAACGCCCTTTGCCGACGTATTCACTGAGTTTGTGGGTATTTCCCAACGTGTCCACCATCTCGAAGTCGGTGAACTGCTGACCGATGAAGGCATCCTTCGCATCCCTGTCGGCTGCTTTCTGCTCATCTGTTCTGCCCGATGTCACGACAACTGTTGCCGTAGCCATCCTCTTTATCCCCTCCGCATATTGTTTAACCTTTGGATGCTCAGCATAGGCGGGCTTCTTTTCCAACATACGAAGCAATCCTTTTGACCCAAAAGTCCTTTGGCCTTCGACTATGAGTGCAGCAGGCAGCAGCGTTTCAAGTTCCTCTTCAAACATCTTCTTGACCATCTTATATTTATACTCTGGATAATAACTGCCCGGCAGACCCAGAATTTCCTTGTTATAATAGGCCAGCCGTTCGTTCAGCGGCGAACCTTTCAGTGTGCTGTCGTTCATGTTGACGCTGATGGCTTTGCCGTCATTGAAAAACAGGGTATGCCAACTCTGCCAGTCTTTCGGGTCGAACGTGATGGCAAAGATGGCATCCTTGTCTGCCAGACCTTTGAACACAAACTTGCCTTTGGCTACGACGATGCTGTCCACCACTTTGGAGGTCAACTTGTCTTCCAGATAGACCATCTTGCCGTTTTCCTGACTGACACCCTTGACGGTGTACTTCACTTGTTGAGCCTTGGCAGACTCCTGTGCCTGTGCCGACACAGCCAGCAGCAGAGCAAATAAAAACAGAATCTTTTTCATTGTTTCATTTTTGTTGTAGGTTTTCGACGACAAAGTTACAGTTTTCCATTTTTCTCGCCAACAAGAACAGTTTGCAAATACTTTGCATTTACAAAAAGAAACAAAAACGGAGTTTGCAAACAGTTTGCAAGCTCCATTAATACCTTTCCTTCACTCATCCGCTCAACAGGCTAAAACTTTCAATTATAAACTATCAACTGTCAACTCGCTAAACTTTTTCTTTCCTTTCACATAATATTGCCAGAGGAGGGAGAAGTTGACACGTTCGGGGACGCGCTCATTCTTGCGAAGCTGCTGAATGTGGCGACGGTCTTTCTCGAAGTCGGGGAGAAGGTCGTAGAAGGCATGGCGTGCCTTAAAGACGGCGGAGAAATTCTTGGTGTCGCCCTTGAGGAGGAACTGGAGGGCGGCGAGATAGTCGAGGAAGCGACGGGTGCGCATCACACTCTTGAGTTCTGCATCGGGCAAGTTCTTGTAGAGCATAAGGAGGTTGTTGCGGAAGTTGAGGAAGGTCTTGCGAGGATTGCCCTGATTGAGGGTGGCACCTCCGAGGTGGTATGCCTTGCTCTCGCTGATGCAGACAATGCTCTTGCCCATCGTGCGGAGTCGCCAGCAGAGGTCAATCTCTTCCATGTGGGCAAAGAAGCGGGCATCGAGTCCCCCACTCTCACGCCAGTCGGAGGCTCGCACCATGAGGGCGGCTCCTGTGCCCCATAGGAGGGGAACGATGTCGTCGTACTGCCCTTCGTCGGGTTCGATGGTGTCGAACACACGTCCTCGGCAGAAGGGGTAACCATATTTGTCAAGGAAGCCTCCTGCGGCACCAGCATACTCGAACCAGTTGACAGTTGACAGTTGACAGTTGACAGTTGAGGGCTGACGTAAAGACAGCAATTTGGGTTGGCAGGCGGCACAATTAGGGTGCGCATCCATATATTTAAGAAGTGGTGCATCCCATTCTTTCTGTCTAATTTCCACGTCGGAATTGAGGAGGAGGTAGTATTCGTAGTCGGGGAGTTGTACGAGGGCACGGTTGTAGCCTTCAGCAAAGCCAAAGTTCTCTTCGAGCACGATGACGGGCACTTCGGGGAACTCCTGTTGGAGCATCTGCACGCTTCCATCAGTGGAGGCGTTATCAGCCACAATGACATCACCCACGCTGTTCTTCAGCACCGATGGCAAGTATTGGCGCATCATGTCGGCGCCGTTCCAGTTTAATATGACGATTGCTAATTTCTTCATATATTTTGACAGAAGCTTGCTCTAATCAGTGGAACCATTATCTATATCTATTATCTATAGTGATACTGAACACGTGTTCCACTACTACCATCCTTCTTTTCATAATAATACACCCTATCTATTATCACATCTCCTCTTTTATACAAACCATATATCTCTGGAAAATTCTTTTCCAAGGCCTCCATTCTTTCCGAGTAATTAGTAATAGTGTACGTTTTTGTAGTACATGATACCAACATTGTCATCAAGGACAATACTAATAATATTTTCTTCATAATATATCAAGTTTATTGTTTAAAGCAAACGGCAAATGAATACAGATCTAATGACTGGGGGAATTCAAATCAGTTCTCCTTTCAACGCATCTCCTTCCTTGTTAAAGTCTCCGAGTTGCACGTTGACGATTTGGTTGTCCAGCTCGGTCATATTCGGCACTTCCACACGGATGTAGTTGTCGGTGAAGCCGTTCATCACAGGCTTTCGTGGCGAGGCGTGTTCCAGCAGGACGGGACGTATGCTGCCGATGAAGCGGCTGTAGAAATCGCGAGTTTTCTGTGTCGAGAGCGCCAAGACACGCTGGCTGCGCTCGTGCTTCTCCTGCGGCGTGACCACATGAGGAATCTCCAAGGCTTTGGTGCCAGGACGTTCGGAGTAGGAGAACACGTGGTATTGGGAGACATCAACGCTCTCCATGAAGTCGTAGGCCTGTTGAAAATACTCTTCCGTCTCGCCACGAGTGCCGACGATGACATCCACACCGATGAAGGCATCGGGCATGACGGAACGAATCTTCTCTATCTTGTGGTGGAAGAGTGCCGTGTCGTACTTGCGGTGCATCAGTTTCAGCACCTCGTCGCATCCGCTCTGGAGGGGAATGTGGAAGTGAGGCATAAAGGCACGTGACTGTGCACAATACTCGATGATTTCATCAGTAAGAAGGTTAGGTTCGATGCTGGAGATGCGGTAGCGTTCGATGCCCTCCACCCCATCGAGTGCCTTGACGAGGTCGAAGAAGGTCTCACCTGTGGAACGTCCGAAGTCACCGATGTTCACGCCCGTGATGACAATCTCTTTGCCCCCCTCCTGCACCACATGCTCTGCCTGCTGCACCATAGAGGCAATACTGCCGTTGCGGCTTCTTCCACGGGCAATCGGGATGGTGCAATAAGTACAGTAGTAGTTGCAACCATCCTGCACCTTGAGGAAGTAGCGAGTTCTATCCCCTCTTGAACAACTTTCCGCAAACGTCTTGATGTCTGCTGTCTTCACGGTATATGCTCCGGTCATGCCATTGAGAATGGCAGGAATGATGTTCCCCTTCTGTTCACTCCCCAACACCAAATCCACACCCTCCGTTTCGATAATATCTTGTGGCTTCAACTGCGCATAACAACCTGTCACCACTACAAATGCACCCGGATGCGCTTTCACCAACCGATGAATCGCCTGCCTGCACTTGTGGTCAGCCACCTCCGTCACGCTGCATGTATTCACCACCACCAAGTCAGCCACCTCACCTTTCTGCGCCTTCCTTACCCCATAACGCTCCAACTGTTGCGCCACGGAGCTCGTTTCTACGAAGTTCAATTTACAGCCCAGCGTGAAAAATGCCGCCTTCTTACCCTGCAATATGCTCGAATCAATCATTTCTGTTGTGCTTTGTGTGCAAAGGTAAGAAAAAATATCGTATCTTTGCAAGAACAAAACTACTATTTATTCATTTATCAATAACAAAAACATGAAACACCTTTTATCAGCAATCCTATTGTGCGTCATGTCGCTCACAGCCAGCGCACAGTTCGGTCCTGCCAGGCAACAGCAAGACCTGCCGGGCAAGCCTTCGTTATGGAATATCCGTGGCAAGCAATACCCACGTGTGCTGCCCGACAACCGTGTCGTGTTCCGCATTCAGGCACCCAATGCCCAGCAAGTACAGATAGACCTCGGCAAACGCTATGACATGCAGAAGGGCGACAATGGCGTGTGGACATGCACCACTGACCCGCAGACAGAAGGTTTTCACTACTATTTCCTATATATTGACGGTGTGCAGGTGGCAGACCCCAACAGCGAGTCTTTCTATGGATGCAGCATGATGTCGAGCGGTTTGGAGATTCCATACGATGCCACGAAGGCAGACCGCTTCGCCTTCAAAGATGTGCCTCATGGCGACGTGCACCGCAAACGCTACTACTCGCATGTGGATAACGCATGGAAAACCATGTATGTATATACCCCACCCATGTATGACCAAGAGAAAAGGGACTACCCCGTGTTGTATCTCCAACATGGCGGTGGCGAAGATGAACGTGGCTGGAATCAGCAGGGACTCACCGACATCATCCTCGACAACCTCATCGCTGAAGGCAAGGCTGTGCCCATGATCATCGCCATGCTCGACGGCAACACGCGCGACTTCACTGCTGAACTGACTCAGGAAGGCATTCCTTTTGTGGAGAAAAATTTCCGTGCCAAGAAGGGGATGGAGAACCGAGGATTGGCAGGTCTGTCAATGGGTGGCATCCACACACTCAACACGCTCATTGCACAGCCAGACCTCGTCAGTTACGTAGGTGTGTTCAGTTCGGGTTGGTTCAAGAATAATGGTGGTCCCGGAAGAGGCGGTGACAACGACAAGAACTATGCCACTCTGAAAGAGAAGAAAGACCTCTACAACAAAAACATCAAGAAGTTGTGGATGTCGATGGGAGGTCAGGAAGACATCGCCTACGAGAACTGCAAGGAGATGCGTCGCCGTTTCGATGAAATCGGCATCAAGTATGACTACTATGAGTACCCCGGCGGTCACACATGGCCTGTATGGCGTGAAAGCATCTATCAGTTCGCACAGATGATTTTCAAATAATAACATTGGGCATTCATACAACTCCCGCATGACCAACTCATGCGGGAGTTTCTTTCACAACCTGTTCAGTACTTCCACAGAAGTACTACAATACTTTCTTACTGGTACTCGAGTACTTTTACAGAAGTACTGGGACAGAAAAGAGGCATCTGATGACGAAGGTCTTCAATCCGTCCAATTGATGCGATCCTTGTAGCGGTCGAACTCCATTGAAGGGTCAGCGCCCACCTGTTTGAGCACCTCACGAATCAATTCCTGTTCCCTCGGAGGCATAGGGAATCCGCCTCGCCGACGCACAAAATAAGAATTGCGGCTGAATTGGGCAATCAGTATGTCCATAAACATCGCATACTGCCTCGGCAACATATTCGCCTGCATACCCTCGAAACCATATGCATAACGCACTGGTGTCTGGTTACGGAAATGCTCGCAATCCTCCCCACCCTTCACTGCCTCTGGGTTATAGACATGTAAAATCAGTTCATCCTCAGGAATCATCGTCCTCACGATATAGTGCAGGCACTGCCCAGATAAAGGGCAATCAGCATTCAAGCACAAAGCAAAATTACTTGGCACATCAGAAAGTCGGAAGGTTGGAGTTGTCACATCATTCATGGTCATCCACATGTATTATCATTTGTTTTTGCAAAGATAAAACAAATCATGGAGAAAAGCAAAGAAAAGCACCCTTTCCATCTGTTTTCTCTTTCATTTCTTGATTGATTGGAGAGAAAGACGTAACTTTGTAAAATATTATTGAAATTTTAATTTACACCATACGCCATATGATACCCGATTTTCAAAAAGTAATGTATCCTTTATTGCAATTCTTAGGAGATGGAAATCCACGTAATCTCAAAGAATGTACAAAAGCGATGATTGAGCATTTCCACTTAACTCCAGAAGAAGCGATAGAGAAACTTCAAAGTGGCAGACAAAACATCATTGACAACAGAACAGGATGGGCTAAATTTTATTTGAACAAGGCAGGCTTAGTGGAAACTGTGAAAAGAGGAGTCTATCGGATAACGGCTGATGGAAAAGCAATGCTTGACAAGGACATCAATTATATTGGCATTAAAGAACTAAGAAAAATTCCCGCTTTTATCGAATTTGAGGCTTCGGATAAGAATGCCGATGAAGAACAGAAATCCACACAAACTCCTAGTTCACAAGAAGTGTCAGATCAAACACCTGAAGAAATCATGGCAGGAGCCTATAAACAATGGCTCTCGCAAATGGCTGATGATGTACTGGAACGCGTATTGGAACAAAGCCCCCAGTTCTTTGAGAAATTGGTAAAAGACCTGCTGGTAAAGATGGGATACGGAGAGGGTGTAAACACCCAATACACCAGCGATGAGGGCATTGATGCCATTATTAATGAGGACACATTAGGCTTAGATGTCATTCATGTTCAAGCAAAACGATGGAAAAAAGGAAATAACGTTGGACGTCCAGTCTTGCAAAGTTTTGTAGGTGCCATGTCTGGAAAGAAAGTTCAAAAAGGAGTGTTTATTACAACATCTTCTTTCACAAAAGAGGCTTTGGATTATGAGCCGAGTGTCAAAATCGCTAAAATTGATGGACACCAACTGGCATTATACATGATTAAATATAATCTCGGAGTCTCTGTCACTGAAGCCATTTACTCCATCAAAAGAATAGACAACGATTATTTTGAGGAGTAGACTTACCTTGATATTCCTAATAAATGGACAACAAACTGATTTTATATAAGGATGAAAGTGGCAAAGTGAGCGTGAATGTGCGCTTTGCTGATGAGGATGTGTGGCTGACACAGGCGCAACTTGTAGAGATATATCAGTCGAGCAAATCGAACGTAAGCGAACACATCAAACGCATTTTTGAAGATGGAGAACTGGATAAAGAAGTGGTTGTTCGGAAATTCCGAACAACCACTCAACATGGCGCAATAGAAGGTAAAACGCAATCTCATGAAGTTGCTTTTTACAACCTTGATGTTATTATCGCACTTGGTTATCGTGTTCAATCTCCCATTGCTGTGCGTTTCCGTCGATGGGCGACACAACGACTGCATGAATATATCCAGAAAGGATTCACGATGGATGATGAACGGTTGAAGCAGGGAGGGAATCGGTATTTTCGTGAGTTGTTGCAACGTATTCGTGATATCCGTTCGTCCGAGAGAAATTTTTATCAGCAAGTGACGGACATCTATGCTACATCAACAGATTATGACCCTCGTTCCAATCTTACTAAACAATTCTTTGCCACTGTACAAAACAAAATGCACTATGCAGTACACGAACATACAGCCGCAGAACTCATTTTCGAAAGAGTGGATAATGAAAAGCCTTTTGTGGGCATGACAAACTTCAAGGGGAACTACGTGACTCGCGATGATGTGAAGATTGCCAAGAATTATCTCACGGAGTTGGAGTTGCAACGATTGAATTTGCTGACCTCACAATTTCTCGACTTTGCAGAGTTTCAAGCACTGGAACAAAATCCTATGAAAATGGCGGATTGGATTGCTGCATTGGATGACCAAATTCTACGTTTACGGAAAAACATTTTAGAAGGAAACGGAAAGATTTCTCACAAAGAAGCAATGGAAAAAGCAGAACGAGAGTTTGAAATCTATCGTGAACGAGAGATGAGGATGCTGGAGAGTGATTTCGACAAAGCTATCAAACAACTGAATTTGAATCAGCAAGAAGAAAACTAAAAACAATATAAACTATTCATCATTATGTCATTTTTTATTGCATTGGCAATTGCGGTATTGCCTGCTGTCCTGTTGTTGATTTACATCTTCAAGAAGGATGCGAAACCTGAACCGAAGGGGAAGATTTGGAAAGCCATTCTGCTGGGTGCTGCCACGGTCATCCCCATCATTTGTGTGGAACAGTTTGTCAGCGCCATCCTGTTTGGAGAAGGTGGAGAGTCACAGTCGTTCATCGGTCATTGTGCAGATGCATTCTTTGTGGCTGCCATTCCTGAGGAGTGTTTCAAACTGTTGGCGTTGTGGCTGGTGTTGCGGAAGAATCCATATTTCGACGAGCACTACGACGGCATCGTGTATGCGGTGTGCGTGGGTTTGGGCTTTGCCACCGTCGAGAACATCGGTTATGTGGTGCTGGATGACAACTGGGCATCGGTCGGCATCATGCGTGCCATCTTCTCTGTGCCTGGACATTATGCCTTTGCCGTGCTGATGGGTTTCTACTATGCACAATACCACTTCGTGAAGCATTCATTCCTGAACGGTGTCAGCATCTTGGCAGTGCCTGTGATTGCACATGGCATCTACGACTCCATCGTGATGAATGTTGGCATCAGCGACTACCTCGTGTTGCCCATCATCGTCCTGCTGATTGTCTTCTGCATCTGGATGCACAAGAAGTGCAAGAAGAAAATCATGGCGCAACTGGCACTTGACAAGGCTGGAGAGATAAGTGCATAAAAATAAATATGCAGTTTTGCATAATAAACGCTTTTTCTGCTCGTTATTGATTGTAGAAAGAGAAAACGTAAAAGCAAATCTGCCTATGAACGATTCTACTCCATCCGACAACAAGACATCCAAAATTGCCGAACTGAAGAAACTGGTGAGTCCATCGAAAGACACGCTGTTCTTCCTGCAGTTGTTTGCAAGAGTGTATGAGCCCCAAATGGTGATGGGCGTGGCATAAAAAGGCCCTCTCCCTACCCCTCTCCCCCTATCCAAGGAGAAAGGAAACCATGCGGCGAGGACACAATGTTTTAGGATTTCATCTTTTGGAAACAAGTAAGGTACTTTCTGCTCTTGCCTCCTCGGAGGAGGTGAGAGAACTTGCCAAGCGCATCAGAACTGGCAAGGCTAAAGAATTGAGGGCTGACGGACTATGCGGTTCGTCAGTTGCTCTGTTGTTGGCATCCATCATGAACGGAAGGGGCAACAACCCCAACATGCTGGTGGTGATGAACGATATGGACGATGCGGGCTACCTATACCACGACTTGACACAGATGATGGGTGACGAAAGGGTGCTGTTCTTCCCTTCGTCATATAAACGTGCCATCAAATACAACCAGAAGGATGCAGGCAATGAGATTCTGAGAACTGAGGTGCTGACAAGATTGGCCGAATCAGGAATGAGGAATGAGGAACCTTTAGCTCGGCGTAGCCAATTAGGAATTGATACTCATTCATCAGCAGAACAATCCATTCCTCATTCCTCATTCCTCATTCCTCATTCGACACTCATCGTCACTTACCCCGATGCGTTGGCGGAACGAGTGGTGTCGAAGAAGGAACTGGATGAAAACACGTTGACGGTGAAGGTGGGCGATGAGTTTGACATCAGCAAGTTGGAGAAGCGCATCTTCGAGTTGGGTTTTGAACACACGGATTATGTGTATGAACCCGGGCAGTTTGCCATCAGAGGAAGCATCGTGGATGTGTATTCATTCTCATCAGACATGCCATACCGCATCGACTTCTTTGGCGATGAGGTGGACAGCATCAGAACGTTTGACGTGCAGAGCCAGCTGAGTCAGGGAAAGGTGGAGACGATGACGATAGTGCCTGACATCAAGAAGGACAATGCTGAATACATCTCCTTCTTGGAGTTTCTGCCGAAGGACACGCTGATTGTGACGCAGGACTTCACGTTTGTGTGTGACAAAATTGCTCAGATACATGATGAGGGCTTTTCAAGCCAGGCAAAGTCCCTCTCCCCAACCCTCCCCCGTGATGGAGAGGGAGACCTTGCAGATTGGGAAAGTCTCGTCGTCAATGAGGAGACTTTCTTGAAACAGGTGGTGCAGTTCCGACATTTGGAAGTGAAGCAGGGCACCTCAACGGATGAGAAGTCCGTACACTTCAACACCTCTCCGCAACCTCTTTTCCACAAGAACTTTGAGTTGGTGAGTCAGGAGTTTCACCGACTGATGGACGAGGGCTACAAGATTTGCATCTTTGCGGACAGCGAGAAGCAGATTGCACGTTTGCAAAATATCTTTGAGGAACAGGCAAAAACAGAAATGGATGCCATCCATTTCTTTCCCGTCAACAAAGCCATTCATGAGGGATTCATTGACCACACGCTGAAGGTGTGCTTCTTCACCGACCACCAAATCTTTGACCGCTTCCACAAATACAACCTGAAGAGCGACAAGGCACATCGAGGCAAGGTGGCACTGACGCTGAAGGAGATACAGCAGTTTGAGATTGGCGATTATGTGGTGCATATAGACCACGGCGTGGGAAGGTTCGGAGGACTGGTGAGAGTGCCACAGGGCAATGTGATGCAGGAGATGATCAAGATTACATACCTGCATGAAGACACAGTTTATGTGTCCATCCACTCCCTGCATAAAATCTCCAAATATAAAGGCAAGGAGGGTGAGGCTCCCCGTCTGAACAAGATTGGTGGCGGTGCTTGGGAGCGCATGAAGGAACGGGTGAAGAGCAAGGTGAAGGACATTGCCCGTGACCTCATCAAACTCTATGCTGCCCGACTGAAAGAGCAAGGGTTTGCCTACAGCAAGGACAGTTATCTGCAACAGGAACTGGAAGCCAGTTTCGTTTATGAGGACACACCCGACCAGCTGAAAGCGACGCAAGACGTGAAGGCAGACATGGAGAAGCCACGTCCAATGGACAGACTTGTGTGTGGCGATGTGGGCTTTGGAAAGACAGAAGTGGCGATACGTGCCGCATTCAAGGCAGCCACCGACGGCAAACAGGTGGCAGTGATGGTGCCCACAACAGTGTTGGCATATCAGCACTACCAGACCTTCTCATCACGCCTGAAAGAGTTTCCCGTCAGGGTGGAATACCTTACCCGTGCCCGTACCGCCAAAGAAACAAAAGAGGTGTTGGACGACCTCAAGGAAGGAAAGGTGGACATCATCATCGGCACCCACAAACTGATTGGCAAGCAAGTGCAGTTCAAGGACTTGGGATTGCTCATCATCGACGAGGAACAGAAGTTTGGCGTATCAACGAAAGAGAAGTTGAGAGCCATGAAAGTGAATGTGGACACCCTCACGATGACTGCCACTCCTATTCCACGCACGTTGCAGTTCTCACTCTTGGGAGCCAGAGACCTGTCCATCATCCAGACTCCCCCACCCAACCGCTACCCCATTCAGACAGAGATACACACCTTCTCGCCTGAAATCTTTGCCGAAGCCATCAACTTCGAGATGAGCCGCAACGGACAGGTGTTTATCGTGAACAACAAAATCAGCAACCTCCGCGAATTGGAGGAGATGATACACAAATATGTACCTGATGCGCGCGTGTGTGTAGGTCATGGGCAAATGAATCCGCAGGACTTGGAGAAAATCATTCTCGACTTCATGAATTACGACTACGACGTGATGCTCTCCACGACGATTGTGGAGAACGGCATCGACGTGCCCAACGCCAACACCATCATCATCAACAGCGCGCAGAACTACGGACTCTCCGACATCCACCAGATGCGTGGACGTGTGGGACGAGGCAACAAGAAAGCGTTCTGCTACCTCATCGCTCCCCCACTCGCAGCCCTGAACGATGTGACCCGTCGCCGTCTGCAAGCCGTGGAGAACTTCAGCGACCTCGGCAGCGGCATCCACATCGCCATGCAAGACCTCGACATCCGTGGTGCAGGAAACATGTTAGGAGCAGAACAGAGCGGCTTCATCACCGATTTGGGCTATGAAACCTACCAGAAGATACTGAATGAGGCAGTAGAAGAACTCAAGGAAAACGAGTTCACCGAACTCTTTGCCGAAGAAGACAAAGATGAAGAGGGTAGAATCAGCGGTGAGAAGTTTGTGACGGAAACCAACATCGAAAGCGACATCCAGGGCTTCTTCCCCGAAGAATATGTGCCCAGCAGCGGCGAACGCATGAGTCTCTACCGCGAACTCGACTCTCTCACCACACCCAAGCAATTGGAAGACTACAAGAAACGCCTCATCGACCGCTTCGGACAAATACCCCCTGTGGGCGAATCGCTCCTCACCGTTATGCCCATCAAGTGGGCGGCTCAACGTCTCGGTATCGAGAAAGTCGTCCTCAAAATGGGACGCATGATTCTCTATTTCGCCCTTGAAGACGCCTACTTCCAGAGTCGTGCCTTCGAGAAAGTGCTCAACTACGTTGCCTCGCATGGCAGAGGATGCACCCTGCGAGATGGAGAAAGGAAATCGTTGCTCATCAAGGGTGTTACAACGATGGAAGGCGCCCTGAGCATCTTGGAAGCCATGATGCAGAAATTGACCAATTGACCAATTGACTTTTTGACTTTTTGACCGCAAACGACGAACGCAGCAAGAGCAGAACCAAGTTTACTTAGGTTATGCCTTGCAAGGAGGAGTAAGACCGAAGGTCAACTAACAAAAAGAGGGGGTCAACTGACCTCCTCTTGATGTGCTATAAAGCGTGAATATGCTTTGCTGAATTTGACGAGTGAAATAAACTCGCTCGCTTTCGTAATGAAAGATAACGGGAAGAACACCTTGTTGAGTAGCGCAGGGGCACTTTCTTCATCCCACGTCATGACGATGGGTTTTTCGACATCCACCCTCGCTGCTTTCAGTTTCTCCAGTATGGCTTCTGCTTTGAGTCCATACAGGTGGAAACACAGGGCTTGCAGTTCGATGTACCCTTTCGGGAAAAAGCCGTTGATGAGTTTGATGACCTGATAGAGATAATCCACCTCATTCTGCGCTTTCTCCACGTCTGGGTGCTTGATATGTAGAAAGTTAGTCATCTTCATCTTCCGGCTCCTCCCAATCGTCGTTTTCCTCCAGCATGTTCCAATCCTTGGGTTTCCATGCATTCGGGTCTTCCATTTCCTGCCCCTGCTCAGTCACCATTTCATCCTGCACAATGTTGATGCGGATGTCATTGGATGCCGTTCGGGGATTGATGTCACCTGTGGCAATCAAATGGTCTATCAGATTTGAAATGACATTCTGCACCTCTTCGCCACCTTCCAAGCCCTTCCTCTCCACAAACTTCTTGCCCACGCATATAGAGCCAGGGAAGATGTCTGTTTGTCTTGGCTTTCCCTCCATTCGTGCGTTTCTGTATGTGCCATTGAAACGGAAACCGAAGGTGAAGCGATGTCCGATGTCCATGATCTTCATGGGGTATTCTCCCTCTTTGACAGCGTAGAACATAGGATTGAACTCTCCCTCTCCGTCATACACAGCCTTTTCCAGTGTCTTGCACTTGAAGCCTGTTTGTTGCTCAGTGAGCACACCCAGCGTATATTCTGGAGTGCTCACCTGCCGTTCTAACTTAAAGCGTACCATTCACTTACCTCCTTTTTCATTTTCTCATTCTTTCATTTTTTCATTTTTACTTTCACATACGTATCCCCTCTCTTCTCGATGAGTTTGTTTTTATTCCAGAGGTGAATCACCATCTTGACAGGCGTCTTGATGTAGGCGCGTTGCAGCACCACACGAAGTTCGTCTTTCGTGAACTCATCAGGCATCTTGTTGAAGATTTCTGCCTGAGGTACGGCATTCTTCTTGGCATTCTGCTGCACCTCGTTGTAGCGTTCGCCAAACTGGTAGAGGCTGTTTCTGAGGTCAACGGTGCAGAACCACTTCACGAAGTTTGTGATGATCTGTTGCTCCCTCTTGCCCACATTGGCATACAGGCCATGACACAGCAACGCCAAGCGGAAGCCTTTCACAGCAGCACGCCTACGAAATACATCCCTTGCCTCGTTCAAGGTAGATGCACTCTTGATTCTCTCTTCCTCCAGCCAATCCAGGAGTGGCTTGTAGATATAGGAGAGGTCAACGTGCTCGAAGGGCTGAAACTCGTATTGTTCTGCCATCAGTTTATCCAGATTAGCGGCGCTGGTGTCTTGCAAATCAGATTTGTCAAAGGTCAATGGCAACTTGTAGTTTTTCAGTTCCAATCGCGTAAGGATGTTGGTAATCTGCAATTGATCAGCCTTCGGTATCTTCTTCCAAGGCACAAACTTGGCAAAAGTTTGGTTCTCAATCGGGCATACTGAGAAGCGAGTCACCAATCCATCTTCCACATTCTTGAAGAAGCGGTCAATCTGGTCTTGGGTGCTTGTGAACAATAAATTCATGAACATCTGCACCTCACCCTTGAAGGTGTTCACGCTCTTGTAATATTGTCCATAGAAACCATTGTCCCAAGTCACACGCCACAGGTCACTTTTGTCACCACCCTGACCTTTATTCCCTTTGGTGAACGTGTCCAATTCCTCAGCCTCAATGTACATGTGATGCCCTTTGTTGTCCCTCATCTTTGTGAGCAGTTCAGGAATGGAAATCAAAGGTTTCACGATACGTACACTCACATGGGGCTGTTCCTCTCCCTTGTCATTCGCACCTTTCGTTTTCTGTGTCTCTGCCCAAATCGCCTCACGAGCATTGCTGATCTCATCCCTGTCACGGAGATTTTGCAACAGTCCTGAAAGCCTTTTGATGAAGGACTTGCCCGATGAAGGAGGTGCAAACAAGAGGCTTATAAACTCTGTACTCTGTTCTGAGTCATCGAAGTACGTGGCTCTGAGATGGGAGGTGAGAGTACCCAGAATTGGAAGAAGGGCAACAACAGTGGGGACTTTGAAATCCTCGGGTGCTGAGTTGACATACTGCCGAAAGATGGGTGGGAGTGTGGGCATCTTTGGCAGGGGTTCTGCCTTGGGTTCTTCCTCGTTCTCCATTCTTGTGCGCTCAGCCAACAAGCCCTTGTTCTTCAACCAAAAGTAAAGTTTTGAGTCAAGCCTTGTGGTGCGGTTTGAGCCACACAAACCAACGCATTGCGCCCATGTTTCTTCGATGCCGTGATTGTAGGAAGGGAGAACAGCGTGTACAATTTTGGGGTCGTTATTGCAGAGGTTTCGGAACAACACGATAAGTTCATTGTAGAATGTGTGTACTGTTCCCCCTGCCGGGTCTCCTCCTGTTTCGTCAATAAAGTCACGGACAATTTGCGCCAACGGCACACCATTGTACTTGAAGTTTTTGTACTTTTCATCGTTGGAAAGCACCTCGCCTACCTTGGCATTTTCATTGGAGAACTTTTCCGTTGTGCCTGTAATCTTGTATTGGTTCATTTGCTGAACGGACACCTCAGGCACCTCATCGAAAAGTCCCTCCGTATAAAGGATATAGTCAGCAGGCACGAGGTATGAAAGCCTTGAAAGGTCTTTGCAGGCAGGGTCAACTACTCCGTAGGCATCCAACTTCAAATCATGCACACATCTCTCAATAGTTTCCTCCATGCCGTCAGCATGACAACAGACCAACAGGCGCAAGCCCTTGCCGCTGGGGGTGATGTGAATGAGGCGCACATACAGCCTCTCCAGTTCGGACTTCATCTTCTCAATGCTTTCTTTGAGAATAGCCACATCGAGCGGAGTGGTGCCGTCAATATCAATCATGACTAAGCCTGTGGGTGTGCAGTTCTCCTTCTTTCGAGTCTTGTCACCCACCGTACCCATCGGCATCATGGCAGGGAGTTCATCTTTCAAACTCTTGTCGCCAGTCTTGGCAATCTCCTCACACTTCTTCCTGATATTCGTGTTTTCTTCGAGGAAATTGTACATGTCTGCCAACGACTTCCACGAAGTCGTCGGCTTGACACTTTTGTTATTGTTATACACATCTATTTTCATGGCGTCATCAGCATTTGAATGTCAAACACTTTGCACTGCTGGATGTTCTTCACCTGCCCCTGTGGGTTCTTCCACTCCTTGATGGAGAAGCCACACCGAAACTCCATGCACTTCTTCTCTTCCATGCCCTTGCGGATGTTGGCGATATAGGCAGGATTCCCGCAGGTGTGTTCTGCCTGAATATCATCCGAATGTTCCTTGCCATCGCTGCCGATGTAAGGGATGGTTAACACCAAACGATACGTTTCCCTGTCCTCGCCCTCGTTAGTCTTCCACTTACGGGGCTCTCCGATTTCACGGATAAAACCTTTTAAGTTCATAACACTAATATTTTATAAATTAATAATTGTTTTTTTGAACACGAACCTTTAGCTCGGCGTAGCCAATCTCTCGAATCTTTCGAATTTTTAGGTTCTATTTATTCGTGTAAATCCGTGTGATTCGTGTTCGTTTTAATCCTCTCATCTCATGTATGCAATCAGTTTCGACAGCACCCAGGCGAAGCGTTCCGCAGCCCGGTTGACAGAGAATTCAGCCTTCTCGAAGTTGATTTTCACTTGCCATATCTTCCTGCTCTCGGAGAGTCGGAAGAAAGGCGTTTCAAGAACTGTGTGCAGATTGCTGGGTTTTGTTCCCTGCTGATACGCGGTGAACTGCACCTGACCATACTCGTTCAGAATGGCGGAGCCTCGGTAGGTGACTCCTGGTTTTAATTCTAATTTTTTCATGATGAATCAATGTTTAGTGGTTTGTTGATAAATATTCTGCTGACTGTAAAAAGTTCATGGCATAACACCTGATGCGAGAGGCAAGGACAGACTTGTGCTTGAAATTCAAAGCCCTCCAGATGAAAACCTTATTTGTCGAAGGAAAAGCAGCGTGTAACTTACGCAGTTCCTCTTTGTTTGTAATGATAATTTTTCTCATGCTGTAGCAAATTTGAAAATCACTTCATTCATCATCGTTTCCATTGTCTTTCGGCTCAGGATGCCCTTTTCCATGCCAATCCAGAGATAGCACGTGGTTAACATCCTATCCACTGCCACACATCCAGTCATGTGTGCCACCCGATGGCAGGTGAAGTCCAGCAGGTTGTCCGCAATCTCCAACTGCATGTTTTCGTCGAATCCGTACAACACCTCGTTCAACAGTTTGCAGAGTTCTGGACTCAGTTTGTCATCCAAACACTCCATGACAAACTTGGCTGTGCCGTCCATCTTTGCCCCAATTCTCAGATTGTTTTTAACCAACTTCACCTGCTTGGTGAAGTAAGGCTGCAAGAAATTTACTTTCTTCATAATCGTAAATATTTTTTATATTAATAATGTGATTATTTCTCCTCAGCGGTCAAGGGGATGATTGTGCCCTGTTCCTGGCTGATTTCTGATGGCAAATTTCGGGATTTCATCAAAGCACCTCAGATTTCTTCCGTCACCTGAAAGCAGAAAAATAACGACAACGGAAAAAAAGCAGGGACTTTCACCTGTTGGCAAAAATCCCTGCTCAAAATCGCTAAAATCTTCCGTTAAAACATGGTGGCTTCACCCCTCAAAACGGAAGAGAGAAAATATAGCCTTGACCTGTCCTTTTCTTCAAGGTCCTTAAACACATCATTCGTTTCTATGGAACGATGGAGGCTCTTCAAATAGTCGGCACAGCGTATGTTTTTCTTGTCTAATACTTTTTGTATAATAGAGAAGCATAGCCAGTAAATCTCTTTATACTTGGTAAATTCTCTTGTAGAGAAAGCCCCTGTTCTGTTGTCATCCAAAGTACAGAACGTCACACATTGCCGCAAAGGTTTGGTGATGGTGTCTGGTGAAATATCTTCCTCGTATTCTTCCTTCAAGAACGCTGCCATCAATTTGGCATTGTTTTCATTTTGACACACTAATCCCAAATCCTTCAGGGCAGCAAAGAAGAACGAAGCATTCTTCTTCTTTCCAAAACTCACATAAAGATCAATAGCCCCCATTATCAATTTTACAAACTCATAAGAGGCTTCATTGACAAAGAGTCTCCCCTCATACTTCTCGCATGGCTCCAACAAGAAAAGTGCATCAATATGGTTGTTCAATATTTTGCACGATTCGCGGAACTTGAAATGTTCCATCATTTCATCTACGCTGACCTTGTCTCTGTTTTCTACCACCTTCTTTGCCACATAATCCCTGTCATCCCGGTGTGCATTGATGATGGCGAGTATTTTATTATTATTATTCCTAAGATTATCAGCGTTCAGTTCTCGAAGCAGATTCCCTAATATTTCCACATGTGTTTTTCCCTTATTATCCTTATTGCTTAAATCGTCTTTTGCCCTTGCAACCAACATACTCTTATCCCACTCCCAATATTTCCTGATATAGTAGGATTCCATCTCCTTCATGCGTTCCATTCTTGCATCATCGTCACGTTTCATTTTCTTAGCATCATCCAGCAAATCTTCAATCATTTCAATCACGCCATTTATGGCAATCTCCATATCCGCATAGTTGCCAGTAGAATCTTCAATCAGCAACTGTCTTGCATTGATGTAGGCTTGGCTGTGCTCTTTAGGAGGGAAGAATTGAGAACGGTTTTCTTCATTCACAATCTCATCTCCATCAAAAAAGGGTGTCGCTCCATCGCGCAATGCATAACCTATTTTCATGTCGCAATTACTTTGCGATAAATATTCCATCAAATTCAACAGATAACCTCGAGTTTCCACCCAATCAATACCAATCACATCAGGAATGAATCTTGTTTGCCATTCTTGCGCTTCTTTCATCATCTTTGCCAACCTACGTGCAGCCACCAGCAACGAATATACCATCAAACCCTTTTCCGACGGATAGAGTTTCGGGTACGAATCCTTCACCACATTGCCAAGATGGATAAAGTGGTCAAGCGAATGTTGCAGTTCCTGACGAAGTTGTTCGATTTTCATGCTTCTCCCTGTTTTTAAGGAAAGCGTGGGGCGGGCTGAACCTGCCTTGCCCAAACTCCAATAGGCTCTGGTATGCCTGTCCGTTGAAAAGACACGACAAGCCATCCGTCCCACGCTGTTGGTACAGCATAGGCCAGTTGCTCGTCAGTTTCTATCGGACTTATTGTTTGAATTTACCAGATTCTTTGGAGTTCCCGATGAGTGCCAACTGACACTAACACTGATGTTCTTCTTTTATCTTATTCTTCTTTTGTTCTTTATTGTATTTTTATATTATCAATCTCTACGAATAATGCCTCGATTTTCTCCACAATACGTCTCTGCTCGGCGAGAGGGGGAATGCCTATAATAAGATTATAGAATATTTCCTTATTCAAATGAGGAATTGCAGCACCCTTCTTTGAATTACGCAATATGTCTTTGTAGTACTTTATAAAAAACAACACATAAGGTAAAAACACCTCTTCTGAAACCCATAGCTGCTTGAATGTACTACCCATATATCCGTCACAAGGAACAGTAAACACTTCACCTGAATTCTCCCCATCTACAAGGATGATGTTATCTCCCTGCTTTACGTATTTGCCTTTTGAAAGTATATCACCTGTTGACTTTCCTCTAAGAAACTTTGCGTCCAAGCAGACATAATCACCTTCTATCTTCTCACCATCAATTAGACTTGTTATTAAAGACAGTTTTGCAATTCCCCAATTATCGGGTATCTCAAACGGCTTTTCATCCTCGGAGATTGGTGTCTCTTCGAGGTCTTTCTTTTTGAGCACACCTTCCTGCACCAACCTACGTTTCTCCTCTCGAATTTTCTCCAAGAGCACACTGACAGGCTCATCATTCTCGTCTTGTGTACCCAACTTACCCATAATGGCATCTTGCAGAACACTCTTCTTCAATTTGTCGGGCAACCCTGCATTCATCTTCGATGCCTCTTTATAGGCTTCCCCATATTCTTTGACAACAGGAAGCAATTCCTCTATTTTTGCCACAATGCGTTTCTGCTCTGCGAGAGGTGGAAGAGGGATAATGAGCGAAGTCATTGTTTCCGTCGCAACACGCGGCATTTTTATCCCAAATGTAGCCGAATTTATATACCTATCAACATATACGGATTTAAGAAGGTTGACTATATAGCCTTTACTAATATTACCATAGCATGTAAATGGTATAATTTCAGGTGTACATATGCCGTTTTGGGGTGCAATGAGAATTTTCAACAAATAAGGACGCAACTTACTATATAGGATGTCTCCTTCCTCAAAACAAGTTTTGTCACCAATTGCTTTCCTCTCGCCAACTGATTTTATGCATAGCAATTTGCCTCCCTTCTCTATGTCTTCAAGGTCAAGTCCCCATATATTAGGAGCAGCTTTTGAAGCATTGATTTTCTTCTTAGTATGTGAATATGTAGATATTTCTCCTAATCTGCACCACTCCCAACTCTCAGGAATCTCAAAAGGTCTTTCATCCTCGCTGATGGGTGTTTCTTCGAGGTCTTTCTTTTTGAGTTTTCCTTCCTGCACCAACCTACGTTTCTCCTCTCGAATATTTTCCAAGAGAACGCTGGCTGGCTCATCGTTAGGGTCTTGTGGCACAAGTTTACCCTCTATTGCCATTTGAAGGATGCTGTCTGTTAGTTGCTTTGCTGTCATAACTCTTCGATTTTTATGCCCAACATATCTTCTAACTTGCTCAAAGTGCGGTCTATCTTCGTATCCAACTCCTTGCGACGCAATTTGTAGTTGGTGATCAAGTCCTCAGGCGATAGAATTTCCTCTTCTTCTTTCGGGAACTTGCATTGGTCGAAGTTGCATTGCAAATCCATCAATTCTTGTGGAGTGAAGCAACGGGATTTCTCCCCATTCTCTAACTCTTGGCGGTTATTCCACCATTCACGCACAGGGTTGAAATGGTCTGACAACATACGCTTTGTTTTCGAGAAATGCTTGTAGCCCTCAGGCATATCCAAACGATAAAACCATGTTTCTTTGGTGGCAAATCCCTCTGGCGCATCCTCTGCCTTTTCATTATTGAAGAAGAGAATATTGGTGGCAATAGAAGTGTAAGGTGCAAACACGCTGGTAGGCATACGCACAATGGTGTGCAGATTGAACTCTTGCAACATTCTCTTCTTGATAGCCAATTTGGGACCATCTGTGCCAAACAGGAAACCATCAGGCAACACCACACCTGCACGACCATTCTCTGCCAATCGTTGCATGATGAGCACCATGAAGAGGTCTGCTGTTTCACTGCTTCGGTATTCTGCCTTGAAATTCTGGCTGATAGAAGTATCCGTAGCCCCACCAAATGGAGGATTCATGGCAATCACATGCAGTTTCCCTTCTTCCATATAATCGCTCATCGGATGACTCAACGAATCCATATGGTACATCATGGGGTCTTTGATGCCATGCAACATGATGTTGGTCACGCCCAAGAGATAAGGGAAGGGCTTCCACTCCTGACCTATCACAGACTTTTGAAATTTTATTTCATCTTCTGCGGTGTCTCTCTGATCTGCCAAATGATTCAAGGCAGACACAAGGAATCCACCTGTTCCACATGCCAAGTCACCCACCTGTTCACCTAATCGTGGATTCAGTTGTTCAATCACAAAATTAGTCACAGCACGAGGGGTATAGAACTCACCTGCATGTCCTGCCGATTGAAGGTCACTCAAAATGCTCTCATAGATGTCACCAAACTGATGGCTCTCTTCTGTGTCCATCAAGTCCACATCCTCAATGATGTCGATGATTTCACGAAGCAAGGTGCCATTTTTCATGTATTGGTTGACCTCCTTGAACACTTCTTGCACAATGGCTTTATGACGTTTGGTTTCTCTGGTCACCTTGATGCCCTTGTACTGTTTGTCCACACTCTCTTTGCCTTGCAACACAGGGAAAAGCGTATTGTTCACAAAGTTCAAAAGACGTTCGCCAGTCAACACATCTCCTATCGCCTTGCCTTCCTCATCCTTCGAGGGTGCCCAGTTGCGCCAGCGCAAATCCTCAGGTATGATGCTCTGGTATGTCTCGCCATTGTCTTCTGCATCAATTTCCCATTCATATTCCTGTGCGTCATACACTTTCAGGAAGAACAGCCATACCATCTGCTCAATGCGCTGGGCATCACCATTGATACCAGCATCCTGACGCATCTTCTGCTGGATGCTCTTCACTAAATTTCCTACTGCCATATTATTTGTTATTTTTTATCCTACTTTATACAATTCTTCTTCCAACTCTCTCACTGCCCTGTTGTAGTCTTCTTGCCCCTTGAAAATGCGGGTCAGTATCATGGGGCGTTTGGCTATCTGAGCAAAGGGGTCAAGTTTCAGGATGAGGGGGTCTTCAATGTTGGTCACTCCCACATCTCCAAACTTATCCATCAATGCCTCGATGATTTGACGAGCCTTGTCTTGGTACTTGTCCAGATAGTTGCCACTACGCACTTTGGCGATGCGGTCTTTACGCTTGATGGGCTTTTGGTCGTATGCCAAATGACAGATGATGTCGAAATAGTCATAGTCTTTCATGTCTGGCACTTCTTCCAATACAGCATCTAACAGTACATCATGCTCTTTCATCTCATCAAGAATGACTTGCTTTTTGTCTGCTTGTGCCCATGCACCCCTGAACGCATCCAGTGTGGGGTACATGTTCTTGATGGCACGACGGGTGAAGTCTGTCAGTTTCTCAGTACGCAGGGTGCGCCCATCCTCACCGATAATCTGCACCATTTCATGCACAATCTTGGCTTTGTTTCCCTCCACATAATATTTGATATGCTCTTCAGGCTGTGGTGGAGGGTTATTATTGCCTGAATCTCCTCCACCATCACCTTTTTCTTTGCGCTGGGTGTAGTCTTCATCCTTGTCTGCATCACCATCAAATATCTTATCAATGAATTTAGTGGTGACATCGCGGAAATCCAAGATTTCAAAACTCATCTTGTCTTTCTTCTCAAAAATACGGGTGCCTCGTCCTATCATCTGCTTGAAGGTGGTTTCACTGCCTACTTCCTTGTCTATCACAATCAAGCCACATGTCTTGCAGTCCACGCCAGTTGTCAGCAATTCGCTGGTGGTGGCAATGACGGGATATTTTGCATAAGGGTCAATGAAATCGTCAAGAAGAATTTTGCCCACTCGGTCATCGCTGGTAATGCGCACAATATAGTTGGGGTTACGCTTCACCATGTCTTGATTCATGCTAATGAGCAATTCGCGCATCAAAAGGGCTTCTTCTTGGGATGGGCAGAAAACAATGGTCTTGGTCATGCGTCCCACCACTTTCATCATTTCGGTGATGCGATGTGCCACCACCTTTTGACGTTCCATGATATTGAGCATCTTACCAAACTCATAGCGTTCAAATTTGTCTGGCTCAATCCTAAAACCGTTCAAATCCTCCTCGTCTGGCTCAGGATGATAACCCTCTAAATCATAGTTGATGAACGAGCGGGTGATACGGAACGGAGCCAAAAAACCATCTTCAATACCTTCTCTCAAAGAGTATTCATAGACAATTTCCTTGAAATATTCTTTATTGTCAGCACCTTCCACACATTTAGGTGTGGCTGTCATACCTATCTGAATGGCTGAATCAAAGTATTCCAATATTTGATGATACTGCTTATCTTCCACCACACTGCTACGATGGCACTCATCTACTACAATCAAGTCAAAGTAATCTCGGCGATAATCCTTGTACGGATGGTCTTTGCCTTCTTCCATCTCCTTTTCATTGCGCACCCACTGACCATAAAGACTCATGTAAATTTCTGCACTGCTACCTGCATCCTTGCCCTGCACTTTTGTCATAAACTTGCTGAAAGGCTTGAAATCATGTTGCATGGTCTGGTCAATCAGGATGTTGCGGTCAGCCAAGTAAAGAACACGATTAATGTTCTTTGACTGATGCAGACGATGAATGATTTGGAAGGCAGTATAAGTTTTGCCTGTGCCTGTAGCCATCACCAACATCATCCTGCGCTTGCCACATGCCACAGCCTGAATCACCTTGTTGATGGCAATACGCTGATAGTAGCGAGGAGGGAAACTGTCATTGTCTGTATAGTAAGGAATATTCAACAAGGCTTCCCCCTCATCTGTCAAATGCTCTTTTTCTTTCAACCATTGTCTTTCACGCTCTTTCAATTCGGCAGGTTTGGGGAAATCATTCATTTCGAGGGTTCGCTCTGTTCCATTTCTCATGTCGTGTTCCACAAACTTCTCCCCATTAGAACTATAGGCAAAGGGGAGTTGCAGGTCTTTGGCATAGTCAATAGCCTGTTGCAAACCATCGCCTGGCTGGTGGTTGTGGTCTTTTGCCTCCACAACTGCAATGGGGTAGTTGTCTTCTACATATAGAATGTAATCACACCTTTTCCCCTTCTTGCGGTGCTTCAATGAGCCTTGCACAATGATACGTCCGGCTGTATAGGCATACTCCAAGCGCATGTGCTGCTTATCCCATCCTGCATCCTCTATGTTGGGTTGGATGTAACGGGATTTGATGTCCTCCTCTGACAAGTGATTGTCAGCGATGGTCGCTTTCAGAATTCCATTGGTAGCCATAGGCGATATATCTTTTAGGTTTTTAGTTTCTAATAAGTCCCCACTAACTTCCCAGCCAATGGGGGGTGATTTAACATTTTAACAATATAAATGTGTCTAATGACAGCAGTCATTGCTGACTGCCTCTCTCTTCAAGTCTTCACAGATTCCCGAGAGAATGTGAGAAAATATTTATTATATCTTTCTCCATTTAATCATAATACTTTTTTATTTCTTCCTCTTCTGCCAAGCCCCATCTATCCAACACCTCAAGGGCTCTCATGTTTTGCCGACGAGCCTTCTTGTAGTCCTCAGTCTTTCCGTGACGGGCTGCTATCCTCATGCCAATCCTGTCTTGTACGCCACATCGCTCGCCTCCAAAGAAAAAGTGGAAAAGGTCAAGAAGAAGTTGCATCACGGGGTTCTTCATGGCTTTCCCTCCTTCACTCTATTCTCTTCCCCCAACTCTATCGTCTTTTCATCCTTCCATGTCGCTCCCGTGATGGTGATATTCAACGAGGCAACGGGGATGTTCTGCATAATTTGGGAATAGGAGGGGTCTTTCTGCAAGGATGGATATGCTTGGGTGAGACGCTGCACCTTTGCGACAAAGCGGATGATGCTGTCGGTTTTGGCGCTGTCTAACTTTTCCGATTCGACAAGGTAGGACTGCATCACGCTGTGGAGATAGTCGGAATAATCTTCACAACTGCCCAACGTGACACTTAGGCACAAAAAAATACCCACCAGCAGGGGTAAAACCCTTGCATGGCAGGTACGAAAATGAATAGTGAGAAAATTTATAGACTTACACGCTGACGCAACAGGGGGGGGTGTTAACCTCTTGTTAATCAATGTGTTATATATTTTATTGGTTAAAGTCATACTTTCGTTTAGGTTTATATTATTGCAAAGGTACAAAGAATTTCAAACCCTACAAAACAAACCCCTGAAAAAATTTTGTGTGGTCAATTTGTCAATTGGTCAATTGGTAAATTTTCATCTTGGTTTGGGGGATTACTAATAGGGGGTTGGTTAGATTTATATATAATATATTTATTATATATAATTATATATATATTTATTATATTACGCGTGTACCCGTGTACACGAGATTGACTAATTGACCAATTGACTAATTGACCGTTCCGTAAACGCTAAGGTGAGACTTTCGTAAAAGCGGTAGTCACTCTTTCATAAAAACGGTAGTCACTCCCTCATAAAAGCCCTAACGCTTGTGGAATACACCAGTCATTTCGAGCGAAATTTGTAATATATTACGAAAATATTTTATTTTTGTAATAAACTTGGAGGCGCATAATAAACGTCGTAACTTTGCAAGCGAAAAGGAGAACTCCTAATTGTCAATTATCAATTATCAATTATCAATTATCAATTATCAATTAAAAAAAATCTACTATCATGGGACTTGTAAAAATGCGTAAATCACAGCGACAACTCACCTACATGGAAGGTA
>ONDH01000007.1 GCA_900316505.1 uncultured Prevotellaceae bacterium
TTTCAGTTGTTTCATCTCGTGGTCGAAGTTATAGAAGCCGCGAATCTGCAAGTCATCGCGGACACGACGACCATCGGGGGTGATAGTTTCGTAGTGAGGGATGCCAGAAAAGTGGAAGAGTTCTTGTAGGCGGGTGAAATCATCGTTGGTGACGCAGACGGTCTCCTCGTCAGCCAACCACTCGGCCACATATTTCTTGTAGGCATCGCTGCCTTCGGTAGTTGTGTCTTTTCTCCCCTCAACTTCTATTTCCAGTTGTACCATGAGTTTCGAATAGATGGGGCGGCTGACGTTTCCGCTTATCTCGAACTTCCCGTCCTTCACGGCGTATTCTATAGGCGTAGGGGGGAGGTCGAACTTGTTGGTCATGACTGACAGGTCACCGCTAATGGTGAATTTTTGTGCCCAGCTCGTCATTACAACGAGGGCAAGCATCGTGGTGATGATGGTTTGTTCATTGTTATGTGTTTTTAGGTTGTTAAATACATTTTATAAAGGCGAATAGTATAAACGTGTTCTGCTTTTTCCATTATTCTCGTCATCCTCCACATCCTCATCCATACATTGGATGTCGGACACCATGATGAGTTTATGATGGTATTTGCTCTTCTCATCCAGGGTTTCAGGACTAAGATATCCCAGGATGTCAGAAACAAATTCGTATCCCATGATGGATGAACCCTCAACATTCAGATTATAAAAGTAGGAGATGGAATAGATGTTCCGCCATGCTCCGTCGACTTGCTTGTAACGCCTTGTCTGCAAGAGGTTCTCATGAGGGTCGAACAAGGACTCGTACATGGACTGATACACCACATTATGGTCAATGGTCATCAGCGTTTCTTTCATCATGCTCAGCTTCCCATCATAGTACGAGAAATCTTGTCTTTGCCATTCTCTCCCATCCAGAAGCGTATTATAGATAGAATCAATCCGCGTTGTCAATCTTCCTTCCTTATCATAACGCATGATGGCAACACCTCTTTCGGGCAACTGAGTGTTCAGGTATTCATACGTCTCCTTGACTTGATTCCCCTTGGCATCGTATTCATTCTGTATGATCTCCGTTTGGGTCCATTCTTCAGGCTTATCTTGCCTCCTCCCATACCTAGAGGAAGAGAGCTGTTTCCCTTCTTGGTTATAGGTGTAATCGCATCTGAGTTGTGTCACCATCTGCCCCCTTGCATACTGCACAACCCTTGTTTGCAGCTTTTCCCCATGACTGCCATAGGTGTTGTGACGCTTTTGCAAAAGTACCCACTCCCCTTCTTTTCGATCGAAGACGGCCCGCAGGGTGTCACGTCCTTGTTCGTCATAGAAATACTCACGTTTGTTGGTCAAGGACCACCCGTCCTCATTCCTCTTGTAATAAAGGATTTGTTCCGTTTGCCCCTTCACGTTATAGGCGAACTCAATTTTTCGCTCCGTCCAGACACCATACGTCACGATGCTGTCAAGACGCTCTGTGTAGTGCGCCTTTGTCTGTGCCTCAATGCCGAGGGTGGGCAAAAAAACTAGAAAGAGTGTTGCTAATCTTTTCATAATAGTGATACAATTTAACTTTGATGAAACATTTTTGTTTGCTGCAAAGTTACGCCTTTTGTCCTCAAAACACCAAGAAAATGAATTTACAAAAATTTTACATTTTCATTCGGGGGTGGAAAATGAATTTACAAAAATTTTACAAAATCCTCATAGTCTTCTATCTATCAGATACTTGCAAAAAAGTTACCTCTCAACTTCCAATAGTCAACTTCCACCCCGCATGGCAACTCCTAATTCCTCATTCCTAATTCTTCACTCCGTACCCTTTCGCTACCAATGCACCGCTGATATTGTGCCACACACTGAAAATGGCACCAGGGATGGTTGCCAAAGGAGCAGAGGCAAAGTGGAGGGTTGCCAACGAGCAGGCAAGTCCGCTGTTCTGCATGCCCACCTCGATGCTGATGGCAGCACGTTTGGCGTGAGAGAGTCCCAACAGACGCCCCAAACCATAACCGAGTGCCAAACCGCTGAGGTTGTGCAACACCACCACGAGGATGACGATGAGACCACCTGTCATGAGTTTGTCAGCGTTATGTCCCACGATGATGCCCACCACACCCGTAATCATCAGAGTGGAGAAGGCAGGCAGATAAGCCACCGCATGCTTGGTGAAGGTAGGCAAATACTTCTGAATGAGGAAACCCGCCACGATGGGCGCAATCACCACATAGACAATCGAGAGCAACATGCCCCATGCATCCACATTGACGAAGGTGCCAGCCATCAACCATGTGAGGAAGGGTGTCATCAGAGGAGCCAACAGGGTGGAAGTGGCAGTCATGCCTACCGACAGCGCCAAGTCGCCCTTCGCCAGATAGGTGATGACATTCGATGCCGTGCCACCCGGACAGCACCCCACCAAAATCACACCCAATGCCAAGTCGGCAGGCAACCCGAACGCCTTCGTGAGCAACCATGCCATCAGCGGCATGATGGTGAACTGAGCCAGACACCCAATCAGCACATCCTTCGGACGGCTGAACACCACCTTGAAGTCGCTGACATTCAGTGTCAAGCCCATCCCGAACATGATGAGTCCCAACATCGGGTTAATCAACCACGTGTCAATCTTGCTGAACGGCTCAGGCAGCAAGAACGACACCACTGCCATCACCAACACCAACACACCCATCCATCGGGCAATAAAATCACATATCTTTTTCATCTTGTGTTCCAAATTTAATGCAAAGATAAAACTTTTAAGTGAAAAGTGCCCCAAGAAAGTGAAATAATGTTTTTTCAACTGTGCTTGAAAGGTGAAAAATCGGAGGATAGATGTGCTATCGATGTGTTGCACAAAAACCAAAATTCGAAAGGAACTATAGGAAGAGAATAATCATTTGAAGAGTGATGGGTCGGAATTAAGAGTTAAGATATAGGAGAGAGGGGTGAGGCATACGCTTCTTGTGCTCACTTGCATCCACATAAGAGGCTCAGAAATGTTCTCTCCGGCGCCTCAGTCGTTATCTCTCGGGATATGACGAGTGTCAGAGCTTGGAGATGGCGAGTGACAGAGCTTGGAGATGACGAGCGTCAGAGCTGGGAGATGACGGAAGTGACGAGGCGGAGATGACGAGTGTGACAAAGCGGAGATGACGAGTGTGACAAAGCAGAGATGACGAGTGTGAGGCAGTGGTGGACACGAGCAAGCATGAGCGGAGATGACGAAAGAGAGCCTTGTGAGATGATGTAGAGTTACGCGGAAAGTTCTATGAGTGAGACCCCGTTGGGTGTATGGGTGAGGTGCCGTTTGGTGTATGGGTGAGACACCAACACCTGTATGGGTGAGATACCTCAACAGCTGTGGGCTAGAAGACGGGGTGCGGCAGAATAGATTAGTACTAACCCCCAACCGTCTCCATGTGTAATGTGAAACAATACGGGATGAAAAAGTGTAATAATAAAGGTTGATAGTTGACAACAAAGACGCTTGTGAATTATGTGAATTGTGAATATTGCGAATTTCACTCTGAAGCTAATGAGTGGTCAGCTTATCGCCGAACTCACATTAAATTGATTGCCAAACTGGTCATCTTTGTTTTGTCATGCAAAGATACGAAGACACTCAACTTCTGCAACACGTGATCAGCAAATAACTCACACGAATAACCTCAAAATCGACATCGTCGACGTCGGTTTGCCGACATCGTCGACATCGACGCACCGACATCGTCGACATCGACTCTGAGGTTGTGGAAGAGGGTCAACGCAGGTCTTGAAGGAGAGGGAACGACGGAAAGGGAGTCAGAGGAGCTACAGCTTGAATACAAATTGGTGTCTTCAAGCCAAATGAAAAAGCATATTCAAGGCTTCCTTAAGCAGCACAGGGGTGATTGGCTGAACATGGTGGAAACGGGATTTACGGAGAATAACGCTTCGAATTAGTGATTCCAATCGTCTGGAATCATCCGATAAAAAAAAGAAAAGAGGTTGCACATTCCTATGCAACCTCTTGTTTGGTAGCGGGGGAGGGGCTCGAACCCTCGACCTCCGGATTATGAATCCGACGCTCTAACCAGCTGAGCTACCCCGCCATCACTACGGGCTTTTTCCGTTAGCGAGTGCAAAGGTAGGAAAAAAATAGGAATTAGGAATTAGGAATTGGGAATTATTTTCGCAGAAAGGGCGTTTTTTTTAATTTCGTCCTCTTTTTTGAGTGGGAATAGCCGTCTTCGGGACAAAAAATGATGGAAAAGTGACAATTCCTCACTCCTCATTCCTCATTCCTCATTAAAAATTCGTACCTTTGCACCCGATTTTAATAATCAAGGCTGCGTCTCAGCATTGCTTAAGCGAGCTTGGCACTGCCTTTGACTGGCACTCGATTTACACAGGTAATATATAATAAGGTATTGAAAACGAATTATGGCTTACAATTTGTTGAAAGGTAAAAAGGGAATTATTTTTGGTGCACTCAACGATCAGTCCATCGCTTGGAAGGTGGCTGAACGCGCAGTGGAAGAGGGTGCACAAATCGTACTCACAAATACAGCTGTTGCTTGCCGCATGGGTACCATCGCGGAGCTGGCAGAGAAGACCAATGCTACTGTGATTGCTGCCGACGCTACAAGCGTGGAGGATTTGGAGATGCTTTTCGCTGAGGCTCAGAAGGCGCTAGGCGGTCAGATTGACTTTGTGCTCCATTCTTGCGCCATGAGTGCCAACATGAGAAAGAAGCGCACGTATGATGACCTCGATTACAGCCTCTTGGACAAGACGCTGGACATTTCTGCCATTTCTTTCCACAAGATGTTGCAGGTGGCTAAGAAGATGGATGCACTGGCTGAGAACGCGAGTGTGCTGGCACTGACTTATGTGGCAAGCCACCGCACGTTCTTTGGTTACAACGACATGGCTGACGCGAAGTCTCTGCTGGAGTCTATCGCCCGTTCGTTCGGTTACATCTATGGTCGTGAGAAGGGTGTGCGTGTGAACACCATCAGCCAGTCACCTACTTACACCACTGCTGGTTCGGGCATCAAGGGTTTTGATGGTCTTTACGACTTCTCTGACCGCATGTCTCCTCTTGGCAATGCAAGCGCTGACGAGTGTGCGGACTATTGCATCGTGATGTTCTCTGACCTCACGAAGAAGGTGACCATGCAGACGCTCTTCCATGATGGCGGTTTCTCCAACATGGGTATGTCGCTGCGCGGCATGACTCAGTACAACAAGTCCTTCATCGAGGAGAACACCGATAAGGAAACGGGTAAGATTATCTACGGATAACCAACCGGCTGGGCGTTTATTTACGGATAAAGACTATGGAATGGTTCTGCTCCACATGGATTGTGAGGGTGGAACCATTCTTTTTGATGCGGGTTTCGTCGGGAAACACGGGTTTCCACTTTTTCAGTGGAAGGTCGGAGGTTGACAGTTGACAGTCGGTGTCGCCTTTGAAGTTGCTGATGAGGAGATAGGTGCATCCTGCATCGGGCACTATGACGCCATTCCAACCTTCGGGCAGCTTGTCTTTCAGCGAAACGAGTTTCGATGCCATCTTTTCTGTCTGCTTGGCATTGATGCGGCTGTAGTACACAAGGTTTCGTGCATCAACCACCTCACCAGCCTCCACCTTTCGTGGGGTGTTGGAATAGAGTGGGTAGAGCTTGGATGTGTAGATGGAGTTGTTTGCAGTTCGATCGCCAAAGGCCATGAGAGTTGAGCCCCCAGAGCCCCCTCCAACTCCCCCAAGGGGGAGGGTTGGGTTAGAGTTAGGGTTAAGGTTAGGGTTAACGTTGATAACTCCCAATTCGTTGTCGATGTTCACCCATGGGCTTTCGAAGGTGAGCATCTGTGAACCATCTGTTGTCTGTTGCTTGGTGGTTGTTGCCCCCTTATAATATAATGTACGCGAGGTTGCCATGAGCTCATCTGTGGAGATGGCCAACAAGCCTCCTTTCGCTGCAGTGATGGTGGCAGGTGCATTGGCAGTCACGTAATCGAGATAGATGAGGGCATTCTTGGGGGTGGAGTAGAGGACAAAGCGGTGGTTGAGTGTGCCATCGTTGGTGTTCAGTTCTCCGTTCATCACATAGCTGTCGCCTTCCAGAAGGTAGTTGCCTTTCACCACAGGGGTGGCATTTGTTCGTTTGCCCTGCACTTCATACCAGCCAAGGATGTTGCCTGTGTTGTTGGCGCGATAGGGCACCACAATCTTGTTCTTGTCGGGTGAGTTGGCTGCGAAATAGCCCGTGTAGGATTTCAGCCCTTCGCTCCATGAGAAGCAGGTGAAACGGTCATCAGTGGATGCACGGACAATGTTTTGGCAGGGGATGAGCTTTGCCTTGCTGTAGGTCTTGTTGAACTTGTCCCATTGGGTGGGTGTGAGTTTTGCGGTGGAAAGGATGTCGTGCATCAGATAGGTCATCATCACACGGTGGGCTTCCACACCCATACGGCGTGCTCCCACATCGGCACGAAGTAGCCATGAGCCGTCGGGGGTGGTCTTCTGACGCGCTTGGATGTATTTGTATGCCATGTTTTCCAACATCAGCGCATGAGGGTCTTGAAGGAAACAGGCAAGGGTGGAGTAGGAGGTGATTTGGTCGTAGAGGAAGAGGCTCCAGTCATTGCCGTTAGGCATTGCCAGTTCGCCGTCGGGAAGGGCAAGCCAGTTGAGGATGCTGTCCTGCACTTCCTGATTGTGGTGCATCAGTGCATTGGTCTTCCATGTTTCGGTGCCATGAAGTCCTTGCTGAAAAAGCTTGAGGGCAAGGGCTGCCTCACCCAATTCTTGCTGGACAACATTCTGGTAGGAGGTGTGGAAGAGATTGTGGTTCTGGAGTGAATAGTCGTCATAGAGGTTCTGCCCTTTGTAGAGGTCGGCAATGGTCTTGGTGTCATACCAAGCGTCGATGACGGTGGTGTTTGTCTGGTCGGAAGGGTGTGAATAGCTGTTGATGGCAAACTCGCGCAACCGCTCGAACCATTGGGGTGCCAACGCATCGTCGGGGAAAAGTCCCAATGTGGCTGCCAGCACGTCAGCCTCCCACCCGTTCTCTTCGGCTTTGGTGTCGCCTGCATAACCCGTGGGGATGCCGCGCTCCAGTTCGTAGTTGCACTCAGCCTTCAGCAGGGCGTAGATGTAGCTTTTCTGCGTGTCGCTGAGCTTGTCCCATTGGAAGAAGGCGGAATAAGCCACCGACATTGCCCACAGGGAGGACTCCCACACGTGGTCGGCATTGGAAACGGAACCCCAATAGTTGTTGCCCTTGCACACCTTGAGGCGGTTGGCTTTGTGGGTGGAATAAGCAAAGACCAGCGACTTTCTCGCCATGTCCTCCATCTTTTCCCATGTGACACCAGCGGGCAAGGCGACATGGGCAGGCTTGCCATACTTGACGAGGAAGGCGCATATCATGCTGAGGTCGGCATTGGGACGCACTCCCCGCTCGTCATTAGCCATCGTGTTCTCACCCTTGAAACACCCACATGGTTCGCCTTTGTCGTTGGGATATTCACACTCCTGAAAGTCGTTGACCATGTATTGGGAGAAGTTTGCCAGCATCTGCAGGAGGTCTTGCTTCATGGTGGCTTCCGATACAAAGTCGGAAGTGATGACGCCTTCCGTAAAAGACACAACATCCTCTTGAGCATGGACGGTGAATGCCCATGCCAAGAGGATGCATATAAGTGTTCGCTTCATGTGCGATTATTTGAGACGCGCCAATGTTTCCTTGATGCGCTTCATGGACTCGACGATGTTCTCATCGCTGGTGGCATAGCTCATGCGGAAGCATTCAGGAGAGCCAAAGGCATCACCACCTACGGTTGCCACATGTCCCACTTCGAGCAGGTACATGGCGAAGTCGGTGGAGTTGTTGATGACACGCTCACCGTCTTTCTTGCCAAAGTAGCTGGAGCATTTGGGGAAGAGGTAGAACGCACCTTGTGGGTTGTTCACCTCAAGACCAGGAATCTCCTTGGCGAGTTTCACGATGAGGTTCTTGCGACGTTCGAATGCCTGACGCATGTCCTCCACACACTGTTGGTCGCCAGCGAAAGCCGCCTCGGCAGCCTTCTGCGACACTGAGCAGGGACCAGAGGTGTACTGACCTTGCAACTTGTTGCAGCCCTTCACAATCCATTCGGGAGCCGCAATGAAACCAATGCGCCAACCTGTCATGGCGTATGCCTTGGACACACCGTTGATGACCACCACACGGTCTTTGATGTCGTTGAACGCAGCCATCGAAGCGTGCTTGCCCACATAGTTGATGTGCTCGTAAATCTCATCGGCGATGACGATGACATTCTCATGCTTCAGAAGCACGTTCTTGAGCCCTTCGAGTTCTTCCTTGCTATAGACAGAACCAGTAGGGTTGCTGGGTGAGCAGAGGATGAGGGCACGTGTCTTGGGTGTGATGGCAGCCTCCAACTGTGCAGGGGTAATCTTGAAGTCCTGTTCGATAGGAGCGTCGATGAACACGGGTGTGCCTTCAGCAAGGAGCACCATCTGGGGATAAGACACCCAGTAAGGAGCTGGGATGATGACCTCGTCGCCAGCATTGATGATTGCCATGATGGTGTTGCAGACAGACTGCTTGGCACCATTCGAACAAAGAATCTGAGAGGGTTTGTAGTCAAGCCCGTTCTCGTTCTTGAGTTTGTTGACGATGGCTTGTTTCAGTTCTGGATAACCAGGCACAGGACTGTAACGACTCCAGTTCTCCTCCACCGCCTTGATGGCTGCCGCCTTGATGTGGTCGGGAGTGTTGAAGTCGGGCTCACCCACACTGAGGTTAATCACGTCCACGCCTTGAGCTTTGAGCTCTGAACTCTTCTGACTCATCGCCAGCGTGGCACTTGGTGAGAGTCTGTTTAATCTTTCTGAAAGATTTTCCATATGTTTTTAGTTTATTTATTGAAATGCAATGTGTGTCCCATGCGCTCCTTCTTGGTGTGGAGGTAACGCTCGTTGTAGGGGTTGGGGGTGATTTCGATAGGCACGTTCTCCACGATTTCGAGTCCATACCCTTCCAATCCCACACGCTTCACAGGGTTGTTGGTCAACAGACGTATTTTGCTGATGCCGATTTCTCGGAGAATTTGAGCACCCACACCATAGTCGCGCAAGTCGGGGTCGAAACCGAGGTGAATGTTGGCATCGACGGTGTCAAGCCCTTGCTCCTGCAATTTGTAGGCGGCAATCTTGTTCATCAATCCGATGCCTCGTCCTTCCTGAATGAGATAGACCACTGCACCCTTGCCCTCCTTCTCGATGAGCTGCATGGACTTGTGGAGCTGTTCTCCGCAGTCGCAACGCTGACTGGCAAAGATGTCGCCTGTGGCACAACTCGAGTGCATGCGCACCAACACGGGCTCGTCGGGTTTCCATTCACCCTTGATAAGGGCGACATGCTCCAATCCGTTGCTCTTCTGACGGAAGGGGATGATGCGGAAATGTCCGTAAGCAGTGGGCATGTCTGCTTCCACACCCTTCTCCACAAGGCTTTCGCGTTGCAGACGGTAGGCGATGAGGTCTTTAATTTGGATGAGTTTCAACCCCAACTCCTCAGCTTTCTTGATAAGTTCGGGCATGCGTGCCATCGTGCCATCGGGATTCAGAATCTCGATGAGGGCAGCGGCAGGCTTCAAACCTGCCAGACGAGCCAAATCGACAGCAGCTTCTGTGTGTCCTGAACGACGCAGCACACCATTGTCCTGTGCATAGAGCGGATTGATATGTCCTGGACGACCGAAGTCGCTTGACTTTGCTTCGGGATTAGCCAGCCATTGGATGGTGGCAGCACGGTCATGTGCACTCACACCTGTGGTGCAACCTTCCAACTTGTCGATGGTCACCGTGAAGGGTGTGCCCAGCATGGACGTGTTTTCCTCCACCTGATGAGGCAATTCCAACTCCTTGGCACGTGAGATGGTGATGGGAGCACAGAGCACGCCACGACCTTCACGAAGCATGAAGTTCACCTTCTCGGGGGTGATCATCTCGGCAGGCGTGATGAAGTCACCCTCATTTTCTCGGTCTTCATCGTCCACCACTATCACGAACTTACCTTGCTTGAAGTCCTCAATGGCCTCTTCAATCTTACTGAATTGTATCATGTTTTAGTTGATGTATTTCGCTATTTCTGTTCTAATTTGTTCTGAATATTTGATGACTGCACGTACATCCTTCCTCCTGCGGCGATAGAAACGGAAGTTGCGCGTCTCCATCACCGGATAGCCGTTCAGAAGTCTGAGCACATAACGGTCTTTGCTGTTTGACAGCACTTCCACCACATATTCTGTTATCTGCATGATGCCCTCAGCCTTCATGTCCTCACGCTTCGAGAACCAGTAGCGCACGATGTACTTCATGTAGCCAAAGAATGTAGAGCGTGGCAGGGTGCTGAGATATTCGCGGCTCGTCGTGATGAGCTGTTGCAGTGTCTTGTCCATGTCGGCATAGTCAGGGTCGTTGATGATGACTTCCTTGCGTACGATGTTCCGTTTGGGACGAATGCCTAAGAACTTTTTCCACAAGTTGACATAGGCATCCATATTGAACACGGCAGAGTCGTTGTTGGACTTCACTGTGAAGAACACACCCAAAGGTGCCATGACCAATGTGCTTATCCACATGCCGAACCACACAGGCATTTCTCCCTCACGGCTCACCTTCATGGCACCCGTGTCGATGATGTAGTAGGCGATGAAGATGATGACAGCCACCACGACAGGGAAACCAAGGCCGCCCTTGCGTATGATGGCACCGAGCGGGGCACCGATGAAGAAGAAGATCAGACATGCCAACGACATGGTGATTTTCTGCCAGAACTGAATCTGATGCAGACGAATCTGCTTGTCACCATACTCCATCACGTCAGCCTTGCTGTTGGCATCCATCTCCTGAAATCCAGCCTTCTGCAAAGCATTCATGATGATGCGCTGCTTGCCCTGCGAATTAGTCTGCGTGTACAAGGTGTCGAGGTTTACGTCAGATGTGGGTATGACGAAGGCTGTCTTTGCCTTATGCGTCTGATAGCGTTCCTCCTCCTCCTCCAACCCTCGCTTCACGCTGTCCGTCATGTTGGCGATGGCCATTGAGTCATAGTCGGAGATGCGTGTCTTGTGTGGAATGCCCAACGAATAGTGCTGCATGGTGCCATAGAAGACGACGCTGAGACTGTCATAGTAGCATCGCATCGAATCGATGTCGTGTGTCAACTGCTTGATGGTCTTGGTGCGTGCACTGGTTGCCACGTCGTCTTGGTCAGCCAAATTGAAGTTTGTGTCGAAATCGATGATGAAGTGCTTCTCCACAAACGTCTCCCTTCGGTACGGCACATCCCTTGTCTGCAAGGCGCTGCTCATCAGGTTCTCGAACTGCTCACCTTGATACATGTGCAACAGCAGGTGCATCTTGTCGCTGGTGGTTTCCAATCGGGCAGAATCTGCCAAGATGATGTGTGCCCTGTTCACCCCGTCCTGCATGTTGTAGATGATGACATCGTACAGCATGCCTGTCTTCTCGTTTTTGTGCCTCACATACAGGTTGATGTTCTCGATGCCGTCATAGAACACACCCTCTGGAATGTCCAGTTCGGGCGATTTCATCTTCATGGCAGTCAGCATCTGGAGCAATTTCAATTGGGCTTCCGGCACAATCTTGTTTTGAAAGTGGAAAGCCGTGAGTGACATCAGCGAAACCAGCACAATGAGGGGACGAAGGGTTCGGATGAGCGAGATGCCTGCCGCCTTGATGGCAAGAAGTTCCAAACGCTCTCCCAAATTGCCGAACGAGATGAGGCTTGCCAGCAGAATCGCCAAAGGCAATGCCATTGGCACCAATGTCAGAGCTGCATAGAAGAAGAACTCCACATACACATCAATTGTCAATCCCTTACCGATGAGGTCATCGATGTACTTCCACAGAAACTGCATCATAACGACAAACAGGCTGATGCAGAAGGTGCCTGCAAACAGCGTGAGGAAATTCTTCAGAATGAAGGAGTCAAGTCGCTTGATGAGTCTCATTTCTTACCTCGAAATCAGCAATACACAATTTTTCAAGGTGCAAAGGTAGGGAAAAATGAGCACAATACAAAACACAATACAAAATAAACATGTTTATTTTTACTGATGGGGGGTGTCTGGCTTGATGTTTGGTAAGGTAAGTGGCAGACAAACCTCTTCGTTTGCAGTTTTTACCTTATTTTTTCGTGCTGAACAGCAAAAAACTCTACACTTCTGGCTTTTAACTCCCGATTTTTCACTAACTTTGTCCCGATGAAAGGACTTTTGCCTTATACAATCAATGTGAGAGGACAGTTGCTGAATCTCTCTCAACCGCAGGTGATGGGCATCCTGAACGTGACGCCTGACTCATTCTATGCAGGGAGCCGGATGGAAACGGAGGATGCTATTCGCAAGCGTGTCCGGCAAATTGCAGATGAGGGTGGGGAAATGATAGACGTGGGTGCCTATTCAAGTCGTCCGGGAGCGGCAGATGTGTCGTCGAAAGAGGAGATGGAGCGCTTGAGACGAGGGATGAAGATTGTGAGGGAGGAATGTCCTGATTTGCCTGTTAGTGTGGACACGTTCCGCGCTGATGTGGCGAAGATGTGTGTGGAAGAATTGGGAGTTGATATCATCAATGACATTTCTGGTGGAGGATTGGACAAGGCGATGTTTCCGACAGTGGCAAAACTTGGGGTTCCTTATATCTTGATGCATATGAAAGGTACGCCGCAGACGATGCAGGAGGCGCCACATTATGATGATTTGTTGAAAGAGGTAATGCTTTATTTCGCGGAGAGGATTCAAAGATTGAGAGACCTCGGTCAAAAAGACATCATCCTTGATCCAGGTTACGGTTTTGCCAAGACGCTCGAACACAACTACGAACTGCTCCAACATCAGGAGATGCTCCATGTGTTTGAACTGCCGCTGTTGGTGGGCGTTTCTCGTAAGAGTATGATATACAAATTGCTGAACTGCACACCTGAAGAGGCTTTGAACGGTACGACAGTGCTGAACACAATTGCTCTGCAGAAGGGTGCCAATATCCTTCGGGTACATGATGTCAGGGAAGCAAAAGAAGTGGTGAGACTATGTTTGAATTTGGCTTAAAAGACGCTATTGACATCTTATTGGTTGCCATGATGCTGTTCTACGCATGGCGACTGATGAAGTCGTCGGGTTCACTCAATGTGTTCTACGGCATCATGGTCTTTGTCATCATCTGGATTGTTGTGTCGCAGATGTTGGAGATGAAACTTCTGGGCAGTATCTTCGATAAACTGGTCAGTGTGGGTGTGTTGGCACTCATCATTCTTTTCCAAGAGGAGATACGCCGATTTTTCCTTACCATAGGTTCGCAACGCCAGCTGAATTTCATTACACGGTATTTTGTCAAGAACAAAGCCAACATTGCTGAAGAGCATGAGGATCAGCAAATCATGCGCATAGTGTTAGCTTGTGACTCGATGAGTAAGAATATGGTCGGGGCATTGATTGTCATTGAACGTGAAATGTCGTTGAGCGATGTGGTGAAGTCGGGAGAGGCTATAGATGCCAATATCAGTAGCGAACTCATCAAGAATATCTTCTTCAAAAATTCGCCTCTTCATGATGGTGCCATGATTATCGGGCATAATCGTATCATGGCGGCAGGATGTATCTTACCTGTCAGCCACAATCTGAACATTCCCAAGGAATTGGGACTTCGTCATCGTGCTGCACTTGGCATCACCTCGCAAAGCGATGCCATCGCCATCATCGTTAGTGAAGAGACGGGTGCCATCAGTGTGGCACAAGGAGGTGAGTTCCACTTGCGACTGGCAAGTAACGAATTGGAGAGCTATTTGATTAATGCATTGAAATGAGAAGGTGATTTTAGAGATTTGAATATATGGAAATGAAAGATTTATATGAATTGTTCCTGCAGCATCCAACCATTACGACTGACAGCCGTGATGTGCCTGAAGGCTCGATGTTTTTCGCGTTGAAAGGTGAAACTTTTGATGGTAATGCTTATGCTAAAGCAGCATTGGAACAAGGAGCAGCATATGCCGTGATTGACGAGAAGGAATATGCCGAGGAAGATAACGAACACCTTATTTTGGTGGAAGATGTGTTGACCACCCTGCAACAGTTGGCGAAATATCACCGTGTTCATCTGGGTACTCCTATCATTGGCATCACAGGCACCAACGGAAAGACAACCACAAAAGAACTGATAGCCACGGTGTTGAAGAAGAAGTATAATGTGCTTTATACGCAAGGCAACTTCAACAACCATATAGGTGTGCCGAAAACCCTTCTGCAATTGACGAAAGAGCATGACATCGCCGTCATTGAGATGGGTGCCAACCATCCTGGAGAAATCAAGACATTGGTGGAAATAGTGCTGCCAGACTTCGGTATCATAACGAATGTGGGTAAGGCACATTTGTTGGGATTTGGCTCGTTTGAGGGCGTTATTCGCACCAAAGGGGAACTCTATGACTTCCTCAGAACGATTGAGGGTACGGTATTTATCAACAATGAGAATCCGCATCTCTTGGGTATCAGCAAGGGTTTGAAATTGGTGAAATATGGACAGACGGAGACAGATGGCTTGCTCGTGAAAGGTCAATTGGTGGAATGCAATCCTTTCCTGAAGTTTGAGTGGAATGGTGGTGTTGTACAAACTCGACTTATCGGTTCATACAACCTTGACAACGCTTTGGCAGCTGCCTGTATCGGCACTTATTTCGAAGTGCCATCAAATGACATCTGTGACGCGTTGGCTGAATATACCCCATCGAACAACCGCAGCCAGTTGACCATCACAAAAGACAATAAACTGGTGGTGGACGCCTATAACGCCAACCCAACCAGCATGAAAGCCGCACTGGACAACTTCCGTCTTATTCAAGCCGACCATAAGATGTGCATCCTCGGGCAGATGGGTGAATTGGGCGATGTGAGTGAGGAAGAACACCAGAAGGTGATTGATTTGATTGGAGAAGGGGACTTCGAACAAGTGTGGTTGGTCGGAGATAACTTCGCTAAAACACGTCATCCTGCCAATTATCGCCTTTTTGCGAATGTGGAGGAAGTAAAGACAGCTATATCCACACAAAAACCGCAGGGCTTTCTCATTCTTATCAAAGGTTCAAACAGCAACAAATTGGTGCAAACAGTGGAACTGCTGTAGGCACTTATTCTCAAACATAGCATACACATGAAACACCTCACGATGCTTTTCCTCTGTCTCACACTCACCCTTGGAGTGAGCGCTCAGACTCGAGTGATGACTGCTAATGATTCCATTCAGCAGGAACTGAAACTTCGTCTCAAATCTGCTAAAGACCAAGTGCGTCTCAGCAGAACTCAGCTAAAGACGGATGAACGTGAAGTGACACGATTGACACGTGAACTGGAACGTGTCAGAAGACAGGCTCAGAAAGATAAGCTGGCTGCAAGAAAGGCGAAGATGAAAGGCAAGGAATATACACCAAAGACAGTCAAAGTGCAGATGGAGAGAACGCCTAAAGCTACTGTAGAGAAGACACCTAAAACCACTGTACAGAAAGACACTAAAGTAAAGGTGGAGAAGGAAGCGAAGGCTGCTGTGACGAAAGAATCGAAATCGGCTAAAGCACCTGCGCAGAAAGAACCTAAACCCCCTGCAGCGAAAGAAACAAGAGCGGCTAAAGCACCTGCAGTGAAAGAATCTAAAACACCTGTAGCGAAAGAAACAAAAGCGGCTAAGGAACCTAAGGCGAAAGTAGGGAAGGAAGCCAAGGTTGAGGAGGTGAAAGAAGCAAAACCAAAGGTGGAGAAAGCTCCCAAAGAGACCGCAGAGAAAACTCCTAAGGAACCTAAGGCGAAGGTGGAAAAAGCGACAAAGGTGAACGCCGAAAAGGTACCTGCACAACGAGAAACCAAGGAAGAAAAGGAACGTGCCAAGGAAGTCCGGAAGCAGCGGGAAGTGAAGGTGAGTGTGAGGAGAAAGCGTGATATGAAGGGGGATGAAGATGACGAAGATGAGGAGAATTAGCCTTTTTGTACATTTTTTTCTATAAAAATTAGATTATTCAAAAAGGAATACTTAACTTTGGGGCGCATTTTACAACACCTTTCTAATCCTTGTTATGATGAAGAAGTTCATATATACTATGATGGCAGCGCTTGTTTTGTGCGGTTGTACACAAGACAAACCTCTGACTTTCGTGGCTGGCAGTTACGAAACTACCTATAACGGGCATAATGGCCCCATCAGCATCAAGACAACATTCAGTGATTCATGTATCACAAACATTGAGGTTTTATCGCAAAATGAAACTCCACATATCGGTGACGTTGCATTTGAGCAACTGATTCCTCAAATTATATCAGCTAATGGCATTGGCATGGATGCTATTTCGGGTGCCACCATTACCAGCCATGCATTGTTGAATGCCGTGGCACAGGCTGCTGAGGATGCTAACGTGTCCAACATTGAACAGTTCAGAAAGAATACCTTGAAGGGTGATAAGGAAGATATTGACGACACGTGGGATGTAGTGATTGTGGGTGCAGGAGGTGCTGGTTTAGCAGCTGCTGCAGAAGCTGCTGCCGATGGTAACACGGTGCTGGTGATTGAGAAGAATGGCGAGATGGGTGGCAATACACTAGTGTCGGGTGGCACCTTCCAGAGTGCCATTCCATATCTGGTCTGGGAACCTTCACAGCCCGATGCCAAGATGGGTAGGGGATATGATGGGCAGATGTATGAGAAGGTGAAGATGGGAATGGGATGTATTGAGGAATTGGAAGCCATCATGAAATGGTCGGAGGAAGACTTTGACAGTTTGTATTACACCACTCACGATTTCACTCCGGGCAGAATAGAGGAACAGGCAAGGCATGGCGTACACAGAGAATACCTTCCCATTCTTCAGGAACTGAAAAGGGAAATCAGTGCATACCTTGCATGGGCAAAACCTAAGTTGAACAGTGGTGTTCCAGAAACACAACTGACATTGTTTTCCACTAACAATCTGCATATCTTCCAAACTTATTATGGAGGTCTTCGCCAAAGTGTTGAAGGCAACAAATGGTGTTATGGTGACGTAGAATTGGTGAAGCAGGTAGTGGAAGAAGGAGCAGCACTGAAACCATGGTTGCTCTCGATGGGAGTGGAGTTTTTGGAGAAGCAAGTCATGATTACAGGTGAGATGTGGTTTAGAGGCAACAAAATGACTGGTGCCAATATTGATACGGATGGTGACGGGAAGCCGGAACATTACGAGGGGAATTGGGGTGCTTATGTCATGGCTCCTTATCATGCCTTCATCAAGGCAAATCCAAAGAATAAGGTGCTGACCTCAACAACGGCATACGAACTCATGATGAAGGGTGACCGTGTAACAGGGGTGAAAGCGGAAAGGCAAGACGGTACGAAAGTCTTGGCGCATGCCAAGAAAGGCGTGATTATAGCTTCTGGCGGTTATGCTGCCAACATCAGCAAGATTATCAACACCAACCTCTATTGGAAATCCGAATACATCACTCCTCAAATGGGTAGCACAAACCGTTCATCCATGCGAGGTGACGGCATAGAGATGGCACAAGATGTCGGTGCTGCCGTGACGGGAATGGGGTGGACACAATTGATGCCACAAGCATACGCAGACTACGGAACCATTGCTTTCGGAAGTATTTCGGACGCTATATTTGTTAATCCGGAAACAGGAAAGCGATTTGTGGACGAATCACAAGAACGTGACGTGCTGGCGATTCGTGCCTTCAAGACAGGTGCTACGGTCAACGGCAAAGTTGGTGCATTCCTCTACATTGGAGGAGAAACCACCACAGAACCTAATGACATCAGAGGTGTGGACATTCCAGGAAAGCAATATGCACGTACGGTGGAGCAATTGCCAGAGTTGCTGAAATCACTGAAGATGCATGCGGTGTCTGATGCTATTGTCAAGACCATTCGTTCTTACGATGAAGCAATCATGAATGGAAAAGAACCCGATGGCGTGGGCAAGAAATTTGCCACATCCACTATTGGACGGGCAAAAAAGAATGAAGATGGCACCTACGACAAATCCACCTACTCATTGGATAGTGCCTTGCTGACCATTCGAGTGATGGCTCCTGCTGCCCACCATACCATGGGAGGATTGAAGATTGATGCATGGCGTAGAGTTTTGGATACTTCTGGACAGCCAATTCCAGGACTCTTCGCGGCAGGTGAGGTGACTGGCGGTATTCATGGCGGCAACAGACTTGGAGGTAATTCTCTGACTGAAGTGATGGTGTCTGGACGTATTGCTGCACGCAGCGTCAACAAAGAGAAATAGAACCTCTATACCTATCATATAGGAGATACCAAACAAAAAGGGTGTGTCACACAGACATACCCTTTTCTTTGTGCGCCTGACAGGACTCGAACCTGCACATCGGAGATACCAGATCCTAAGTCTGGCGCGTCTACCAATTCCGCCACAAGCGCATATTGACGAATAACTAAGTGCAAAGGTACGAATTTTTAATGAGGAATGAGGACTGAGGAATGAGGAATTGTCACTTTTCCATCATATTTTTGCCTTAAAGATGACTTTTATTGCCCAAAAAGGTTCTTGCTTGTTCGATGTAAGTGTCTTTTTTCTGAGCGAGGTCTGCTCCTGAGAAGGAAAGGGGAATGTCGGGCTCAATGCCAAATTCCGTATGGTGCATGTCCTTGTCAAAATACACCACTGCGCTGTAACGCACTGTCCACCCATTGGGCAATTCCCTGTTGAAGGGCATTCCAGAGCCGCCTCCTGTCTTGTCACCCATGATAGTGACATTGGGACAGAGTTTGATGCATTTGACGAAATCATTGGCAGCAGAATACACCGCACGGTTGGTGAGCACAACTACAGGTTTCTGCCAACGGATGCCGTCAGAAGCAGGGTCAAGATATTCTGCTTTGGGCGAGGAGAAATCGCTACGTCCCTTATCCGTCTTGTGCGATACATAACCCACCAACAGACGTTCATTGGTGAAGTGGGATGCCAAGGTACGTGCCTTGTCAAGTTGCCCACCGCCATTGCCTCGCACATCAATAATCAAGCCCTTACAGGATGCCATGTTTTGCAGCATGACACTGACGTTGCCATCACCGATACCACTTTCAAAACTCTCACAACGCACATATCCGATATTGTCATCGAGGATGATGTATTTCAATCCGGAAGCTATCTGATAGTTGTGACCAAGATAGAGTTTGGCTATGCTGTCGTTGTAGTTCTCGGGATAGTCTTCGTAAAAGCTCCAGTTGCGACCAAAGTCAAAGGGGGCACTGAGGTTCACATGTCCGTCTTGGAGTTCTGCCAACATGTTGCACAGCACTTCGAACAGCTGGGCGTTGGTCATGCTCTCGTTGATTTTATAGGCATAGCGTGCATGAATCTCGTCCCAATCCACACCCAGTTCCTGTTTCTTGTAGTCGAAGAAGCAGTAGTGCTCATTCATGATGCGCCACAACGCCTCGTAGTTGCCCTGCTTGGAGTTGTCGTAGTAGTCTTCCTTCACACAGGAGGTGAAAGTGAACAATGAAAAACTGAAAGCTAAAAGTAATAGTGCTTTTTTCATCGGCGATAGAGGTATTTGTTGAAGCCAATCATGAAATCGTGGGAGTAGCTGTGATATTTCAGATGGTTGAACAGGGATTGGTCGATTTGTGCCACATAACCCACCCGCAACGTGTAACGCTTGATGGGTATGTCGAGCGTCAGTTTGTGGTGCATGGAGGGCATGTTCCCCGGATAGGCAAACACCACATTGCGGCTATAATGCTCTGTCACGAATGCCTCATAATAACTCTGCCCATAATCGGGAGAGAAGGCAATGCCTATCAAGGGGAATGTCACTTGATAGCGCCACAGATAATGATGATGGGCAATCACCATGTCGTAGGTGGCTAAGCCTCCTACATTGAGCATCAGGTCTGCTTTTGCCTGAGCAGGGTTGTTGCCAGAACGATTGATATACACCACACCCAAATAACCTGATGCCGACAAGCCCACAGCAAAGTTGAAACGGGTGTGTGAACGCTCAACGGGATTGACCACATTGCCCCCCATGAAGTTGTAGTACCACCCTTGTGCATAGCGGATGCCTCCAGCATATTCCTTGATGTTTCGGGTGCGATTCTTGTTGATGTCCACATGGAAGTCAATCAACGACTGGTTTGCCACATGCCCTTTCCACAAATTGGTCATGCGCATCGTTTCCCTTTGAACACGAATGTCTGTGCCCTTATAGTTGTAGGAAGACAGATAGGTGTCGAGGATATTGGAAAAACCCACACCTATCATCGACGAATGGAGCACCTCTTTGTTCAGTTGACAGTTGAGAGTTGACAGTTCAGAGTTGAAAGTGGAGTCTTGACCATGAGCACAAAGACTCAGCAATAGCACCACTGCCATTGCCAAACCTTTGTGCATGATGACATCATATCTATACTTCATAATCACCAATAGCCCGCATGGTCTCCCTCCCCTTTTACGGGGGAGGGTTGGGGAGAGGGTCTTTCTAAAACAATTTCAGCTGTCCTGTTATCTCGTCGCGGATGTCGTCGTCACTCTTGCCCTCATCGGGGTCAATCACCTCCTCGATTTCCTCTTGGGGCTCTTCCTCCACTTCGGGTTCGGGCACACGAACGGGTTCCAGTTCCTTCACCTTGTCCAATGCGTAGGTAGTGAGGCGCTTGCCCTTTGCTTTGAAGCCCTTCACACCGATGTACTCTTCTGCATCTACCTGCTGGGGACCACGGAAGGTGTCGGGTTCCTTGAATGTCAATTCGAGCAACGGGTATGGGGTGTCGGTCAAGAGAATCAGTGTGCTTTCGGGGTTCTCTCCAAGGAAGCTCTGCTTCTTCTTGGAGTCCTCGAACATGAAGCGCTTGATGTAGGGTTGGTTTTGATTCTCTGCATCCCACAACACTGCCGTCCACACCTTCTTTGCCTTGAACTTTTCAATGCGCAGTACATTCTGCTCATAGTGGTTGTTAGCATCGAAATTGGTCAGGTAGTATTCACCCGTGTTCAGAATCACCAATATCTGGTCGTTGTTCATGAACTCGCCGAGATACTCACCGTGCTCATCGTAGTTGATGCGTTGGATGTCAGGATCCCACCAAACCTTCAAACCTCCCAACGTGCTACCGCCGTGGGCTTTCAGTTGGATGCGGAAGATTTCGTGCTTGGTCAGCTGATTGCCACGTGCAGCCCTTCCCTTGATTTCTATCTCGCTGAAGTCTTTCTCAAACACCAGCTTCTTTAACTTCTCCTGTGGCTTCAGCGTCACTTTGATGATTTCTGCTTCACCATTGCTGTTGGCAGAGAACCACGTCACCTTCGACTTCGGAGTGCCCATCGTGATGTCATATTCACGGTCACGCGTCACACTCGACACATTGAATCGCTTGATATAGGTGATGCCTGTCTTGCCATCTTTGTAAGTGGCATTGTAGATGGTGCGTGTGTCGTTCTTCTTGAACACTGCCACATGAATCACCTCCACCTTACGCTTCTCAGCCTTGCTGCGTTCGGTCTCCCCGATGAACACTTTCTCAGCCACTTTGATGACCTTGTATGTACCATCCTTGTAGAAGATGATGATGTCGTCGATGTCGGAGCAGTTGCACACCCACTCGTCCTTCTTCAAGCCTGTGCCGATGAATCCCTCAGCACGGTTGATGTAGAGTTTCTGGTTTGCTTCTGCAACTGTAGCAGCCTGAATGGTGTCGAAGTTGCGTATTTCGGTAAGGCGAGGATGCTCTGCCCCATATTTCTTCTGCAAGAAACGGAACCACTCGGCAGTCACCTCCACCAAATTGGCAAGGTCACGCTCAATCTGTTCAAGTTCTGCTTTCAGACGGGCAATCAATTCGTCAGCCTTGTCCTTGTTGAACTTCAAGATGCGTGCCATCTTGATTTCCATGAGTCTCAGGATGTCATCCCTCGTCACCTCGCGCACAAACTGCTCATAGAAAGGCTTCAAACGGGAATCGACATACTCGATGGCAATGTCCATCGTCTTGGCATTTTCAAATTCCTTTGCCTTGTAGATGCGTTCCTCGATGAAGATTTTCTCCAAAGAACAGAAATGCAGCTGTTCCAAAAGTTCTCCTCTGCGAATCTCCAGTTCCCTTTTGATGAGGTACTTCGTATAATCCACGCTCTTGCGCAGCACATCACTCACCGTCAGGAATTTCGGTGTGCGGTCATCAATCACACAGCAGTTGGGAGAGATGCTGATTTCGCAATCCGTGAAGGCATAGAGGGCGTCAATGGTCTTGTCACTTGATGCTCCTGGCATCAAATGGATGATAATCTCCACGCCTGCCGCTGTCAGGTCTTCCACCTTGCGAGCCTTGATTTTACCTTTCTCAATGGCTTTGAGGATAGAATCAATGAATTGACTTGGTTTCGAAGGGGAACCAGTAGTCTTTCCGTACGGAATCTCCGTGATGGCGAGGGTTTTGTTGTCGCGTTTCTCAATCTTTGCACGCACTCTGACAGAACCACCACGCTGACCGTCATTGTACTTCGACACGTCAATGGAACCACCCGTCTGGAAATCGGGATAGAGCTGGAAGGGTTCGTCATGCAGGTAATGCACCGCAGCATCACACAGTTCGTTGAAGTTGTGAGGCAGTATTTTGGAACTCAAACCCACAGCGATGCCATCCCCTCCCTGAGCGAGGAGGAGCGGGAACTTGACAGGCAATGAGATAGGTTCCTTGTTACGTCCATCATATGAGAGTTTCCACTCTGTTGTCTTGGGATTGAACAAGACATCAAGGGCAAACTTTGAAAGTCGTGCTTCGATATAACGACCTGCAGCAGCATCGTCACCCGTGAGGATGTTTCCCCAGTTACCTTGACAGTCGATGAGCAGGTTCTTCTGTCCCATCTGCACCAGTGCATCCTTGATGGAGGCATCGCCATGAGGGTGGAACTGCATGGTGTGTCCCACGATGTTTGCCACCTTGTTGAAACGTCCATCATCCATCCGCTTCATCGAGTGGAGAATGCGTCGCTGCACAGGTTTCAAACCATCCATGATGTGTGGCACTGCACGTTCCAGAATCACGTAAGAGGCATAATCCAAGAACCAATTCTGGTACATGCCGCTCAGATGGTGCGTGATGCTGTCTTTCATCACGGTTGGGTCATAGTCACTCTTTGGTGGCTGACCTGAAGCAGGAGGAGAAGCGTCCAAAGCCTCATCCTCAAAAGGCTCTTCAATAGTCTCGTCGTTATATTCGCTCATTAGTCAAATCTATTTGAAGTGAAGAGTGAAAAGTGAAAAATCTATATTACTTGCCATCCGGAGTGAAAGACAATAGTCATCGGTAACTTAAATTTTTCACTTTTCACTCTTCACTTTTCACTTTGTTAATTCCAATGTGTCCAATGCAATCATCAGCTCTTCATCCGTTGGGATGCAGCAGATAGTCACCTTCGAGTCGTCTGTGGAGAGGATGGCTTCCTTGGCACGGCAAGCCTTGTTCTTCGCATCGTCAAGTTTGATGCCCATGAACTCCAAGCCCTTCGTGGCACCTTCGCGCACCTCATACTGGTTCTCGCCAGCACCACCCGTAAAGAGGATGATGTCCACACCTCCCATGGCAGCAGCATATTCGCCAATGTACTTCTTGATGCGGTAGCAATACATGTCTTTTGCCAAACGAGCCTTGTCGTTGCCATTGGCAATGCCTGCAAGGATGTCGCGGAAGTCAGAGGATCCTTCGCTCACACCCAGCAATCCTGATTGCTTGTTCAGCAAGTTGCTGATGCCCTTCGTGTCAAGCCCCAGCTTGTCCATCAGGAATGTCACGGCACCCGCATCGATGTCACCTGAACGGGTTCCCATAATCAGTCCTTCCAGTGGAGTCAAACCCATCGAGGTGTCCACACACTTGCCATCCTTCACGGCTGCAATCGAAGCACCATTACCGATGTGGCAAGTGATGATTTTCTTGCCTTCTGGTTTCACACCCAAGAACTCGCACACACGCTGTGATACATAGCGGTGACTGGTTCCGTGGAAACCGTAACGGCGCACGCCATACTTCTGATAAAGTTCGTATGGCAGGGCATACATGTAGGCATAATCAGGCATTGTCTGATGGAAAGCAGTGTCGAACACACCCACCTGTGGAATGTTGGGGAGCAAGGCACTCACTGCATTCACGCCCTTGATGTTGGCAGGGTTGTGAAGGGGCGCCAAGTCATTGCAGGCAGCAAATGCCTCCATCACATCGGGAGTGAGCAGCACAGACTTGTTGAACTTCTCACCACCATGCACCATGCGGTGACCTACAGCGTCCAACTCGTCAAGGCTCTTCAATACAGCATATTCACCTTGTGTCAACACCTCGAAAATCCACTGCACACCAGCTGTATGCTCAGCAATGGGCTTTTCCATCTTATGTTTCTCACCATTCAGTTTCACGGTGATGAACGAATCGGGCAAACCAATCTTCTCGATGCCACCACTCGTGATGACCGACTGGTCACTCATGTCATACAATGCATATTTAATTGAACTGCTGCCACAGTTAAGTACCAAAATCTTTTTCATTTTTAAGTGAAAAGTGAAAAGTGAAAAGTGAAAAATCTAAGTTACCCAAGAACTCGGACGTTCACAGTTCTTTCCACTTGTTATCTATTTTATTACAATACTTTGATTTTTCTGTGATGTTTTAATGGAAGCAATAAGCATCGCAATGATTTCATCCAAATCTGTTGACATGCTTTCATGCTGTAAAGGAGTAATGCATTGTCCCTCCTTGAGCACGTTTAACCATCTGCGTGTTTCGCTTGCTTCTTTCAAGGCAATATGGAGTTTCGTGATAAAGTCTGCTGGACTTTGAGCAAATTGTGATTCGCCTATATTAGCGGAAATCGAAGTGCCAGACCTTAAAATCTGATTATACACTGAAGCTAAGTGTTTATTTCCCTTTTCATGCAAATGCTGAACCATCTTGACGACTCTGCCTGCAAAAGCTTCACTCTTAACAGACAGTGGCGATTGAGAGCCTTCATACATATTGCTTCAGTAACTTAGATTTTTCACTCTTCACTTTTCACTCCGTCAGGAATGGGTGTCCATTGCTTGGCAAGCCGTAATAGCCACCATCTTGTAAATGTCATCTACTGAACAGCCACGGCTGAGGTCGTTGACGGGGCGTGCGATACCTTGAAGGATAGGACCGATGGCATCAGCATTGCCGAGGCGCTGTACAAGTTTATAAGCGATGTTGCCCACTTCGAGGCAGGGAGCCACAAGCACATTAGCCTTGCCAGCGATGTCGCTTCCGGGCGCTTTCTTCTGACCTACTGAAGGTACGAGTGCTGCATCTGCCTGCAATTCACCGTCAATCTTGAGGTTCGCGTCAAGTTCCTTGGCAAGACGGGTGGCTTCCACCACCTTGTCCACCACTTCATGCTTGGCACTGCCTTTCGTGGAGAATGACAGCATTGCCACACGTGGGTCTGCAAAACCAGCCACACTCTTGGCCGTTTGAGCCGTGCAGACAGCAATCTGAGCTAACTGAGCAGCATCAGGCATTGGTGTCACAGCCACATCGCCCATCACGAGCACACCCTCCTCGCCATACTGCGGAGTCTGAGTGATAAGCAGCATTGCGCCACTCACACAAGTGATGCCAGGAGCGCACTTGATGATCTGAAGGGCAGGACGGAGTGTGTCGCCCGTAGTTGAAAGGGCGCCCGAGATTTGTCCGTCAGCATCTCCGCTCTTGATGATGAGGCATCCGAAGTACAATGGGTTCAGCACCAACTTGCGTGCCTCCTCGATGGTCATGCCCTTCTTCTTGCGAAGTTCAAAGAGCAGCTGTGCATACTCCTCCGTCTTCTCCGAAGTGGCAGGGTCAATGATGGTCGCCTTGTCCACATGCTTCAATCCCAACTTTTCTGCCAGAGCAAAAATCTCATTCTTGTTGCCGATAAGGATGATATCGGCTATGTCGTCAGCAAGACACTTGTCGGCGGCAGTCAGTGTGCGCTCCTCCAAAGATTCGGGAAGCACAATGCGTTGCTTGTTCGCTTTTGCGCGTGCAACGATACTTTCAATTAAAGTCATTATGATGATTGATTATAAGTTATGGTGCAAAGATAGTGCAAATTGAGCGAAAATCAAAATAAAAACCATTTTATTTCACTTTCCCGTATGCAGCCATTCTTGGGTGATGCAAAAGTGCGAATAAGTGAGGACAACACCCCTGTGCTTTAACATAATAATTATGCACAAACACCCACAAAGCCAGTGAGCCATGTGGGTGTGTGCGCTTTCATCATCTCAAACACCTGTCTTTCGTCATCACAAATACATGTGTGAAATCATCACTTTGATGCGTTGCCGTAAAGCCCCAAACACTTTAGCGTGAATACTCTTCTCACTTTAGCGTGAATACTCCTTTCACTTTAGCGTGAATACTCTTTTCACTTTAGCGTGAATACACATTTCAATTTGGCTTGATTACAACTTTCAATTTGGCTTGAATACAACTTTCGATTTGGCTTGAATACAAAATGCGATTTGGCTTGAATACAAAACTCAATTTGGCTTGAATACAAATTGGTGTCTTCAAGCCAAATGAAAAGGAGTATTCAAGGTAAATGATTTTGTGTAATCAGAACAAATGAGTTAGTGTTGCACCGCAAGGGATTGTTGCGATGTGCTTTGCTCGTAAAGAACCTTCGATTACTTCGTCACTTCCGAAAGTTGAGTTGAAGTTGTGTTAAAGATACACGCATACGCATTGCGCGCATACGCTCGAAAGGAATAATAATGCATGAGGAAGGTGATGACCTCAAATGTAACATTGGCAAAAAGATTGGAAACATGATGTAAAACGAGTGTGGAGAGTTCAACGTAACTTTGCATACAAAAATATCAAAACCTGATTTACATGAAGAAAATATTTGCTTACGTCTTAACGACGATGATGCTTTTGATGGCATCGGTGAACATGTCGGCACAGGAGCGCCGACCCATTGATTCGCAACATCCTTTGTGGATGATTCACATTGACGTGTGGAACAGTGCCGACCCGCAGAAAATCATTGACTTGGTTCCTGACGACATCAAGCCGTATGTATGCATGAACCTGTCGCTGTCGTGTCAGTTTGACAAGGGCACAGAGATGTACCGCATGCCACGTAATGCTGTCCGCACCTACAAGTCATGGGCTACTGTATGTCAAGCCAACGGCATGTGGTTCAGCTGCCAGCCAGCATCTGGAGGTCATACTCACATCCAGGATACTGACCTTGACACTTTCGAGTATTTCTTCAAGACCTTCCCTAACTTCCTTGGCTGGAACTATGCTGAGCAGTTCTGGGGCTTTGGCGAGGCAGGCGACAAGAGTTCCATGACGGAGTCGAGCCGATGGGCTTTGTTTGCAAAACTGGTGGAGATGTCGCACAAGTATGGTGGTTTCCTTACGGTCAGCTGGTGTGGTGGTGTTTACCATTTCAACACCGACCCTCTTGCCGAACTGAAGTTGAACAAGGACTTTATGGCTGCCTGCAAAAAGTATCCTGAAGCCATCCTCTTCCTCTACAAATATACTCACGGCAGCAGTTTCCTCAACAACGAGAGTGTATGCTGGGGACCGTTCATCTCAGGTCTGACCAAGAACTATGGTGTGCGTTACGACAACTGCGGATGGAACGATATGACATCCAAACTCATTGGCGAAGGTAAGTGTAAGTACCCTGGTGCAGCAGGCATTGGCACAGTGATGGAGCAGACCTGTGTGAATGGCGGAGCCGTGTGGGATGGTCCTGAACTTATTTGGGATGGAGCATGTTTCAGGAATGAATGGGATGCCACTGTGGATGGCTATTCATGCCGCAGATGGTCACAGTTTGACGATTTCAAGGGCATCTGGCTGGACATGTGGCGCAAGGTCATTGATGGCACCATGTACATCCCCACCCGTGAGGAAGTGCTGGCAAAGACCAAGGCTGTCATTGTGCACGACACGAATGATGACTTTAAGGTGCCGGACAATCTCTTCAACGGGCTTTATCTGCAAACCGACCCTGCCAACCAGAAGAAGGAAGGTGCATGGGCTTATGGACAATTTCAGAATAACCTCTGCTACTTCAAGAAGACAGGACGCTACGGTGCCATTCCTATGGTTCCAGGACTCTACGATGATGCCGCCAAAGCCATTCAGGTTCAGGTGAAGAAGACTGCTTACAACTCTCGTTGGGGTAACGAAACCAACAAGGTGAAGGAGTTCAACAATCTCTATCCCGAGGTGTCGAAGGGCGACCTCTATGTGAACCGCTACAAGAACCAGCTCGTCACCTACACACCTTACACCTACTTGAACAAGAAGAAGGGCGCACGTGCTGAACTTCCTTTACAGTACAACACCTGCGATTCGCTCAAACTCAACTACTACCGCCTCTCCAGCGGTGTCGTTCGTGAGTATGCTGACCATATCGACTTCTATCTGAACAACTACCGCAACGACACCACCACTGTGCGTGCCGACACACTCATTGTCACAGGCGTGACAAACGTGCCTTCCTACACATTGAAAAAGCACAGCACAGGTGCCAATGGACAGTCAGCCTCCGCTGCTGCCAGTTATGATGCAGACAAAAAGACTTACACCGTCATTGTCCGTCATCTTGGTGCCGCAGATGTCACTATCAATTGTACTGGCGAACAAGATCGCTCAGGTGCTGATGAAGGTCTGCCATCCGCAGCTCTTCCTAAGCCCAAGCAGCCAGAACCTTACCATGGTCCCATCATCATCGAAGCTGAGAATATGGACACCAAGAGTGCTGACCGCAAACTGACCAACTCGGGTTGGTGGGCACAGCACACCAAGAACTTTGCGGGCATGGGATATGTGGAGATGAAGGCAAACTCGGGCAGTGCTTTGCGTCATCAGCAGAAAATGGCTGAAGGAGGTAAGTATAATGTCCGTATCCGCTATGCCAACAGCAGCAAGGCTGGTAACGTGAGAGTGAGTGTCAACGGAGTAGGCCAAAACGCTGCTATTCAGAAGACAGGCGCGAGCGATTGGCTGGAAACTGTCGTTTCTGTTACCATGAAGGCAGGCAGCAACACACTCATCATCACAAATCCAAGCGCCATCAGCATGTATATCGACCAAGTGACTTACGAACCAGAAGGCACACCTGCCGAGAAGTTCGATGTGAACATCCTCGATGCTGATTTCGGAGAAGTGACAGCTGATGTGGACGCTGCTGCAGCAGGTCAAGAGGTGACTCTCTCCATCAATCCTGAAGAAGGCTATGCCATCAAGGCTCTGAAGGTCACCAACTCTGTTTTCTTCACACAAGGACTGACCATCCCTGTTAAGGAAGGTGCCAAAGAGGTAACCTTCGCCATGGCAGATGAAAACATGACCATCCAGCCCATTTTCACCGACACACAGGCTATCTACAACCTCGACTTCACGAATGTGGCAGCTGGAGAATTCCCCGTAGGTTGGCGCACCACAGATGGTTCCAGCGTGCGTAACTATCCAACGTCAAACGGCTCAGGCCCTCGCACCTTCACGGGTTTGACCGGCTATCAGGGAAAGACGCTCTATTGGCGTACAACCAGTGCAGAATATGGTCGTCTGAGCAATTACAAGTTGTCGCTTGAACCTGGCACCTACCAACTCATCTATGCGATGGCAGCATGGAAGGGTACACCTACTTATCAGGCCAAGATTCTCAACAGCAGTGGCACCACCGTAAAGGCTTCGACCACACAGACGGCAAAGCCCAATGTCAATGGAAACTCTGCAGGTGACATCACTTCTGCCACACGTAATACGCTGGAATTCGAAGTTAAGACCAAAGGCAATTATATTATCCAGTTTGCCGAAATTGGCAGTGGTATGCAAGAATTCATGTTGGCTGAATGCCGAGTGAGAAAACTGCACGACACCACCGACATCATGGCCATAGAAGCCAAAGATGGCGAAGCATCTGAATCTGTTGAAATCTACAACACCGCAGGTGTACGCATACCAGCATTGCAACCCGGTGTGAACATCATCAGAACTGCTGACGGCAAGACACGAAAAGTATTTGTGAAGTAGGTTTTGGCTCGGTGAGCCAAAAGTGAAAAACGGAAAGTGAAAAATCTAAGTTACCTGCCATGCGGGGTGTCAAACCCCTTTTGGAAAAAGTAACTTGGATTTTTCACTTTTCACTCTTTAGCTTTATTTCAGAAAGTTAAACGCTCCCATTTGGTCAAGGAATACAAGACCTATTGCTATAGGTGTGATATAGCGCAAGGAGAAGATGAGCATTTTGAAGTAAGGAGTCTTCAAGTCGCCTCCATTGCTGATTTCATCGCGATAAAGCTTGCGGTCAAGCACCCATCCGGCAAAGATGCTTATGAGCATGCCGCCTATTGGCAGAAGGAAACGACCAGACAAATCGTCGAACATCTCGAAGATGTTGCGGTCAAACAAGGTCGCATGGCTCAGAGGTCCGAATGAGAGAGAACACAGGGTACCCAACACAAGAATGGTGGAGGTGACCAATGTGGCTCCCTTTTTGCGTGACATGTTGAATTCCTCAGTCACGTATGCTGTTGCTACCTCATGCAGGGAAATGGCACTTGTCAATGCTGCCACGAAAAGGAGGAAATAAAACGCTGTGGAGAAGATGACTGCTAAGATGCTTCCATCGCCCAATGCTTGTTGGAATACGTTTGGCAAAGAGACAAACGTAAGACCTGCACCTACACCCACATCATTAGGATCCATGCCAATATTGAAGACGGAGGGGAAAATGATGAAACCTGCCATGATGGCTATGAGTGTGTCAATCATCGACACGTTGACAGCTGACTTTGCCAATGGGGTCTTTTTGTCGAAATAACTGGCATAGGTACACAGGCAACCCATTGCCAAACTGAGCGAATAGAATGCTTGTCCCATTGCTTCCAACACAGTAGTGCTGTCCACCTTGCTCCAATCGGGTTTGAGCAGGAACTCCAAGCCTTTAGAGGCGCCAGGGAGGGAAATGGAACACACCGCCAGGAAGAGGGTGATGATGAAGAGGGTGGGCATCATCAACTTGGCTGACTTCTCAATACCAGATTGCACACCCCTCGTGATGACAAAATGAATGACACCAATGAAGAGGAAGAGCCATAAGGTGGGAATCCAAGGATTGGAAACGAAATCGCCAAAGATGTTCTCGTATTGCTTGGCTGGCACTTCATTAAATGCGTTGGTGACGGAGAGGTAGGTGTAATGCAATGTCCATGCCCCTACCACTACATAATAGCAGAGAATGAACCAACCGGTGAAGACACCCAAACGTCCCACCCATTTCCAGATGGAACCATTTGACACAATTCGGAATGCTCCTGCCGTGTTGGCATGGGTGTAACGCCCAATCAGGAACTCGCTGGTCATGATTGGCAAGCCAAATACGATGATACAACACACATAGATAATGATGAATGCCGCACCACCATTCTGTCCTGTCTCAATGGGGAAACGCCATATATTGCCTAAACCTACAGCAGAACCTGCTGCTGCAAGGATGGCTCCTAATTTTGAACCGAAGTTTTCTCTGCCCATAATTTATTAACAAATAAAGTCAAACCGACACCTATCGCTGCACCAATGGCATCTGCTTCGAAATCAATTAAATCGCCTGAACGGCATGTGGTCAAGTATGCCTGCACCAATTCCATCAATCCCCCCAATAATGTGGCATACAAAAACATGAACAGAAAATGCTTTCCTTTGGCTTTTTTTTCGCTCCTCACCACATGGTCAAACCACATCGCTAACACCAATCCCATATACATCACCATGTGTACCCACTTGTCAATCAGGGGCACATCGCTCATCGGTGCATCCTCTGGAATGGGTAGGGTGCTCAACACGATGATGCTCAATGTGACAAGCACAGTCACTATGTATTGTTTCAGCTTCATTGACGCGTTTCTTTGTATTTACACAATGTCACTTCTCATACTCCACTTCGTCCTTCCACAACTTGTAAGGACGACGAAGCATATATTTGTTGTAATAATGGTAGTTTCCCGTCACTTCCTTCCCTAAGAAGTCAAGCTTTTCATACGGTTCATCTTCACTTGCCAACTCTATCTCTGCCAGTACCAAACCCTCATTGTCGCCAAAGAACTCATCCACCTCAATCGTATGTTTGCCGCTCTTCACCAGATACCTGTCTTTGTTCACCCTTCCTGGCATACACAACTCCATCATCTCACGGGCATCCTCCATCGGTATCTCACGCTCAAATTCATACCTCCCGAACCCTCCTTCTTTCGGAGCACCCTTGATGGTCAAATAACCCTTGTTGTCACGAATGCGTATCCGCACCGTCCTTCCTGGTTCTGTGGCAAAATACCCTTGCTCAATATGTGTCTTACTGAAAGCCAAAGATTTGTAAGAATCATCCTTGACCAAAAACTTCCTTTCAATCTCCTGCATGTTCAAACTATTTCCTTCAGTAACTATTACTTTTAGTTTTTAGTTTTTAACCTTCAGTGGAGAATTCCATTAAGTATGCCTTGATGAATTCATCCAATTTACCATCCATCACACCACCTACATCACTTGTCTGGTAATTTGTGCGGTGGTCTTTCACACGACGGTCATCAAACACATAGGAACGAATTTGGCTGCCCCACTCAATCTTCTTCTTGCCGGCTTCCACCTTTGCCTGTTCAGCCATACGGTGCTGCAACTCCTTGTCATAGAGCATGGAACGCAAGAGCCGCAAGGCATTCTCTTTGTTCTTGGGTTGGTCACGCGTTTCTGTGTTTTCAATGAGGATTTCCTCTTCCTCACCCGTGTAAGGGTCTTTGTATTGGTATCGCAGACGTACACCCGACTCCACCTTGTTCACATTCTGGCCACCTGCACCACTCGAACGGAAGGTGTCCCATGAAATGCGTGCCTGTTCAATCTCTACATTGATGGTGTCATCCACCAGCGGGGTGACAAACACACTCGCAAACGAAGTCATGCGCTTGCCCTGTGCATTGTAGGGGCTTACACGCACCAAGCGATGCACACCGCTCTCTCCCTTCAAATAGCCATATGCCATATCGCCCACAATCTCCATTGTCACCGTCTTGATACCAGCATCTTCACCATCTTGGAAGTTGCTGATTGTCACCTTGTATCCATGCTGTTCAGCATATCGCTGATACATGCGCATCAGCATCTGTGCCCAATCTTGTGCTTCCGTGCCACCTGCGCCTGCATTGATTTTCAACACGGCGTCCATGTTGTCTGCTTCACCTTGCAGCATGTTCTTCATCTCCAAGTCCTCAATGAGCGCCAATGCTTTCGTATAATAATCATCCACCTCCTGTTCTGTGGACATCTCTTCTTTGTAGAAATCGAATGCCACTTCTGTATCATCTGTTGCCGCTTTCACCTCATTGTAACCATCAATCCACTTCTTTAAGGCCTTCACCTTCTTCATCTGCGCCTCAGCAGCTTTCTGGTCATCCCAAAAACCTGGTGCCTGAGTCCTCAGTTCCTCTTCCTCTACTTCCATCTGCTTGTGGTCTATCTGCAAATAGCGGTGCAGTGCCTCTGTTCTATCCTTAATGTCTTTCAGTTGTTCTGCTGTGATCATAAATTACTGATTAAAGTTTCGCAAGCTTAACTCTAATAAACTCATACTTGCGAAAGTTGAGTTACTGATTTTTGTGTGCAAAGGTACGACTAAGTGAGAACAATACAAAAAGAAAACCCCTTTTTCTTTTTTGTTGTCGAACGAGAGTACCTTCGGCAAAGCCTTAGGTACAATTAAATGAGGGGAAAACAAATATCTCCCCTCATTTCTAATTCTTCATCAAAATGTCCACTTCATTGCCAAGGTCGGATTGATGAAGAAGGACTTGTCGTTGCAGGTGTTGAAGATGAAGTTGTTGCTGATTTCCACTTCGGTGCCAATGCTTAGGTTGGTGTTTTCCAACCCTTTAATGCTGTTGAAGTTGTACCAGAATTGGGGCTCGGAGAGGAGAACGAGCTGTCCGTGACCATTCTCTGCTTTCTCGCCACGCCAAAGGTCAATGAAGCCACTGAAGGTGCATGCCTTATGGGCAAAGGTTGTGCTCCACACACCCGTGAGTTGACAGCTGGCATAGGCCTTGGTGTTGTCGTAACTCTTGAAGAACTGCTTGTACATGAGTTGCACGGAGTATGTTTTGGAGAAGTCAGCGCTGTGTCCGTTCCATGCGGGACCGAAAAGGGCTGACTGCTGGAAGCTACCGAAGCGGTTAAGACCTCCGTTGTACTCGATGTGAGCGGCAAAGGGGGATTGCTTGCCGAGATTGAACTCGCGCGAAATCTCAGTGTATGCACCTTCGGTGAACTTGCTGCTGAAATCGATATCGACGAAGTAGAACCAGGAACCCCATTTGTCTGCCTTGAATTGTTCGAGGGTGACAGTCATGTCTTGACGTCCTCCCTCTTCATCAGAATAGAGGTGACGACCAAAGTCGTAATGTAACTGAATGTTCTGTGCATTTGTACTGATGGCGGCAACAAATGCCATCGCGATGAAAAAAACTTTCTTCATGATGATTGATTGTATTATTTACTAAAGTTTGACTTCGTCGAGCTAAAGGTTTGCAAGTTTTATTTATTTGAAGTTAATGAAGTTACCGAAGTGAGCGCTTTGCTTAGTTGACAATTGACAGTTGACAGATTCAATTCCTCATTCCTAATTCTTTCTTTTTAAGGTATCGTCGTTAACTCCTTTAACTTCGATTACTTCGTCACTTCCGAAAGTTGAATTATTTATATTCTTCTATATCTATATCAATGTCTAAACGATGTGGTAGGATGGCATTGAGTAGGATGCCAATGATGGCAGCCAATGCCAAGCCTGAAAGATGTATGGAACCGATTGCGATGGAGTCGTTGGCACCATATTTCACACCTATGGCGATGACGAGGATAAGTGCAGCAATAATAATGTTTCGCATCTCCATAAAGTCGATGTTTGCTTCCACTATGTTGCGGATACCGACAGAGGAAATCATGCCGTAGAGGATGAGTGAAACGCCGCCTATGGTGGCTGCTGGCATCATGCTGACAAGGCAGGTGAATTTAGGACAGAAACTCAGCAGGATGGCAAAAATGGCTGCCAAACGTATGACGCGTGGGTCATAGACTTTTGTGATGCTGAGCACACCTGTGTTTTCGCCATAAGTGGTGTTAGCTGGTGCGCCAAAGAGGGAGGAGAGGGCTGTTGCAACACCATCCCCTGTGAGTGTACGGTGCAGTCCTGGGTCAGCGAGAAAGAGTTTCCCTACAGTGCCAGAAATGGCACACATGTCACCGATGTGCTCCATGATGGTGGCAAAGGCGATGGGCATGATGGCAATGATGCTGGACATGATGAGGTTGTAGTTGGGATGGTCGAACACGGCGAGCACGGTGTTTTCACGTGCCACGGGCCATCCAATCCATGCAGCCTCTTGCAAGGGGGAGAAATCGACCTGCCCCATGCAAGCTGCTAATCCATATGATGTGACTACGCCGAGCAAGATGGGTATGATGCGCACAATACCCTTTCCCCACATGTTACTGATGATGACTACAAAAATGGCGACCAGCGCGATGAGCCAATCTTCGCTTGCATTGGTGATGGCTGACCCCGAGAGACAAAGACCGATGGAGATAATTATGGGACCTGTCACGACGGGGGGAAAGTATTTAAGGACGCGTTCGGAACCGAACCCTTTGATGAGGGCTGCCATGATGAAGTAGCAGAGTCCTGCACATGCCACGCCTATGCAGGCATAGTCGAGTGATAGATATGCTGGAAGTCCTTTGTCCATGCCAAGTTGCTTGATGGACAGGTATCCCCCGATGAAGGCGAAGGAACTGCCAAGAAATGCGGGCACTTTCCATTTGGAGATGAAGTGGAATAGTAGGGTGCCGACACCTGCAAAAAGTAGGGTGGCAGATGTATTCAAGCCTGTAATGGCAGGTACGAGGATGGTGGCGCCAAACATGGCAAAGAGGTGCTGGATGCCCAAGATGCCGAATTTGACTGGACCTAAGGTGCGGGCATCGTGAATACCCTGTTGTAACGATGGCGTTTCCATGTTGTTAGATTGAGTTACAAGAGTGCATATCGGATGATGAAGATGATGGCTAAGATAACGATTGTCCAATTGAGGTTCTCCCATTTACGAGCGATGGTGTTAAGCAGAACATGGGAAATGATACCCAATAGGATACCATCAGAGATGGAACTGGTCATGACCATGGCGAAGAGGGTGATGAAACAAGGAAGCCCCTCTTCGTATGAATTGAAGTCGATGTGGGCCACACGTGTGAACATCAACAAACCCACAAGAATGAGAACGGGACTTGTGGCTGCCGATGGAATGGAAAGGAAGAGCGGTGCGAAAAAAAGGGAGATGGTGAAGAAGAAGGCAATGGAAGCAGCAGTAAGTCCTGTGCGACCACCTTCGCTCACACCGGATGCAGATTCAACATAAGTGGTGGTGGTGGATGCGCCTACACAAGCTCCCAATGTGGTGGCAATGGCATCGGCAAACAGGGCTTCGTTCACCCTGTCTATCTTTCCGTCGGGTTTCACCATGTTGGCTGTGCTCATCACCCCAATCACGGTGCCGATGGTATCGAACAGGTCGATGAAGAGGAAGGTGATGACCACCATAAGCATGTCCAGGGTGAAGATGTTGTGCCATTCAAATTTCAAGAATAATGGTGATACGTCTGGGGGGATGCCTATGATGCCGTTAAACTCGGTTTCGCCAAATGGAATGCCAATGAGGGTGGTGAGAAGTATGCCAATGAGCATGGCACCTTTGATTCTGTACATGAGCAGTGATGCGGTCAGGATGATACCGATGCAGCAGAGTAGGGCGGAACCAGAAGTGATGTTGCCCAAAGTGATAAAGGTGGCTTTGTCGGCAACAATGAGCCCTGCATTCTTTAACCCCAATGAGGCAATGAACACACCGATGCCTACAGAAATGGATGCCTTTAATTGTCGGGGAATGGCATTGACAATCTTTTCACGTACTCTGGTGATACTTAAGATGATGAAGATGATGCCCTCCAATAGGATGGCGGTCAAGGCAAATTGCCAAGAATAGTGCAGCTGAAGGCACACGTTATAGACGAAGAAAGCGTTCAAACCCATGCCAGGAGCAAGTCCAAACGGCAATTTGGCGTAGATGGCCATGACCAGTGTGCCGATGACTGCAGCAATGATGGTGGCGGTGAACACAGCTTTTGTGTCCATTCCTTGGTCAGCGAGCGCTGAGAAAATATTGGGGTTGACGGCGAGGATGTACGCCATTGTCAGAAATGATGTCAAGCCAGCCATTATCTCCGTCTTGACATTGTGCTTCGAAGGGTCGAAGCCAAAGAGTTTTTGAAGCACCATGGATGTGGTCGTTTTGAGTGAAATTTTCGGTGTCGGGACGATTGTATTGCAAAGGTAAGGAAAAAAACAAAGAATGAAAGAATGAAAGAATGAAAAATTAGGAATTGGGAATCAGGAAACAAAAAATATTGGACTTTCGGCATGCTTTTTCCATGGGGAAGTAACAATTCTCTAAACTCTAAACTCTAAACTCTAAACTTTTCCGTACCTTTGTCTCCGAAACAAATGGAACATATATGACAATGAAACGATACATGCATCTGTTTCTTGTCCTGCTTCTCTTGTCAGGACAGGAAGGAAAGGCTCAATTACAAAGGCAAGATGTCGTCACCGCAATGGAGCGGGCAAATGATTATTTTCTTAAGAAATACCCTGACCCGGGGAAACCTACATTTGTAAAGAAGGAACGCCCGTCTAATCTTTGGACGAGGGGTGTGTATTTTGAAGGATTGATGGCTTTGGCAGAGGTGGAACGATTGACGGGAAGCACCAAGCACGAAATCTATAAGAAATACATCTATGATTGGGGAGAAGCACACAAGTGGTTGCCACGTAATGGCGTGACCACACGTGATGCGGACGATTATTGCTGTTGTCAGACTTATCTTGATATCTATCAGTATGTTCGTTCAGCTTCGACAAGTGCGGCAGAACGAAAGCGAGAGGATAAGATTCGCGGTTCAGAACTGCTTATTGCACCTACGAAGGAGTGTATGGACAACGTGATTGCTGCGGGTAGTGTCCCTTGGATGGTCGGTGGTCAAGAAAAGTCTGCTGGCAGTGCAGGTGACTGGACATGGATTGATGCTATCCAGATGGGTCTTCCAGTGTTTTCTAAATTGGCGAGATTGCGCCATTTTGAAGGTGACAAGGAGCCCTCACGATATACGGAACAGGGGTGGAAGATGTATGAAACAACGCGCAACACGATTGGCGGAGGTTTGTTCAATGCGAGTGAAGGATTGTGGTGGCGTGACAAGGATTTTGTTCCACCTTATCAGGAACCAAACGGGGCGAATTGTTATTGGAGTCGTGGCAACGGATGGGTGTATGCCGCCTTGGTGCGTGCAATGGATGCCATGTTGCTGGCAAATGGTGCTCAAGTGCCCCAATATTGGGAACCTTTGGATACGAAGAAGTGGACGGACATAGGTGTGGATGCCCATTTCAATGATTATAAGAAGGACTATTTGGCAATGACAAAGGCATTGGTGAAATGTCAGCGTGCAGACGGATTTTGGAATGTGTCGTTGCATGACGAGAGCAATTATGGTGGCGTGGAGTTGTCAGGCACGTCTCTGTTCATCTATGGTATGGCATGGGGTGTGCGTCATGGCTATCTGCCTAAAAAGAAATACGCCCCAATGATCTGTCGTACATGGGAGGCAATGGTGAAGACCTGCTTACATGCAAATGGCTTCTTGGGTTATGTGCAGGGTACGGGCAAGGAACCGAAGGACTCGCAACCTGTGACTTACACGAAAGAACCAGACTTTGACGATTACGGATTGGGATGCTTCTTGTTGTGCGGTTCAGAAATCTTTAGAATGTTAGAGAAATGAAATATTGTATATATATAATAATGTGTATGATGCTGTTGGTGTCATGCACATCGGATAAAAAGAAAGGTAAGACCGTCGGTAAGGTGCAGAGTGCACCATACGAACTTTTGGTGGTGGCTGACAAGGAGTGGCTGAAGACTGAGACGGGACAGAAACTGGTGGAAGTTGTAGAGGCACCCATTGGGGGACTTCCTCAGCGGGAAAGCAACTTTCGTGTGACGTATATCAACCCACATGCTTTCAATGGCACGTTCAAAGTATATGCCAACATCTTGTTTGTGGACGTGGCGAGAAAATATACAGAACCGAAAATGACGCTGGAGAAAGATTTATATGCCAAACCGCAGGTGGTGGAGGGATTGTATGCTCCGACTAATGAGGAGTTTGTCAAATTATTGGAGGAGCATCAAAAAGATATTCTCAGAAAATTTAATGAGAATGAGTTTGCCCGTGAAAGGAGATTGTTGGAGAAGAATTATAATGGAGCAGTATTGGCGCAAGTGAGGAAACAGTTTGGTGTGAGTGTCAAAGTGCCCCTGGATGTGGATGACATGAAGGTGGGTGAGGATTTCTTGTGGGCGTCAGCAAGCAAGAAGGATTTTCAGCAGAATGTTTGTGTATATGCCCTACCATTGTCAGAAACATATTCTTTTGAGGATATGCGTGATTCGGTGATGAAGGTGAACATCCCTGGAGATAGAGATGACCGGTGGATGGAAACAGATAGGAGAACGGTGAATGTGGATGATATTACCAGAAAAGACTTGGTTGTTGTTCGTGGACTTTGGGACATGCGGAACGATGCGATGGGAGGTCCCTTTGTCAGCTATGTCTATGCAGACACTGTACGAAACCGTTTCCTCGTGGTTGAAGGCTTCGTCTTTGCTCCAGACAAGAAAAAGCGCCCCATCATGCGACAATTGGAAGCTGCATTGCAAACGGTGACATTTGAAGACGGAAAATAGTCCTATACTTACTTTTAGGTATGATTTTCATGTGGGAACCGCATTTTCTCTACCTAAAATTTGGTAGTTAATTAAAAGTTTTCCTACATTTGCATCGCGAATAAATATTAATAATTGAAAATAAAAGGAAAATTATGGCTTACGTAATTAGTGACGATTGTGTAATGTGTGGAACTTGCGCAGGTGAGTGTCCATCAGGTGCTATCAGCGAAGGTGATGGCAAGTATGTTATTGATGCAGATGCATGTGTAGATTGTGGTACATGCGCTGATGCTTGTCCTGCAGGTGCTATTGCTCCAGGTGAGTAAGGCTCAATTCTGTAGATATTTACACATATTTTATGATTTTTAGCGGCATACTCTTGTGGGTTTGCCGCTTTTTATGTACCTTCGCACACCAAATATGCTAACTAATAATGAGAAATAACCTATTTGTTTTACAATGCTTGGGGACTTGTGTCCTCGTTTTATCTCTTTACTTGACGAGTTTCGCTCAGTCAATAGATTTGAGCGGAACATGGCAGTTCCAGATTGACCGTGAAGGAAAGGGCGTAGAAGAAAAATGGTATCAACCAGACCATCAGATGAATGATGTCATTACCTTGCCGGCATCAATGCCACAGCAACTGAAGGGCGATGATATCAGCGTGGATACGAAATGGGTGGGTTCATTATATGACTCCAGCTATTTCTATAATCCTTATATGGCGAAATACCGTCAGCCAGGAAAAGATATGAAATTACAATTTTTCCTGACACCAGACAAACATTATGTGGGGAAGGCGTGGTATAAGAAACGTGTAACATTGCCAGAGAATGAGTCGGTGCCAATGTACTCGTTGTATTTAGAGCGTCCACATATTACAACGGAAGTGTGGGTGAATGGTGAGAAAGTGGACCGTATACAAAAGTCGTTGTCGGTGCCTCATGTGTTTTATTTGTATGGTTTGTTGAAGCCTGGTGAGAATACAATTGCCATTTGTGTGGATAACGATCCGGAAACAGTGAAGGTGGGGCAGGATTCACATTCAGTGACTGACCAAACGCAGGGTGACTGGAATGGAATCGTCGGTAAGATGGAATTACGCCCTTTCAATGTGATTGACTATGTGGCGGTTTATCCGGACATTGACAGTAAGACGGCACGAGTTCATCTGGAGATGTTGGATTGCAAACCGAACCAGAAAGCAACGGTGACGATGAAGGCGACTGCATTCAATACGGACAAGCAACATGTGGTGGAAAGTAAGCAAAAAGAGGTGGTTCTGAGTGACGTGAAGACAGTAGATTGTGACATCGCTCTTCAGATGGGGGATGATATGCTTCTTTGGGATGAGTTCCATCCTCAATTGTATAGATTGGAGGTGGAAGTGAGGACTTCGGATGGGAAGACTTATCGGAAAGAAACCATGTTTGGCATGCGTAAGATGGAAATAAAAGATAAGATGTTCTATCTGAATGGTAAAGAGATTCTCTTACGTGGTACGGTAGAGAACTGCGACTTCCCCAACACGGGCTACCCTCCAACTGATGTGGAGTCGTGGATGAAGGTGTTCAAGACCTGCAAATCGTATGGGCTCAACCATATGCGCTTCCATAGCTATTGTCCCCCTGAAGCGGCTTTTGTGGCTGCTGACCTGGCGGGTTTCTATCTTCAACCCGAAGGTCCGTCGTGGCCTAATCATGGTGTGCGATTGGGAAGGGGCGAACCGATTGACAAATACTTGATGGAAGAGAGCATGGCTATTGCTAACGAATATGGAAATCACCCATCATTCACGTTTTATGCTTTTGGCAATGAACCTGCGGGTAATTGGGTGCCATGGGCAACTGAGCATGTGGCGCAGATGAAGGCATACGACCCGAGACATCTGTATTGTGGTTTCAGTGTTGGAGGAGGATGGGCATGGCAACCAGGTAGCGAATTTGCAGTGAAGGCAGGTGCTCGCGGCTTGAACGAATGGGCAAGAACTGCTCCGGAATCTGTGGTGACTTTTGAACAGAGCATCACAACTTATAATGGAAAGGATATGCCGAACACTCCTATTACGATGCCTTTTGTCAGCCATGAAACCGGACAGTGGTGCGCTTTCCCGAATTTTGATGAAATCGGTAAATATACGGGGGTGAACAAGGCAAAGAACTTCGAAATCTTCCGTGACTTGCTGAGAGATAATGGAATGGAATCAAGGGGACACGATTTCATGATGGCTTCGGGAAAGTTGCAGGCACTATGCTATAAAGCAGAGGTGGAACGCACCCTGCGAACCCCTAACTATGCGGGTTTCCAGTTGCTTTCACTCAATGACTATTCTGGACAAGGTACAGCGTTGGTGGGCGTGACCGACGTGTTTTTTGATGATAAGGGCTATATCACAGATCGTGAGTTCCGTGAATTCTGTTCACCCATTGTACCATTGGCAAAACTTCCAAAGTTCACCTATCAGAGCGACGAGACCTTTGAGGCGGAAGTGGAGTTGAGCCAGTTCTCGGAAGGGGAACTGAAGAATGTGTCGCCCCAATGGGTAATCAGCAAGGCTTCTAGTTCTCATCCCACCAATGCAGACCAACCTTCAGACGTTCCTTTTGCCTCGGGGAGTTTCCCCACCAGCACTCTCCCTGTTGGCGGCAATATTGAATTGGGCAAGATCTCTGTGCCATTGACGGATGTGAAGGAACCTACGAAGATGACCCTCACTGTGACTATTCCAGGCACGGAAGCGCAGAACCATTGGGCCTTCTGGGTTTATCCTACATCCATGGAGGATGCAGTACACTATGATAAGAACCTTGCGCCCAAGGGAATATATGTGACGGAATCCTTGGATGAAAAAGCCATCAAAACCTTGAATAAAGGTGGTAACGTACTCATTTGCGCTGCAGGTAAGGTTAGCTATGGCAAAGAGGTGGTGCAGCAGTTCACTCCTGTCTTCTGGAATACCTCATGGTTCAAGATGCGTCCACCGCATACTACAGGCATTTTTGTGGAGAATACCCATTCTATTTTTGACCTTTTCCCCACTGACTACCATTCAGACATGCAGTGGTGGGAATTGGTGAACCGTGCTCAAGTCATGCAGTTTACGGATTTTCCAACAACTTTCCAACCTTTGGTACAGAGTATAGACACATGGTTTGTCTCCCGTAAGATAGGCATGCTTTTCGAAGCCAATGTGGGTAAAGGAAAATTGGTGATGACAACGATGGATATCACTAATAACTTAAACAAACGGATTGTTGCCAGACAAATGAGAGAGTCCATTCTCCACTATATGCAGTCGGAAAAATTCAAACCTCAATGGACACTCGATTTGCAGTTGGTTTCAGACCTTTTCACCAAAGTGGCGGGAGAAATAGATATGTACACGTCGGATTCTCCAGATGAATTAAAACCAGCACTTGTGAGTCCGACAAAACCCGAACAAACAGAATGAAAAAGATTTTTATACTATTAGTTTTTAGTTTTTCACTTTTTGTTTCCAGTGCCCAAACATTTTCCTTTGATGGGCGCGACAAATCAGCTATTCAAGTGAAACCCACCGATGTCTTCACCATGGGAAGGGGCTACGGTTATGATTTCCAAGAGGTAATAACGGAGGCACGAAAAGCACAAAACGAGACCTATCATCTGTCAGATGGTATTTTCTATTTTTCTGTGGTATTGCCTGATGGTAATTATAAAGTGACGGTTACGTTAGGATCTAAAAAGACGAAAGGAAACACCACTGTTAGGGCTGAGTCACGACGTCTTTTTGTTCAAAATGTGGAAACAAAGAAGGGCGAATTCAAAACATGCTCCTTCGTCGTTAATAAGCGAAACACAACCATACAGCTTCCTGGTGGGGAAAGCGACTATGTACGTATTAAGAAGCGTGAAGAGGGTAAGATGAATTGGGATGATAAGTTGACAATAGAGGTGAATGGCGATTTACCGACGGTGTCTTCAATTATGATTGAACCAGCTAATGATGTCCCGACGCTATGGCTTTGTGGTAATTCCACGGTTGTGGATCAGGACTATGAACCTTGGGCATCGTGGGGACAGATGATAACTCGTTGGTTTACGGATAAGGTGGCTATTGCCAATTATGCGGAAAGTGGTGAGACTGCCACGTCTTTCATTGCAGCAGGACGCTTGAAAAAGATTGTGTCTTTGATGAAGGAGGGTGACTATTTATTGATGGAATTTGGTCATAATGACCAGAAGGAGAAACGTCCAGGTAGCGGGGCTTTCTATAATTATGCATATGCGCTGAAACAGTTTGTGGATGAGGCTCGCACCAAAGGGGTGACTCCTATCTTTGTCACCCCCACACAACGTCGTTCTTTTGATAGCAACGGAAAAATTCTGGAGACACATGCCAATTATCCGGAAGCAATGCGATGGGTGGCAAAAGATTTAGGAGTTCAGCTCATAGAACTTCATGACATGACTCGCGTTTTTTATGAAAAGCTTGGGACGGAAGGTAGCAAACATGCTTTTGTTCACTACCCAGCACGTACATATCCGGGGCAATCGAAAGCCTTTGAAGACAACACGCATTTTAATCCTTATGGAGCTTATGAGATTTCAAAAATGATGGTGGAGGGGATGAAAGTTCTGAATCTGCCCATCGTTAAATATGTTCAAGAAGATTACGTTCCATTTAGTCCGTCCCAACCAGATGATTGGAAATCTTTTCATTGGAATGACGGCCCTTTCATCGACATAGTGAAACCAGATGGCAACTAAAATGCCATCCTGATACTATTTGATGCCTTATTATACGTTGTTTTCTCATGATTACGCATGCAAATTTTTTTGTTAAAATTCTTTTTTGTTATTTAAGAAATGCGTATATTTGACGTTAGTTTGTATAAATACAACCTGAATCTGTGACTTTAGCGAGGCTAATTAATCACGAGTTTGTTTCTAACGCTTTGAAAGACACCCTGTTGTGTAGGATGGGGTGAAGTAAAGGTGTGCTCGGAAACGAAAAAGCATTAAATGCCCCTTAAAGAGGCATTTTCGAAGAATGCGAGGATTTTTGAAAGTTAAAAAATATTAAATATGAAAAAAGCGCATTTGTTTCTTGGAATCACTTTAGTGGTTGCTCTCGCAATGTTGAGTTCTTGCTCAGTGCCTAAAGACATTGCTTATTTCCAAGATTTTAATCCAGGCAAATCTATCGTTGTCCAGAATCCTGTGGAAATCAAATTTAAGGCGGATGATGAAATTAGAATCATGGTGAGTTCGGATAAGAAAGAACTTGCAGAACAGTTTAGTTTAGGTGGTGGCAGTGAAGGCTCTCGTTACACGATAGATTCAGAAGGCAGTATTCGCTTTCCTATGTTGGGCAAGATTCATGTAGCTGGGTTGAATCGCCAGGAACTTCAAGAAGCTATTCGTGACCAAATTATGGAGAAAGGATTGATTCGCGACCCGATTGTGACCGTGGACTATTCCAATTTGTATGTGATAGTATTGGGTGCAGCTGGTACAGGACGAATCCAAATAGATAGGGATAAATTTACCATTCTTGATGCGATTGGATCAAAGGGCGATTTGAACATTAATGGTTTGCGTACCAATGTGAAGGTGATTCGTGAGAATTATGGTAAAAAAACAGTGTATGAGGTGAACCTTTGTTCTGCAGAAGATCTGTATTCATCTCCAGTATATTACTTGCAGCAGAATGATGTGATATATGTTGAGATGAACAACAAGGAAAAGCGCAATGCAACAGTCATGGGTAATTCCACGGTTCAGCCATCGTTCTGGATTAGTATGGCTACCTTTATTGTGGGTGCAATGGCGTGGTTCAAATAAGCTTTAAACTCTTGTTTCTAAACTCTAAACTCTAAACTAAACATGTTGCCTCTTAATAATCAACCCGTGAATGGTGGCTATCCAATGGTAAATGCTGCCTCATCAGCACCTAAAGGTGGATCTGCTTATGCGAAGGTCATTGAAATGCTGATGGTTTTCGCTTCCAAGTGGTATTGGTTCCTTCTATGTCTCGCTTTGGGACTTGCAGGTTCGTATTTCTATCTGCAAGCAACACCTCCGATTTACACTCGTTCTGCATCCATCCTGATTAAGAATGATTTGCAATCAGGTGGTGGAGCAAGTGGCGGATCTGCCATCAATATGTTTGGAGGAAGTGTGGACGTCCAGAACGAGTTGTTCACCCTCCGTTCATCCAGTCTGGCAGAATCCACCGTGCGTAACCTTCATCTCGAGGTGAATTGTTATGCGCAAGGACGTTTCCATGAAGAAATCATCTATGGTACGAACTTAAGTGTACAAATTATCCCATTGGATCTGAATGATTCTGAATCTGCAGAATTCATGTTCGATTTGAAGAATGATGGCACTTATGTGATGAATCATTTTGTTCGTGGCGGCGAAAAGGTGTCTGGTTCCATCACGGGGAAAGTTGGTCGAACGGTAAGAACACCGATTGGACAGATTGAAGTGAATAAGTCTGTGAATTTTGCTCCACAAGAGATAACCCTTCGAGTGGAACGTACACCAATTCATACGGCGGTTAATAAAATAACGAGTGGATTGAATGTTAGTGCGGTGAGTGAACTGTCCACAATTATCAAACTAACATATAATGATGAAAGTCCACAACGTGCAGAGGATGTGCTTTCAACAATCATTGCGGTGTATAATGAGAATTGGGTGAAGGACTGCAATCGACGCTCTGTGTCAACCTCCGAATTTATTGGCGAACGATTGGAAGTGATTGAGAAAGAATTGGGTAATGTGGAGAATGATATATCCGAGTTCAAATCAGCGAACTTGATTCCAGCTGGTCAAAGTGATGTGGCTGGCATTTATATCAGTCAAGCTACTTCTGCAACGGCTCAATCAACAGAAATAAGTAACCAGTTGCACATGGCCCGATATGTGCGTAATTATTTGACGAATGAAGCGAATAAATATACTCTGATTCCTGCCAATCAGGGTGTGAATAGCCCGAATATCAGTGGACAAATCGCAGAATATAATGCTTTGCTTTTGTCTCGTAACAATCTGTTGAGTGCCAGTTCCTTGCAAAATCCTATCATTCAGGAGAAGGACTTGCAGTTGGCAGAACTTCGAAATGCCTTGATTGCCTCTGTCGATAACCATATTGCCTCGTTGAATGTGGAACTGAGCTCTGCTCAGTCTATTCGTGGACAGGCAAATAGCAAAATTGCATCATCCCCTTCACAATCCAAATATCTTTTGAATCAGGAACGTCAACAGAAGGTGAAGGAAAATCTCTATCTGTATCTTCTTCAGAAACGTGAGGAGAATGAACTTTCCCAGGCATTTACTGCTTACAACAACAGGGTGATTACTCCTGCTTCAGGCTCAAATGTCCCAACATTCCCTGTCCCCAGTATGGTATGGATGATTGGTGCTATCGTTGGTATCGCCGTTCCAGCCTTGATTATCTTCCTCTTGGAGGCAATTAACAATCAAGTACGTGGTCGCAAAGATTTGAATGAACTTTCTATTCCATTTATTGGTGAGATTCCAATTCACCGTCGTCATCGTACCTTGAAAGAAAAGGTATTTGGTCCTTGGAAGAAGTTGTGGAACAATATTCTGGTGATGTTGAGACTGGCTCAAGAGGAGGAAGATAAGACGTTGCATATATTGGTGAAAGATCATTCACGAAATGTCATCAATGAGGCATTCCGTGTGATTCGAACAAATATTGAGTTTATGACAGCAAAGGGTAGTCGAGGTAAGGTCATCATGCTGACCTCCTTCTCTCCAAACTCGGGTAAGACGTTTGTTGTGACAAACCTTGTCACCTCTTTCGCTATTAAGAGACAACGGGTTCTGGCGATAGACCTTGACCTTCGTAAGGCATCTCTTTCCGCTATGGTTGACAAGCCTAAGATTGGTATTGCAGACTACCTTTCGGGTGTGACGGATAGTTTCGATGATATTGTGATTCGGAATGCGACGCATGACTATTTAGATGTGGTGCCTGTGGGAACAATTCCGCCCAACCCGACAGAATTGTTATTTGATGATCGTCTTGGCAAGTTGCTGGATGAATTACGTAATCAATATGCATATATCCTTCTTGACTGTCCGCCAGTTGAGATTGTTGCAGACGCTACAATCGTAGGTCGTTGCACGGATTCTACATTGTTTATCATTCGTGCGGAACATTTTGATCGTAACCTTCTTCCTGATGTACAGAAGTATTACGATGACAAACGTCTTCCAAAGATGTCCATCATCCTCAATGGAACCACAGACTCCTTCTCATATTACGGATCTCATCGTTATGGTGCCCGATATGGATATTATGGAGGGTCTGCTTATGGTGGATACACTAAGGATGATGATTAAGATAGCTAATAAGAGAAAACTCTTTTTCGAATAACATAAAATAACATAGTACTATGAGTAATTCTAAGCGTAAAATTCTTTTCCTTGTCGAATCATTGGATTCTGGTGATGCAGGGAAAGCCTTATCTGTATTGGTGCAGTATATTGACAAAAGCAAGTATGATGTCACAGTATGTGCCATCAATGGTGGCGGACAGTACGAAGCCATCATTAGGGAAAATGCCAATTACAAAGCAATCTTGACTGACCCTGATGGAATAAAGCGTACGATGGTCTATCGCAACCTTCCATTGTCATTGGTTTATAAGTTCTATGTGCCACAGGGGAATGACGTTGAGTTTGCATATTCAGAAGGCTTTGTGACGAAATTGTTAAGTCGTGCTTCGAAGGGAAAGACAAAAAGATATGCTTGGGTTCATACAGATTTAGCAAAGAATCATTGGACGAGTGATTTCTTTAGCAGCACCAAAGAGGAGACTGAAGCATATAACAAATTTGACAAGGTGGCTTGTACAACGAACCTTCTTACAGAAGCATTTAAGAAGCAATTTCCAGATGTAAAAGTACCGGTTGAGACGGTATATGACCCGATTGATTCACTGTCTGTGCGCCTCAAATCATTGAATGTCAGCAACCCGGACGAGAATCCGGTAAAGGTTCGTTTGGTTTCACAAGGACGCTTGGAACCACAGTACCAGTATGCTCGTATGCTCCGTGTTATTAACCGTCTTGTCAAGGAAGGTTATGACGTTGGACAGACGCGTGTAAAGTTGTTTGGTTCTCACCCCAACCCATATCGCTTCATGATTCAGGGTCAACTATTCGTTTGTTCCGCTTATCATTCAAGTGTGATGAAGGCATTGATTTTGGGTTTGCCTGTGGTGGCAACAGAAACGCCTGAATTGAAGGAAATTCTCAAGAATGGTGATAGTGGTTTGATGACGCCCAATACCGAAGAGGCATTGTATAAAGGCATCAAGAGTCTGCTCGATGATCCCAATCTTTTGGAACAATATAGGCAGAAAGGCGAGGCACGTGGTTGGGACTTTGATATAGAGGCTCTTATGGCGCCCTACGAAACCCTGTTCCAAGCATAAATGTTGAGGCTACACTTTGAAGCTCTACACTCTAAGCTCTACACTCTAAGCTCTACACCCTAAACCCTACACTCTACACTCTACACTTTAGAATATGCAGACAACTGTAATCAAGCCGCAAAAGAAATGGTTTGATATAGACCTAAAAGGTCTTTGGCGATACCGTGACCTTTATTATATGTATATTCGTCGCGATATTGTCACCCAATACAAACAGACAATATTGGGGCCTTTGTGGTATGTTATCCAACCGCTTTTCACTACCATCATGTATATGTTTGTCTTTGGTGGTTTAGCAGGAATCTCGACAGATGGTGCACCACAACCTCTTTTCTATATGGCAGGTATTGTTCTATGGGGATACTTTTCTCAGTGTTTCACGGTCAGTAGCGATGTCTTTGGCACCAATGCCAATGTGTTTGGAAAAGTGTATTTTCCACGTCTCGTGGTTCCTCTATCTGGTATTACCAGTAATTTGCTGAAGATGCTTATTCAATTGGGGATGTTCATTATCATATATATTTATTATGTGATAACTCTTCCTGCAGGAACCCTTCAAGTCAATGCATCCATCATTTTATTCCCCGTTTTAATCTTTTTGATTGCCATGCACGGAATGTCCTGGGGTCTCATCATTTCCTCAATGACCACCAAATACCGTGACATGAAGTTCTTGATTCAATTCGGTATTCAGCTCTTCATGTACGCAACTCCCGTCATCTACCCACTTTCTGCCGCACCAGAAAAGTATCGGGACATCATCGCTCTCAACCCCCTCACCCCCATCTTTGAAGCTTTCAAATACAGTTGTTTGGGGTGTGGTACTCTCGACTGGGGTGGACTTCTCTACAGCACCATCTTCATGTGCATTACCCTCTTCCTCTCTGTCCTTGTCTTCTCACGCACCGAACGTAACTTTATGGATACGGTGTAGTTGGTTTAGAGTTTAGAGTTAGGGCTGGGCGTTTTTGTGGGAATATGGATTCATTTGGCTTTAGAGATTTAAGGGTTTATCAGACTTCAAGAGATCTTGTTAAAACAATTTATAGCGTTTTAGCCGCCTATCCCTCTAATGAGCAGTATGCATTGTGTGACCAGTTAAGACGTGCTAGCGTTTCTGTTCCTTCAAACATTGCAGAAGGAATGAGCCGTTCGTCTGATAAAGAGAAAGCGCATTTTATAGAAATATCCTACGGCTCCTTAATGGAGGTTTTATGTCAGATGGAAATCTCAAAAGAACTTAATTATGTAACAGAAGAACAAATGAAAGATATAGAGAATCAGATAACTATAATTGCGAAACAACTATCAAAGCTTCGTACAACATTAAGTAACTCGTCTCTAAACCCTAAACTCTAAACTAATATGAGCAACATAGCCATTGAATTCAATAATGTGGGGAAAATGTATCGCCTTGGTCGTGTGGGAACAGGAACGCTCTCCCATGACCTCAATCGATGGTGGACAACCAATATCCTTCGAAAAGAAGACCCATATCTCAAGATAGGAGAAACCAATGATCGTAGCAAGAAGGGACATTCTGACTATGTTTGGGCACTCCGTGATATCTCTTTCAAAGTGGAACAGGGTGATGTGGTAGGAATCATCGGTAAGAATGGTGCTGGGAAATCGACTCTCCTTAAACTCCTTTCTCGCATTACATCTCCAACTACTGGTTCTATCCGGTACCAAGGACGCATTGCATCTCTTCTGGAAGTGGGTACAGGCTTCCATCCCGAAATGACAGGGCGTGAAAACATCTATATGAACGGTTCCATTATGGGTATGACCAAGAAGGAAATCACTCGAAAACTTGATGAAATTGTTGATTTTGCAGGAGTGGAACGCTATTTGGATACTCCGGTGAAACGTTATTCCTCTGGTATGACTGTCCGTCTCGGTTTCGCTGTAGCTGCATTTTTGGAACCCGAGATTCTCGTGGTAGATGAAGTGTTGACCGTGGGTGATGCGGAATTCCAAAAAAAAGCCATAGGTAAGATGCAAGATGTATCCAAGGGGGAAGGAAGAACCGTCTTGTTTGTGAGTCATAATATGGCTGCAGTCAAGAATCTGTGTACACGGGGAGTTGTGTTGCAGGATGGTCAGTTAGCTTTTGACGGAACAACAGATGATGCTGTTGGTTATTATTTGAATAATAATTTCCAAGTAGAAAAGGGGCTTATCACAGACCATATAGATGAACTTGCATCATATATTAAAGTAGATAAGATAGAGATAAACGGCACTCCATATACAGAAAGTACCATTACCAGCAATCAGGAATACTTGGAAGTGCTTTTTGAAGGGACTACAACCGAGCCTTTTAAGGCTAATGTCCAACTTAAGTTCTTTAATCAAAGTGAAGTGCCTATGGCTACCTATTCAGAGGGAACATATAAGGGAATAATGGATGACGTTCCTATTGGAAAGTTTTCTCTCTATCGTAAGATTCGTTTACCGCGATATCTTGGCAAAGGAGACTATGTTCTGGAATTTGAGGTAAATCATAAACAAAATGGAATACATCGTTTTTTATGGGCAAAACGATGTGCAAACATTCATGTTGATGGTAGTACGAACCAATTTGGGAGTCCTTTGATATCACGATGGGAAGGATTCCTTGGGTTGGAATCATATTGATCTGTGATGAAACGAAAAGTGTGGAGCCAGAAAAGTTACGTGTGCTCACATTTTAATTCATAAGGTGTCAAACTCTTCTTCCTGCGTGAAATATTATGCGCTCTAAGAACGAGATATTATGCGTATGGTGCATGAATTGTACAGTGCAAGGTGCAGACTTTGTGAGGTGTCATTACCATCAGGTGTCACCCAAATGCAAACCGAAGAAACCTGAAAGGAAATATTGATGAAAGAACATTTTGTCTTGGAATCGAATATATGTGATGAAATATAGCAATAAAATTTGTATTTTGTTGACAGCGTGTGTCAATCCCAGTGGAATGTCTCATACAGCGTTGCAAGACCCTGTTGTTCGTGCTAAACAATATAGACAAGCGTTGGACTTTTATATCAAAGAAACGAATTTACCAATTGTGTTTTGTGAGAACACGATGTACGACATGAGTGTTGATTATAAACAATACATTGATTCTGGCAGATTGGAGTTCTTAACATTTGATGGCAATAATTATGATAAGCAGCGTGGAAAGGGATATGGAGAAGCTGTGATAATGAAATATGCAGTAGAGCATTCCAACCTTATTCGTAACAGTAAATATATCATTAAGATAACGGGAAGATTGATAGTGACAGATATAAAAAGAATCTCATCTTCACCTTTATTGTGTTTGAACAATTTATTTAGAAGTAATATTAAGGAGAAATTTATATCAACATATCTTTTTGTCGCAAGACCACAATTACTTCAGAAATTCGTCAATAAATACCAAGAATTGATATGGGAGGATTCTCCAACGAATGATTTGATTGAGCATCATTGGTTTAGGGCCTTGACGCGAGACTCAGATTTAAATGACACAACATATGTCCCATTTTTTCAAATTCCTAAAGTTGCAGGTGTTAGTGGTACGACAGGCGAACGCTACTCAATGGATGATAGATTAATAGGTAATATGGTTTATTCTTATGGGTTTGCTAGAGAACGAAATAACAGGGTTGTGGCACTTTTGTATTTGATGGCCTATTATGTTCTGTTATTCCGTGATAGATTGGAAGTGAAACTTGGAATGAGAAAGAAGTCCTTTTTCTGATAAATCAGATATCTCTATATCATGAATCATCCTCTTATTTCTGTTATTATTCCTCTATACAATAAGGAAGAATGTATCGTGAAGACCATAGAGTCTATCACGAAGCAGGACTATGATGACTATGAGATAGTAGTTGTTGATGATGGTTCTACAGATGGTAGTTTGGCATTAATCCAGAGTCTCAATAATGACAAGATTAAGATATATATAAAGGAGAACGGAGGTCCAGCTTCAGCTCGAAACTATGGGGTTGAAAATGCTACCGGTAAATGGGGCTTGTTTCTTGATGCCGATGATTTCTTAGAGCCTGGATCCTTCAGAATTTTGGAAGATCTGATACATAAAGAACCCCATTGTGAGTTCTTTTGTTGTAATCATTATATTCAGGCAGATAATAAGAAGACCCTTTTTAGTACAAAATTCAAAGAGGGTTATATTCGTGACAACTTCTTTGCCTACCAAACCAAGCGCATCAGACCTCGGGCAGGCGCTGCACTTTTCTCTATGTCTCTCTTGAGGAACTATCCATATAATGAACAGTTTTGGCGTTATGAGGATGCTGATTGCGTATTTAACATCATGCGCAATACCAGGGCATATACAAGTCCATTGCCAATCATGACTTATAATCGCAACAATTCAGATGCCAGCAAGCCAAGGAAGAACATCGCAGAAGATTATATTGGACATTTGTCTTATGATGGAAAGGGCTGTTGGGAGCAGTTGACGTTGTATAATTTATATCTTCAAGGGTGCCGCTTGTATCCTGAGGAGATGAGGAGACTCTATGATCCTCGGAAGATGTATAATTATAAAGTTTGGATTTGTAAAAAGATAATAACTTTATTAACTGTTATTGGTTACATTTAACTAATGATAGTTGGCGTAGAAAATAGACCATGTCAAATCTTAAGAAAAGGTTAAAGAATCTTCGTATAAAAATCTTTCTGTGGCTCATGGGAAAGGAAAACCATGAGATGTGGTACGAACTCACAAAATGCTATGTTACAGATATGGATCATGGCAATTTTGGCAAGATAGGTAAGCATTGTAACTTCGGGTATGGCGCGACAATGAATCCACAGAATATCTATATGGATGATTATTCCCGTATTCAGAATCATCTGAATTTTATCTCATATAAGGGGAAACTTATTGTGAAAAAATATGCAGCTGTTGGTGCGGGGTGTACGATTATACCAGGTGACCATGTGCCAACCGTTGGCGTCCCGCAATATTTGGCAGGTCATTTACACATCAATGATGTGGATGGGAAAATCGTTATAGGCGAAGATGCATGGGTGGGTGCTGGAACCATACTCCTTTCACATTGTAGCATCGGAAGGGGAGCTGTGGTGGCTGCAGGTGCTGTGGTTTCTAAACAAGTTCCCCCTTATGCAGTTGTTGCGGGAGTTCCCGCGAAAATCATTGCTACACGATTTACAATTGATCAGATTCTTCAGCATGAATCAAAGTTGTATCCAGTAGAGGAACGTATGAGCCTGACGGAATTGGAAGAGGTCTTTAATGAGTATTTTTCAGGCAAAAAATCCATAGGAAAAAGCGAAATGTCTGAAGAGGATAGGATGAGACTTGAAAAAGAAAAATGCGAATTGGGCATGTTGACATATTAAGGGGTTTTTGTATGATGATTATTGTGTGGTATCATGCATTAGATTACCCTTTTTCAATATAACACTCTTTTTTGTCTCCAGGGCTAATTGAATGGTCATATTCGGTGTACATGATATGTATCTTACTATCATCAGAATGATTACTCAGAATACGCTCGGAGAAATGAATGCCTAGTTGGGTTTTCTGAATATGGTGATAGTCTTGTTGATGATGATTCCCACTATTCTTGCAATTAATAAATATTTTCCAGTTGTTGCAGGAAAGAAAACTGCAACAATAAGTTGAGAAGAATGATGAAACTGTCTATTATTACCATCAACTACAACAATAAGGAAGGACTACGTGAAACGATTGAGAGTGTGGTTCGTCAGCATTGTCAAGAGTTTGAATGGATTGTTATTGATGGAGGTTCGTCAGATGGAGGACGTGAACTGATAGAGCAGTATTCTGACCAGATGGATTATTGGGTGAGTGAGCCTGATAAGGGCATTTATAATGCCATGAATAAGGGCATCAAGGTTGCTCATGGTGACTATTTGATGTTTCTTAACTCAGGAGATTCTCTTCATGATGAATATACGATAGAAAAGGTGCTTCCATTATTAGATGGTAAAGATATTTATGTTGGAAAAATTAATTCTGTGGGACGAGAAAATGAAAGCGACGAGGAACAATCAGACTTTAGCCCGGATGGTATCTTGCGAAAACTGACTTTCACGTGGATACCTCATCAAGCTTCATTTTTTAAGAAATCCGTTTTTGAGAGATACGGGCTGTATAGGGAAGATATGAAAATCGTATCGGATTGGTGGGCTTATTATCATTCATTGGTAATAGGAGGAGCAACGGTTGGGGCATTGCCTCTGCTTATAGCTAACTACGATACGACAGGAGTTTCTGCAACTCATCGTCAGACGGCTGTGCGTGAGCAAGAAATCCTCCTTCAAGAATATCCTTGTATCAATACTTATTATAAGTTCTATCAAGAAAACCTTGATATTGTTATAGTATTGAAAAAGAATAGGTTCTTTTTCTTTTTGTTCCGGCTTTATTTTTATTTGTATAGAAAATTTTCACATCAATGATACCCAAGATTATTCATTATACATGGTTTAGTGGAGAACCATTTCCAGAAAAGATACAAAAATGTATTGACTCTTGGCATCAATATATGCCAGAGTATGAGTATGTTCTATGGGATGCCGAACGCTTGAAGGAGATTGACTCCCCTTGGTTGAGAGAGTGCTTGGAGAAACGGAAATGGGCTTATGCCGCAGATATGGTTCGTATGTATGCGGTGTATAAGTACGGTGGAATATATTTGGATACTGATTGTTTTGTTTATAAATCGTTTGACCCGTTATTGAATGAGTCTTGTTTTATTGGCAAAGAGAATTCTTTTCATTTTGAAGGTGGATTGATGGAAAGTTATCTGTCATCCCATTGTTTCGGCGCCGAAGCAGGTAATACATATATAGGTAGGTGTTATGATTTTTACCAATCCCGTCATTTCGTTTTATCGCAAGATGAGGCTTTGCCGATGAAACTGAAATGGAACATCATATTGGCTCCGTTTGTACAAAGTGAGTTGGCAAAACAAGATGGTTATAATCCACGTCCTTCCAGCCAAGAGATACAACGACTCAGTTGTTATACCATCTTTCCGGAAAGGTTTTTTGATGTGGTGAAAGTGACTCCCGATAGTTATTGCAAACATTTGGCTCTCGGAAGTTGGCGAGAGGAAAAAGCCGTTGAAGAGAAGATCACGTTCGGTTATAAAATTCGTTGGAGGATTGAAGCATTTGTGGGAAAAGTTCTCAATCTGTTTGGGTACATGATGCTCAAAAAAATGTGATGAAGAGAAAAAAGATACTCTTTTTGATAGAATCTCTTGGAGGTGGAGGCGCGGAAAAAGTGTTGTCCACCTTGATAAAATATATCCATCGGGAGAGGTTTGACATTACGGTATGTGTGATTTCTGGAGGTGGCATTTATGAAAAGGAGATAGCGGAGAAAGTACGAGTTCATAGAGTGCTGAAGAGTGCATCCTCATACAGTGGGTTGGGGAAAGTATGGTATCGAATTAAATACCAAATGATTTATCACTGGTTGCCAACATGGCTTGTGTACCAGTTGCTCATCCCGAAAGGAAACGATGTTGAAGTGGCTTTCGTGGAAGGTTTCGCTACTCGATTATTGGCATCTTCAACCAATAGGCAAACGAGAAAAATTGCGTGGGTGCATTGTGATTTGCAGAATCAGCCTTGGCCAATATTGGGAGGTGTTTTTAAAAGTTTGGAAGAAGAGGAACGTGCTTATGGAAAATATGATTCCGTTGTATGCGTGTCGAAGCAGGTGGAATGTGTGATGAAAGAGTATTATGGATTGTCAAACACAATGACAATCTATAATCCGATAGACATGCATGGAATCAGACAATTGGCATCTCAAGAGAATGAATGGGATGTGGATTCCTCAAAATTTAATGTCATTTCAGTGGGAAGGCTGGAACGAGTGAAAGGATATGATGAACTTATTCCCATTATTGGGAGGGTTAGGGATAGATGTGATGACATCCATTTATGGCTTGTAGGTGAGGGTACTCAAACAGCATCACTTAAAGGACTTGTCAAAAAGATGGGCGTAGAAGATCGTATTACTTTCACAGGGTTTGTCAAGAATCCATATTCATTGATGTCGCAAATGGATTTGTTTGTCTGTTCTTCGCGTGCTGAAGGTTTTAGTCTGGTAATAGCAGAGGCGATGACTCTTGGTGTACCAGTTGTGAGTATAGATTGTGCAGGTCCACGGGAACTGATAACCAAATATGGTGGGGGCACGTTATGTGCTTCGTATAAAGAATTGGAGCAGGAAATAATCAAGCGTTATCACACGAAAACTTGTCAAAAGAATCGCGTGTTATCTTTTGATGCCACAGATGTCATTTCGCAGATAGAGAAGCTGCTAGAGAATGAATCCTTTGATAATGCATAATTGTAATAGATATGATACCGAAACTTATCCATTTATGTTGGTTTAGTGGGGATGAATACCCTGAGGACATCAAGTTTTGTCTTGATAGCTGGAAGAAAGTCTTGCCAGATTTCCGAGTAAAGGTTTGGACGAAGGAGATGGCATTGGCTACAGGATTTGATTTTGTTAAAGAAGCCATATCTGTGAAGAAGTGGGCATTTGCGGCTGATGTCGTTCGGTTGTATGCTGTTTATCATGATGGTGGGGTGTATATGGATAGCGATATTTATGTCCGAAAGAGATTCGATGATTTTCTGAAAAAAAAATGTGCTTTCTTTCAAGAATTTCATCCAGTAGCCTATACAGCTAATGACATTGATGAGTTAGGATATAGGCTTGAGCATGTTGAAAGAGTAAAAGGTTTGGGTATTCAGGCAGCCTTATTTATGTCAGAAAAAAATAACACTTATATCAAGGAACTATTGGATGATTATAAGGAACGACATTTTATATTGGACGATGGAACATACGATATGAAATCAGTTTTGGCTCCGGCACTTTATGCTCGAAATGCAGAGAAATATGGATATAAATACTTAAATGTGGAACAACATTTGTTTGATGATTTGGATGTATACCCCTCTGATTATGTGGCGAGCACTATTCCATTGAGAGCGGAAACTAATTTTGCGGTACATTGTATAAGTGGCAGTTGGTGGGATGTCCCTAAGCAACAAAATAAGGAGGAAGAACCATTGATAATAAGAATTAAAGTTGCTATATATAATCTTTATTGTAGATTGATTGGGAGGCCTTGTCATAAAGAACCTCGTACTTTCAAAGAGAAATTAGAGGAAATCCCTGCTCGCTCTTGAAAAAGATTGATGGATTTAGAGCTAACAATTCTTATGTTGATGCATTACATGTAGTTGGGTGGAGAAGAAAGTCTGCCAATACGATAAATTTGTCAAACATTACGACATGAAAATTATAGATTAATCACGTACTTTGGCACGGTTTTCCCTTGTTTTGAGTAAGTTGCAGTACACATGCTTCTTTATGTCTCAATTCTCGCCTTACATCGCGAAATAATATGCGCTGTAAGAACGAAATATTATGCGCTGGGGGCGCGAAATGATATGCGTACCGTGCCGATATAGGGTGCAGATTTGAGCCTTGCTCGGATCTGATAAGAATAGTTAGGGTTAACATTAATGTTATGTAAATAAATCCGTGTGATCCGTGCTATCCGTGAGAACTACAGAAACTAGAAGAAAATGAAATATCCGATAGGAATTCAAGATTTTGGTGAAATTAGGCGTAATGGCTATGCCTATGTGGATAAGACGGCTCTGATGTACAAAATAGTGTCCGAAGGGAAGTATTATTTCCTTTCTCGTCCCCGCCGTTTTGGCAAGTCCCTGTTCCTTTCCACATTGGAGAGCTATTTTAGTGGTAAGAAGGATTTGTTTGAGGGATTGGCTGTGTGGGAGTTGGAACGTGAATGGAAGCAACACCCCATCTTGCATTTGGATTTGAATACGGAACTCTATGACTCGAAGGAGGCATTGGAGAATAAGTTGAATCTGTTTTTGGCGAATATAGAGGATGTGTATGGACGAAATCCCAATGAACGGACATTGGGAACTCGTTTCGAGGGAAATATCCGTAGAGTGGCAGAAAAGACAGACAATCAGGTGGTCATTCTGGTTGATGAATATGACAAACCGATGCTCCAGGCAATCGGTAATGATGAGTTGCAGACAACTTATCGTAATACGTTGAAAGCCTTCTATGGTGCTTTGAAGTCTTGTGACCGATATATTCGTTTTGCCTTTTTGACTGGCGTGACCAAGTTTGGCAAGGTGAGCGTGTTCAGCGACTTGAACAATTTGATAGACCTTTCGTTCGACAACCGCTATAGTTCCATTTGTGGCATCACGGCACAGGAGTTGCATCATTGTTTCGATGGCAGTGTGCAGGAACTGGCAGATGCCAATGGCATGACAAAGGAGGAATGTTACGAAAAATTGGCACAAGACTACGATGGTTATCATTTTGACCATAATACTCCAGGCGTGTATAATCCGTTTAGTGTGTTGAACACTCTTGCCAGTGGACAGTTTCGTGACTATTGGTTTGAAACGGGAACACCTTCATTCCTCGTCTATCAGTTGAGAAAGACTGGGTACTCGTTGGATGCGATGACAGAGGAGGAACTCTCCACCGATACGCTTAACAGCATCGACATCATGGATGATAATCCGCTGCCGCTACTATATCAAAGTGGATACTTAACGTTGAAAGACTACGATGCAGAGTTTGACCAGTATAAGTTGGGTTTCCCTAATCGTGAAGTTGAACAGGGTTTCGTAAAATACCTGTACCCTTTTTATACACCCAAGGTTCAGGATAAGGGTTCTTTCTCCATTGCTCGCTTTGTAAATGATGTACGTAGTGGTGATGCTGAGGGCTTCATGCGTCGTTTGGAGGGATTCTTTGCTAATGGCGACTATCAGGTGATGGGTAACTTGGAGTATTACTTTCAGAACACGCTCTATGTGTTCTTCCGTCTGTTGGGGTTCTACGTGGAGGTGGAACGTCACACGACGCATGGTCGTATGGATATAGTGATACAGACTTCGCAGTACATCTATATTTTGGAACTGAAACTTGACAAAAGTGCTGATGTGGCTCTTGCTCAGATAGAAGAAAAGAGTTATGCTAAGCCTTTTGAGAACGATAGTCGCCAATTATTCAAAATAGGGATAAACTTTTCCACAGCCACTCGTCGTATTGATGACTGGGAAATAGCGGAAAACCACAAATAGGTTCTTTTTCATTATCAAATGACGTTTTATATGTCTCTCACAGATACCACAGATATGAGCCTTGCTCGGCTCTGATAAAAATAGTTATGGTTAACGTTAATGTTATGGTTAAATAAATCCGTGTGATTCGTGCCATCCGTGAGAAAAAAGGTAATACAATGGGTGGATTCTTGAAAATAGGAAATGATAAATACCGATAATTAATAATGAAAGGCCACATATCTCAAGCAAATTCTCTTCCCACACAAAGAATCGAATACATAGATGCGATACGTGGGTTTACAATGATACTGGTTGTGATGTGCCATGTGGCAATGTATGTTTTTAGCATCTCAAGAGAAACATCTTCCTTCCATCTTTATTTGGGACAAATCCGTATGCCGATGTTTTTCTTTATCAGTGGATTTGTAATGTTCAAGAAAGAGATTGTTTGGGATTTAGCGTATGTGTTTGCTTTTTTGAAGAAGAAATTTCCAGTTCAAGTTATTTCAACTGGTATTTTCCTCATTGTTTTTGTCTATGTTTACCCCACATCTCAATCTCAGCTGACATTGGGAAATCTGTCAGGCTATTGGTTTACCTTTACACTTTTTCTCTTCTATTTTTTTTATTCTTTATTACGCCTTATTTCCAAGAGAGGAGAAGATTATATCATATTGGCGGTTGGTATTTTCTTTTTCCTTGTCATTCGACTTTCTAAAGTGGTTGATATTTTATCCTTTCTACCCAAAGATGTCCAGGGTATTCTTTGTATGAGACATTGGTGGTTATTCTTATTCTTCATCTTGGGAACACTTGCAAAAAAATATTTTGCCGCTTTTTCAAAAGTAATAGACTCTAATGCAACTCTCCTCGTATGCATTGTCCTATATTTCGGATTGAACACATTGGCGTGTCAGCCTCCTTTCAATGAGGGATTTCCTTATGCTGGCATCAAAATCCTTGCAATCCTTCCAGGTATGGCTCTCCTTTTTTCCTTTTTCCGGAAAAATCAACAGCTTTTCACTAAAGAGAAAGTTTTAGGACGTACTTTACAATACATCGGTCGAAGGACGCTCGACATATATCTGATTCATTCTTTTCTTCTTCCGTGTCAGTTATCAGAACTTGTTACTGTCTTTCATGACCATCCCATGCCTGTATTAGAATTTGCAGCCACATTATTCATTTCAATTATTGTCATTGCTATATCTTTGTTAATTGGCAATATATTACGTCTTAGTCCATTTATTGCTTATTATCTCTTCGGCGCTAAAATCCCTGTTTCAGAAACTTTGTCCCCTGAAAGAGTCAGAAATAGTTAGCATAAAGGTTATCGTTATCGTTGATTATGAAACCACGAATTCTCATACTGATGCACTACATGGAGCTGGGTGGGGCGGAAAGCGCTTTGCTTGGACTTCTGCAGAGCATGGACCCTGCAAGGGTAGATGTAGATATGTTTATCTATGATCATCGAGGTGAGTTAATGCGGTATGTTCCAACAGATAAGATTCATCTGTTGCCTGAACTGACTGCTTATAAGATGATTGAACGTCCCTTCATGGAGTGTGTGAAATCAGGACATATAGGTGTGGCCTTGGGACGCTGGTTGGCCAAGAAAACAGTAGATAAAAGCCCAGTTCCTGCCGGGAAGGACAATATCCGTATCTATACACGTGTGGCTGATTGGGTGGAGCATTTTGTCCCAAAGATACAGCCTGATGTCGAATATGATCTGGCAATCTCTTTCTTGATGCCGCATAACTATGTTGTTAAGAAAGTGTGGGCGAAAAAGAAGTTGGGATGGATTCATACGGATTATTCGACAGTGCATGTGGATGTGAAGAGGGAGCTGCCTGTATGGAGCCAGCTGGATTATATAGCCAGCATTAGCAAAGAGGCGGGGGAGAAGTTTGTGGAGACCTTCCCGACGTTGAAGTACAAGATTATTCCTATCGAAAATATCTTGAGCTCAAGGTTTATTCGTCAACGGGCAGAGGAAGAGGTGATTTCTTTGGATTCCAATCCCTCAACTATCAAGCTATTGACCATTGGCCGTTTTTCAAACCCTAAGAAGATGGAAGAGATTCCTATGATTTGTAGGAAGATTGTGGATGAAGGTGTTGACATTAAATGGTATATTATTGGATATGGCAGCGCGGAAATTGAGCAAGAGGTGCGTGACAATGCCCGGCGAGAAGGGGTGACAGACCGGGTGATTCTGTTGGGCAAGAAAGAGAATCCTTATCCTTACATCAAGGCTTGTGACATTTATGTGCAGCCCAGCCGCTATGAGGGGAAGTCTATTACGGTGAGGGAGGCTCAAATTTTGTGTAAGCCTGTGATTGTTACGAATTATCCAACGGCATCTTCGCAAATACAGAATGGCGTGGACGGAATCATTGTTCCAATGGAAGTGGATGCATGTGCACAAGAGATGGTTGAGTTTATTCGTGACAAAGAGAAGCAAGATCGGATTGAGACGTATTTGAAGGAGCATGATTTCGGGAACGAGGATGAAATTGAGAAGGTATACAAGTTAGTGGGGGCATGATACATACGATTTTCTTGGTTGTTTATAATATCTGCCGGATAGCTATAAGCAGATTGTTCCATTGGGGACAGTTTGATGTGCATTGGCTCCAACGAATAAGTCCATTGTGTGCATTGAAGGTCTTCCGCCAAGGGAAAATCTCTGTTGGACGTAATTGTGAGTTTGCTGCTTATTGTGATTTTGAGGTGCATGGTGATGGGGTGTTGGAGATAGGTGAGGGTACTTATTTCAACCGCTTTTGTATGATTAGTGCCCATGAGCATGTGACGATTGGCAAACATTGTATGTTTGGCCCAGGTGTGAAGATTTTTGATAATAATCACCGCCATTTACCAGAAACAGGGGTGAGCAGTGAATTGAACACAGCACCGATTTTTGTTGGGGATAATTCCTGGGTGTGTTCGGATGTTATAATATTGAAGGGAACTCAGATTGGCAAGAATTGTGTGATAGGCGCAGGGTGTATCGTAAGAGAAGATGTGCCTGATGGAAGTGTGGTGACAATTGATAGCGGTTTCACCATTAAGTGATAGATATTGTGTGAATATGAGTAATAATACTGAGAACTCAACAATACAGACGCCTGTTTTTGTGGGTCTTGATGTGATGAAATTCATTTGTGCATTATTGGTTGTATATCTTCATACATATAATCATGATTGGGGTGCTGTTGGCGAATGGGTGCATGCGAATCTCTCTCCAATTGGTGTGCCTTTCTTTTTTATTGTATCCGGATTCCTGTATATGAAAAAGTTGCAAGAATCAGGGGAGGGCAAGAAAGAGTATTTTTATCATTATCTGAAACGTGTTACATATATGTATATCTTCTGGAGTGCAGTTACATTACCTATTGAGTGGATGAATACAGAAATAGCGCACGGGGATTATAGTTGCTTTATGAAATTGATGTACATAGTTAGAGGCTTCTTCTTAACTGGCAGTATCGGAATATATTGGTATGTCTTGGCATTAATATATAACAGCGTGATTCTCTTTTATGCACTTAAGTGGCATAAAATGAATATGCTATTTGTACTTTCTTGCCTTTTTTTTATTATCGGAATACTATATGATGGTGGAATGATAAGAGCCACCATTCTGGGTGAGTTCATTCATGTCGTCATTGGTTCTGAAAGGAATTTTCTGAATGTAGGACTTTTTTATATGTGTGTGGGCGGTTTTTTTGCAAAGAAAGACCTGTCCATGCATCGGTTTATTATATATCTATTGTTGTTGTTGTGTTTGGTGTTGAGTTCGTACATGAAAATGATTTCATCATATAGAATTATGCAAGCACCTCTTGCTATTGTGTTGTTTATTCTTGCTATGAGTGGGAATTTTAGGAAATTGGCAAGTGTTTCTTTGAAGATGCGTCAATGGAGTACTGCCTTGTATTTGGGACACTTTCCGTTTATTCTTGTGTTTGACTATTATTTAAAGCGTGGTTCTATAGTTGATGTGCCGGTTTCTATTTTATTCTCCTTGGTTTTGTTTTATGCGATATATATCAGTTTTCCCAATCGATATGTGAGAATCATATATGGATAAAATGAGATGATTCCTAAGATTATACATTATTGTTGGTTCGGAGGGAAACCGTTACCGAAACAGGCGCAGAAGTGTAAGGCAAGTTGGGAGAAATTCTTTCCTGACTATGAAATTAAGGAATGGAATGAGGGGGATTATGATGTGAATGCAGTACCATACACAAGATATTGTTATGAACATAAATTGTGGGCTTATTTGAGTGATTATGTGAGGTTGGATGTAGTGGAATGTGAAGGTGGTTTGTATTTTGACACAGATGTGGAAGTGGTGAGAAAGCCTGTCGACTTGCTGGATTCGTGTGGCGCATATTTTGGATGGGAGACACCTGAATACATCAACACGGGTTTAGGGTTTGCCGCTGAAGCTCATCATACTGCAGTAAAAGCCATGTTGGCAATGTATGAAGGTCTGGTGCGTGACGGATTGTATCAATATGACAGGATGCAGGGATGTCCGCAATTGAACACGAAGGCTTTATTGCCGTATGGATTGCGACAGGATGGGACAAAGCAGAATGTCTGTGATGCCATCATTCTTCCTATCGATTATATGTGTCCTTTTCACGATGTTACAGGAGAGTTGAAAAAGACAGAAAATACTATTTCTATTCATTGGTTTAGTAAGTCTCCACATGGTAAAATGGCTGCGTGGAAGATGATTTTTTCCAGACCATATCATCGTTTGTTGAATTATATAAAAGGAGAAACTTGTAAAGAATGAGTCCATTACCGATACCCCCAACATTGTACTCTCAACTATATTATTGGGGAATCTTTATTGTTTGTTTGTTTTTATATTTTAATTATTCGGGTTCGGATAATTGTAATAAGTTATTGCAGAAGAACTCAATGGCTCCGGCGCTTATTTTTTCTATAATATTGATTGTTTTTATTGGCTTGAGGCCTAATCATTATGTTTTTGGAGATTCTGCCAATTATGCTCATGGCTATTATTTTGATTCAATTAATTCTACTTTTAATATAGATTTGAATAAGGAATGGTTCTGGAGATTCCTTCGTGATGCCTTACGAGTCTCAGGAGCACCTTTGTCAACGTGGTTTTTTATTATAGCGATAGGATATATTGGCAGTGCCTTTTGGGGATTACAGAAATTGGTCGGGGAAAATGTGTGGATGGCAATGCTATTTTTCTTGTCGGCTTATTCAACATACGAGTTTGGAGTGAATGGACTTCGAAATGGTTTTGCATGCTCTTTGATTATAATGGCTTTTGCAATAGCAGTCAATGGAAATATAAGCAAAATGTTACTTGGAGGTATTGTTGTCATATTTGCTATGGGAAGCCACAAATCTGTTATGTTACCTTTAGCAGCTTTTCTTGCGGCGACATATTTTATCAAATCTCCCAAATGGGCAATTTATTTTTGGATGGCAAGTATTGGTGTGTCATTGGTGGCAGGTGGAACGATGGTGAATTTCTTTGCTGGACTTGGTTTTGATGATCGAATGGCTTCTTATGGAAATTCAATGAATCAATATGCAGATTCTTTTTCTTCGACAGGTTTTAGATGGGATTTCCTTGCTTATAGTGCTATGCCTATTTGGTTGACATGGTATGTGACAAAGAAAGCAGAAAAAGAACGCGCTATGTATGGAGACACAATCGAAGAGGCGGAAACAAACATCACAGGCGCAGGTCGTATTGCAGATGCTCATAGTATGCGTGTTTTTAATATTTTGGCAAATACATACATTTTAGCAAATGCCTTTTGGGTGATGGTGATAAAGGCGGCATTCTCGAATCGCTTTGCCTATTTGAGTTGGTTCCTATATCCAGTTATCCTTGCTTATGCAGTAATAAGATTACATATATGGCCTGATCAAGATCGTAAAGCAGGATTGATATTATTGGCACATGCTGGTTTTACGGTTATCATGTTCCTACTCGGGAAATGATACATCCGTGGTTGCGATAATTGTGAAAGATGAAATGAAGACATTGACCGTTTTTACTCCTACTTATAATAGAGCACATACGATAGTAAGAACATACGAATCGCTCTGCCGGCAATCCAATGATGATTTTGATTGGTTAATCATTGATGACGGAAGTTCTGATGGTACAAGGACATGGGTGGAGAGTTTAGGTGAAAAAGTGTCAGATTGTGGCGCTCGTTTTGATTGGATGGGACGTTTGTTAGATGGTGAGGATAAGAATCATTTTGTGATTCAGACAGAGCAGTTTGATATAGAGTATATTTATAAGCCTAACGGAGGACTTTACACGGGATATAATGTTGCCTATGCCACAATTCAAACAGAATTATGTGTCTGTATTGATAGCGATGATTATATGCCAGATGATGCTGTGGAGAAGATAATTGCTCTATGGAGAAAGTATTATCCAACGGACGTGAGATGTTTGGATGTTTCTCCGGGGACCTCAAGAACATATTGTGGCATACAGGGATTAGATTATAATGTGGTGGATGGACAACCTATTGGCGGGAAATTTCCAAAAGATCTGAACGAGGTTTTTTTGCATGAACTTCATTTAAAGAAGTTGCATTCTGGGGACACGAAACAAGTCTTACGGACGGATTTGATGAAAAAGGTATCGCCTATGATAGGATTCGAGGGAGAGAAGAACTTCAACCCGATATATATGATGATACAGGTTTGTGATCAATATCCTCTTTTGATCTTGAATGAGAATCTCTGTTGGGTGGAATATCAAATTGGAGCAGATAGTATGTCTCAGGGCATATTTAAACAATATGTTAATAGCCCTCGTAGTTTTGCGAAGTTGAGATTGTTGGAGTTGACGTTAAAGCATAATACGCTTAAAGATAGGTTTCGTTCGGCAATTCATTATGTGTCGTCTTGTCTGTTAATTAAAGATAAAGAGTGGTTACAAAAGTCTCCTGAAAAACTATTGACATTGCTGTGTGCTCCTATGGGACTGGCTTTGTATTGCTACATTAAGTTCAAAAACAGATAGATAATGGGATATTCTGTGGCAATAAGGACATTGGGAACATCAGGCGACAAGCTTGTCCGAGAACTGAAATCCATATATAATCAAACAGTTCAGCCGGATAAGGTTGTGATTTATATTGCTGAAGGTTATCCACGTCCTTTAAATCAAATAGGTGATGAAAAATATGTGTGGGTGAAGAAGGGAATGGTCTCACAAAGGGCATTATCATATAGCGAGATTCTGTCGGATTATATTTTGTTGCTTGATGATGATGTGGAGTTGCAGCCACAAAGTGTAGAACGACTATTAGCTGTTGTTGAGCAGGAAAATGCAGATGTGGTGGGAGCGGATACATTCAAGAATCAGGATTTATCTTTTATAAGCAAAATATTTGCAGCTTTAACGAATTGGGTGGTGCCACATTCTGATACAAGATGGGCTTTCAAGATACTTACTCATTCAAGTTTTAGCTATTTGAACACCCCGAAAAAGGATTATTATCCTTCCCAATCCTGCGCCGGACCTGCATCCTTGTGGAAAAAGGATACATTGTTGAAACTTCATCTCGAGGACGAAACGTTTCTTGACAGGTTGGGATTCCCATTTGGAGAAGATTTGTTGACATTCTATAAGGTGTATGTTAATGGATATAAATTGTTTATCCATTATCGATGTGGAATAGCGCATTTGGATGGAAAATCATCTAGTGCAGCATATCAGAATAATATCCAGAAGTTCTATATTCGTTCTAAAGGGAGCTTTATACTGTGGTGGAGAACGTGTTATCAAGTTCGTGAACATAAATGGTGGACTGCATTCATCTATATGATCAAATTGTCGTGGTTGTTCTGGATTAATATTGTCGCCTCTATCGTCATGTTGAACATTAAAATCCCATTTTTATATCTAAAAGGAATAAAAGATGCATGGAAATATGTTCATTCTGATAGTTACAATGCTATTCCATTGTTGAATGCATATGCCAGAGCTTAATTTTTTCTACAAATTAGTAAATGATGAATGAGAATTTGAGCCCAATCCAGAAGGTGCTTTTAGATACTTTTAAGGCCTTCGCTAAAATATGCAAAGAGAATAATATAAGGTATTATGCGGCCTCAGGAACATTATTAGGCGCAATTCGGCATAAGGGGTTTATTCCCTGGGACGACGATATTGATGTGTTCCTGTTGCGAAATGATTATGATAAGTTGCTGTCGTTAAAAGAAATTCTGAAGAATACAGATTATAGAGTGGCAGATTTTCATGATGATGGATACCCATATCCTTTTGCTAAATTTTACGATTCCACAAAAACCTTTTGGGAGTATAAGCAGTTTCCGTTTATTATGGGACCTTTTATAGACTTATTCCCTTTGGATGAGTCAGATGATCATAATAAGGAACATGAGAAGTTGAATGATGACATTCAAGGGGCTTTTTGGAAGTATAGAAAATCCATCTCACACCAGACTTGGAGTGAAATATTAAAGGACATAATCACTCTGAATGGATTTGAGGGCCCCGTTAAATTAGTGAAGAAGCTTTTTTATGCACCCTGGAAAAAGCATTTCTACCATCAAGTGGAAAAATACGATCAAGAAATATGTTCAGTAAAAGGGAACTATTATAAACCATATTGGGATGTGAAGCACATACAATACCCTAAAGAGTGGTTCAAAAAGGAAATATCAGTTCCTTTTGAAGATACAGAGATGATGGTTCCTAATGGATACCATGAATTATTGACTTACATATATAATGACTATATGACTCCACCGCCCACTCATTCTCGTACGGGACATCATACGGCGTACTATATGAATCTTGAAAGAAAGGTGGATGTCAATGAGATTCTCAAAGAGAAAAAAGATGTGGTCTTAGAGAAGAAAGCTATGCCCTTGTCTGTCATTTGGGATGAACTTAAACATTGGAAAGGATTTAATTGATAGGAATATGAACATTGCTGTTGTTTTTGCGGGTGGTGTTGGTGCCAGGATGCACACAAAATCTCGACCAAAGCAATTTTTGGAACTGGCGGGCAAGCCCATTATTATCTATACGCTGGAATTGTTTGATGTTCATCCAGACATAGATGCGATAGTGGTAGCATGTTTGGACTCTTGGATTCCATTTTTGGAGAAGATGCTTCGCAAATTTGAAATAAATAAAGTTGTGCGAATTGTTCCAGGAGGAGAAACGGGACAAAGTTCCATCTATAATGGTTTATGTGCAGCAGAAGAATATGCTGAAGGGAAAAGTGGAGATGAAAATACAATAGTGCTGATTCATGATGGTGTTCGTCCGCTGATTACAGAAGATACCATCACTGATTGTATCCATACAACTCGTGAAAAAGGGAATTGCATCACCTGTATCCCAGCGACGGAGACTTTTATTGTTCGCCAACCAGATGGAAAGTTCGAAATCCCCACTCGTGACAATTCCCTCATTGCCCGTGCCCCCCAGTGCTTCATGTTGAAAGATATAATAGCTGCCCACCGAAAATCGAAAGGGCAAGCCTTGCCTGATTTTATTGACTCTTGTTCTCTGATGAGCTATTGGGGTCACACTATTCACACCATCATCGGACCTATGGAGAATATCAAAATTACCACTCCGACGGATTTCTTTTTATTTCGGGCCATGGTGGAAGTGCATGAGAACCAACAAATTTTTGGAATTCAATAGAATACGATATGGCGATATACATTATCACTGGTGCTACAGGACTAATAGGTGGTGCATTGGTTGACTATTTGAAGAAGGATGAAAACAATAAGTTGATTCTCCCTGTTCGCAATATTCTGAAAGCAGAAGATAGGTTCGGTCAGAGTGATCAAATTATATACATGGAACACGATTTTTCCTCAAACAATCCACTCAATTTCAGTGGTAACATAGATTATATCGTTCATGCTGCTTGCCCAACTGCATCGAGATTTATGGTTGAGCACCCTGTCGAAACAATCGATACCATTATCAATGGAACACGTGCAATGTTGCAGACAGCTCAACAATCCCATGTCAAGAGAATGGTTTACTTGTCTTCTATGGAGGTCTATGGAAAGTTTGATGGAGAGTCTGATTCGATAGATGAATCGGCGCAAGGATATGTGAACCCCTTGAATGCAAGGAGTAGTTACCCAATGGCAAAGCGTATGGCAGAGGCTATATGTTATAATTATGCTAAAGAGTATGCTGTACCAGTTGTTGTCGCAAGATTGGCACAGACTTTTGGCCCAGGAGTGGACATTACTCATGATATGCGAGTGTTTGCTCAATTTGCAAGATGTGCTCGTGAGCATCAAGATATAGTTCTAAAAACGGATGGACGCTCTAGAAGAATGTATCTTCACATATTTGATGCCGTGAAGGCGATAATGCTTTTGCTAACTAAGGGGTTGGAAGGTGAAGCTTATAATGTGGCAAATAAGAATACGTATAGCTCCATAAAGGATATGGCAGAATTTGTAAAAGAACAGTTCTGCCCTTCGATACAAGTGACAGTTCTAAAAGATGAGGATAATTGTTATCCGCCCGAGACCAATCTTCCGTTGTCAACAAGTAAAATCGAAGAGCTGGGTTGGAAGCCGCAATATGGACTTTTAGAAATGTTTGCTTCTATTATAGGTTAAGGATGAGGGTACTTCATGTCATAACATCTCTCCGAACGGGGGGGGCGGAAAAGTTGATGGTGGATTTGCTCCCTCGCATGAAAGCTATGGGGCATGATGTTGCATTGTGCGTATTTGATGGTGTGCGTACCCCTTTCTATGCAGAATTGGAATCCCAAGGCGTAAAGGTGATTCCGTTGGGACATTCTGTTTATTCTCTTTTCAATATATGTAAACTTATCCCAATAATGCGAGGCTATGATATTGTTCATAGTCATAATACGGCATGCCAGTACTTTGTAGCAATAGCATCTTTGTTTGCCCAATGTCGTGTTTTCACCACAGAGCATAATACGTCAAACCGCCGCAGAAATATCTGGTGGCGTATGCTTGACCGTTGGATGTATGGGCGATATGACAAAATCGTCTGCATTAGTGAGTTGACGAAGAAGAATCTTATTCTACATATAGGGGAATCATTTGATGGGAAATGTATTATCATCTATAACGGGATTGACTTAAAGACATTTTCTGCCATCCCTTCTTCTCATATCAACAAAAAGAAGAAAGTATTGATGGTTTCCGCTTTTAGAGCACAGAAGGATCAAAAGACTCTAATAAAAGCCATGAAGGAATTGCCATCTGATTACGTGCTGGAATTGGCTGGCGGAGGGGAAGAACGTCTTATTGATGAATGCAAACAATTAGTTCATGAACTGCAATTGGATGAGCGTGTTGAGTTTATGGGTGTACGGACTGACATCCCTTCCTTATTGGCAGAATCAGAAGTGGTGGTGCTGTCCTCCCATTATGAGGGGCTCTCACTATCTTCCCTTGAAGGAATGGCGAGTGGAAAGCCATTTGTTGCAAGTGATGTGGAAGGACTTCGTGACGTTGTCGGTGGTTATGGTGTGCTGTTTCCTCATGGAGATGCTAAAGCTTTAGCACACGAGATACAAAGATTGTGTGAAGATGAATTATATGCAAAATTGGTGGTTGGAAGATGTCTGACGCGGGCAAAGATGTTTGATGTTGAAGTTATGGCAAGGATGTATATGAACACTTATGAAAGAGAACAATGAATCTGTACGGCTAAAAATAGTGCGTGCTGCAACCATTGGTACTTCGCTGAACACTTTTTGTGAAGGACTTTTGAAGGAACTGACAGAGGATGGGTATGAGGTGATTGCACTTTCAAGCCCGGATGCCGATTTGGATGAACTGGGTAAACGTGAAGGAGTTAGGACTATCGGCGTACATATGGAGCGTCGTGTTAGTCCGTGGAAGGATCTTGTATCATTAATAAAGATTATGCGGGCGTTGAAAAAGGAAAAGCCCGACATGGTGCATTCGATGACTCCTAAAGCAGGCTTGCTTTGTATGATGACAGCCCGTTGGTGTGGTGTCCCTGTTAGGATACACACTTTTACAGGACTTGTGTGGCCAACGGCAACCGGACTTTCACGCCAAATATTGATGATGACGGATAAGATTACTTGTGCTTGTGCTACCCATATCATTCCGGAAGGAGAGGGCGTGAAACAGGATTTGCTGCGATGTATCACGAAGAAACCCATGAAGGTGTTGGGGTATGGTAATGTGAAGGGAATAGATCTGGATTATTGGAAAAGGACTACGAAGAAGAAGGACGGACAGCCGTTCACCTTTGTTTTTGTAGGAAGGATTGTTCGTGACAAAGGAATGAATGAATTGATTCCCGCCTTCGTACGATTACATAAAGAATGTACAGATACACGATTATTGCTTGTGGGTAGTTTTGAGGACGATATAGACCCTGTTTCCCCAGAGACAAAACATTTGATTGAGTCCTCTGATGGTATTGAAGCAGTTGGCGAACAAAAGGATGTTCGTCCATTCTACGAACAGAGTGATGCTCTGGTATTCCCCAGCTATCGTGAGGGCTTCCCCAATGTGGTGATAGAAGCAGGGGCGATGGATCTTCCGAGCATTGTGACAGATATCAATGGCTCAAGAGAGATTATTGAGAATAGAAAGAATGGAGTAATAGTTCCTCCACGTGATGAACAAGCATTGTTTGACGCAATGAAATGGATGATAGAACATCCAGAGGAAAGAAAGTCTATGGCAGAAAATGCTCGTCCAATGGTTGCGAGTAGATACGAACAGGGCTTTGTGCGTCAATGCTTGAAAGATTATTACAAGGAGATGTTGGATGGCGAAATAATTTAGTGGCATGTATAAACATTTTTTCAAACGCTTCTTTGATTTTGGGATCTCGTTAATAGTATTGATATGCCTTAGCCCAATCCTGCTGGTCATCACTATATGGCTGCATTTTGCCAATAAAGGTGCTGGTGCCTTTTTCTTACAAGAACGTCCTGGAAAGAATGGAAAGATATTTAAGGTAATTAAATATAAGACGATGACAGATGAATGTGATTTGGATGGGAATCTGCTGCCAGATGAAGTCAGGCTAACTAAAGTGGGAAGATTCGTTCGTTCAACCAGTATTGATGAATTGCCGCAGTTTGTCAATGTTTTGAGGGGAGATATGTCTCTTATAGGTCCAAGACCCTTACTGGTTCAGTATCTACCTCTTTATACCAAAGAACAAGCGCGTCGTCATGAAGTTAGACCTGGTATATCTGGTTGGGCTCAGTGCCATGGTCGAAATGGAATCAGTTGGACAGAGAAATTTAAGTATGATGTCTGGTATGTGGATCATCTTTCGCTTGCTGTTGATTTGAAAGTAATATGGCTGACGATTTTGTCTGTTCTAAAACGTGAAGGCATCTCCGAGGAAGGACAGGCGACGATGGAAGAATTTAATGGCTTTAATTAATGTAATTTCTTTATGGACACCGATGTTTTTCAAACTCCATGCTTCATTCTTGATCAACAAGAATTGATAAGAAGTATTGTGGGATATCAGACGGCTTTAAGGAATTGTTTCACAGATTCGGTTATGGGTTATTCTGTGAAGACGAACTCTTTGCCATATTGTTTATGTAGGGCGGAAGAAAACGGGTGCTATGCGGAGGTTGTTTCAGCTGATGAATATGAATTAGCTTTATTGTGTGGATTTGCGAAGAACCATATTATCTATAACGGTCCCATGAAATCGTATGAGACATTTATAGATGCCATAACACATGGAGCAATTGTCAATATTGAAACTCATCGTGAACTGGATTGGCTTCAGGATCTACCCCAAGAAGGATTATTCCATGTGGGTCTACGGTTGAATGTGAACATTTCAAAAGTCTCCTTAGATGATGCTGACGGCGAGAATGACGACAGCCGTTTTGGCTTTTCTGATGAAACGGATGAATTCAAAAAGGCATTAGACTATATCAATCAGTTGAGTAATGTGAAACTTGCAGGTCTGCATATCCATCGAACATCTCATAGCCGTAGCATACGTTTTTATAAGAATTCCATACGGTATGCATGTGAGACTATCAAGAATTATAATTTGCATCCTGAGTATGTTGATATTGGAGGCGGTTATTTTGGAATCTTTGATAATAAACCCACATATCAGCAATATGTTGATGCGTTTAAAGATGTGTTTGACCATTATAAATTGAGTGATATAAAGGTGATTGTGGAGCCTGGAAACGCAATGGTCGCTTCATGCTTTTCTTTTCTAAGTGAAGTGATTGATGTAAAGCATGTTGAGGAAAAATGTTGGTTCATAACCACAGATGGTTCTCGAAATGACGTGGATCCTTTTTTCCGGAAATCGTCCTATATGACAGATTTATTGACAAAGGGTGATAATGAAGTGGTGGAAAAACAAGTTGTATCTGGATGCACATGTTTGGAATACGATCGTCTATTTACTATCAATAATTATCCCCTTCTTTCTGTTGGTGACCGTATATTATATAAGAATGTGGGAGCCTATACAATGTGTCTTACGCCATTATTTATACGTTATATACCGAATATATATGTAATAAAAGATGATGGCGTCGAATTAATTCGTGAGAAATGGACAGCAAAAGAATATGTTCAAAAAAACGTGATAAGATGAATAAGAATATTTTATTTTGTAGTGTGGGGCGTCGTGCCAAATTGTTAATGAATTTTAGAGAGTCTATGAATGGGTGTGGTAAGATTGTGGCAACAGACTTAAGTCCTGTGGCACCAGCTCTTTTCTTTGCCGATGAGACTTATTTGGTTCCACGGATAACGGCTCCCAATTATTTTGAGAAGGTGCTTGAGATATGTGATAAGAGTCAGGTGAAAGCTGTTACGACTTTGATTGATCCGGAAATAGAGTTGTTGGCTCAGCATCGAGACGAGTTTGTGAAACGCGGAATTTTACCATTGTGTCCAGCGGATTGGACTGCTCATTTGTGTTTTGACAAGTACGAAATGTTTAAGCATTTACGCTCAAAAGGTGTTCGTACGGTTTTGACATTTAATACTATAGAATCTTTCAAAAAGGCTTTGGCCGCTGGGGGAATTTGTTTCCCGGTATTCATGAAACCAATCTCAGGAAGTGGAAGTGTTGGTGTTGGTAAGTGTGATACGATGGAAGAAGTTGAGGAGAAATGGAACGATGGTAAGTTTACATACATTATTCAAGAATTGATGACAGGGGGAGACTGTGATGCGGATGTGTATGTCGATTGTCTTTCTCATAAACCGGTATCAATTTTCTCTAAGAAAAAAATTGAGAGTAGGATAGGGGGAGCAAGCAAGACAATCAGTTATAAAGATCCAAAATTATTTGCTTTTGTGGAGCAGGTTTGTTCTGTGTTAGAATTGAATGGTCCTAGTGATATGGATTTCTTCATCAAAGATGGCGAATATTATCTATCAGAAATTAATCCCCGTTTTGGAGGTGCTTACTTGCATGCATACGGAGCTGGGGCGGATTTCATTAAATTGATATTGAACAATATTGAAGGGAAAGAAAATCACAGTATTATAGGACAATATGATGAGGATGTTATTATGATGATGTATGATGATGTTGTGATAAAACATAAAAGTGAATTGATGTCAGATGAGTTTTCACTGTTGTGATTGTGTCTGTGAATTCTATACAGGTGAATATATGACATTTCAATCGAATGAAACTCTCTGTTATCGTCCCCGTCTATAACGTGGAGAAATATCTTCCACGTTGCCTCGGCTCTCTTCTTCGGCAGGGTCTGAAGGTTGGAGAGTGTGAGGTTATTTGCGTAAATGATGGATCTCCTGACAACTCTGCTCGGATTCTGATAGACTATGAATCGAAATACCCCGATATGTTTAAGGTTATTACTCAGGAGAACATGGGGGTAGGTGAGGCGCGAAATACGGGTATGAAAGCGGCACGGGGAGAATGGATTACATTTCTTGATAGCGATGATTATGTGACGGATGGTGGTTACAAGTTTATTCTTGACCATTTTTGTGATGAAGGGGTGGATGTCGTTCATTTCAATTGGCTTCAGATATACACAGATGGGAAAACACTTTACGACCCAAATACAAAGCCTGATGGGGAAATCGTTTTCGATGGCGATGCCGCTATAGTGTACAATCAGAGGAAACTTCCTTATACGTGTGTAAAATTTTACAATCGCTCCTTTTTACAAGAGCATCACATCTGTTTTGAAAAATCATCGTTCATGGAGGATGAATCATTTAATTTCGATGTGTTCCTTCAGCATCCTCGTTTGCGCGTTGTTTCCAGTAATATTTATCGCTATGAACAGGGAAATCCAAACTCATCGCTGACAACGGTTAATAAAGAAAAGGTGAAGAAGCAGTTGGAGTTAGTGCTATATATGGTGGAAAAGATGCAAAAATACCTGCAAGAAGGCGATGGCATACTAAAACCCGCGGCATGGAGAAATGCTCACACTTTCAGTGTACATTACTACAATAAAATGCTGAAAGCGGGTCTTACATGGAGTGAATGGCGCCAATGTTCCCAACCAATCAAGCTCCAACGCATATATAAATGTGATGTTTCTCTAGAGTCATCCTTCTTTGGCAAATTGATAGCCCTTCTGAAAAATGGATCGGGTTCGTTCTATCTGGTTTATTTCTTTACAGCTTTCTTTATGTATAAAATCTTCTTAAGATGGATTCGTCCACGTGTTGTCGTTTCCAATTCTTGATAGATACTATCAGATGAAACTTTCCGTTATCATTCCTGTCTATAACATGGAGAAGTACCTCCCCCGTTGTCTTGATTCCCTCCTTCGCCAAGGAATGGCGGTTGGTGAGTGGGAGGTTATATGTGTGAATGATGGCTCGTCAGATAACTCCTTGTCAATCCTATCTGAATACAAACAGAACCATCCCGATTTATTCAGTATCATAACACAAGAAAATCAGGGCTTGGGAGGTGCAAGAAACATGGGGACAGCACATGCACAAGGGGAGTATGTGACTTATCTTGATAGTGATGATTATATGATTGATAATGCATATAACTATCTTTTGGAGCATTTTTGTCATGATAAGCCTGACGTGCTTTGCTATGGCCATTCATGTATATTTACAGATGGCAGGTCTCTGAGGGATTCTCAAGCTAAGCCTGATGGCATAGTCACATTTGATGGCGATGGTGTGGATGCCTACAATCGTTGGCCTTTGCCTTACGTTTGGACGAAATTCTATAGGCGTTCATTTCTTGAGCAGCATCATATTAAGTCGCAAATTATCACATGCCAAGATGAATTGTTTAACTTTGATGTTTTTCGTAATCACCCTCATACACGAATTGTAAGTAGTAATGTGTGTCGCTATGAGGAAGGTAATACCAACTCAATCCAACATATAGCGGACAAGAAGATCGTGAAAAAGCAATTGGGTGAGATGTTCCAGAACATTGATTATATGTGTCGTTATCTTGACAGCGGCGAGATGGAAATGAAACCTGCGGCCATGCGTAACATTAACAATTTTTTGAATGTCTATCACAAGAAACTTTTTAAGGTTTCTATTTCTTGGAAGGAATGGCATTCATATCACCGAAAGATGAAAGAACTACCCCCCTACATTCCTGTATTGGACAGTAATACAAGGAGAGCGAAATTGCAGGCACTTGGAAAGAAGTGGGCTGGGTGTTCTTATCCTTTCTACGCATTTGTGTGTTGTTTTATGAGGAATTTCATTTTTATCCGTTTTATTCATCCACTAATTGTTAAATAGGCGAGAGGAATTTGACAAACAACACTAGATATAAACATGAAATGAAACATGAAAATTGTCTATTGTACTGATTCTGTATACCGTATGGGTGGTATTGAACTTGTTACTATAGCCAAGGCTAATGCACTGGCGGCGATACCTAGTAATCAAGTTTGGATTGCATTAGCAGATAATAGTCATTCGGCAATAACTCGGTTGAGTAAAGTGTCTGTACTTGATTTAGCGGTTCATTATTATGAGAATGACGGAAAAGGATTTTGGCTTGATATGATGGATTTTTGGAAAAAACGAAGATTCCATCGTCATCGTTTGGAACAAATGCTTAATGATATCAATCCGGATGTTGTGATTTCCACGGGCTTGTCAACTAGATACTTCTTAACCGAATTGAGGATTCAATCAAATCCGGTTTTCATAAGAGAAATGCACTTTACTCGATCGTATCGGCAGCATCATGCGCGAGGTTTTCGTAAAAGTTTTTTTGCCCAAATTAGTGAAATGAGAGATTATGGTTTTGCCATTAAGAAATTTGACAAAATTGTGGTGTTGACAGAGGCCGACAAGACGGGCTCGTGGAAAAATTGGAACAAGGTGACAGTTATGCCTAATCCTCTTATTAAGCAGGCAAAAGAACATTCAGTGGGTACCAATAAGGTTGCCATTACGGCTTCTCGATGGGTGTGGGCAAAGAATTATGATTCTCTTATTCACATTTGGGCAAAAGTCGTCCAGAGACATCCGGACTGGGTGCTGCAAATCTGGGGAGAGGGACCAGAGGAAAATCATATGAGAGAGTTGGTTGACAAAATGGGATTGATGAATCATGTCTTTCTGATGGGTAGTACTCATAATGTTCAGGAACAAATGGCAAAGGCAAGTCTTTTTGTCTTGACATCCCGTACGGAGGGTTTCTCTTTGGTTGCGATTGAGGCTATGTCTGTGGGTATCCCTGCTGTTGTGTACAACTGTCCTGGAGGAATCCGCTATGTGGTGAAAGATGGTGAGACGGGTTTTTTGGTGCCGATGGATGATGAGGATGCTTTTGCGGAGAAGGTGTGCACACTCATTGAAAATGAGAATTTGCGCAGGACAATGGGGCAGGCTGCCTTAAAAGAGGTGGAGCAGTATGGAATTGAGAAGATTACTCAACGTTGGATGGATTTGTTTCAAGAACTTCTGGATAAAAAACGGGGAAAAGAAACGATGCAGTTGTTTGATGATGAAAATGCGATTGTATTGAGTCGATAATGGTGTCGTTTTAATTTCTGTTCGCCGTAGAAACAATATTTGTGCATATTATTTGGCGTAATGCTCATTTATTTGTAACTTCGCAAAAAATACGAAAAATATGGATAGAATAAATTTGTGTCTTGCTCACATGAGCGGCAACGAAATGCAATACATTCAAGAAGCTTTTGATACGAATTGGGTCGTACCACTTGGTCCCAATGTGAATGCTTTTGAAGAGGATTTGGAGGATTTCGTGAATGAAAATGGCGCGTTGGATAAGAAAGTGGTGGCATTGAGCGCAGGTACGGCGGCGATTCATTTGGGACTGATTATGTTAGGAGTAGGTAAGGGCGACGAGGTGATTTGCCAGTCTTTCACGTTTGCCGCGAGTGCTAATCCTATTATGTATCAGGGCGCCACTCCTGTGTTTGTGGATAGTGAACCTAGTACTTACAATATGGATCCGCAGTTGTTGGAGGAGGCGATTAAAGATCGAATTGCCAAGACTGGTAGGAAGCCCAAAGCGATTATTCCTGTATATTTGTATGGTATGCCGGCGAGGATTGACGAAATCATGGAGATTGCAAGACGTTATGAGATTCCTGTTCTGGAAGATGCTGCTGAAGGTTTTGGCTCCAAGTATAAAGGACAGATATGTGGAACATTTGGAGATTATGGTGTGATGTCCTTTAATGGAAATAAGTTAATAACGACCAGTGGGGGAGGTGCCTTGATTTGTCCTAACGAAGAGACTAAGAAGCATGTGATGTTTTATGCCACTCAGGCTCGTGAGGCATATCCTTACTATCAACATGAGCAGATTGGATACAATTATCGTATGTCTAATATTTGTGCTGGTATAGGAAGAGGACAAATGACGATTGTGGGTGAACACATTGAGCATCATCGTTGGGTTCATGATTACTATAAGAAAAAGCTGAGAGGATACGATGACATTGTACTTCAGAGTGCTCCGGAACGTTATATGGAATCCAACTATTGGTTGTCCACAATCAGGTTTGAAGATAATAAGCACACAATTGATGGAAAGTTGCTGCCTTTGATAGAAAGGCTGAGCAAAATGGGCATAGAGACGCGCCCATTGTGGAAGCCAATGCATTTGCAACCCGTTTATAAGGATGCTCCAGCCTATGTGAATGGAGTAAGTGAACATCTTTTCTCTTGTGGACTTTGTTTGCCGAGTGGTCCATATGTGGGAGAACGGGAGATTAATTATATTGTACAAAGCATTGTTGATAATTTGTGATTATAGGAAATATAGAATGAAACGACTCTATTTGCTATTGACATTGTCATTCCTTTTCTTGACAGGATATGCACAACAGCAGAAATGGAAGGCGCCTAAAAGGCCCAAACGCCCCAAGTGGGAGGCTCCCAAACAGATGGCTCCTGAAGTGATAGATGTATGGAGACCATATAATGTTTCGGACAATTGGTTCTTGGACTTTTATGGTGGCGTGAGCCTTTCTCTGGCTGAGAATATGGCGGGACATGATTTCGGGAAGTTGTGCCGTCCTATGTTCGATTTTGGACTTGGAAAACAATTTTCCAATGTGTGGAGCACACGATTCACGTTTGGATATAAGAACCAGAAAGGTTGGGCAAGTAAGCAAGCGATAGCGGCAAGTACGTTGCTGGGCGATGGTGACTATACGTATCAAGTGTTGGTCTTTTATGTGGATGAACTGATGAGTTTCACGAAGATGTTCTTCCCCTACAATGAGATGCGTAAATTGGATGTGCAAATGTTTGTGGGTGCCGGTGTCAATTATTCGTGGAATTTTGATGACAAAGTGGATCGTTGGGCAAGATATGGTTATCCTGTGGATGGAAGTGATCATGTGAACTGGGCTGCAAGGGCTGGTTTGTTGGCAATGTGGAAAGTGAGTGAAACAGCAGATTTGTCATTGCAAGGTTCGTATAACATCGTGAATGATAATTTCAATGGTGTGAAGCATGTGAATCGGTTTGCGCTGGATTCATACACCGACGTGGTGTTGGGTGTGCGACTTCATCTGGCAGACCATTATGGGAATAACCGATATTATAAGGTTCGTCGATGGGAGGCCACGTCTTTGAGAACCGCGGAAAGCAAGGTGGCTAATTTGTTGGAAGATGAACGAACGAAGGAATATGAAGCACGGGAAGCTGCGGAAGTTGTTGCTTATGGAGAACTGATGAAAACTCATATTTCTTTTTATGTGGACAGAACTTTCGTGAATGATTATCAGATGGATAATATTCGCATAGTGGCAGATTTCTTGAAGAAAAATCCTGATGTCAATCTTATTGTCCGTGGATATTGTGGCGCTTCTTCGAAAAGTGAGTCGCCAGATATGCATTTAGCTGAAAGAAGGGTGGCATCAGTTAAGAAGGCATTGGTGAAATACTACCATGTGGATTCGTCTCGTTTTGAAACGTGGTTTGATGAAGAAGCGACAGCGCCTTTCCCCATGAAAGGAGAATGGATTGATGGCGTGGTGTTTGAGATGGTGAGAAAATAAAAAATGTGCGTTAGTTGTGTGTTATAACCACAAAATGGGCGCATTTTTATGAAAATCAGAGAAAATTGATTGAAAAAATAGTATTTTATTTCCGTAATGGGCATCTTTTTTGTAATTTTGCAGCGTTTTTTGTTGCAGAATTGGCGTTGACAGTGAAATGATTGTGCCGAAGTGTGGAAATCATAAAGCGGAATGTGGGGATGCAGGATGGGAATTGGATGTTAAATAATAGGATTTATAATTCAATATAAGACAAATAATTTGGGCATGGCTAAAAAGATTGTAATTTCAATGGTTGCGGTGCTTGTGAGCATAGCAGCTTATGCACAGAATTCAAGTGACTCAATTGTTACGTTGTTTGATGATCTGAGGGTTCCCTTGGTGGAAAAGAAATATGTGGCAAATACCAACTTTCAGGACAACTGGTTTATCAGTTTGTATGGAGGTGTGGTTTCAAACTTTGGTAGTGATGATTCACATTCAGGCTTCTTCCGCCTGATGGGACCTGCTGCAGTTATAGCAGCGGGTAAAGAGTTGACGCCTATTAGTACGGTTCGTTTGGGAATAGGTTATGGACGTAATACAGGTGTGACTGATGATTCGTTTGGTGTTGTCATGAAAGATGGCATTCCACAACTTACAGGATATGATGACTTAATTCACAATCGTTTTCATTGGAACTCATATGGGCTGAATATTGACTACATGCTCAATTTTACTAATCTTATATTAGGTTTCCGTGAAAACAGAAAATTCTATTTTCAAGGTATCATTGGTATTGGTGGATCTGTGTCGCGCGGCTACACAACAGATAAGTTCGTGAAAGCAATCGGAGATATTACTGGTGACAAAGACTACAATAGGCACGAAAATCAGTTGCATAACAAGGATAAGTATGATACGCGCCAACGCTCATTGGTGCATCTGCGCGGAGGTATAGCTGGAACTTTTATGATTGCACGTAACTGGAATTTGAATGTAGAAGCCGTTTGCCATATTTTGGATAACTCTTTCGATAGTAATCCGACCACCAAGAATACATGGGATGGCCATATTGATTATCTGGTTGGTCTGAGCTACCGTTTCAATAATAAGGGCGGTCAGGCTCCTGGTTTCTACTATCCTCGCCATGATATGACAGAATATGTTCGACAGATGAATGACATTAATGATACCCGCGATAAGACGAGGAGAAGAAGACAAGAATTGGAGGAGATGACCGATACGATTGACGTGGATGCACAAGTGATGTACACTTTGATTGCTTTTGATGAAAACGATACGGCCATTGACCGTCTGCAACAGACGAATATTTATACAACAGCATATGCATGGGCAAAGAATCCCAGAAGTTATATCTATATAACGAATAGTACGGCTGTGGATGATAAACTGTTCCGTAAACGTGCTGAAGCCATCCGTGACATTCTGCTTGAACGCTATGAGATTCCTGCTTCAAGGATACGAGTGATTGCAAGTGAAAAAGATATACAACCGGTGGGTGATTATATCGAATTGATAGTGAACGATTGATTGTTTAATAATAGCGTAATTATTGTTTATTAGGATATGATGACAAAGAAATTATATATATTCATGACTGCACTGCTGTTAAGCATCGCAGTATATGGTCAAGGCTTCCAACTCGTTGACTCCACTTTTACTCAAACCAAACTGGATCAAGATAGTTTGTATTATGATGAGATGGCGTATCTCGATGACTATCATTTTCATGACAATATCTTTGTGCTTGGACAGCTTGGAATAAGCCACTCAATGTCTGAAAACACTCGTTTCGGTAATTTCTTTGACAATGAGAAACTGAGTTTCAATGTAGGTGTCGGTAAATGGATCTATCCGTCATTCGGTGTCCGTTTCACAGCGGGTTTGCACCCTCAAGTGGGTCGGGCAGAATGGGAAATCAGTGATGCATACCCGGAAACGTTTGGTAATTATACCTATAATATGTTCTCGGCATATTTTGATGGTTTGGTGAATTTTACTAACATCCTGTTGAAATATAAAGAGGATCGTGTGTTCAATTTGATTGGTATCGTGGGGTTTGGTTTTAATCATACGTTTGGTTTTGATAAGACAAAGTGTGCGATGATGGCTGCAGGTCTTGATGGTAACCATAAACCTCGATATAATAATCCTGATGCGGGGGAAAGGACAATATGGTATGATGTCAACACAGATCCAGGCAACTTCTTCGCTGCTCATGTGGGACTTCAAGGACGTTGGAAAGTGAATGCTGCTTGGGATATCATTGGTGAAGTAACATTTAATGGTACGGATGACAAGTATAATGGTCACGAATACGACCGAGTGTACGATACATATTTCGATATATTGGTTGGTGCTCAATTCCACTTCAAGGATTGTCATGGACGTCGTCGATTCCACTATGTGAAGAATCTGAGTGCGGCTGTACTGGATCGCTTGGCAAAGATGCAGGATGATGAGAACGAAAGACTTAATGAGGCAAATATGGCAATTCCAGAAATCTTTGAAAAGATTCGATTCAATGAAGCCTTGCAGACTACCGTTTCTTTCTATGTGGACCGCTATTATATCACCGATGCGCAGAAGAAGAATATCAAGAGTGTGGCAACATTCTTGGCGACACATCCAGACATCAACCTGATTGTTACGGGTTATGCTGATATTGAAACAGCATATCCGGCTTATAACCTTCGTCTTTCTCAGAAACGTGCTCAGGCTGTATATGACATGCTTGTGAATGATTACCATGTTCCAACCAACCGTCTGCGTATTGACTATAAGGGTGATACCGTTCAGCCATATACATCTGTGAACGAATGGAACCGTGCCGTTATTTTCTTCCTTGATAGGGACGGCGGTAAGAGTCAGGTTCTTGAGTCCGAAACAAGTAATGAATAACGAATCAAATAAATGGACAAAGCAATGAGATATATATTATTGGCATTAGCATGCATTACGTTTTCCTATGTAAAAGCACAGGAAGAGCAAGAGGTGGTGGCCGAGGAGGCTGCGATTAATGGCGATGTAATCATCCCTGCAGGTCAAACCTCTATTCCCGATTCAGCTTATTATAAGAATACGGAGATGACATCCCTCACAATTCCTGCATCTGTTGAGACCATTGGTAACAATGTGGTTGACCATTGTTTTAAACTTGTGTACATTACAGTTGATGCAGAGAATCCTCACTTTAAGTCAGTGGGCGGTGTTGTGTATTCGAAAGATGGTAAGACCTTGATTCTTTGCCCTCCAGGTAAGACTGGCGAGTTTGTTATTCCAGCCCAGTCAACTACGATAGCACCGTATGCTTTCCGTACTTGTAAGAAAATCACCTCCATCGTTCTCCCCGAGGGCATCACTGAGATTCCTGATGGTGCATTCATGGGATGCTGGGGTTTGGAGAAGATAAACCTTCCACAAGGATTGAAGCGTATTGGCAAGCATGCATTTGATGGTACGATTGTTCAGAAAATGAATATGCCCACCACAATGGAGTACATTGATGATGAGGCTTTCATTAACACAAGCCTTGTTGAGGTGAACCTTCGTGTGACACAACCTTTTGCATTGGGCGAGAATGTGTTCAGCGAGATTCATGTCACTCGTTTGAATGTTCCTTCTGCTGGTCTTCAGAATTTCAAAAAAGATCCTAAGTGGGGTAAGTTCGGACGTATTACTCCAACGCATAGTTATTGGACTGTGAAACTCCCATAAAACAAGACAGCCAATGTTACCCTATACGAAGAGGGCGACCAACGATAACGTTTGGTCGCCCTCTTCTTTGATATTACTTCTCCGAAGCTTCCTTCTTCCTTCTCCGAAGCTTCTTTCTTGCCATACCGAATCTCTCCAACCTCGGTCTAGCCATACTCTAGGCTGCTTCTAGCCATACTGCAGGCTGCTTCTAACCATACTCAAACACTATGCCAAGTGCCAAGTCATTTGATGACTCGAATGTATTGTGGTTCAATATGCGTGCCAATAGCGCCGAGCATTTCAAAGTTGATGAGGAACATGCGTTTGGCACGTCCCTTCGCTTTCAGAAGTGTTCCTTCGTAGCCGTCAAATAGGCCACCCACAATCTTCACCTTGTCCCCTTGCTTTAGTTCCACTTCATCGGGGTGAAAGTAGGTGATATCTTCTTTCATCTTGGTGGAGGAGTCGATGAATAGTTCCATTTCTCGTGTTGGCACTTGTAGTATCTTGAATTTCCCATCCACTTTCTTATAACAATAGGTGATGAAAGGGTGTGTATTCTTCAGAGCATTCAGTTGGCGGAATGGTGCATAGACAAAGACGGTGTTTGGAATAAGTGGACGTTCCACAATCACTTTCTTTCCCTGTATGGTCGTGTCGGTCGCAGCCATAGGACAATAGGTGCGCAGTCCTGCTTTCTCCATGACTGATATTGCTAATGTCTCTTTCCTGCTGACTTTTAGGGCGAACCATTGGGGTTCGTCCTTTATTGATGATACAGGTGCTTTTTTCTCTGCTAAGCTTTCCATGAGTGTGTTTATGTGAAAACGCTGCAAAGGTAATGATTTTTTCACTTAAAATCTTTATCTTTGCAGCATAAAAAGAATCGTGCAATGATAAAAATGGACAAATTAACTAACGCCTCTTGCCTAATTAGGGCATTCTTGTTTTTTTCTTTCTTTCTCTATTCATGGAACGTTGATGCTCAGGAGTGGTCGGGGCCAAGTGCATTGAAAATTCCAGTTTCCCAAGAGGCGAAGCCATATACTCGTTGGTGGTGGTTGGGTAGTGCGCTTGACTCGGTGGGTATTGACTACAACCTTACGGAGTTTGCCAAGGCGGGTATCGGTGGTGTGGAAATCACCCCGATTTATGGTGTGAAGGGTAACGATGCCAATGACATCCCATACCTTTCACCGCAATGGATGCAGATGTTAAAGTATGTGGAGAAACGAGGTGCAGAATTGGGTGTTGAGACCAATATGGCAACAGGTACGGGTTGGCCATTCGGCGGACCTCTGGTGCAGGAAGAGGATGCTGCGAAGAAGATTGTATTTGATGCCAATCAGGATGCCACCATGGAACTTACGAAGCAGAAAGTGAAACGTGCTGCTCCTGGTGGCGAAGGGTTTGTGATTGATCACTTCGACCGCAATGCTGTAGCTCGTTACCTCGAACGTTTCGATACAGCCTTTGCCCATCAGCAAGTGCCTTTCCCTCATACCATGTTTAATGATTCCTATGAAGTGTATGGTGCTGACTGGACGCCCAAGTTGTATGAAGAGTTTCAGAAGCGTCGCGGCTACGATCTTCGTCCTTTCACCTATATAATGAATAAGAAAGACTCGCTTCGAACTGATGCGGATCGTCGTATTGTTGGTGACTACCGTGAAACCCTTGGTGAACTGCTTTTGGAAAACTTCACTACTCAGTGGACGAATTGGGCACATCGTCATGGAAGCATCACGCGCAATCAGGCACATGGTAGTCCTGCCAACTTGCTTGATATCTATGCTGCTGTTGATATTCCTGAATGTGAAGGTTTTGGACTCAGCGATTTTGGCATTCTCGGACTTCGCAAAGATGCTGGTTTCACGAAGAAGAATGACTCAGATATATCCATGCTGAAATATGCCTCTTCAGCTGCTCACATCTCAGGAAAGAAGTTCACTTCCAGTGAGACTTTCACATGGCTCACTGAGCACTTCCGCACATCCCTCTCGCAGTGTAAACCCGACCTCGATCTTATGTTCTTGTCAGGTGTGAACCATATCTTTTTCCATGGTTCTTGCTATTCTCCCAAGGATGCAGAGTGGCCTGGGTGGCGTTTCTATGCCAGCGTGGACATGACACCCTATAACAACTGGTGGACAGCTATGCCTGCCTTCTCTCGCTACATTCAACGTTGCCAGTCCTTCCTCCAGTGGGGAGACCCCGACAACGATGTGCTTGTTTATTTGCCATATTATGATATGCTCTACGACTAGCCTGGCACCGTTGCCCTTTTTGACATCCACTCGATGGAGAAACGTGCACCGAAATTCATTGAGACTGTGCAGACCATTATCAAGAGCGGTTACGATGTCGATTATGTGTCCGATAGATACCTTCTTTCCGATGATGTGACTCGTCGTTACGCCACCATCATCGTGCCTGATGTTCGCTTTATGCCAGCAGCGACCTTGAGACGTTTGTTGTCGATTGCCGAGCAAGGTGGTCAGGTGATGTTCGTCAGGTCTTTCCCTGTGTCTGTTCCTGGATATGGGAAAGCAGTGGAGCAACAAGAGTTCTTGACTCTTATTCAGGAGCTGCAGAGCAAGGCTTCCTTCCATCCAGAGCAAGCCATGTCCATCCGTTGGGGGCAGGGCTCCATCGTCACTTCCCCCGATTATGCTGCAGGTCTCCAATTCTCCTCAGCTCGACGCGAACCCATGCGCACCGAACAGGGACTGAGTTGCATTCGCCGCAGCAATCCCGAGGGCTATCATTACTTTGTGTCAAATCTTCAGGGTCGTGACATTGACACTTACGTCACTCTTGGTGTGAAAGCCAAGCAAGTGGTATTCTACAATCCCATGAATGGTCAGATAGACCTTGCCAAGACCGATGAACAGGGACGTGTCCGTCTTCAGCTCAAAAGTGGTGAGAGTGTCATTCTCCGCACCTTCACCGACGGAACTTTAGTACAATTGAAGCCCCACAAGTATCTGAATCCGAAGAACGAGAGCGCCATGCAATTGGTTGATTGGACACTTTCGTTCAAAGAGTCTGCTCCTGTTAAGATAACTCAGACCTATAGCGTGAAGGGTTCCCCGAAACCTTGGACAGAACTTGGCGACTCAGTTCTCAATGCCACGATGGCTACCGGTGTTTACAAGACTATATTCAATTTCCCCAAGAAGCAACCCAATACAGCTTATATTCTTGACCTTGGTGATGTGCGTGAAACGGCACATGTCCTCGTTAATGGTACGGACGCTGGCATGCTGTTTGCTGTGCCATTTCGTCTTGACATCACTGACTACCTCGTAGATGGTAAGAACACCCTCGAAGTCGCGGTGGCAAATCTACCTGCCAACCGTATTGCTCAACTTGACCGTGATGGCGTTGAGTGGCGCAATTTCAAAGAAATCAATGTGGTCGATCTCAACTACAAGAACACGCTTTACGACAAGTGGAAACCTGTGCCATCTGGCTTGAACAGCCCTGTACGGATTATCCCTTGTAAGGTCGAATAGCCCAGTATGTCTCTTATAGAAGCCATGTTACCAACAGGGGGATGGAAATCATGGCAAGGAGGGTCGTGATGAAGGTGACCTCCGTAATAAGAGTGGTGTCCTTACCGTGTCGAAGGCAGAGGATGGTGCCGTAGGTGGCGACGGGCATGGCAATGACCACTGTGTTAATTCCGACCACAAACGAGGAAAAACCTAAGAGCGTCATCAGATAGTGGATGCCTACGGGCAGAATGGCAAGGCGCATGAGCGTTGTGGCATAGATGGTGCCATTGCCGAGCAGCGCACGCAAGGGCAATTGTGACATCGACGAACCGATGATGAGCAAGGCTGCAGGAACCGTGATGTTGCCAATCATGGTGAGAGGTTGGCTGATGAATTCAGGAATGTCCTTGATTTCTAATGCCACAATCAGCATGGTCAGGTAAGCAGAAAGCATGGGAGTGCTGTAGAGTACCTTCCTAAGCATCTTCTTCCGGCTCATTTCTTTTTCTGCTACCGATGACTCTTGATTCTTTCCAACAATCAGCATAGTTCCGACAGTGAAGACGGTGAAAGTGTTCACAACATTCAGAACGGCTGCATAGAATACAGCCTCATGTCCGAAGATACTTGCTACGATAGGGTATCCCATGAACCCTACATTGCCAAACATCATGGCGAAGCCGATGACTCCCTCATCATCTTTTTTCTTGGTCAAGAAACGGGGCAGCAGGAGTGCCACGCCTGTCAAAAGGAGATAAGTGAGGACGCTGATGCCCAGCAACGGCAGGATATAACGGCGGTCAGGTAGTTCGCCCGTCATCGCTGACGAAAGAATCAGTGCAGGGCAGGTGATGTCTATGACTACTTTCGACAGCTTTTTGTCGAAAGTACCACCCATATATCCCCATTTGCCCGCGATGTACCCCACCACCACAATGGCAAACAATGTCAGCATTACTTGTCCAATCGCCATGTGCTCTGTCTGTCTTTACAAATGTTCTCCGATAATCTTCTCCATCCAAATCATGTCATACCATTTCCCGAATTTCTTGCCACACTGGTGAAAATGGGCAACTTTCTGATATCCCATGTGCTCATGGAAACGAACACTGTCGAGGGTGAGATATGGGTCAGAGATCCATTGCTCATTTCCCGTTGCCTGTAATCTGTTGTCTGGCACAAAAGCAATGCAGGCATTGAGGTTGAGAATTCCTTGCTGCTTCAGTGTTGCCTCCAAGGCATCGTGCAGTTTTCTGCCGATGCCTTTTCTTTTTTTGTTTCTGTCCACGTAGATGGAGGTTTCCACAGCCCATTGGAAAGCGTCTCTTTCCTTGAAGGAACTGGCATATACATATCCCACAATGTCCCCGTCCTCTTCTGCCACTAAATATGGATATTTCTTGCTAATGTGTTCGATGCGTCGACGGAACTCCTCTAATGTTGGCACCTTGTACTCAAACGTGATGGCTGTGTCCGTCACGTAGGGGGCATAGATGTCAAGCAGTTTCACCGCGTCGTTGGGGGTTGCAGGTCTGATTCTCATGAATATTTCGAAAGATGATGAAATAAATATTGGGGGCAAAGTTACGAATTTATTTCGGGAATTCTGACGTTTTAGCCATAGAAACCGTTCTTTTAAGAGGGTGTAGTCTTCGTTGTTGTCAAAAGGATGGGAACCTCAGGACTGGTATCGTTCGAGTGAATCTGAACATCAAGGCTGGATTCTTTTTGCCCAAAGTGTATTTTCTTTTGTCAGAAATGGAACAGTTGTTTGGACATTCCCTTTTTTTTGTGTTCCTTTGCAATCGATTTCTATAGACATACGCAAATGATGCTACAACCGAAAGCAATATTGACTATCACGGGTAGTGATGGAACGGGTGGCTCGGGAGTGCAGGCTGACATACGCTTCATTCATGAGTTGGGTGGCGTGGCGGCATCTGCCATCACCTCTATCACCGTACAGAACACGCTTGGTATTCAGGAATTTTACGATTTGCCAGCCTCTGCAGTGCGCCAACAGGTGGAAGCTATCATCAACGACTTGCAGCCGCAGGTGGTGAAAGTGGGTCTGTTACGACGCATTGATGTTGTAGAAGCTGTGGCTGATGTGCTTCGCCATTACCGTCCTCGTCATGTTATCTATGCTCCCGTGCAGGAATCTGCGTATGGCGAGCGTTTGCTGTCTCCAGAAGTCTATGAGGCTATAGAACGCCAGATATTGCCTCTCTGCACGGTCGTGTTGGAGGCATGCCACGAGGGTGCTCACGGACAGGCGAACAGGCTCTCATCAGCAGTGGCAGTGCTACTCAATAGAGGCGAACTTCCGGATGATGCATTGCGCCATGCACGTGAACTGCTTGCTGACTTGCCTGCGGGATACGTGGAACCCACAGGGCGCAGCGGCGAACTTTACAACCAATTCCTCGATGCAGTCGAGCGGTTTTATCATCGCTACGCAGATGTGGCTTTTTATGCTGAGCAGCTCAATGTGGGGGCACCCTATTTGGGACAGGTGACTCGCCGCATAGCCGGCCGGTCGCCCAAAACCATCATTGATGAACGCATCACGGCAGAGATTGTCACGTTGCTTACCACGACCACTTATCCGTTGAAGGAAATTGCTCATCGTCTGGGGTTCTCATCACAGGCTCATCTCTCTCGGTTCTTCAAGAAACAAAAGGGTGTTTCACCGATACAATTCAGACGTCAATAAGAATAAAACTTACACAAACAAAAAATAAAATACGACAATGGTAAATGAAAGAACAAATTTGAACCGCCAGTTGGCTCAGATGCTGAAAGGCGGAGTGATTATGGATGTGACCACCCCGGAACAGGCACGCATTGCTGAAGAAGCAGGTGCTTGTGCCGTGATGGCACTTGAACGTATTCCAGCAGACATCCGTGCCGCGGGTGGTGTGAGCCGCATGAGCGACCCTAAGATGATTCGTGGCATTCAGGAGGCGGTTAGCATTCCTGTGATGGCAAAATGTCGCATCGGTCACATCGCAGAGGCGCAGATTCTGCAAGCCATCGAGATTGACTATATCGACGAGAGTGAGGTGCTTAGCCCTGCCGATAACATCTACCATATTGATAAGACGAAATTCGATGTGCCCTTTGTTTGTGGTGCGAAAAACTTGGGGGAGGCACTGCGACGCATAGCCGAGGGTGCTACAATGATCCGTACGAAAGGCGAGCCTGGCACGGGTGATGTGGTGCAGGCAGTGAGCCACATGCGACTGATGCAAAGTGAGATTCGTCGTCTCGTTTCAATGAGTGAGGATGAACTTTTTGAGGCTGCTAAGCAATTGCAAGCCCCTTATGAATTGGTGCGTTTCGTGCACGAAAACGGTAAACTGCCAGTGGTCAACTTCGCTGCAGGAGGAGTCGCCACACCTGCTGATGCTGCACTGATGATGCAGTTGGGTGCAGAGGGTGTGTTTGTGGGTAGTGGCATCTTCAAGAGTGGAGACCCTGCCAAGCGTGCGGCTGCTATTGTGCAAGCTGTCACCAATTATAAGGATGCTAAATTGTTGGCTGAGCTCAGCGAAGATCTCGGTGAGGCGATGGTCGGCATTAATGAACAGGAAATCCAGCTCCTGATGGCAGAGAGGGGGAAATAGGAAGATTCATACATCCTTTTAATGAATAAGCAATGAGAGTAGCAGTGATGGCTTTGCAAGGAGCCTTTATTGAACATGAGCAAGTGTTGAAACGCTTGGGTGTTGAGACGTTTGAGGTGCGACAGCTTGCCGATTGGCAGCAACACAAGGACGCCCTGATTCTTCCTGGTGGAGAAAGTACCGTGCAGATGCGTCTGCTCAGTCAGTTGGCCCTTCACGGACCTGTGCGTGAGGCGATATTGAATGGACTTCCTGTCTTCGGCACCTGTGCCGGTATGATTCTCCTCTCCGAGGGGCGTCTTGCCACGATGGACATCCGTGTACGTCGCAACGCCTATGGTAGGCAGTTGGGCAGTTTTCACACAGAGGGTCAGGTCGTGGGTTTGGGCGACCACATTCCGATGACCTTCATTCGTGCACCATACATTGAAGAGATTCTCTCCTCGCGCAGTGAGATACTGGCAGAGGTGAATGGTCACATCGTTGCTGCCCGTCAGGGCAACCAGCTTGTGACCTCCTTCCATCCCGAACTTGATCCCGACCTTCGCCTCCATCGGTACTTCTTGCAGATGGTGGCATAGCTTTCCCCTTTGAGTGTGGGCAATGCCCATTATCTGCTTGTCGGGACTCCTCTTCTTGAGCTTTTCCATGCATTCATCCCCAAAATGTCTGATTTGTCGTGATATTATTGAGGTGGTGTTTGCATGGTTGGCAATTGTTTGTTATCTTTGCCCTCAGAAAAGCTACAAATATGAGAAGATACCTGATAATGGCTGTTTCTTTCTTTGTCATGATGACAATGAAGGCACAGACACTGTACTATCATCGTCCTGCCGACTATTTTGAGGAGGCATTGCCCATCGGTAATGGCACGATGGGTGGAATCATTTATGGCGGAACGGAAGTGGAACGCATCTCTTTGAACGACATCACTCTGTGGACAGGCGAACCTTGCAACATGAACGTCTATTCACCAGAGGCACATAAGTCTATCCCCACCATTCGTGAGGCATTGAAGAAGAATGATTATCGAGAAGCGGATCGCTTGCAACGGGATGTGCAAGGACATTTTTCACAGAACTATCAGCCTCTGGGACAACTGACGATAGAGTATTTGGATACAGTGGGGCAGGTGAGCAACTACCGTCGTTGGCTCGATATTGGCAATTCGACTGCACATACAGTGTGGCATCGGGGGGAATATCAGTATGCGGTGGAGTATTTCGCTACACACCCAGACACAGGCATTGTGGTTCGTCTTACAACCGACAATCCCCAAGGAATCCATGCTCGTGTGTCGCTGACCACTCAACTACGGGGGAAAACCTCTGTGGCAGAGGATGGTATGTTGGTGACAGATGGTTATGTTGCATATACCTCTTTGCCCAGTTATTATGATGCTAAAGAGAAATTCGCTTACGACCCCGGTCGTGGCATTCATTTTCGTACGAAAGTGAAGGTGGGTGCTGCCCATGTAGAGGCAAAAGAGGGAAATGTTTTGGTGGATGGTGACAAGGAGGTGACGTTGTATATAGTTAATGCCACTTCATTCAATGGCTATAATAAAGACCCGGTGAAGGAGGGTGCCCCTTATCAAGAAATAGCGGACAAAAGGATGGAGCATTTAATGGCTGTGTCTTATAACGACTTGCTGAATCGCCACATGAACGATTACAAGAGCATCTACAATCGGGTGAAACTCACCCTAGCCCCCCTCTCATCCCCCCAAGGGGGGAAGAATCATCCGGATGGCAACACCTCCCCTTTGGGGGAGGATGGGAGGGGGCTTGACGAGGTGCTCCGCGAGTATGTGGACGAGTCCCTTTTCAATCCGGCGCTGGAAGCCTTGTATTTCCAATATGGTCGTTATCTGCTCATCTCTTGTTCTCGCACACCCAATGTGCCCGCCAATCTGCAGGGACTTTGGAACGAGTCGATTCTGCCACCTTGGTCATGTAACTATACCAGCAACATCAATGTGGAAGAGAATTATTGGGCTGCTGAAACGGCAGCCTTGCCTGAGATGCACCAGCCGCTCTTCACTTATATGAAGGAACTGCAAGGGTCTGGTGAACTGACAGCTAAGGCGTACTATGGTGTGGATAAAGGTTGGTGTCTTGCTCATAATACTGACATTTGGGCTATGACATGCCCTGTGGGTCTCCATACGGGTGACCCCATGTGGGCGAACTGGAACATGGGTGGTGCATGGCTCTCCACCCACATCTGGGAACATTACACCTTTTCGCTTGACAAGGATTTCCTGCGTGAATACTATCCTGTATTGAAAGGGGCTGCGGAGTTTTGTCTGGGCTGGCTTGTCTCCACAAAAGATATGGGTGTGGAGGGGACAGATTATCTGATAACAGCACCCTCCACCTCTCCCGAAAATAGTTTCATCACTGATGACGGTTATCACGGACGTACATGTTATGGTGGTGCTGCAGACCTTGCCATGATTCGTGAATGTCTTACTGATGCCAGAAATGCAGCCCTTGTCTTACATGCTGACCCCAGCTTTGTGGCAGAAGCAGACGAGGCTCTTTCACGTTTACAGCCCTACAAGATAGGAAAGAAGGGTAATCTGCAAGAATGGTTCTACGATTGGGAGGATGAAGACCCTCACCATCGCCATCAGAGCCATCTCTTTGGCATTTATCCAGGACATAACATTGACGATGGTGTGAACACGAAAGATGCCATCCATCGTGCTGCATCCCGAACACTTGAACTGAAAGGTGATAGGACAACAGGTTGGAGTACGGGCTGGCGTGTAAATCTCTATGCCCGACTGCACGATGCCAAGAACGCTTATCATATCTATCGCAAACTTCTTTCCTACGTTAGTCCCGATGGATATAAAGGATCTGATGCCCGGAGAGGTGGAGGCACATATCCCAACCTGCTTGATGCCCATTCACCTTTTCAAATCGATGGCAACTTCGGTGGGTGCGCAGGCGTAGTGGAAATGTTGATGCAGAGTGAGTATGATCTCAACCATCACGTTAACGCTAAATCTCTCAATGCACAACCATACATCACTATGGAGCTGTTGCCCGCCTTGCCCGAGCAGTGGAAGGAAGGTTCTGTCTCTGGCATTCGTGCCCGTGGTGGCATCACTGTCGAGATGTCCTGGCAGAACAGCTGTGTCACGAATCTCACCCTCACTGCAAAAAGGGCATGTAAGTTGAAACTCCTCATGAATGGTCAGCAACGTATTGTCAAACTGAAGAAAGGAAAGAACAAGGTGAATCTTTAATCTTCCTTGCCATCTTCTTTATCCTCATTGGCATCGAAACTGTTTTACGGCTGCATCCGATCAGCGTGAAGAGGATGCACAATAAAAAGGGAACATCCAATTGGATGCTCCCTTTTTGTGCTATAGCTTGCTATACGATTTTATAAGACTCTCTTGAATTTCTCAATGAATTGCTTAGCTTCTTCCATTGACAGGCAAAGTGGTGGCAAGAGACGAATGACGTTTGTGCCGGAACAGCCTGTGAAACAATGCTCTTCCTTGATGAGACGTAAGCGTGGACCTTTATAAGGAATGTCAAGCTCAATACCAATCATCAAGCCTTCACCGCGCACATCCACTACGTGAGGCAGATTGCCAGCGGCTTGCTCAGCCTTGAGTGTGTTAATGAGATACGTGCCGACTTGAGCGGCATTCTCTACGAGGTGTTCTTCTTCCATCACGTCAAGTACAGCAATGGCGCCTGCGCAACCCAAATGATTGCCGCCAAAGGTTGTGCCCAACTGACCATACACGGGTGTAAACTTGGGTGAAATAAGTACACCACCCATAGGGAAACCGTTGCAGATGCCTTTAGCTACTGTGATGATGTCAGGCTTCACATCTAAGTGCTGATGGGCGAAGAATTTGCCGCTTCGACCATAACCGCATTGAATTTCATCGCAGATGAGCACGGTGTTGTGTTTGTCGCAGAGTGTGCGCAGTTCCTGTATGAACTCCTTGGTGACGCAACGAATGCCACCTACACCCTGAATGCATTCAATAATGACGGCGCACACATCACCTTTCTCGATTTCCTTCTTCCAAGGTTGAATATCGTTGATAGGCAGATAGGTCACATGACCGTTATCGTTGATGGGGGCGATGATTTTGGGATTGTTGGTCACTTCGACAGCCAAAGATGTACGTCCGTGAAATGCTTTCTCCATCGACAGCACACGTGTCCTGCCGTTGTGGAAAGATGCTAACTTCAGTGCGTTCTCATTGGCTTCGGCTCCTGAGTTGATGAGAAACAGCTGATAGTCCTCGTAACCCGATGCTTTTCCCAAACGCGTGGCAAGTTCCTTTTGCAAAGGATTCTGTACGGAATTGCTGTAAAAGCCCAACTGGTTCAGTTGTCGAGTCATGGCCTCTACATAGTGAGGATGGCAGTGACCGATGCTGATGACGGCATGACCGCCATAGAGGTCGAGGTATTCCTGACCTTTCTCATCCCACACGTGGCAACCCTTGCCGCGCTGGATGGCGATGTCGAATAGTGGATATACGTCAAATAAGTTCATTTCGGTTGAATATTAGAAGGCAGATGCCTTAAGGTTTAGTCCGGCTTTTTCGTCCAAGCCGAACATGATGTTCATGTTTTGTACTGCTTGCCCGACGGCTCCTTTCAGCAGGTTGTCAATCATTGAGGTAATCACAACTTTCTTGCCGAAGACCTCTACGTGCACCAATGCCTTGTTGGTGTTCACCACCTGCTTAAGGTCTAATGCCTTGTCGCTGTAATGCGTGAAGGCTGCCTTCTCGTAGAAGTTCTTATAGAGAGCTACCAACTCCTCCCCTTTGGGGGAGGTTGGGAGGGGGCTTAACGTTACCACCTCCGTGCAGAAGATGCCTCGTGCGAAATCTCCCCTATAAGGAATGAAATCCACAGTGATGCCATCTGCCTCGTAGCCTTCATCGAGTGTATCAACCACATGGGGCGCACTTGCGGGCTTCAACTCGTTCAGCGTCTGGCAAATCTCGTGCAGGTGCTGGTGCGTGAAAAGCTTATAGACCGAGAAGTTGTTGTTTCTCCATGAGAAGTGCGTGGTCGCTCCGGGCTTCTGACCTGCTCCTGTCGAACCAGTGATGGCGTTCACGGAAATGTCCTTCGTCAGCAAGCCTGCCTTTGCCAATGGCAGCAAGCCTAACTGAATGCAGGTGGCAAAGCATCCGGGGTTTGCCAAGTGCTGGCACTTCGCAATCTCCTCCTTGTGAATCTCTGGCAAGCCATACACATAGTCGTGGTCGCCCTTGATACGGAAGTCCTGAGCCAAGTCGATAATCTTCACGTTGGCAGGAATCGAGTGTTCCTTCAGGAATGCCTCGCTCTTTCCGTGTCCGAAGCAGAAGAACACCACATCTACCTTGTCGAAAGGCATCTCAGACGTGAACTCCAACTCGGTCTCGCCCAGCAGGCCCTCGTGTACGTCATACACTTTATTCCCAGCGTTTGACTCGCTGTTGGCAAACACGATTTCCACCTCGGGATGGTTCAGCAATAAGCGAATGAGTTCTCCGCCTGTATAGCCAGCTGCACCTAATATACCTACGCGTACCATTTATCTTTCTTCGTTTGGATGTGCCAGATAGTATGCGCGGAGTGGGGTGGAGGTCACCTTGATGAAGCCCTTGGCATCTTCGGAAGACCATGCCTTGGCTGTCTCACCATATTCGCCGAGCTTGTTCTTCACAAGGTCGTTGGGAGAATCAACACCCACTGTTTGGAAGCAGAGAGGACGAAGTTCGAGCGTCACCTCACCCGTCACATTGCGCTGCGAAGAGGTGAGCATTGCCTCGATGTCGGGCATGACTGGCTCCAAATACTGACTCTCATGCAGGAACATGCCGTACCAGTTGCTCACTTGGTCTTTCCAGTACTGCTGCCATTTCGAGAGGGTGTATTTCTCCAAGAAACGGTGTGCACCGATGATGAGCATAGGAGCGGCAGCCTCAAAACCTACACGACCCTTAATGCCGATGATAGTGTCGCCCACGTGGCAGTCACGCCCGATGCCGTAAGCAGCACCAATCTCTTCCACTGCCTGAATGGCGGCAATCTTGTCGTCGTAGTGCTTGCCGTTCACCGAGCAAAGCTCACCCTTCTCGAAGCCTAACTTCAAGAGTTCTGGACCTTCCTTTGTGGGGTGCTTCAAGTAAGCTGATTCGGGCAGACCCTGTGTGGAGTCGAGAATCTCGCCACCGCAGATGGAAGTGCCCCAGATGCCCACGTTGTATGAGTATTTCAGCTTCGCAAAGTCTGCAGCAAAGCCGTTCTTGTTCAGGTAGTCAATCTCCTCCTGACGGGAGAGGTTTCCGTCGCGCGTCAACGTGATGATTTCCACACCGGGAGCCATCACGAGGAATGTCATGTCGAAACGAATCTGGTCGTTGCCGGCACCTGTAGAGCCATGAGCGATGGCGCTTGCACCGATTTCCTTGGCATAGCGTGCAATGGCCAGTGCCTGGAAAATACGTTCAGAAGACACTGAGATGGGGTAGCAGTTGTTGCGCAGCACATTGCCAAACACCATGTATTTGAGCGACTTCGCGTAATATTCCTGCGTCACGTCAAGTGTCACATACTTCGTGGCACCCAGCTTATAGGCGTTCTCTTCGTTCGTTTTCAGCTGTTCTGCTGAGAAACCGCCCGTGTTGGCACACGCAGCATGTACTTCATAACCTTTCTCCTTTGCCAGATACATCACCGTGTAGCTGGTGTCCAAACCGCCGCTGAAGGCAACGACAACCTTTTTCTTTTCTGCCATAATATTTTGTTTTTGTTTTATTATCTTATAGGTACTATAGTTCCTATAGTTACTATAGGTCTTACATTAAGCCTCTCTTCACCATTTCTTTCATGATCTCTTGGAAAATCTCAATCGGAGTGGGCTCGCCGTGATGCTGTGCAGGGTCGTACAGCATACCTGTGCAGATGCAGAATTTTCGGTTCTTCATTTCCAAGATGGGGTGGTTGATGCATCCACGGCAACCGCGCCAGAAAGCATCATCATCCGTCAACTGATTAAAGCTCACGGGCACATAACCCAATGCGGTGTTCATCTTCATCACCGCATCGCCACTTGTGAGCGAGAAAATCTTCGCGTGAGGCCAACGCACACGTGCCAATGTGAACGTGTGATCCTTGATGCGCTTCGCGATGTTGCGTCCCTGATAGTCAGGATGCACAATCAGTCCCGATGTGGTCACATACGACTTGTTGCCCCACGTCTCGATGTAACTGAAACCCACAAATGTGTCACCCAGTTCCGACTGCTTGCTGGGGTCGAGTGCCAGCACCGCCTTACCCTCCTTCATCTTCGTGGCAACATACTCGTGGGTGCGTTCTGCAATGCCCGTGCCACGCTTCTTCGCTGCCTCGCGGATGGTGTCCAGCACCAAATCCACATATTTCTCGTGGCTCGCATCAGCCACAATCACCTTGATTCCGTCTTCGTATATCACAATCTTATTTACAATTTTACGATTTACAATTTACGATTTATTTTGTTGATTTGGCAATTTACTATTTGTCCTCTCACCGCACGGCAAATGGTAAATAGTAAATTGTCAAATTGTAAATTACATATGGCTTCCCGGATAAACCGGTACTATTGTTCTTAAATTCGCTTCCAGTGTCTCCTTGTTAAAACCCTCCTCCAGTGCGAGAAAGATGGTGTCGTCGCCAGCAATGGTGCCAATCACCTCATGGAAATGGGCGTTGTCAATGTCGCTTGCCAATCCGCTTGCATACCCTGGACGGCACTTGATGACCGCCAACTGTCCCGAAAACCTCACCGACATGAAGCCGTTCTTGATGGCTGTGCCCTCCTGCCTGTGCTCCCTCACCCGTCGATAATATGGATTCTCGGGCAGCATGTAGATGGAGCGCCCCTTCGGTGAAAAGCCCTTCACCACCTTCAGCAACTTCAAATCGCGCGACAGCGTCGCTTGCGTCATGTTCACCCCCTCTTTCGAGAGTGCCTGCGCCAGTTCATCCTGACTGCCAATCTCCTGCGTCTGGATAATCGCCTTGATGATGTCGAGTCTCGATTGTCTTGCTGTCATCGTGTCATTTACAATTTATGTTGCAATTTGACCATTTTCAACATCCTTCCTTGCCGCATGGCAAATGGCACATTGAATAATGTCAAATGGTAAATGCAATTGCATAATTATTCACAAATCGGCTGCAAAGTTACCACTTTTCTTGCATATAACAAGTATTTTATGCAAGATTTTTTGCATAAAATGCATAAATACACCTTCCTTTTCCTTCCATTCTCCCTTTTGCCTCTTTGCTTGCCTCTAAAATATCTCTACACTGCCATGTTTCGTCTGCTCCATAGCCATCATGAAGTCAACAAAGAGTTCTGTGTGCCTATAACGCCAACGTATTATACTTGAATATACTTTTTTACTTAGCTTGATTACACCAATTGATTTGGCTTGAATACTCCTTTTTGTATTCAAGCCAAATTGAAAGTTGTATTCAAGCCAAACCGAAAGTTGTATTCAAGCCAAATTGAAAGTTGTATTCAAGCCAAACCGAAAGTTGTATTCAAGCCAAATTGAAACGAGTATTCACGCTAAAGTGGAACGAGTATTCACGCTAAAGTGAGTTGAGTATTCACGCTAAAGTGTTCAGCGCTTTACGGCAACGCATCACAGAGATGATTTCATACATGTGTTTGTGATAACGAAAGGCAGGTCTTATAGGTCACTTCACACGTCAAATCACACGTCAATCTCCGTCAAATCACACGTCAATCTTCGTCAATTCATACGTCAATCTTCGTCAATAATCACCAATTATAACGTCAATTATTACCGATTTCTATTTAAAGTTATTTTTGTTCATCTACTTGAATGATTTATTTTTTGTTTTTCGCCTAACTTTCACTAACTTTGTACTCCAATTACTCGTGAAAAGATGATTTCCCACCACGATTGGGTGGCGAAAGTATCATGGACAAGAAAAAGGCAATATGGATTGTTATGCTGCTCTGCATGTCGATTGTGATGCAGGCACAGGTGTATATTGTTGGAGGCGGTCAGCAAAATGGGCGTCGAACGGTGGGGGAGAAACTTTGGCTGTCCATATCCGGTCGCATATACGGTACAGATGAGATGGATCCCAAGCCTTATCTGCTCCCCAATGCAAACATCCAGTTGGTGTGCCTGAACGATACGACGGTGAAGGCGGTGGCGGTGACGGAAAAGAACGGGCATTTTTTTCATCGAATGGATGTGTTGAAGAAGCGTGTGAAGAAGAACGATGTGCCAAGAGTGAGGATGAAGGTGTCGTATGTGGGATATGAAACATACACGCAAGACCTGAAGCTGGCGTATCGCTACTATGATGAAAACAATAAGGGTTATGGAGGAAGTTGGACGATAGATCTCGACAGCATCGTGCTGAAAAGCAATCCAATGAGTATGGATGAGGTCGTGATTGTCGGAGAGTTGAAGCGGATGTATGAGAGCGGCGACACGACGGTGTTTAATGTGGATGCTTTTGAGATGCCTCGAGGAACGGTGTTGCTCAACCTTGTGCGCCGTATGCCAGGATTGCGGTATGAAGACGGGCAGCTCACCTATAGGGACAGTGTGATTCATGAGATCAGACTGAATGGGGAATCGTTCTTTGCCCACGATATGAAAATCGCCCTGGAGAATATCGAGAATACGGATTTGAAGCAGTTCCGGGTGTACAAGACGCAGGCAGACACGTTGAGCACGGACACAACAAAGCATTGGGTAGCAGATATGATTACGAAAAATCCGGTGAATAAAGTGGAGTTGACGAAGCCAGAGATAGGAACATCGAACATCAAGAACACTTACCATTTCCAGATGCAAGGCATGGAATGGAAGAAGGGCAACAAGGGAGAGTGGAACGCAAACGTTCAATTGGACGACTTGCCCAATGCCAACTCGAAGAAAAACAGCAATAACAGGATTGATGGAAGCTACAGAAGAAAGTTTGGCAAAACCAATATACAATATCGCCCCCAGTATTCCTATACTGACCAACGAAGCGACCAGGAATCCTTCAGTTCGACCCTCATGCCTGAATATGAGCAATATTCGACTTCAGCATCTCAGTCAAAGAACTACAACAACAGCACGAGCCATAATTTCAGTATCAATACGCCAATAAACTTAGGCAATTATAGTAGTTTTTTGAACGCGAATGTGAACTATAACTACATTGATTCTCAATCGCATAGCCAATCGAATGCTGCCACTTATAACGGCAATCCGTTCGTGGGCGAAAACAACGAACTGATGGAAGAGGAACAGCTGGCTGCCATCACACTGAACCGCAGAAGCAGTGAGTCCTCTAACCGTTCGCATCAGCAGTCGCTCGGTTTGCAGAGCAACTATTACACGTATTTTGATGGAGAGGCAAATGCCCACATCGAAGTTCGTATGAATCTGAACACCAACAACAGGTTTCAATCATCAACAGAACATCAACAGACGGATTATCTGCAATATGGCGACAGTGTGTGGCACTATCTGCGAGAAAGCATCGCTCCTAACCATTCGGAACGCATCGAATTGTCGGCAAGCGGTGGTTTCTTCTTCGGCCCGAAAAAGTTCCGCCAGAGCATAACTTTCAGCTATGAATTCTCACACAACAATAGTACATCAGAACGTGTCTATTACGACCTGACAAACAACCACCAGCGATTGGATAGCATCAGCACCTACCAACGCACAAAGACGGATGCTCATGGTATAAGCATCGACTATTCTTTTCACTTGAATCGCTTGGGCTTCAGTCAAAACGTCAGGTTTGCTCCTACACGTGAAACTTACCACTACGAACGCAAGGACGGAGTGATGGCCGACACCACCCAACAGGCACCCACGCTGAATGCCTTTACCAATCTCTCGTATAGATTCTCACAGAATCATTCTTTCAACTTGACCTATCGGTATCGTAATAGTCTGGTTGGAGGCGCGAACCTGGTAGATCCTACCACAAACAATAATCCGCTCTACATCCGGAGAGCCAACCCGAACCTCAAGAAGCCTGAATACCATGACTTTAACTTGAATTTCAGTTTGAATGGCGGATGGTCGTTTAGTGGCGGCTATTCTTTTTCACGTAACAACATCTCATCTCGATCCGTCTATAACACAAAGACAGGAGGAACAATCTCCACATTAGAGAACATCAACGGAAACTGGAGTGCGAGTGGTAATGCCAGCTACCGAACCGACTTCAAGCACGCGAATATCAGTGTAAATACCAACTATAATTATAATCATTCAGTAAGCTACATGCAAGCTCTTGGTGCGACAGAAAGTGAAAAGGGCGCTTCGGATGTTCACTCCATTTCCTTATCGCCTCGATTCGTGCTGTATACCAAACATTTCGACCTGACGCTGAATGGAAGCTACCGCTACCAATGGGGCGAAAGCAACTATATGACTTCTATTGAAAAGAGTCATACATATAACCTCAACAACACCTTGAATTATTGGTTGGGAAACAGGCTCACCCTCAAGACCGACCTGAACATCTCTGGACGGGCAGGAAGCAAGATGAGTGATGCGAACCGTACAGAATTCATTTGGAATATGGGTGTTGAATATAAGGTGCTTCGCGACTACAGAGGCTTACTGAAACTCACATGGAACGACATTCTGCAGGAACGAAGCAATTTCAGCACCTATATATCAGGCACAGGACGAAGCGAAAACCGCAGTTCAGGCCATCCGCACTATGTGCTGCTGACATTCCAGTATAAGTTGTATAAGATGAAGTAGAAACCGGCATCTATCCGTTTACAGTTCCGTCTCCCCTTCGATAAAGTTGTCCATGAAGAAATGCTCACCATCCCATACGGCAAAGGTGAAGAGGGTAATCCATTCGCCAAGAATGAGGAGGCGTGCTTCACGGCTGAGCATGAGGTCAAGCTCGATGTGGCGATGTCCGAAGATGAAGTAGTTGACTTCGGGGTGGCTCTTGAGGTAGTCTTTGGCAAAGAGGACAAGCCCCTCTTTGTCTTCTCCTTGGTAGGGCTGTTCGCCATTGTTGGGGGCACTTTCATAGCCTACCAGTTTGGTGTCGTTCATGAAGCCGTCTTTGGTCATCACACGTCCATCCTCGTCTGGCAGAAGGCTGCCATTCGCACGTTTCATGCGAGAGTGCTTTGCCCAATTAAGCCCGAAGTTCATGAACCAATGGGGATGAATCCATCGCGCCATCTTCTGCAAGGTCTTGTTGCGGAAGCACCAGAACATGAAGTGCGTGGATTTGCCCTCCTCGTAGAGACCGTCGCCATGAGCGAGATAGAATATCTTTCCTCGTATGTCGAGGGTGCAGGGTTGACGATGAAGAATGACGCCGCACTCTTTCTCCAGGTAATCTCCCATCCACATGTCATGATTGCCTGTGAAGTAATGCACCTCCACACCTAAATCAGTCAGTTCGCTGATTTTGCCAAGAAAACGGGTATAGCCCTTAGGCACCACCTCCTGATATTCAAACCAGAAGTCGAACATGTCTCCCAGCATATAGACAGCCTCAGCCTTTTCCTTGATTTTATCAAGAAAGTTGACGAGACGTCGTTCCTGTGTGCGTCGGTGCTCGATGGCACGGCTGCCCAGATGGGCATCACTGATAAAGTAGATATTCTTCATATTTACATGAATCCTAAGTCGAGTTTGGCTTCTTCGCTCATCATGTCCTTGTTCCATTCGGGTTCAAAGACCACGTTCACGTTCACGGTCTTCACGTCAGGGATGCCTTCGAGTTTCTGCTGGATGTCTTCAAGGATGAAGTCGGCAGCAGGGCAGTTGGGGGCTGTGAAGGTCATGTCGATGTCGATGTCAAAGCCCCCAAGCCCCTTCCCATCCTCCCCCAAGGGGGAGGTGTTGCCATCCGGACGGTTTCCCTCCTCCTTGGGGGAGTCGGAGGGGGCTATGTGGGGGCTTTCCTTCACATCTATCTTATAAATCATTCCGAGGTCCCACACATTGACGGGAATCTCAGGGTCGAACACCGTCTTCAGGTATTCAACGGTCTTTTCTTCTACTTCGTATTTTGTCACAATCTAATTTACTATTTTACAAATTACAATTTACAATTTATTTTTCGATTTGGCAATCTACAATTTCTCTTCTCGCCGCATGGCAAATGGTAAATGGTAAATTGTCAAATTGTAAATGACTAGATTTTTCCGTTCTCGGCAAAGCTGTAATAATCCCCTTCTGTCACGATGACATGGTCAATCATGCGCAGGTTGACTGCTTGTGCAGCTCGGTTCACCCGTTGAGTCAATTCCTCGTCGTAGCGGCTGGGTTTCAGGTTGCCGCTGGGATGGTTGTGTACGAGGATGAAGCTGGTGGCATCGTGCAGTAGTGCCTTCTTGAGCAGCATCCGCACATCTACAGTCGTTTCGGTCAGACCTCCAGTGCTGAGTTGGGCGAAATGGAGTAGGCGTGCATTGTTGTTGAGCAACAGCACCCAGCTTTTCTCGTGGGCGAGTGTCTGCAGGTGTGGTGTCATGAACCTCAACACGTCGGCACCTGTGCGGAATTGCGTAATGTCTTGGCAGTCCTCCATCATGCGGCGTTTACCAATCTCGGCGGCAGCGAGGATGGTCAGTGCCTTTGCCTCACCAATGCCGTTGTAGCGCATGAGGTCTTGCAGCGTCATATAGTTGAGGTTGCGGAGTGAATTTCCACAGTCGCCCAGCACCTCTTGCATCAGTTCCACTGCTGTCTTCTTCTTGGTGCCCCCTCCGATGAGAATGGCAAGCAACTCGGCATTGGTCAGTGCGCCCACTCCTTTTGTCATGAGCTTCTCACGGGGACGGTCTTCTTCCGCTTGCTGCTTGATGGGAGTGTGAGAGATTGATTCCTCCACCTCTTCCTTCACCTTCTGCACCGGTTCCTCGTTGAATGGTTGGAAGTCTTTCCTAATCATAGAAATTCTTTTCAAATGCCGTGAATTCATCCTTTCCCTGCACACAGCGCAACCACCATGCCTTGAGGAATCCGAAACCATATCCCATCAACTGCACAAAGGCTGCCTCTACGCTGAGGAAACCAATCACCACGCTTTTGTTCTTGATGCTTGAATCAATGAAAATCAGCAACATGTATAGTGCGATAGGCAGAAGGCAGAGGGCATACATGGGAACGAACCCGCCATTGGAAAGCAGGATGCCTGTGCCTGTGTTGTTGTAATAATCCCACATGCGGAAGAAAACTGCTGCCACAATCAGCAACAACACGCCCACCGTGAAGACCATTGGCAACAGATGCACCAGTTTCAAGGTGCCTGGATGACGCTTGGTCAGGTTGATGCGGGCAATGCCGGAATTGAACACCTGCTTGAAGAACTTGTCCATGTCCGTTCTTCGCTTGTGCCACACCCATGCATCGGGGAAAAGTCTGCTCTTATAGCCAGCCTCCACGATGCGGTAGCTGAAATCAATGTCTTCGCCAAAGCGCATCTTGCTGAATCCGTGCAGTTTAAGATATACTTCTCTTCGCATGCCCATATTGAATGAGCGAGGATAGAACTTGTCCATCGCCCCTTTCTTCTTACCTCCACGAATGCCTCCCGTTGTGAAGAAGGAAGTCATGCTGTAGGAGATGGCCTTCTGTACATTTGTGAACGACTCATGTGCAGCATCTGGTCCTCCGAAGGCATCGCAGGGGTTCTCTGTCAATTCCTTTTCAATGGCAGTCAGATAACCCTTTGGCAACACGCAGTCGCTGTCAAGAATCAGCACATATTCGCCTTTCGAATGTTCCACACCATAATTCCGTGCAGGACCAGGCCCCCCATTCTTCTTGGTGAGATATTGAATGTTGATCTTGTCTGTGTATTTTTCCACCACCTCCTTGCAAGGTACATCGGAACCATCCTCCACCACGACCACCTCAAAGTCCTTGACCTCCTGATGAGTCAGGCTTTCAAGCAGTTCGTCCACCTCGTCGGGACGGTTGTACACGGGTATGATGACGGAGTATTTCATGGCAGCCTTTTCATTTTCCATGTTCGTTGAGCATTTTGTGGGGCATGAATCATTCAAAATAGAAGGTGAAGACAATCATCTTGCTCTTGGCGCTATTCACTGACTGCGTGAAGATGAGCTCCGACTCATCCCTAATGTCTGAGCGGTTTCTGTTCAAAACATTAGTGAGTCCATACATGAACTTCACTTCAGGAATGAACTTGAAGAAAGGCAAGTAGAAATCACAACCGAAGCCCGCTTCCAGATAGATGTCCGTGTGTGTGAGCAGATACTGCTTTTGCTTCTTCACGGTGAGGTCGAGTGAAGGTGCCACACCAGCTATCATGTATGGACGGTAGTTGTTGAAACGCTCTGCCGCAAACTTGATGTCTATGGGGACGGTGAAGTATGTCGATTTGATGGTCTGATACTGTTTGTCTCCATTCGTTTCGTTGCGGAACGTGACGTTTTTGGTGCCGAAGTGCATGGTGGGGATGATGCGCAAACCCAAATGTTTCGTCAAGTAGAATTCACCCAAGATACCCACTGAGAAGCCCGGCTCGTAGTTTGGCGTTTCGGCAAACCACTGGTCACCCACCTCGTTGACAAAGCCGTTCTGCTCCAACTCGATGTCCTGCAGGTGCATGCCAGCCAGAAAGCCATAGTGGAACTTTCTTTGGTCAACGTAGGGACGATTCATCACCTTCCTTTTCTGGGCATGAGCCATGCCAGAAGGGGAGGGGAGAAGCATCATCAGTGCCCATAGACACCCTATTATATAATAATGTGTATATTTCATCATTTCATTAAACGAGAAAAAACGCCATTTATTTTGCAGAAAGCGAGGATTGCCGTAACTTTCACTCCGTGCAGGTTACTTTTGCTCGGAAAAAAATAAAATATATTTGGTTATTAGCCCGCTTAGTCGTAACTTTGTGCAAAGTTACGTAAAATTGTGCAATTCAACACCAAGAATATGAAATTAACTGTCATTGGCGCTGGCAATATGGGCGGCGCGCTCATCAAAGGGTGGGCAAAAAGTGGAAAGATAGACAACATCACTGTGGCTGACAAGAACGAGGCACTGCTGGCGCAGTTCAAGCAGGATTATCCAGCCCTGAACATCACTACCGACAACGTGGCGGCTGTGAAGGGTGCTGACATCGTTGTGCTTGTCGTCAAGCCTTGGTTGATGAAGATGGTGTTGGCAGAGGTGAAGCATGCCCTTGATTTGGACAAGCAAATCATTGTCTCTGATGCAGCCAACTTCACCACGGGCATGTTGGCAGAGGAGTTGGGTGTTGATGGCCAGTTCTTCTATGTCATCCCCAATATCGCAGCTGAGTTTGGTGCCAGCATGAGCTTCATTGCCAAATCGCCTGCTGCCACTGATGAGAGCCTGCAGGCAGTGGAGGAACTCTATGCCATTGATGGCGACACCCTTGTTGTGGCAGAAAACCTCGTGGGTCCAGGCATGATGATGGCATCGTGTGGCATTGCCTATGTGATGCGTTACATTCGTGCCCAGATGGAAGGTGGTTGCGAGATGGGCTTCTATCCCCATCAGGCCAAACAAATCGCTTTGCAAACCATGCAGGGGGCAGTTTCTCTCCTCAAGGCTACAGGTTGGCATCCTGAAGAGGCTATCGACAAGGTGACCACCCCTGGTGGCGTGACCATCAAAGGTCTCAACGAACTCGACCATGCGGGTTTCAACTCGGCAGTCATCCGTTCGTTGAAGGCTGGACTTCGTAAGAATTAGGAATGAGGAGTGAGGAATTAGGAATTGCCATGCGGCTTGCCCCTAATGAGGAACCTAACTGAATAGCCAATTCCTAATTCCTCACTCCTAATTTCTCATTTCTAAAAACTTTTCCTTTATTTTTTTTGCTTGGTCAAAAAAAAAGTCCTAACTTTGCACCCGCATTTAGGAAAAATGCCCAGATGGCGGAATTGGTAGACGCGTTGGTCTCAAACACCAATGGAGCAATCCGTGCCGGTTCGATCCCGGCTCTGGGTACTATTAGAGGACTTCTGTGAAAGATATTTGCAGAAGTCCTTTTTTGTACCAAAGAAAAAATAGATGAAGACAAGACTGATACTTGGATTGGTGCTCGTGCTGTCCGTTCTCGGCATGCATGCACAAGAGAATGCCAACACCCGTCAGGCACGCAAGATGTTTGACGAGGTGTATGAAAAAGTGTTTGGTAAACAGGGTGCCTCTCTGCATTACAAGGTCAATGTTGCCAACCTTTACAAGACTGATGGCACTATTTGGTACCAAGGTAAGAAGAGCAAGTACATGTCTAAATCGAGCAAGTCGTGGAATGATGGTGTTACAGCCTATGTGGTGAAGGATGACAAGAAGCGTGTGGAGATTTATAATAGTGACGACCCTAAGAAAAGTCGTTTTGGCGATGATTTCAAATTCGAACCTGACAACTACACCTATCATATCGCCAACGACCCTCGAGGCTACCTCATCACCCTTCGCGTGAAAAAAGGAATGAAAGGAATGAAGGAGATCCGTGCCTTGCTTGACAAGAAAACACGTGACCCCCTCCAGCTCCGTATCAAGGTTGCCTTCATTTGGGCAAATGTTGATATCTCTAACTTCAAGTCTGGTGGCATCACCGACGCCACCTTCACTTTCCCCCGAAGTGAGTATAAGGACTATGAAATGGTGGACAAGCGAGATTGACCATTAAACAAGGAGAGGCATCCGATTCACGGAACCTCTCCTTTTGTATTTAACCTTTAACCATTAGCCTTTTTTCGTCAGGCGTTTGTTCACGATAGCACAAACACAAGAGTCGCTCCACACGTTTTCAGCCGTCTCCACCATGTCGATGATGGTGTAGAGGGGCAAGATGATGCCCATGATGCCGATGGGGGCACCAACACCTGCCATCAGGGAAAGGGTGAGGAAATAGCACCCCATAGGTACTCCTGCGTTTCCAACAGCTGAGACAACGGCGATAAGAAGCCACAGGAGAAGGGTGGGCAGGTCGAACACCGTGCCTCCGTTCTGCATGACATAAAGTGAGGTGACGAGGATGAAGGCGGCGCATCCGTTCATGTTAATGGTGGTGCATATAGGCAGGACAAACCTTGCCACTTCTGGACGCACTTTCTGACGTTGTTCTGCTGACTGCATCGTGACAGGCAGGGTGGCGGCGCTGCTTTTGGTGAAGAGTGCCATGAGCACGGCTGGTGACATGGCTTTCAGCACCTTCCATGGGTTCAGCCCTCTTGCCAGCAGGAAGAGGGGCAGCACTATGAAGAACTGGATGAGATTGCCACCGATGATGACGGCCACATATTGTCCCAATGAACCGATGGCAACGCCTGCTTCCACTTGTGCTGAGAGTTGTGCAGCGAATGCCACGATGCCCAGCGGCAATGTCCAGATGAGAGCGCGGATGAGGGTGTACAGAACCTCTTGTAGTCCTAAGATGCCTTTGATGAGCACTTGCACGTTCTCGTTTTTGGGAATAAAAGCCAATGCCAATCCTACGGCAGCACTGACGAGCAAGATGCTGAGCACGTTTCCCTTGGCGAAGGGCTCTATCACATTGTTGGGGATGATGCTGAGAATGTGGTCGTAATAAGTGAGTTCTCCCAGATTCTCTGGCACGTCTGTCTGACCTGTCGCCACCACATCAGCAGGCAGATTCTCAGGACTGATGATGAGATAGAGTACCAGCCCAACGAGGGCTGCTGCAATGGTTGTCAAGAGGGTGTAGCTGATGGTGTGGAGAAAAATCCTTCCAGTCTCTTTCTTTCCTCCCAAGGATGAAAGTGTGGTGAGGATAGCTAACGCGATGGTAGGTACTGCCACAAACTGAAACAGCCTTGTGTAGATGGTGGCGATGAAGTCCAGAAGGTTGTTCAACCATTCGATGCCCAACCAACCGAGCACAGCGCCCAAAAGGAGTGCGCTTGTCCAAATGATGATATTCTTCATGTTTCTAAATTGTTATGATCGATTATTCACGGTTACAATTCCCATGCTAAGTTCACATACACGTTTCGTCCCTTCTGCGGAATGTCGCACCAGTCAGCGTAGGTGGAGTAGCGTTTGTCGAAGATGTTCTCGATGCCGGCACGGATGGTGAGGGCAGTCTGACGGAGGGGCAGTGTGTAGGTGGTGTTGAGGTTGACGATTGCCCATGGATCAGTTTGAGTCTCACCGTATTTGGGGGCATAGTCCGTCTGGCGTACATTGCCTCGCACTTCCACGCGGGTTTGCAGGCGTTTCCATTTCACATCAAGGTTTGACGCGTAGGCGAAGGGGGAGATGAGCGGCAGCGGGTCTTGGTCATCATCTCTTCCTGCTGCATAGCTGACCTTGCCGTTCCATGTGAGCCAGGGCAGGGCTTGCCACTGTGCATTGAGGGAAGTGTTGACGATGGTTGCATGGGATAGATTTCCATACACTTTCACCCCCTCAGCATCCACAGTCATGGCAGAGAGACGGTTCTCAAACTGTCCTATGATGTAGTTGGAGAACAGGAAGGTGTTGGCATCGGCTCCGAGCGAGAAGTGTGCAGACGGGCGCCACGTGATGGCTCCGTTCAATTCGATGGCACTCTCATTCTTCAGTCTTGGGTTGCCGATATAGTCATACTGATCGAATGTGTTGTTCAGGTAGTAGCCATACGCCTCTGTCACAGTTGGGGCGCGGCTTCCCCATCCAGCACCGAAGGAGAGTTGCCAGTGGGAAGGCTGCCACGTGTAGGTGGCGGCGATGCGTCCCGTAGTCTGTACATAGTGGTCCTTCATACCAGGGAAGAAAACGCGTAGGGCGTGGTATCCCTCTTCGTTATTGAGTTTCTGCCACTGCTGGGCAATCTTTGCTGATAATTTTACCGACTGCTGATGGGGCAGGGACACCAGGTCGCTTAGCGCCACCCCTGTATTCAATGTGCCCACATCGGGCCATGTGACCATGTACATGGGTGCTGCACCACCAGGGTACATCGTCATGTCGGCAAACAGACGGTTGTAGTAGAGGTCGTAGTTCACTTGCACGTCGTGACTTCCCTTTGAAGCGGTGAGCAGGCTGTAGAGTCCGCTTGTCCAGCTCTCCCCGGGCATATCCATGTGTATAGCCACATCGGGTCGGGTGGTGTCGTCCATGATGTGGGTGATGTGGTTATAGTAGAGCTTTGTCTCCCATGTGTTGAGCACGGGGTGGTCGAACTGGTGGCGATAGGCAAGCGAGGTGATAAATGCCTCTGCTTTAGACACGTCCATGTTCAGGGCGGGGTAGCCCACGTTGGTGGCACGGTCATAGATGAAAGTGCCTTCCAACACATCAAGCTCCGTCAACCGAAGACCGAGGTTGATGAAAGCATTCACTTTCCGAAACTGCGAGAATGACACCTTCCTGCCACCGCCTTCCTTGTAGTTGTCGGCATGGCGGTAGAAGGCACCCCCGTTGGCATAGAACCAGTGCGACGAAGTGGAGGCATCCACTCCATACACCTGCACGTGTCCGTTTGTTTCGTAGCCAGAGGAGAGCCCCCCTCTTATCCCCCCAAGGGGGGAAGAACCATCCGGACGGCTTCCCTCCCCCAAGGGGGAGTCGGAGGGGGCTGGGAGGGGGCTGAACCCCACTTTCTTTAGTTTCAAATCTAAGCTACCACCGATGTTGCCTGTCGATTGCGGGTTGCCGTTCAGTCCCGAATTGAGCAGGATGCTCTGTAGATTGCTGCTTTCCACATAGGAGGTCACTGGATCCATCTTATCTGTGCAGGCATAAAATATCTTCATGCCATCGATGGTGGTGGACACACGTTCTATCTGCATGTTGTTCACCATAGGTTCCCAAGCGTAAGAGCCGCGTCTGACCAGATTGACGTGCGATAGTTCTGCCAAGTGTTCGTCGATACTTGCCACCTTTCCCTTTGCTGACCGTTTCCTGCCCTCGTTGGCAGCGGATACGACCACCACTTCGTCAATGAGATGGGAGGGGGTGGAGATGCTGTCCACTGAGAGCAGTGCTGATAAAATGAATGCAATCATGATGAAGTTTTTGTCTGCTTTGTTTCCTGAATACTTTTACCAAGACAGGGCAAACCGAGTGCAATGGAACTGGTTCAATTGCTGAGGTGCAACCTGCTTTCGTATTTTTGTGCAAAGGTACGGGCTTTTCCCCATTCCCCCAATACCCTTTATTCACTATAAACATACCATAAATGAGGGATGGAGGGAGGGAAAAGAATTATTTGGCAATTTGAAAAATGGTCAACTAAGCAAACGTCGATAACTTCGAGCGAAGCGATAACTTCGATTACTTCGTCACTTCCGAAAGTTGAGTTAATACTTGCATCACTTGGCGATTGTCAGCACACCAGCGGAAAGTGCGGGTACAGAGAGCAGGACATCGTTTCCGTCAATTCGTGCATGTTCTTTTTTCAGCGCGACGGCATTCTTGTCCTCCATGCTGTTTGCCACCGTCAGTGAGCCAGGGGCGTAATACTCAAACTCTCCTCCCGACACACTTGCCCAATCTCCTTTCACACGCAAGGTGGCAGGTTCCTCAGTGGGGTTCACCACCTTCACGATCACGTTGGCACCATTCTCAGACATGGTGGTGCTCACGCTCAGATTGCCGGTTTCGCCACTGAAAGCCAGACGGTACTTCGAGAAGTGGTCGTACCAAAGTTCGGTCACTTGGCAATTGGGTGCCTTGAACAGGTCCTTATAGTCGAAGTTGATGAACGCATTGTTCCAATCAGGAGCATCGGTACGGCGTAGGAACAGTGCTGCTGCACCCATCGCCACCACGTCACGAGCCTCACACATGTTGAGGAATCCACCTGCAAACAGGCCTGTGCGCCAGTCGATGCTGTTCAGGTTCCACTCTGAGATGAACAGTTTGATGTTTGGATTCGGTCCATCGGCAATCATCTTCGCATAGCGGTCGTACTGCTGCCCTAAACGCACAGGACCGGTTGCGTAACCACCCTGTTGTTCATAGTGATGAAGGCTGAGGTAGTCGAAATAGTTGCCGCTGCGCTTGATGAACTGCTCATCCTCTTGGAATCCACCGCATGCAATGATTTTGATGGAGGGGTCTATCTTGCGCATTGCTTCGCTGAAATCACGCACACACTTCTCATAGCGGTCGATACCCATCTCCCACATCTCATTGTCAATCTCCCAGTACTTCACGTTGTAAGGTTCTGGATGTCCATTCGCGGCACGCTTCGCACCCCATTCATCGGTGGCAGGAGCATTGCAGTAGCGCAGCCAGTTGACCGCATTCTGTAAGATGCTGTCATACTCTTCTGCAGGACGTTCAAACTTGACGCTCACGACAATGACAGGCTCGGAATTGACCTCACGGCAGAAACGGATGAACTCATCTGTTCCGAAGCAGTTCTGGTCGTAATCCATCCACATCCAGTGTGCCCATCGCTCGCGATTCTCTTGCGGGCCAATACCCCATCGCCAGTCATACTGTGCCACATAGCCGCCTCCCGGCCAACGCAAGCAAGTGGGATGCAGCTCCTTCACAGCCTTCAGGATGTCGGGACGGAATCCACCCAGATTCTTACCCGTCTGAGTGGTCATGGTAGCCATATCGACCTGCACCGTTCCGTTCTTGACCATGATGACGAAGTCGCAATCGCAGCTAAACTTCGTTATCCTCTTGACGGTCTCTACGCCCAAATCACTGGTGACTTCTTTAAGAGAATTGGATGGCTCGATACTTTCATCGCAGATTCTGCAATGACCGTCGAGACCTTCGATCATCTGAGGGTTGAGCGTAAAATCATATTTCTTCCACTCCTTGCTCACCTTGAATGACTGGCGTGCGATAATATTGCCTTTCGTACTGCGCAATCCGACAATCAGCTCTCCCTTGCCTTTTGCATAGATGGAGCCAACAAGGTTATCGCCATCAATGTCCAGAGGTCCTTGGAAAATGCCGGCCTCAGTCTTTCCTGCTGTAATCTCTTGTGAATAGCGCATGTTAACAGCATCGTCCTTCACGAGACGATACTTGCCGCCCTCACCGAATGCCGTCCATTGTTGAGCGACTGCTGGAATCTTCACATCACCAGGCGTACCTTCAAACAGCACCTTGCCATCAGCGGCTGTCAGCCTGATGTTGCGGTAAGTAGCCTCAGTATAGTTCACCCAGAAAGTCACGAAGTTGCGGTCAGCCTTCTCCAACCCATCATAGCTCGCCACTTCCTTGCCGTCCCAATAGACAGTCGCCTTGCTGCCTCGGCTCTCGATGCGTAGTTTGTGCCATTTCTGTTCCTCATTCACTTGCTCTTTAGTGGCAGGAGCCGACACCAGTGGCACCAGCGTGTTCATGCGACGTCCCGGGCGTCCTCCGAAACCTTGCGATTCACGCACTTCCATCTGACAGATGGAGAAATCGGCAGTGGCGCTTTGTTGCTGAAGTGCAGCACGTGCAGCAGCCTCGTTGGCAGCGTCAATCTGCGACTGAGTCTGCGCTGGGGTGAAAGTGCGGCTTTCGTAATAAGGGTCGTGTATGCGGACATAATAAGGTGTGCCGTCTGTCTTGTTGCGGAAAGCGAAACGGATGTCCATCAGACCACCGCTCCAACTGCGACGTGCCAGTTTGTAGGCGCGCCAATTCACGTCCATGGTCAGGTCAAAATCGCAGGTGCTGATGCTATCAATCTTGAGTGGCTGTTCATAACGAGTCGGTGAATGCAGCACCATGTCATCATCCATAAACCATCCGTCGAAGTATCCGTCACGTGGATGAATGCCCGGATACTGCTCTGGCTCGAAAGAACGCTCTTGTATGAGTTCCTGCCATACACCATTGTTGGCACTGAAATAGATGTGTTCAAAGAGTTGTCCGTAGAGCATCTCGTCAATGATGCCCGAGGGCTTCTTGCTCTCAATAGAGATTGTGTGCTCCTTTTGTGCATTGGCGATTGTTCCAATTGCCAAGAGAACAAGCAATAGGCTTTTTTTCATGTTCATGTCGTTTCAGTAGGTTTTGTCTTATTGCTTGCAAAGATACGACATTTTTCTCTTGTTCCAAACAATTCGAAAGAAAAAGACATGAAGCATCCATTCCACAAAAAAGATTGGCCATGTGGTAGCCAATCTTTTCGTCGTGTTGAACATTGTGTTTGAGAAATATACTTAGAGTGTCACATCCCAATAGAGTGAACTGAATCCGTCCTTCAAATCGTCACCTCCTGCCACGATGTTACCTTTGGTGTCTTTCACCGTCAGGTGGATGCGCCACAGGCCTGTCATGGTCAGGTTGATGTTGCCCTGATAGCTGCCGTCCTTTTGCTTGACGAGGGGTGTGTTGTCGGGCGAGGTGTGGCTGCCCATGTCTGGCATGCGTGGGTCAATCTCGATGGTGAAAGTCTCCGTTGCCAAACCGTAGGGTGTGGTGGCTGGATTGTTCTTCTTGGAGATGTAGGCTTGGATGGTGTTGTTGCCTGTCTTCCAATCGGTTGGGTTGACCAGCGAGAGGTAGTAGGTGTCATCACCCACCTTGAACGACTTGAGCCATTCCTGCCCATCGGGGAGAGCATCCACGTTGATGGCTTTGTTCTGTACGCCGCCCTTGCTACCCAACACTTCTATATTGTAAGAGAACTGCCAGCTGCCTGCATCGCTTGTGTTCATCAGCAGCGACACCCATCCGCGTTTCACAGCGGGTCGAGTCGTGTCGAACACCTCGAAGCTGCCACCCACAGGGGTGCTGTGCCACATGTCCATCTTCACCATGTGCATGAGGGGTGTGATGCTGGTGATGTCGAAGAACTTCACGTAGTTGCCCGTCTTCTTCTTGGTCACCACGAAGTACAGGTCGTTGTACCCTTTGTGCAGAGTGCCCGTCTTTGAATAAGCCCACACTTCATACTTGTCATCCACCGTGGTGGAGAGTTCGGGGATGATTTTGACCGTCTGGATGAACTTGTACACCTGCAGCGCCTCCTCAGCCGAGCAGCAATCCACATCCTGCGAAAGGTCAATACCGTCAATCACAATTCCCGTCTCGTCATCGTTGCTGTTGCACGATGTGAGTCCCAGCGATGCTACCGCTAAAAACAACATTAATACCTTTGTCTTCATACTCTTTAATTTGTTTAGAAGTTTTTTGTTAGTTCTTATTTTCGGTGCAAAGGTACGGACATTTCCTCATGCCCCAAATACCCCTCATGCGCTATAAGCATACCACGAACGGGGTAGAATCGGGTGGGGCAACGCCGCTCCCCCTTGTTGGGCACTTCCACAGCCTCTGAATCGACCTCGTCGATGTCGGCAAGTCGACCTCGACGACATCGGTTAACCGACGTCGACGAGGTCGATTTTGAGGTTGTGGAAGCATCGGGAAGGAGACTGTTTCACTCCCTCATTCATCACACACCCATCTTCGGTTTCACACTGGTAGGTTTGGTCATTCGAGGCGCTTTGTTTTCTCCCTCATGATGTCCACGATTACACCTTCTGTCTTCACCATGCCGGGAGAGGCTATCAGCCCCATGTTGCGCATGGTGTCTTCGGGCGTATGACCATTGATGCCGTGCTCATGACCGATGGCAATGCCATTTTGGGCAAAAGCCACCGAACGGAAAGCCGCATCCACCGCCACAATGCCCTTCATCGTGCACCCGTGATTGCCTCCGTCGCAAATCATGCCTGTGATGCTCGATGCCATATTCTGAATGGTCAGGGTGAGTGTCTTGTGTGTGCCTCCTCTCAGAAAGGCCAATCCGCATGCCATGCCTGTGCCAGCAGCGATGGCACATCCACAGAAGGCAGAAAGCTTACCTGAATACTCTTTGATGTACATGCACACCAAATAGCTGAGGGCTGTGGCGCGGAGCAACTGCTCGTCCGTGTAACCGTTCACTTGTTGTGCGGCATAGAGGGGAAGGGTGGCGATGATGCCATGTGCTCCACTTCCTGTGATGCTCATGGCTGGGCGCGAAAGTCCCAACACGCGTGCCTCGATTGCAGCATTGCAGAGCAGGGAGGCTGATGTCTGTTCATCCTCCGAAATTATTCTTTCCCCGTTCTTCTTATATAAATAATGTGCAAACGTAGTCCTTCGGTTCTTGAGTGCTTGCTCGAAGAGGGCAAGATTGAGGTCGTAGGCTTGACGGATGAACAGGAGTTCTTCGATGGGAACACTCTGTGCGTAATGGAGCATTTGACGGAGGGTGAATCGGTGGATGAAGGGTGTCTGCCTTTCCTCGTCTTGGATGTCAGCATCGTCTCTCTCGAAGATGGTTTGGCCATCTTTCGTGATTCTTGTGACGTGGGTGTGTGCATCGCGGATGGTCACGTTGACCATTCCCTCATTCGTCGTTATCTCTGCAAAGATGTAGATGCGGCTGCTGATTTCACCCAATTCCACCTTCACCAATCCCGCATTCACCAGCGCGCGAGCCTCTTGGTTATGGTGTGGTTTCACGCCTTCCAGACACTCCAACCCTTTGCTGGCATCGGCAGCCACATAGCCGAGGGCGGCGGCATGTTCATTTCCCACCTCATGGCTGTTGGGGATGCCGCAGGTGAAAGCGTTCTTGTACATGCCACTATTCAGCACCAAGCGAATGCCCTTCAATGCTCCTGTTATGTGTCCCTTCGCTGTGGCAACTGCAAAAGCAATGGCTCCTGGCTCCGTGACTCCGAGGGCGGGGCGCATGTCGTCATGGATCAGTTGGGTAAGTCTTTTCATTTCTGTTTGTGGTTGATGAAACAAGTGATAAGGCTGCATACAAGCAATGCCCAAGGATAAAAAGCGGTGAAGAACACGTCGTTGGCTTGCATGGTGATGTGTACCCCCGATGCTTCAATGCCCTTCAGCAACAGCAGTACACACCCACCGTAGGGCAGGACGAACGGAAACGTGCAGATGACCGTGGCAAGCAGCGTTGTGCGGCGATAGGGATGCAGTCCGTGTTGCTTGCCGATGCTGTTGACAAACGGTGCGACACAGATGTTGGCAATTGTGTTTACTGCTGCCATCAGAATGCCTGCCACCGACACCAGTGAAAAGATGGTGAGTTCAGCACTTCTTGGTGAACGGATGACGTGGTTGTTCAAACTGTTGATGATGCCATCCATTCCTCCACTGCGTATGATAAGTCCCGAAAGCGACACCACCACCATCAGGAGAATGCAGATGTTGGCCATGCCTCCGATGCCCTCTACAATGGCGCCCTCCACCTTCCCGCCGGTCATGTTGATAAGACTGCTCAGCGTGAAGAGGTCAAATGCCAACCCGATACCCACTGCTATCGCCAATCCTAAAGCAAGTGAAACGAAAATGTTGACCTTTCGGAAGGATAGCAGAATGACCACCAGGGTGGGAATGAGCAAAGCCAAACCTTGTGGATGCGTAGAGGAACTATTGGATATGGCTTGTGATGGGGTAGTATAATTTCCGTTTGCCATGCCGTACGCAATCAATGCCACAGCCAGAGCTGTCAGCACCAAGGGCAGGCGCTTCTTGACTGTTCCCCCGATGTCAGCGCTTCCTTTCCCGTCAGCATATTCCTGTGTGGTGGCTGCAATCACTGCCGTGTCCGACACGGGCGCGATGCTGTCTCCCAATGCGGCTCCCGACAGGATGGCTCCTCCCAACAGGGCGGGGTCTGCTCCCAAGGCGATGCCGGCAGGAAAGAGCGTCAGGCTCATGGCACTGATGGTGCCAAATCCAGAACCTGTAGAGATGGCGAACAAGCCTGAGAAGAGAAACACGACCAAGGTGAACCATGTGGCATTGATGTCGAACTGATGTGCAGCCCACACCAATCCATCCACAATATGCCCTTCTTTCAGAATGCTGCCATACACCCCCACGATGAGCCACAGCAGGGTGGCGGTCATGGCGGTCTTGCTGCCCATGTATTCGAAGATGGTTGTCCAATATGCTGCGCTGTTCTTGGTCAGTGTGGCTCCTGACAGAATGGCTGCAATGCCTGTCGCCACCAGCAAGTCGATGTTGACTGCGTTGAAAAACGAAAGACTGATGGTGGTCGCCACGAACAAAGCAAAAGGAAGGACTGACGCCATGGGCGAAAGTCCTACCTTTGTTGTGTTTGAATACTGTTGATTCTTCATATCAATAACCAGGGTTCTGGCTGATGCCAAGGTCTTCACCCTTCAATCCCGTGGGGATGGGCTGGCGGTAGTGCTTGCCGCGCACGTTGTTGTATTTAGCCACGAGGTGGTTGTGAATCTTCGTGAAGTAAGCCTCCTGGTCAGCCGTGTAGGTGTTGCCCGTGCTGGTCTTCCAATCGTCGGGGAAATGCTTGTAGCCTGACACCTTCTTCACCGATGCGATGAGGTCTTTCCAGCGGTAACTGTTCAGCACCGAGAACTGCTCGTAGGTGAATTCATAGTCCCACTCACGCTTGATTTGCTCGAAGGTTGGCGCGCTGACCGTTGCGATGCCGGCACGGGTGCGGAGCTGATTGAAAGGCTCTGCTGCCTCGCTGTTGCGACCCAACTGCACCAGGGCTTCTGCCTTGATGAGCAGCACCTCTGCATAGCGGATTTCGATGCGGTCAACCGAGTTCTGAAGAATCTCCAAGTTCTCAGCGTTCTCATAACTCTGATCCACGCCCTTGCCATTCACGGGAGTGTAAACAGGACTGTAATAGTGGTAAGTCAGACCGTCGGCAGGGTTCTTGAGTTCGACGAAGTAAGTCTCAGCCAGACGCTTGTCGTTGGGCTGTTCAGCCTTCCAGTCATCGTAGAGGTCATCGTCCGACACCTCGGTGTGGTTCTGACTGAATCCCTGTCCGTTCTCACCGTTCTGGAAGGGGAATGTCCACGAGCAGTGAGTCTGATGGTTGCCCTGAGCATCCTTCTTGTCGCCATCGTGCGCAATGGTGAAGAGGTGCTCGTTGGTCTTGCGCTTGTTGCTCTCATACTCACGTCCCCAGAGTTTGTTGTATTCGGGGTCGAGGGCAAGTTTTCCGCTGTTGATGACCTTGTCGGCATACTCCACCGCCTTCCTCAGTTTGGCATCATCCTTGCTGAAAGCAGGGTCTGTCTGCGAGTTGGCGATGGCAGCCACTTCTGCCTGCGAGAGAGGCTTGTCACCCCACACGAGGTAAGTGCGAGCCAGCAGCCCCTGAGCCGCCTGCTTGGACGGGATGCGTGGGTCGCCGTCGTAGTCCTTCAGGAGAGACTCGGCAGCGGTGAAGTCGCTGACAATCTGTTCAAACACCTTGTCGATGCTCTGACGCTCGGTGGTGCTGCCGCCCTCCTCTGTATAGACAGGCACCTCGCCCCACAGTTGCACGAGTTTCAGGTAGGCAAGACCCCGAAGGAACTTAGCCTTGCCCACAGCGGCACTGTAGCCAGCCTGACTCACCTTGCCTGCCTTGAGCGAGTTGCCGATGGTGGCGATGGCTTCGTTGGCCTGTGTGATGCCGAGCAGCAGGTGGTTGAAAATCTTCACCTGATACCATGTGGTGGGTTCCTGCTCGAAGCGGCTGTTCACGGGACCCGGTTCATTCTCCTCACCCTCGAACGAGGTGAGTTTGTTGCTGTTCAGTTCGATGATGAACGAGAACGAAGAACTCAGCGGCTGCCAATGGCTGTACACCCCATTCACCAGCGAGAGGGCACTGGCATCGTCAGCCACCACATTATCGTCCGTCACCTGATTGCTGTTGCTGTTGTCGTCATCTGACGAGCATGACGAGAAGCCTGCCAAGAGGCTTGTTGCTGCCAGGGCAGCGAGGAAAAGATGCTTTTTCATTTTCTTGTTTCCTTTCTTTTTTACCTTAATGAATAAATTGTGTTTGCTTTTCTAAATCTGGTGCAAAGGTACGGCCATTTCGTCAGTCTCGAAATACCCCTCATGGGCTATTGCCATACCATAAATGGGGGAGGGGCTTCTCTTTTTTATAACGTGATGCTCACCCCAAACGTGAATGTTCTGGCTGATGGGTAGGCTCCGCTGTCGGTGCCACGGCTGACTTCTGGATCATAACCTTTGTAGGGTGTGATAGTGAAGAGGTTGGTGGCGGTGGCATAGATGCGTAGGGAGAGGGGAAGTGACTTGGGCAGACGGGGACGGTAGCCGACGGTCAGGTTTCGCAGTTTCAGATAGCTGGCGCTCTGCACATAGCGGCTGTCGATGTAGGAGAAGGGACGTGAAGTGGAGGGGAGGGGCAGGGAGTTGCCACCTTTCTCTGCTGTCCATGCGTCCTTCACCGTGGAGAGCACGTTGTAGGAGTCGCCTGTCTGTTCCAGCCTTCGTCCGAGGGCATTGTAGAGTTTGGCTCCATGACTGCCTGCAAAGGTGGCGGAGAAGTCCCACTCGCGCACTTGCAGTTGGGTGGAGAAGCCGTAGGTGAGGTCGGGCTGCACGGAACCGAGTATCACGCGGTCATTGCCGTCTATCTTGCTGTCGTGGTTGGCATCGACGAACTTGGCATCTCCTGCCTTGGGGGTGAGTCCGTTGATGGTGGGGAGTTGGCTGACATCTTCGCCCTGTTGCACGATGCCGAGGAACTTCAGTCCGTAGAAAGAACCGAGGGCTTCGCCCCTGCGGAGGATTTGTTCGTTGTCAGCCCCCTGAATGACATTGTTGGTGATGCCCATGTCGGTGATTTCGTTGTGGTTGTGGGCAATGTTGGCACTGGCTGTCCAGTTCAGGTGACGACGCTTGAGAAGAGTACCGTTCACGGCAAACTCAATGCCCTTGTTCACCACATTTCCCACGTTCTGGATCTGGCTGGTCACACCTGTAGAGAAGCCCATGGGCACGTCAAGCAAGAGGTCGGAGGTCTTCTTGTAATAGAGGTCAAGTACGAAGTTGAGGCGACCATTGTAGAGCCCGAGATCTGTACCGAGGTTGTAGCTCGCAGTGGTCTCCCATTTCAGGTTGTCGTTGGCGGTGTTCTTCTTCGCATAGCTGGAAGAACCCGCATAGGAACCTGTGGCATAGGAGGTGGTGAAGGCGTAGTCGTTGATTTCCTGATTACCCACCACACCACCAGTGAGGCGCAGTTTCAGATAGTCCAGATGACGGGCATTGGCAAGGAATTTCTCTTTCTCCACATTCCAAGATAGTCCAAGCGATGGGAAGTAGCCCCAGCGATGGTTCTTGGAGAAGCGGCTGGAGTGATCGGCACGGAAAGTGGCAGTGGTATTGTAACGGTCGAGGAATGTGTAGTTCACTCGTGCGATGATACTGTTGAGCGTCGATTCGCTGATGCCTGTCTGCGGTGTGTAGATGTTGGCACCGTCCCCCAAGTTGTACTGTTTCAGCGTCTCGTTGGTGAAGTGGTTTGTGCTGATGTTACTGTAGGTGGAGGTGGTGTTCTGTTTCGTGTAACCAGCCAGAGCATCAATATGGTGATTGTCGTTGATGTCCTTGTTGTAGGTGGCTGTATATTCCTGCTGCCAAGTGTCTGTCTGGCGATGTCCCACACCACCGATGCCCTCATTGGCAAGTCCTAAAGAGGTGTAAGCGCCAGAAAAGTAGTTCTGCGTGAGTTTCTCACTGTTCAGACCCACAGCGGCTTTCAGCGTCACATCCCCCAATTTGTAGGTCGCCCACACATTACTGAGCAGATAGTTGTTGATGTTCTCAGCCACGCTTTCCTTCAAATCGTAGACGGCATTGGAGGCATGGTCGCCAATGGCGAAATAGGCATATTCGTATGGATTCTTGAAATTGTAGGAACCGTCGGCATTATACACTGGCACCACGGGAGGAGTGAGCAATGCATAGACAAAGCTGTTGGTGATGCCAGCAGAGAAGGGGGAGGAGTTGAACACCTGCTTCTCAGATGTGGTGAGCCCGCTCTGTTTGCTGCGTCCGTAAGTGGCATTGACACCGAACTTCAGGTTCTTCAGCAGCTCCCATTCTGCGTTGGTGTGGAAGTTGTAGCGCTGGAAACCTGAGTTAAGGATGATGCCGTCTTGATCAGTATAGTTGGCTGAAAAAGCGTAACGTCCCTTGTCCGTGCCTCCATTGATGCTGAGTTCATGACTCTGCTGCAAGGCTGTGCGCAGAACGGCATCTTGCCAGTTGGTGCCTTTGCCCAATGCGGCAATCTGCTCATCTGTGTAACCTCCTTTATTGTTATAATAGGTCTTTTGGAATTGTGCCCACTCAGCAGCATTCATCAGGTCAAGTTTCTTGGCCACATTGCTGAATCCCAGGCTATAGCCATAGTTGATGCTGGCTTTCTTCTCACCTTGTTTTCCTTTTTTGGTGGTGATGAGAATGACGCCATTGGCACCGCGTGAGCCGTAGATGGCTGTGGCAGAAATGTCTTTCAACACCTCAATGCTCTCGATGTCATTGGGATTGATGGTCGCCAAAGGATTCAGACTACCTTCGATAGACCCCAGCCCCGTACTGTTGCTGCTTGCATCCTTGAAATAGATGAAACCATCCACAACATATAGGGGCTCGTTGCTGGCATTGACCGAGTTGCCGCCACGGATGCGGATGCTGCTCTCTGCTCCTGGCTGACCGCTGGCTGCGGTGACGTTGAGACCTGCCACCTGACCACTCAGGGCACCATCGAGGGTGCTGGAGGTGCTGTTCTCAAACACGTCGGCCTTGACCGTGGTCACCGAACCTGTCAACTGTGTGCGGCTTTGTGTGCCATAGCCAACCACCACCACATCGTTGAGGTAGCTGCGCTTCTCTGTGAGTTTCACATTGATGTCCTCTTCATCGTCATACACTGTGACGGTCTGTGGACGGTAACCTGTAAAACTGATGTTCAATTTGACTGGGAGCGATTTTACGTCAATGGTGAAGTGTCCGTCAATGTCGGTGGTCACACCTTTTCCGTCACCATATTTCACGGTGGCTCCGATGATGCTCTCTCCTGATGTGGCATCCGTGATGGTGCCCTGCACTGTTTGCGCCCAAGTCGCAAAAGTGGAAGCGACGGTCAGAACCGCCGCTAAAAACAATCTTTTCTGTAACATGTTGGATGAAGTTTTTTTGTGATGTTTTTGATTTTATAGGCTCTGTGCCAAGAGTCTCAACTGACTCTCCACCTCCTTGTTGGTCAGATGAAGGAAACCTGCTGCATGGTTGTACTGCTGTCCGTCGCGGACAATCCACTGAAGGAACTGTTCGATGTCGGCATCGAAACTGTCGTAAGTGAAGCCGATGTCTTCTACCGGGATGAGGTCGATGTCCTCGTTCTCAATCAATTCAAGTGTTTCGTCGAGGTTGCCCGAACGGAGTGCCTCGCGTTGGCTTGCTTTCACACCGAGGGGCAGCAGAGCCAGGTCACTGCGGAGGGTGCGTGAAGAGAGGTCGTAGAGGTTGCTCAGTGCGTTGAACGTGACCGAAGCCTTGTCTTCCTCGATGGCAGAGAGCAGGTAGAGGTCATCGCCGGCGATGCGGTTTCCGCGCAGGTCGTCGATGGTGCGCCCGAAGTGGGAGGCGAAGATGCCAGTGAGTGATGTTTTGCTGCTGCCGGAATATACGGTGAGCTTGTCCTTCAACTTGTTGTGCTTGCCCTCCACTTCTTCCTCGTATTCCTCGTCAAGGTCTTCTGCCGTGAAGAATAGGTTCTTGATGTCCTTGCTCTTCCACTCCTTCTTCTGGATGTCGTTCAACAGGGGATTCTCTGTGGATGTGACGGGCAGCAGGGCATAGCGACCTACATAAGTCACGTTCACTCCCTCCTGATGCTGATTCACCAATGTGAGGTCGGCATCTGCATTCTTGCCACTTACAAGGGCAATCTGCACGTCGGGGTTCACCGCCTTGTACCCCTCAATCCATTTTTCCACCAAGGCTTTGCTTGCCTTGTTCACTTTCACGGTGATCACACCGTCGTTCTGCGCTGTTGCCGCACTTGCCGTCAATGTCACGGCCACTGCTATTGCTGTAAAAAATGCTTTCATCTTCATGCTTTTATATTTAATATGTGTAACTTTCGAGTTGATTTCTAAATCTGGTGCAAAGGTACGGACATTTCACCGTGCCCGAAATCACTTTGATGGGGGATATTGCTACCATACTTGTGGTATATACATGAGAAAAAGAGAAGGCTGCAATGTTTGCAACCTTCTCTTTTTCTTTGACTTGAACCCTAATATTAATTCTCAACTATTTCACCACTTCCACATCACTATATGCCATTCGTTTCCCCTGTGCAAGTCGAACTCCCTCCACACGTATGACCTTCGCACGAGTGGGCTTGCATCGCACCGTCTGCCAGATGGGGTTGTTGACGATGTTGGAGAACTCACCTTCTCCCAAAGTCTCCCAATGGTTCCAGTCGGTAGTGGCTGCGATGCGGTAATGCGTGATGATGCCATCGCGCGAATCTTGTGGGGGAAGGTAACGGAAAGCAGTGACGGTTGTCTCCTGGTCGAGGTTGACAAACATCATGTTGTCTGTGGCAAAGAAGATGTAATAGTCCGATGCATGTTTCTCGCCAGCGTTCGGAGTGTCTTGACTGATGTCGGGAGCCTGATATAAACCGAGTTTCTGGATGACTGGTTCAGCCTTGCAGTCGGTGATGGTGAAACGCAGTTGAGTGGCCTTGACGGTGGGAAAGCAGATGATGCGGCGGTGCCCGATGGTGGTGAGGCCGTCATGCCCCTCCACCAGTTCGTCTTTCAGCGGTATCCATTGACCATCGACAAAGGCTTCAAGGGTGAATTCCTTCACACGCTGACCCAGGGAGATGTCTTCTTCGGCAAGGAAACGGTTGACAGCGGTTGGCTTTTTGAACGTGAGAGTGAACGACCTGTTGACGAGGTTTGGATGTTTCACTTCCTTGACGATGTTCTTTTGGAACACCTCATCTATCATCTTCTTGAAGGCGATGCCTCGCAAACTGTCAGTGGGATGGATACGTCCGTTAGGGGCAATGGGGAAGTTGAGCAGCAGCGTGGAATTGCGCCCAACAGATTTATAATATGTGTCCATTAACTTTGACAGGCTCTTCACGTTCTCGTTCTCCGTCTCGTGGTAGAACCATCCGGGGCGTATGCTGGTGTTTGTTTCTGCAGCTACCCATGAGTCACCGTTTTCCAATCCGAAGCGTAACATGTTACCGGACACATCCCCTTCCTTGTTCAGGAGGCTCCAGTTGGTTTCACCTACACTACCTGCCTCGTTGCCCACCCAGCGCAGGTCGCCACGGTCTCCACCATCATTCCATATCACGCACTTAGGTTGCAGTTCCCGAATCATACGGAAGGTCTCGCCCCATTCGTAGTAAGTCTTGGCATCGATGCGGCGTGTTTCATTTGCTCCACCATACCAGCCATCGCCACCATTAGCTCCATCGAACCATACCTCGAAGATGTCACCGTATTGAGTCAACAATTCACGCAACTGATTGCGGAAATAAGTGATGTATTCAGGTTTCCCATAATCTGGATGGTTTCTGTCCCACGGAGAAAGATAGACGGCAAATTTCAAACCCTCCTTGCGACAAGCATCAGCCAGCTCACGCACCACATCGCCTTTGCCATCCTTCCAGGGCGAGTTCTTTACCGAGTATTCCGTATAGGCAGAAGGCCACATGCAAAATCCGCAGTGATGCTTGGCAGTGAAGATGATACCCTTCATGCCTGCCTGTTTGCACACACGTGCCCACTGCTGGCAATCCAAGCTGGAAGGGTTGAACAATTTCGGGTCTTCATTTCCGAAACCCCATTCTTGGTCTGTGTATGTGTTCAGCGAGTAATGGATGAACGCATACATCTCCATCTCTTGCCACCGCAGCTGGTTCTCGGTGGGCACTGGTCCACAGGGCTCCACTTGCGCTTTCAGCATGATGGAAACCAACGTGACCAACATGAATAAACAAGAACGCTTTGTTTGTGTGCAAGTTGTTAGGGTGGTACATTTTACTAACGGGGTAGTCAAGATTCTTTTTAGTTTTCTCATGTTTTGGTATTTTTGTTTGCAAAGGTACGAAACCATGAGCTTGTGATGTGTCATAATATTATCCAAGAATAGGACAATGTTGTGACAGATGTGTTAAAACACCTATTTTAAGTTTCGGAAGTGAAAGAGGATGTTTGCCTGATTGAGAATATAAACTATAAAATGTTTTATCAGCAGAATATTCATCTATGGGTATTTGGTGTTTTAGATAAATTTACCAAACAAAGTCTTTTTTCTTGGTATAAATGCTAAGTCGCCATACCTTTGCACTCGAAATACAAAACAGGACAAAGGACTATGGACAAAAAAACTATCATCATTGCAGATAATCAAGACATTACACGCCTGGGACTGAAAACGCTGGTGCGTGCGGCTCTGAAAGACGTGGATGGGCTGGAAGTGAAGGAACTGAGCCGTAGGGCAGAACTGATTGCAGAACTCAAAGATAATCCATCAGCGGTGGTCATCATCGACTACACGTTGTTTGACTTGGGGAGCACGGACGAACTACTCAACCTTTCCGACCGTTTCCCCTATGCGTTGTGGGTGTTATTCTCAGACGAATTGACCGAGGGACTGATACGTCGGTTGAGTGTGGAACAGCAGTTCAGTATGATTCTGAAAGATGATTCGGCACAGGAGATTATCACGGCACTGAAATGCGCCATCACTGGTGTGCGCTTCCTCTGCCATCAGGTCACCAACCTGCTGCTTACGCCTTCGCCCCAGCAGTCGATAGCGGAACGCGACCAACTGACTGCTACGGAGAAGGAGGTGTTGCGACTTATTGCCTTGGGCAAGTCGGTGAAGGAGATTGCAGTGGAACGTAATTCGAGCATCCACACCATCACGACGCACAAGAAGAACATCTTCCGCAAAATCAATGTGAACACTATTTATGAAGCTACCAAATATGCGCTCAGGGCAGGATTGGTGGAGATGGTGGAATACTATATTTAACCAGCCCACGCGCTGGGCGAAATTCTTATGACCAGAATGATGAAAAAATCTACGATAGCGATTGATACAAAGCTGCCGAGGAAGGATGCTTTTGGGTCTATAGCTATGCCTGTGTACCATACGGCCTCCTATGAGTTTGAGACGGCGAAGGACATGGCGGATGCTTTTTGTGGTAGAGTGTTGGCACCCGACTATTCAAGGGTGATGAACCCTACCGTGATGCATTTCGAAGACCAGGTGAAGGCGCTGACGGGGGCTGAGAACGTATTTGCCTTCTGCTCCGGCATGGCTGCTATCACCAATGCCTTCTTCACCGTGATTGAGACGGGAAAGAATGTCGTCACATCGCACCATTTGTTTGGCAACACGGTGGCACTCCTCAACAAGACATTTGCACGGTTCGGTGTCGAGAGCCGGCAAGTGGATTTGCTCGACTTGGAAGCAGTGCGTCAGGCAATCGACGACCAGACATCTTGCCTCTTTTTGGAGATTGTCACCAATCCGCAAATGGAGGTGGCGGACATCGCTGCTTTGGCTGAAATTGCGCACGAGCGGGGCATCCCACTCATCGCAGATACGACAATTATCCCTTTCACTCAGTTCAGTGCTAAAGCATTGGGTGTGGATGTGGAGGTGGTTTCTTCCACCAAATACATATCGGGCGGTGCCACCTCGCTGGGTGGTTTAGTTATCGACTACGGCACGTTCCCCGTGGTGAACCAACGCATCCGCTTTGAATTGCTCTTCAACGTGGGCAGTTATATGTCCCCCCATGCTGCCTATATGCAGTCGTTGGGTCTGGAAACATTGGAGGCACGGTATAAGGTGCAGTCATCTAATGCATTGGCTTTGGCAAGGAAGTTGCAGACGGAGGAAGGCATCCAACGGGTGAACTACATTGGATTGGAAGATAACCCATTCCACACTTTGGCCCTAAAGCAGTTCGGCGAGACTGCGGGAGCCATGCTCACCATCGATTTGGCTGACCGCAAAGCGTGCTTCAGTTTCATCGATCACCTGCAGCTTATCCGTCGTGCTACCAACCTTTTCGACAACAAGACACTTGCCATCCATCCCTACAGCACCATCTTCGGTCCTTTTGGGAAGAGTCAGAAGGTGGAGATGGACGTTCGCGACACCACTATCCGACTTTCTGTAGGACTGGAGGATGTGGACGATATCTTCGAAGACATCAGACAGGCTGTTGCGGCGATACCATAAAAAGGGTAGATAGATACCACGCCAATGGGATTGTGGCACAACGTGAAAAGCCCGAACTTTGCATCGAATTTGATTGACGACAAAAAACTATATAATTCATTATGGCAAAAATAGCACAAAGCCTTGTTGAACTGATAGGCAAAACACCCCTGCTGGAACTTTCCAAAGTGGAGAAGAAACAGCGACTGAAAGCCCGTGTGTTGGTTAAACTCGAATATTTGAATCCAGGACGAAGCGTGAAAGATCGTGTGGGCTATGCACTCATCGAACAGGCTGAGAAGCAAGGGCTTCTCGGACGTAATACCGTCATCATCGAACCTACGAGTGGCAACACTGGTGTAGGATTGGCGTTGGTAGCTGCACGACGTGGCTACAAACTTATCCTCACCATGCCAGACAGTATGAGCATTGAGCGGCGTACGTTGCTACGCAGTTTGGGAGCCCGATTGGTGCTCACCCCAGCTTATGAGGGTATGCCGGGAGCAATCCGTAAGGCACAGGAACTGGCTTCGCAGACGGATGCTTTCATTCCTCAGCAGTTTGACAACGAGGCAAACCCAGAGGTGCATCGGCAGACAACGGCCAAGGAGATTTGGGAAGACACCGATGGAAAAGTTGACATCTTCGTGGCTGGTGTAGGAACTGGTGGCACAGTGACGGGTGTGGGTGAGGTGCTGAAGCGGCTGAACCCCAATGTGAAGGTAGTGGCTGTGGAACCTTATGACTCACCTGTATTGTCAGGCGGCAAGCCCGGTCCCCATAAGTTGCAGGGCATTGGTGCTGGCTTTGCTCCCAAGGTGCTGAACACGAAGGTGTATGATGAAATCTTCCGTGTGAAGAATGAGGACGCTTTCGCTGCTAGTCGTCTCTTGGCAAAGACAGAAGGGACACTGGTGGGCATTTCAAGTGGTGCTGCTGCTCATGCTGCCCTTCAGATAGCAAAACGTCCTGAGAATGTGGGCAAGACTATCGTGGTGCTTCTGCCCGACACAGGAGAACGCTACTTGAGCACAGCACTATTTTCGGAGAAATAAAGGAACAATAAATAGAATAGCAAAAACTTCATCATTATGGCAAAATTGATTGTAAATGGAGAGGACCAAGAGGTTCAACTCCCTGCTACTGTGGCAGACTTAATCAAGCAGAACAATGTGGCACAACCCGACATGGTGAGTGTGCAGGTGAACGAAGAATTCGTTGACAGAGAAGAGTTTGCCACCCTCCAGTTGAACGAGGGTGACGCGGTGGATTTCCTTTATTTCATGGGAGGTGGACAAGACAAAGAATCGATTGAGTATCGATTCTGAAGGCTTGGGGTGCAGTGCTCGGCTGGTCGGAGTCGAGGAACGAAGACGAACGGGCAGACGTCAAGCACAAAGGTGNNNGACGAACGGGCAGACGTCAAGCACAAAGGTGGACGAATCGATTGAGTATCGATTCTGAAGGCTTGGGGTGCAGTGCTCGGCTGGTCGGAGTCGAGGAACAAAGACGAACGGGCAGACGTCAAGCACAAAGGTGGAATAAAGAAATAAAAAAAGACAGATATGTTTGATTTTACAGAAGAAGAACTGAACCGTTATTCGCGTCATATCCTCTTGCAGGATGTGGGTGTGGAAGGTCAGGAAAAGATACGCGAGGGCAAAGTGCTCGTGATTGGTGCTGGTGGCTTAGGAGCACCAGTAGCCATGTATCTGGCTGCAGCAGGTGTGGGCACCATCGGTATTGTGGATGGCGATGTGGTCGATTTGAGCAACCTGCAACGTCAGATTATTCATACCACCCCTGATGTGGACAAGTGGAAGGTGGAATCAGCAAAGGAGACCATCAATGCCATCAATCCGCATGTGAAGGTGAATGCTCACAGGGAGTTTCTGATGGCAGACAATGCGCTCGATCTCATCAAGGAGTATGACTTTGTGGTGGACGGTACCGACAACTTCCCCGTGAAGTTCCTCATCAACGATGCTTGTGTGATGGCTGGCAAACCATTCAGTCACGGTGGTATCCTCCGTTTTGAAGGGCAGACTTTCACACACGTGCCAGGCTCAGCCTGCTACCGTTGTTTGTTCAAGACTCCTCCACCACCAGGTGCTGTGCCGACGTGCAGTCAGGCTGGGGTGCTGGGAGCCATCGCGGGAATGCTTGGTACAATTCAGGCGGCAGAGACATTGAAGTATCTGACAGGGGTGGGTGAGTTGCTCACCAACAAACTGCTCACCTTCAATGCCAAGACAATGGATTTCCGCAAGATTAATGTGAGAAAGACGGACAAGTGCCCCATCTGCGGTACGAACCCGACAGTGACAGAACTGATTGATTACGAACAGGCTGCTTGCGACTTGAAGGGCCATTAATACATCACATACGAACATGGCAGAACAAAAGAAACTCTCACTCATTGCCTTTTCGGGCGACTTTGACAAGCTCACCGCTGTCTTTACGCTGGCAACAGGTGCTGCGGCTGTGGGTTATGAAGTGAACATCTTCTTCACCTTCTGGGGCTTGGATGCCATTAAGCAGAAGAGAGGAAGAAGCTTCATCGGTGGCAATTGGCTCACCAAACTCTTCGGTTTCATGATGGGTGGTCTCAGTGTGGCTCCGAACAGCAAGTTCAACTTCTGTGGCATTGGTCCGAAAATCTTCCGCTCGCTGATGCGGAAGAACAACGTGGCGACCCTCGAAGAACTGGTGGATGCTGCCAATGCACTGGGTGTGAACCTCTATGCCTGTGAGATGGCGATGCACGTGCTCGGCTTGGAGAAAAAGGACTTCATCCCCGAAGTGAAGGACGTGCTCGGTGTGGCAACATTCCTGAACATCAGCGAGGGAGGAAGAACACTCTTTATTTAATGAGGAAATGAATCTTAATTCTTAATTTTTTATATGGCAACACATACACTTGACATCACAAAGGAGCATTGCCCCATGACATTCGTGAAGACAAAGCTCAAGCTGGCGCAGATTGCTGCTGGCGACACGCTGGAAGTCCTCTTGACAGAGGGTGAACCCTTGGAAAATGTGCCCCGTTCGGCAACGGAGCAAGGTTATAACGTCCTCTCCGTGGAACATGTGGAGGGAAATGTCCACAAAGTTACAATACAAAAGTAAGATATGAACTTCACTATCACAGAAATAGCATATCAGTCCATTTTGGCACAAGCACAGAAGGATGCACCGATAGAGTCATGCGGCTATCTGTTGGGACCCGACAAGGAGACTGCCACAGAGAACTACCCGATGACGAACATCGACCACTCGGAGGAGCATTTCAGTTTCGACCCTAAAGAGCAGTTTGCTGTCCTCAAGTATGCCCGTCAAAATGGACTGAAGATTGTCGGAAACTGGCATAGCCATCCTGCTTCACCCTCACGTCCGTCGGAAGAGGACAAACGGTTGGCGTATGACCCTAACATCCTTTATTTCATCCTTTCGTTGGCTGCAGAACAGCCAGTGCTCAACGCTTTCCGTATCGTGGGGGGTGAGGTGAAGGAGAAGTATTCGCTTAGATAATTCTGAAATAAATGGTAAATCATTAAATTGTAAAGTAAAACATGGCAGACAACAACATTCAGCGCAGCATCACGACTGCAACGGCTCGCAAACTGGCGAACACCACCAAAACGCCCCCTCAGATGGGCAGTATCACACCGAGACTTCTCCTCAAGCTCCTTCCTTGGCAGCAGGTGGAGAGCGGCACCTATCGCGTGAACCGCACGAAAGTGGAACTGAAGAAGGCTGAACGCATAGAGATTCAGTACTTCGATGGCGTTCCCAGCTTCACGGCGAAGAATCTTCGTGCCATCCCGCTCTTCCAGAATATTGACCAGGAGATTGTGGCACGTTTGGCTCGCAATTTCGTTCCTGTAGAGGTGGCTCGTAGCAAAAACCTCGTCACTCAGGGTAAGGACAAACAGCGTTTCTTCATCGTGGCAAGTGGTCAGGCTGAGGTTATCAGCACGGGTACTCACGGCGAGGAACTTCGCATTGCCTTGCTTGGTGCAGGTGAATACTTCGGTGAGGCAGACCTTCTGAGTGCTGCAGAATCTACTGTCAGCGTGCGCTCAGTCACCAACTCCGTATTCCTTGTGCTCGACACTCCTGTGTTGGAGTCTCTCATCGAGGAAATTCCAGACTTCCGTGCGCAATTCAACAACGCTGTTGATAAGCAGCTCCGTCTCAAAGCTACAGTCAATGAGCATGGCGAGAAGCACATCGATCTCGTGAGCGGTCATGAGGAAGACAATGTCATCCCTGAAACTTACATCGACTATGAGGAGAATCCTACAGAATATTCACTGAACACCTTGCAGACGGTAGTGCGTGTACACACTCGTGTGAGCGACCTCTACAATGCTCCCTACAACCAACTGGAACAGCAACTTCGCCTCTCCATCGAGAGCATCAAGGAACGTCAGGAATGGGAACTCATCAACAACGCCAAGTTTGGTCTTCTTGCTCAGGCGGCTCCTGGTTATAAGATCAGTGCTCGTTATGGTGCACCAACACCAGACGACCTCGACGAACTCCTCACTCTCGTATGGAAAGAGCCCGCATTCTTCATTGCCAACCCACGTGCCATTGCTGCTTTCGAACGTGAGTGCACTTGGCGTGGTGTACCCCCTGTGGCTATTGATCTTTTCGGCACGAAAGTCATCACATGGCGTGGCGTGCCTATCATCCCATCCGACAAGGTGGAGGTGAAGGGACAGTATTTGACCAATCGTGGCGTAGGCACCACCGAAATCATTCTCGTACGTGTGGGTGAAAAAGAGCAGGGTGTGGTAGGTCTGCATCAGGCAGGTATCCCTGGCGAAATTGCTCCAAGCCTCTCGGCACGCCTGATGGGACTTGACCAGTATGGTGTGGCAAGCTACCTGCTCACCAAGTACTTCAGCCTTGCTTCTCTCACCGACGATGCCATCGCCGTTCTGGAGAACGTGGAGGTGGGTTACTACCACGACTATCAGCACAGAAACAAGATTGAAAAGTAATGGCATTTACCATTTGACCATATACAATGTACAGTTTGAGGCTAATGCGATGCACACAAGCCGTATGGTAAAATGGTACATTGTACATTGTTAAATTGTAAATATAATAGATTGTACTTAGAATAAGATGTATTTGAACGAATTAGATAATTTCCACTTTGACTTGCCAAGCTTGGGAACAGCACCGCAAGTGGCAGTGCCGAACGAGGCACCCGACGAGTTGGACTTGTCGGCATTGCCGCTGCCTACGACACCCGCTGTTCCAGGTGGAGGAGCAGGAGTGCCGGGTGGAGGTGGTGAGGTCCTGCCAGAAGGCAGTGTGGAGGATTATCCACAGATAGGAAGCCTCAGTCCTGCTGACACGGAACTGTTCAAGGGGGTCATTGCCAAATACTTTGCAGAGGATATATCTTCTTACGAAGCACCTTCACGTGTCGTTCCTTCCCATGCTTCAACGGCAGAGGGAGGGGATGATGTGGAGCCTGAGAAGAAGAACTGCCTCCTGAAAGACAATGGTTTTGGCATTGGCATTCCCGAGACGGAGATTGTCAAGAACCTTCAGTACGAGGAGGCGGATACGGTGAACACCACCGAAATCCGTAAGCAGTTCCCCATCTTGCATCAGAAGGTGAACGGGCACGACCTCGTCTGGTTCGACAATGGTGCCACCACCCATAAGCCCCTGAGGGTGATTGACGGATTGAGCCACTTCTACAAGACGGACTACTCCAACATTCACCGTGGCGCACACACGCTGGCAGCACGAAGCACCGACCAGTATGAGGCTGCACGTGAGAAGGTGGCACGTTTCATTAATGCCCCTGCCAAAGAGAATATCCTCTTCGTGCGCGGCACCACAGAGGGCATCAACCTCGTGGCACACACCTTCGGGTCGAAGTTCTTGGAGGAAGGCGACAACGTCATCGTCTCCACCCTCGACCACCACGCCAACATCGTGCCTTGGCAGCAGGTGTGCAAGCAGCAGAAGGCTGAACTCCGTGCCATCCCCATCGACAAGAACGGCGACCTCATCCTCAGCGAACTCGAACGCCTCATCACGCCACGCACCAAGTTCGTCAGCGTGGGGCATGTGAACAACACCTTCGGCACCATCAACGATGTGGCAAGCATCATCCGCACCGCTCATGCGCACAACATCCCCGTGCTCATCGACGGTGCCCAGAGCATTGCCCACACTAAAGTGGATGTGCAACAATTGGATGCAGACTTCTTTGTCTTCTCTGGACACAAGATTTATGGTCCATCGGGCATCGGTGTGGTGTATGGAAAGAAAGAATGGCTGGAACAGCTCCCACCATGGCAGGGTGGAGGCAACATGATTAAGGATGTGACCATCGAACGCACCGAGTTCAATGTGCCTCCAGCCCGATTCGAGGCTGGCACACCCAACATTGCCGATGCCATCGGACTCGGTTATGCACTCGACTTCGTGCAGAGTGTGGGCATCCACAACATCGAACGCCACGAACATGAACTGACGGAATATGCACGTCAGCAAATCGGCCGCATCCCAGGCATCACCATCATGGGCAATCCGAAGAAGCGTGTGAGCGTCATCTCGCTCGACATCCCGGGCATCCCTGCACCTCAAGTGGGACAGTTGCTCGACAAGGAAGGCATTGCCGTACGTGCCGGACACCACTGCGCCCAACCCGCTCTCCGTGCCCTTGGCTACGAGATGTCTGTACGTCCCACTTTCGCGGTCTATAATACAAAAGAAGAAGTTGATCGCTTGGTTATCGCTCTTCAAAAGATTGTAGCAGATGTGCAGAAAAGATAACATGGAACTTCTATGATAAGGCTATATGCCAAAAGATGAAGTTTTTTGTCCGCCCCATTGCTGTCTGTGAAGATAGCATGGGGCTCTTTTTTTAATTGATAATTGATAATGGAAAATTGAAAATTATGCACTACGATTTTGACAAGCCTGTTGACCGCAGAGGGTCGGGCGATTTGAAGCATGAGGTGCTTCAGGAACGATATGGACGGAGTGATCTCCTGCCGTTGTGGGTGGCTGACATGGATTGGGAAACGCCCTCCTTCATCACCGATGCCCTGAAGGCGCGGCTGGAGCACTCGCTGTTTGGCTACACCGTCGAGCCCAAGGAGTATTGGCAGACGGTGCAGCGATGGATTGAGGACCACCACCAGTGGCACGTGGAACGTGAATGGCTCACCTACATCCCTGGCATCGTGAAAGGCATCGGCATGGTCATCAACTTCTTCTTGGAAGAGGATGCAAAGGTCATTGTGCAGCCACCCATCTATCACCCCTTCTTCCTCACACCCCGAGGGAACCAACGCGAAGTGGTGTGGAACCCGCTGAAGGGATACGAGATGGACTTCGACAACCTCGAGCAGGTGTGCGACGAGAAGTGCTGCTTGCTCATCCTTTCCAATCCCCACAACCCTGCGGGTATCGTGTGGGACAAGGAGACCCTGCAACGTCTGGCGCACTTTGCCAAGGAGCACAACCTCCTCGTCATCAGCGACGAGATACATGCCGACATGGCGCTCTGGGGCAACCGCCACATCCCCTTTGCCTCCGTGAGTGACGAGGCAGCCGAAGTGAGCATCACCTTTGGTGCCCCCACCAAGACCTTCAACATGGCAGGCATCGTCTCTTCGTGGGCAATCATCCCCAATCCGCAACTGCGCAAACCCTTCTACCGATGGTTGACAGCCAACGAATGGAACGAACCCCACCTTTTTGCGCCAATAGCCACCCTTGCAGCTCTGCAACAGGGAGAAGAGTGGCGGCAGCAGATGCTTCGTTATGTGGAAGGCAACATCGACTTTCTCATCGACTACTGCCAGCAGTACCTTCCACAGGTCAAGCCCCTCCGTCCCCAAGCCTCCTTCCTCGTCTGGCTCGACTGCCGCGACTTGGGACTCAACCATCAGGAACTCGTTGACCTCTTCGTCAATCAAGCCCACCTTGCCCTCAATGATGGTGAGATGTTCGGTTCTGGTGGTGCAGGCTTCATGCGTCTCAATGTGGGCACCCAACGTCGTGTGCTGCAAGAGGCTTTGGAACGGTTGAGGAAGTGTGTCAAATGACTTTGATGTGCGTGTTGGAGTCATTGGTCATACACATCACAGGGGCTCCTCACGTCATCTCGTGAGACTCACACTCGTCATCTCCACTTACGCTTGCTCGTATCCACCACTGCCTCGTACTCGTCATCTCTGCTTTCTCGCATTCGTCATCTCCGCTCACGCTTGCTCGTATCCACCACTGCCTCGCACTCGTCATCTCTGCTTTCCCACACTCGTCATCTCCGCTTCGTCCCTTTCGTCATTACCTCGTTCTCCCTTTCGTCATCTCCCAGCTCTGACGCTCGTCATCTCCTAACTCTGACGCTCGTCCTCTCCAAGTTCTGACGCTCGTCATCTCCCGCCAGATAACGACTGAGGGGTTGCGGAGGATATCTCTGCACGTCTTGAGTGGATACGGGTGGGCTACTGAAGAGGCAATGAGAGTGGGCCATCAAACTCAACGACGGGCATCCACGTGACTCAAAGGCGAAGAGTCATTGGAGTTGGACATTCGCATCTAACTCCTTTAACTCCTTAACTCCTAAAGAAGTTGAGCACTTCCGAAAGTTGAGTAATATGAATAAATTTGTCCACAAAGAATAGTTTTTCCTCTTACTTATTCGTATCTTTGCAGTCAAACTAAAATAAGTAAGATGATATCATACGTTATTTTGCAGACATGCTGTATACTCCTGGTTTTGTTGTTGGGAGCATTGTCGGTCACCTTGCTGTTTGTGCAAGGAGCCAATTCCTTGTTGGGCTCTTTGGGAGGTGATGCCAAAGGGCGTAGGGTAATCATTTACTCTATGCGTCCAAAATGGAAGTTCACCTTCATTTCACTCGTTCTCTTCTGGGGCGCCAGCCAAGCGATTCTCTATTTTTTGAGCCCTAATGACTATAATAAATTGTGGATGTCTCTTTATGGTCCCTATGGACTCTGGATGGTCCTCTTTATTCTCTCCGTCCTTCAGACAGTCCTTTATGTTTTCCAATCTATACTCTCCCGCGTGTTAAAATCTCGCCCATTCCATCTCTTCTTTGTCATGACCGGCATGGCGATACCCTTTCTCTTTGGGAGTATTTTAGGAACCTTCTTGGAACACAAGCACTTCTCCCGTTGGTCTATATTTGACACAGATGGTTTAGATGCCTTGCTCAATCCGTGGGTGCTTCTCTTTGGCTTTACTGTTTTTTTCTTGGCAAGGGTGTTGGGCACTCTATATGTGCTCCGAAATGTAGATGATGCTGACATCCGTTCAAGAGCCCGTGTTCGGTTGACGGGCAGTGCCATCGCCTTCACGGGTCTCTTCGGAGTCTATTTGATTCACCTGTTGATTAATTCATTTTCTGAATGAGTTGCATACCTCTGCGGATGGCTTCCTCATTCATGGGGATGAGTTTGTGGTGACGCTCTGGCAGTGCCTTGTGGAGTCCCTTCACCACGTCTTCCACGGTGGCAATAGGGCGCACCTTGAGGAAGCCGCCAAGGACGAGCATGTTAAACACCTTCGAGTTGCCGGTACGTGCAGCTTCCTCCATGGCGTCGATGCGATAGACATTGATGTCGTCGCGCTTAGGAGGCTGGATGATGGAATGTCCGTCATAGATGATGGTGCCACCTGGTTTCACCAATGGTTCGAACTTCTCCAAAGAAGGTTGGTTAAGAACGATAGCAGTGTCGTAGGCACTGACGATAGGAGAGCTGACGGGGGCATCACTTACGATGACGGTCACGTTGGCAGTACCGCCACGCTGTTCGGGGCCATAGGCGGGCATCCAGCTCACTTCCTTCTCTTCCATGATGCCTGCATATGCCAGAATTTTTCCCATCGAGAGGACACCCTGTCCTCCAAAGCCTGATATGATGATTTCTTCAGTCATAAGTATATTTACAATTTACCATGTACAATGTACAATTATCATTTCGTCATTTTATCATTTGCCATGCGGTTTGTTGATTCAATGTCCCAATGGAAATGGTACATTGTACATGGTAAATGGTACATGAATTTATTCTACTGTATTCTTCAAGTCGCCCAATGGGTAATAGGGGAACATGTTCTCCGTCATCCACTGGTTTGCCTGCTCTGGTGTCATCTTCCAACCTGAGGCACAAGTGGAGACAATCTCTACAAGGGAAGTTCCCTTCTTATTCAGAGAGTTCTCGAATGCCTGTCTGATGGCGCGTTTTGCCTTACGGATGTTGGCAACATTATTGACAGCCTGACGGGTCACGTAGCAAGTGCCTTCGAGGTTGACAGCAAGGTCGGTGATGTGGAGTGGGTATCCGTGCAGGTCTGCTTGACGGCCATAAGGACAAGTGGCAGTCTTCATGCCCATCAAGGTAGTGGGCGCCATTTGTCCGCCAGTCATACCGTAGATGGCGTTGTTGATGAAAATCATGGCGATGTTCTCACCACGGTTCAGTGCATGGATGGTCTCACCCGTACCGATGCAGGCCATGTCGCCGTCGCCCTGATAGGTGAAGACGAGCTTGTTGGGCCAAAGACGCTTGACGGCAGAAGCACAGGCTGGAGCACGTCCGTGACTAGCCTCAATCCAATCGACATCCACATAGCGGTATGCGAACACCGCACAACCCACGGGACAGATGGCGATGGTGTCTTCCTCCATGCCCATCTCCTCGATGATTTCAGCCACCAACTTGTGCACCACACCATGGCTGCAACCAGGGCAATAGTGCATAGGCGTCTCATTCATCAGCGCCGGCTTGCCATATATTTTATTCTCAGGAATTATGAGTTGTTCTTTTGTCAACATATCATTTACAATTTGACAATTTACAAGGTACAATTTATTTTTAATTATCATTTGACAATTTCTGTACGAACCGCATGGCTAAATCATTAAATAGTCCAATCAATTGTACATTGTAAATTGTCAAATAGTACATGGATTTACTTCATCCAGTAGCCTTTTGGCCAGTTGTTGCTCATCTTTTCGCGAGCCATGCACTTGAAGTCCTCAACCACTTCCATTGGGGAGGAAATCATGCCGCCAGAGCGTCCGGAGTGGAACACGGTGGCTTGACCTTCGGTGGCAAGGCGCACATCGTTAATCATCTGTCCCTCGCATTGTTCCACGCAGAGGATGCTCTTGATTCGCTCAGAGAGCTGGCTGATGATTTTGTTGGGGAATGGCCACAGCGTCTTCGGACGCAGCATGCCAATCTTCACACCCGTTTCTTGCAGCAGATCAATGGCTTTCATGCTGATGCGCGACGAGATGCCGTATGCCACGATGAGATATTCGGTGTCGTCATCTACACGATAAAGCTCATAATCCACCTCCTCAGCCTCCACCTGACGGTATTTGGCAGCCATCTTCTGGTTGCGCTCCTCCATCACGGCAGGGTCAAACTCCAGTGTGGACATGAAGTTGTACTTACGGTTTTTCAGCCCGATGCCATTGGTTGCCCAAGGACACTGCTTGGCAATCTCCTCATCGGTGCGGCGTGGATGATAGGGTGGTAGTTCCACCTTCTCCATCATCTGTCCAATCATACCATCTGACAGGACGATGACGGGCATGCGCCACTTAAACGTCAGTTCTGCTGCTTTGCCCATGCAGTCACTCATTTCCTGCACACTATTAGGAGCCAGCACGATGGTGTGATAGTCGCCGTTGCCACCGCCATACACAGCCTGGAAATAGTCTGCCTGACCAGGTTGGATGGTGCCCAAACCTGGACCGCCACGACCAACACTGACAATCACACCGGGGAGTTCATTACCAGCCATGTAGCTGATACCTTCCTGCATCAGTGCGATGCCCGGCGATGAACTGGATGTAAACACCAGCTTGCCCGTACAGCCAGCGCCATACAGCATATTGATGGAAGCCAGCTCGCTCTCAGCCTGCAGCACCACCATGCCGGTAGTTTCCCAAGGCTTATCCACGGCGAGTGTCTCCAACACTTCACTTTGTGGGGTGATAGGATAGCCAAAGAAGCCGTCATATCCATAGCGGATGGCGGCCTTGGCAATTACTTCATTGCCTTTCAGCAATACAATGTCTTTCTTATTGTCCATCGCTTTCCTCCTTTTTCCGATAAACTGTAATGCAGCCGTCAGGGCATACAATAGCGCAACTGGTACAGCCGTTGCACTTCTCCCAATCTGTCTGTTCCGCATAGTTGTAACCCTTGTGGTTGACAGTTGCACTCAGTGTGACAAGATGTAATGGACAAGCTATCGTGCAGAGGTTGCATCCCTTGCAACGCTCGATGTCCACAACGATAGCGCCTCTCATTTTTGCCATAATTACTTATATTATACTTTTGCTTTTATTTTAGAATCTTTACTCCATCTCATCTCTCCACTAAACCCTTCCCCCCTCTTGTCAACTCTCAACTGTCAACTCTCAACTGTCAATTGTCAACTGTCAACTGTCAATTGTCAATTGTCAACTCTCTAAGGATTAAACCTGTCCTTGCAATAGAACTCCACAATCTCCATCGTCATCTTCCTCAGTTCCACCGCCTCCGAAGCCGGATTCAGCTTGATGGCTTCAGCATAAGCATCCAGGCACTCCTTCCAGTCCTGCCGTGCATACGCCTCCTTACCCTTCACAATCCAATCCTGTTCCGTCATCTCTAAACTCTAAACCCTAACCTCTAACCTCTAACCTCTAAACTCTAAACCCTAAACCCTAAACTCTAAACCCTAAACTCTAAACTCTAAACCCTCAACCCTAAACTCTAAACCCTCAACCATCAACCCTCAACTTTCCTCGCGTCATTCTCTCTGATTTCCACTCTTCTGATTTTTCCAGAGTGAGTCTTGGGCAGTTCATCCACAAACTCGATAATGCGTGGATACTTATAGGGAGCGGTGGTCTTCTTCACATGGTCTTGCAGCTCCTTCACCAAATCTTCGTTTGCCTTGTCCTTCCATTCCTTGCCCAGCACGATGGTTGCTTTCACCACCATACCTCGGATGTCGTCAGGCACACCCGTGATGGCGCATTCCACCACCGATGGGTGAGTCATCAAGGCACTCTCCACCTCGAAAGGACCAATGCGGTAACCCGATGACTTGATGACGTCGTCAGCACGTCCCACAAACCAGAAATACCCGTCCTCATCCTTATATGCCAAGTCGCCTGTGAAGTAGAAGCCATCGTGCCAGCCCTTCTTCGTCTCGCCTGCGTTGTGGTAGTACTCACAGCACAAGCCAATCGGTTTTTCCCTGTCCGTACGGATAGCAATCTGTCCCTCTTCGCCCACTTTCGCCTCTTTCCCCTCAGGGGTGATCAAATGAATGTCATATTGTGGCATGGGCTTACCCATTGAGCCGGGTTTTGTTTTCATCCAAGGAGTTGTGGCAATCAGACAGGTTGTTTCGCTCTGTCCGAAACCTTCCTTGATTTCCAGTCCCGTAATCTCCTTAAACTTGTCAAACACAGCAGAGTTCAGTGCCTCTCCTGCAGTCGTCACGTGCTCCAGAGAACTGAGGTCAAACCTGCTCAAGTCCTCTCGAATCATGAAACGGTAGATGGTTGGGGGCGCACAGAAACTGGTGATGCGGTACTGACCAACCTTTTCCAGAATGTCGGCAGCATGGAACTTCTCATGGTCATACACAAACAGCGTTGCACCGGCAATCCATTGTCCGTACATCTTTCCCCATGTAGCCTTTGCCCAACCCGTGTCAGCCACTGTCAAGTGCAGGCTGCCCATGTGCAGGTTGTGCCAGAAGGCAGCAGTTCCGATGTGTCCCAATGGGTAGGTGTGGTCGTGAATCGCCATCTTAGGCTGTCCGTTCGTTCCTGAAGTGAAATACATGAGCAGGAAATCAGACGACTTGGTCACACGACCAGCCTTGTATTCCTCTGCCACTTTCACACCGGCCTTGAAATCATCCCATCCTTCTGGCACTACCGGTCCGATGCTGATGCGGTGCTTCAAAGCGGGCCACTCAGCATGTGCCTCATTCACATGGCGCAGAATCTCCTCATCACCCGTGGCAATCAAAGCCTTCACCCCTGCTGCTTTCACGCGATACACGATGTCCTTCTTTGTCAACAGGAAAGAGGCGGGAATCGCCACGGCACCCAACTTGTGCAATGCCAGCATCGTCAGCCAGAACTGGTAACGGCGTTTCATGATAAGCATCACGAAATCACCCTTCCCGATGCCCAACGAACGCAAATAGCTCGCCACCTTGTTCGATTCGCGGCGTATGTCTGCAAAAGTGAATCGGCGTTCAATCCCCTTGTCGTTGCACCACAGCAAAGCCAAGCGGTCGGGCGTCTCTTCTGCCCACACGTCCATCACGTCGTAGGCAAAATTGAAGTTTTCGGGAATCACAAATTCAAAGTTCTTCTCGAAATCTTCTTGAGAGTTGAAGGTTGATTTCTTCAGAAACCTATCAAGCATTGTATTGGCCATATTCTTTTCTTACTCTTTCTTCAAAATTACACCATGAAAAATGCACACTCTATCAGATGTGTGCGGCATTTCGGGTTCAAAATTACAAATAAAATATGGTTTGGACAAATAAAAAGCGTGTAATTATGAGCATTTTACACACACTTTGCCTTTCTGTGTAATAAATGACAAAAATAATTGCACACCACACCAAAAACGTGTGCAAAAACGATGGGAATTGACAATTGACAGCTATAGCAGATTTCCCCTTTCTTGGCGAAAGTCCATCCGGATAGTTGCAAGAGCCGCGCGAGGCTCTAATCCGATTAATCAGAATCAATCCGAGTAATGGCTTACCCAAAAGCAAAAATCTGTTTAATCCGCTCAATCATTCCGCAGGAACTTGTTTATATAAAAACATACCCCTTTGGGATGATTAAGCTGATTCAGCAGATTTATGGGATTTATCTAAATCCCCACATAGGGTTTTACTGGTGAACCGGAAAGTCGAGCCATATTCCCTAAAAATACATCTGAATAGAAAAAAACTGCCAACTGTCAACTGTCAACTGTCAACTTTTTCGTATCTTTGCAGTATGAAAAGGTTTTTTGCATTGCTCAAAGACAAGCCACGCCTCTACAATATCGTGTTCAATTCTGACACGAAAGCAGGCAAGGCATTCGATCTCGCTGTCATGGTGGCGATTGTCCTCAGTCTCATTGTGGCGTTCATCGAGACGAAACCCGCTGTGATGGGACGTTTCAAGGATGTGCTCACCATCATGGAGTATGTCCTCACTTTCTTCTTTACCATCGAATACATTCTCAGGCTCTATTGTTCGCCACGTCCTAAAGATTATGCCTTCAGTTTCTTTGGCATCATAGACCTCGTGGCAACCTTGCCGCTCTATCTTTCTTTCATTCCATATCTCTCTTCTGCACGCTACTTCTTCATCCTGCGAGTGTTCCGTCTCCTGCGCATTTTCCGCGTGCTCAAGCTCTTCGCCTTTATTAATGAAGGGTATCTGCTTCTTCAGAGTATTCGTCTGAGTTTCCGCAAGATACTTGTCTATTTTCTCTTTGTGCTCATACTCGTTACCATCATCGGAACTCTGATGTTTATGGTTGAAGGAGGGCAGCCAGGCACACAATTCACCGATATAGGCACCAGCATCTACTGGGCGATAGTCACCCTCACCACGGTGGGCTATGGCGACATCACTCCTGTCACCCTCGTAGGGCGTCTCCTCTCCAGTGTGGTCATGATACTTGGTTACACCATCATCGCTGTCCCCACCGGCATCGTGTCAGCCACTATGATAGACGAGACCAAGAAGAAGGGTAAGAACGGAAGATGCCCTCGCTGCAACGAGAAAACAGACCTCAAAGCCAACTACTGCCAACATTGTGGAGAAAGACTTTAAAACAGAAGACCCTCTCTGTCCTGCGGACATCTCCCCCGTAATGGGGAGAGCCATCCGGCTTGCCCGCCTATTGGAAACATCCCGCATGGTCTTCCTCCCCATTACGGGGGAGGGTCGGGGAGAGGGTCTTTTCATTTTAGACAATCTCGATGCCATCACCTCGGAAGAGTTGGAAGCAGCCATTGTCTCCCTTCCTCAGTGGCGACGTGAGAAGGCTCTCCGTTTCAAGTTTGAGCAGGGGCGTAAAGAGTGCGCCTTCTCCTACTTGCTGCTCTGCCAAGCCCTCCGCGAAGTCTATCGCATCACCGAACAACCCACCTTCTCCTACGGTGAACACGGCAAACCCGAACTCTCGTTCAACTCTCAACTCTCAACTCTCAACTCTCAACTTTTCTTCAACATCTCCCACTGCAAACAAGCCATAGCGTGTGTTGTCTCAGATCAACCCGTTGGTGTTGATGTCGAGCGGATAGGACGTTACAACGAATCCCTTGCCCGTCATGTCCTCAACGACAGCGAGTTCGCCCTCGTCTCCCAATCACCCGATCCTCAAATCTCCTTCACCCGCTTTTGGACACAAAAAGAAGCTATTGTCAAACTCACTGGTCGTGGCATCGACGATGACCTCCCCAATCTTCTTTTAAAATATAATAATGTGACCCTTCACACCGAAGACCACCTCGATAAAGGCTACATCCTCACCGTGGCAAATTATAGGGGTTAGAGCTTAATCCGTGCTCAAGAAAATTATTTCTGTGATTATCTCACACGGAAAGCACTGAAAGCACAGAAAAGAACGCCTTGCGCGGCGTGAGGAAAGGAGTGCCCTCTGTGGACAGAAATCCTATAAATCTATTCAAAATCTCTCAAAATCTCAGTCATGTTTGTAAGATTTGGGACGATTTGCATGATTTCTCGCGCAGCGACTCCTTATATCGAACTGACATTAATCCATATATCCCATAAATCCGTTGAATCAGCTGAATCATCCCGAAGGGATATGTCTTTTTATAAACAAGTTCCTGTGGAACGATTGAGCGGATTGAGCGGATAAGGCGTTTTTTTTACCAGCAATACAAAAAACTATTGGTTTTACCAAAAAAGTCCAGAAAAAAATGAAATGTTTGGATTATTCCACGTTTTGCAACTCGTTTGTGGGCAAGACTTACGTTCGTTTGTTAGCAAGACTTACGTTCGCATGTGGGGAACACTTGCATGCGCGAGTGAAAGTCACGAAAATATAAGACCCTCTCTGTCCTTCGGACATCTCCCCCGTAATGGGGAGAACTATGCGGGGTGTTGGAGTCCTGTTTACTTCGGTAACTTAGATTTTTGGCTTCGCCGAAGATGCTCACGCTCGGCATAGTTCAAACAAGTTTGACTCTGCACTCGCTCAACCGCATCTTTCACTTTTCACTCTTCACTTTTCACTTTCGCTTGCCACTGCAGGTTAAATTGTTAAATTGTTAAATTGTTAAATTTTGTCTTTCGCCACCTCTCTTTCCACCGCTTATGTCTCCAAAAACACCTGAAAATGTAAAAATTTGAAAAAAACCATCAATTTTCGCAAAAAAAATTGCAAAAACATGAGGAATTAACAATAATAAACCGTAACTTTACCGCCGAATTGGCTAACAGCCATTCTTGAATACCTCTCTCGGGAGGATTCTACGAATACTAATCAATCTAAATACACATTATTTATATAATAAGCAGAGACAACCAAAACAAAAATATCAAAACCAAAAACAATTTTTTTAATCAACTTTTTTATTAACTTAAATTCAAACCAATTATGAGAAAATTATTTACATTTCTCCTGACAATGGTAGTTGCGATGGTGGCAAATGCTGCTATTCCACCAACTATCCTACTTGGTGATGAGTTTACCAGTGTTGCAGCTCTTGATGGCAAGACATTTGCGATTGTTGACAAGGCTGCTGAAAAGGCACTGTTTGGCTCAAACAACCAGAATTTGGCTTTCGACGCGTATGGTAGCGCGTTTGTTACAACAAATTCTGGTTACACGTGGCAGCTCGAAAGTTTGGCTGAAAACGAAGACGAGTCTGTCCATGGTTATTATCTTCTCCATCTTGTGGCTCCTAATGGAACGCCAGTTCCAACTTCAGATTGGGGAGGTAAGTATCTGAACTCTCAGGATAAGGGCGGTTGGTGCTGCTTCAACTTGGGTATCACAGCCAAGAAGCTGGGTCAAGACATCGACTATGGTGCTGTATGGGATGTTCAGTTTGTAGAGGGAAAAGGTTTCTCTCTGAAGAACATTGGTACAGGTCTTTACAAGGGTGCAGATGGTGGTACAGCTAATAAGGAAGAAGCTGCTTACTTTGCTTTTGCTCCTGTATCGATCACTTATGTACCAGCTCTGAAGGCTCTCCTTGCAGAAGGTGAAGCTATGAAGAAGAGGGGTGCATCATCTGCTGATTACGATGCAGCTATTGAGGGTATCGACCCAGATAAGTCGGAAGATGCACTTGCTGATGCTCAGAAGGTGGAAGCAGCTCTTCCAGCTCTTGCGAAGACTCAGCTCACTGCTGGTTCTGATTTCACTCGCGCTATTGCTAACTTCGATTGCGGTGCTAAGGATGGTTGGACTTTTGAAAAGCCAAAGGGTGGTAATGGTCCAGATCATGGTGGCGATTTCGAATATTGGGCAGGTAATGCTTCTAATCGCGCAGAGGCTTCCTTCGATTATTGGCAGGAAATCACCGGTCTTCCAAATGGAACTTACACTGTTAGTGCAGAAATGTACAACTCTTTGAACAATGAAGGTGGTGATTACACTGAGTTCAAGCCTACAGTTGGTGTTTATGCTACAGTTGGTGAAAAAACTGTTTCTAAGCTTGTTGACGTGAATAGTGAAACTCGCGTTCCTTATGTTACTGACGCAATTGAAGTGACTGATGGCAAAATCCGCATTGGTGCAAAGAGCTTCGAAGCTCCAATGGCTGCTCGTTGGTTCACTGTTGACAACTTCAAACTTACTCTGGTTAAGCCTGCTGTTGCTCCTACTGCTCCTGAAAAGGACGCTTGGTACACAGGAGCAGACTTCTTCCGCTTCAGAGCTGACAAGAATGCAACTGCTGAAAGTCCATACTATGCATGGAAGGATAAGGTAGAGCCTGTATGGGGTGCTGATGCTGATGATGTATCTAATGGCTGTATCGTATGTAACGTGCCAGCTAATGTTAATCCACAATCTCAGATCTGGATTAGAGGTACAGAAGCAGGAAAGACTGTCGCAAACGGAAGCAAGGATGGTTTCAAAATTACATTCCGCGTAAAGGCTGATGGTGAGTACACATTGGAAAGCCAGGCTCACAATAACTGGGGTTACAAGACAGGTGGCAACCCATTCGGACCTCTGAATGTAACAACAGAATGGCAAACTGTAACATTCGTTTGTACGGGTGAAAAAGCTAAAAATGACTTTACAGATCTTTGCTTCAACCTGAGTGGTGATGCTGAGAGAACCATCTACTTCGACGATGTTCAGATTGTAAGAGGTTCTGAGTGGTATCTCAACAATGAGTTCCACGCTAAGGACTACAAGGAAGGCACTGAAACATATGCTGATGGCAACGATCCTCATCCAGCTGCTCGTTTTGTATCTGATGCAGAAGGTGGCTATGTGGAGGTTATCTCTAATGCTGGTGGTAACCAGACTTATAACAGCCAGCTTTGGATTGCTATCCCAGCAGAATATGTTGGTAAGAGCACTAAGATGACCATGGAAGTTCAGGCTTCTAAGGCTATCAAGACTCCTGAAAGTTTCCAGGCAACCGCTACAGGCAATGGTTGGGGTTGTAACCCTGGACCTGGCGCTGGTCTTGAGTTCTCGGTGGGTAAGTGGACGACAATCACTCGCATCCTCAAGACCGAAGGTGTTAAATCTACTGGTACTTGGAAAGACTTGCAGGCAGACCAGTATTGCTTGGATCTTACCGAAAAGCTTGATGGTAATGCAGGTGAGGCTATCACTTACAAGTTCAGAAACGTGAAGTTTGGACAGGCTGCTGAAGACTGGTACGAACAGAATGTGATTGTTGCTAAGGATCCTGCTGTAGACTATGAGGATGGAAAAGAATATGACTTCCCCGCTGCCCCATACGTGTTTGGAACAGGCGAAGAAGGTGGTTACATCGAAGTGAAATCTAAGGCTAATCCTGCTAATGAATGGGCAAGCCAGATCTTCTTCGAAATTCCTGCCGCTCTCCGAAATGGTCAGGTAGAACTCGTAATGACGGTTAAGGCTTCTAAGGCAGTGAAGGCTAATGGACAGCTTCATAAGTCTAACAATGGTGGCGGTTACACAAATGCATCCGCTCCTGCAGCTGAATTCACTACCGACTGGAATGAGATTAGCCTCATCATTGATCCTACAACTCAGGAGGGACTCTCTAACTATGTTTTGAATATTGCTCTTGATGCTGAGGGTGTCACTTATGACTTTGACAACGTTGCATTCAAGAAGTATGTTGCTCCTGTTGATCCATCTTCTTATGAAGAGTGGTACAAAGCTCTTGGTGAGCAGGGTATTGATCTCGTTACTCGTGGTGAATTTGGTAGAGAAGGTGACAATCCTGCAATATATACTAAGGGTGAAGGTGCTGAAGGCGATTACATCGAGGTTACAGCAAATACATCCGGTGACAGATATGCAAGCCAGCTCTTCGTCAAACTGGCGGATGAGGCTATTCCAACAGGAACAAAGGTTAAGCTTACTATGAAGGTGAAGGCATCTGAGGCTGCGAAGGTTGGTACTCAGGCTCACAATGGTATTGGCAATTTTGCTGGATGGAATACATTTGGTGAATATGAGTTCACTACTGACTGGACAGACTTGACTCTTGACTACACAGTTGGCACCACAGAGTTCACAACTATTGCGTTTGACCTCTGCTATTCTGCTACCGCATCAACTAGATCGTTCTTCTTCGACAACATCAAGGTTGAGCTTGTTGCACCAGTTGATCCAACAACTCTTGACTGGGCAGAAAACATCATGAAGAATGGTGACCTCACTGGTGACGACCTGAGCGAGTTCGTTCTGAAGAACAACGATGTTGAGAATCCAGAAATGCTTCCAGTTGAAAAGACCAAAGTCGGAGATGTTTATGAAATTGACATCGAGACTAAAGCACTTCCAACAGAAGGTGGCAATGACTACGACGCTCAGTTCTTTATTCGTCTGCCAAAGGTTCTGCCAAAGGGCACATACTTCTCCTTGGCATTCGACCTCTATGCAGAGCAGCCCAACACACTGGTTATTGGTGGTCACGCAGAACCTGGCCAGTGGAAGGCTAACCTGAGCGAAGTTAAGCTTGAGACTGGAGGTGACGGAATCACTCACTATCAGGAGTACCTGACTACCCCAGAAGATATCCGTACTATTGCTGTCAACCTTGCAGTTGCTACTGATGCCACTTATGGATTCTCTAACATCTGTGTTAAGGTTGTTAAGGACGACGAGGCTGCTATTGATGCTGCCACTACAGCCGCAGATGCAAAATCACTCTGGGCTGAGACACTCGCACTCAACGAGGCTTGCTACGCTGGTAGAATCACTGAGACTGAAGGCAAGGGCTACTCGGAAGACCTCGTGACGGCTCTCACCGACGCTATCGCTGCTGGTAAGGCTGAACTGAAGAAAGCAGAGAATGCATCAGAAGATGTCACTGCCGCGACTCTCACTGCTGCTGCCAAGGCTATCACTGACGCTATCGCTGCTCTTGCACCGAAGGAGGCTAAGGTTGCAGACTTGACTGCAGACATGTATCACAAGTGGACTGGTGTTGATGGTAGTGCAGCTATCGCTGATCCAGACGATGCAAATTGCGATTACGTTTTGGATTCTGAGACTGGTTGTGCTTATGGTAATAGCAACATCAATATCGGCACTTCAACTCAGTATGCAGACCTTGGTGAATGGGATTACCTCACAATCGTTGTGGCATCAGACAATCCACGTCTGTTCTTCAACCAGAATGATGTGGCTGACCAGGGTGGTAACATTCTTGTTCCTGTAACCGACGCTAACTATGTTGTAAGCAATGAGAACGGTGTTATCGTTTACGACCTCGCTAAGTTCAAGGCTGACAAGGGCTTCGTTCACCTGAACGCAATCAAGGCTTCTGCTTATAACACTCAGGTTAACATCACTGAGATGAAGCTCGCTACTGTTGAGCCTTACAAGCCAGTTGCAACTGCTATCGAAGGCGTTGAAAATGCAGAAGACGCTGTGAAGGATGGCAAGTACTTCATCAACGGTCAGATCGTTATCGTGAAGAACGGTGTGAAGTACAACGCAGCAGGTGTTGCAATCAAGTAATCCGACAGAATTAACAATTCTATATGAAAGGGGTGGAACCGCACGGTTCCACCCCTTTTTTGATGTGAAGATATTTCTGTCTTTGAATCACAAAAGAAAAAAGGGGAATTAATACAGTTTACTTGTAAAACCCCGTGTCTGTCTTAAACAAAGCCCCTCGTAAGTAATAAAACCACGGATTAAGCTCTAAGTTTGCAGCGTCTAAGAAAAAGATAGTGAACTATCTTGCTTAGTAAGGTTCGATTCCCTACCTTTGTTGTAAAAAGGAGGAACCGG
>ONDH01000030.1 GCA_900316505.1 uncultured Prevotellaceae bacterium
CTTGTTTATATAAAAACATACCCCTTTGGGATGATTAAGCTGATTCAGCAGATTTATGGGATTTATCCAAATCCACACACAGGGTTTTACTGGTGAACCAAGAAATACACACTGAAAACAGATAGCGGGGAGAACGCCTCGGGCGGCGTGAGGAAGGAGTGTTCTGCGGGCAGAACCTTTGGCTCTGAGGCGGCATACAGGGCAGACGAGAACTGGAAAGAATTCTTTAAGGAAACAACAGGAATCAGCAGCATAGAGGCAGCGAAAGGTAATGCCAAGGTGAAGAAGCTTTTCAGAAACGGCAAAATCTGCATAGGCGACTACACAATAGCCGGATTAAGAGTGCTGTAAGAAAGGAAAAGTGAATGCGCCAATTGCCCCTTTCTGTACCATCCGAAACAATGCAAAATGCGCAGCGTTTATTTCTTCTTGATGTTCTGGTTTTTCTTGATGATGTTGTATGCCTGATAGATGCCGAGTTCTCCTGCTTTGGAGAGGTCGGGGATGGCATGGGGGGTGTCGTCGAGAAGGAGGTGGAGAATGCCACGGTTGAAGTAGGCTTCGGCAAAGTGGTCGTTCTCTTGGATGACATGGGTGAAGCCTTCGATGGCTTCGTTGACATTGCCTGCCTGGGCTTGCTGGAAGGCTTGCTGGAAGGTGTTGAGAAGGTCGTTCCGTCCTGCTGCTTTGTAGAGCTGGATGGTGTTTTCGTTGGGTAGCATGAGCTTGGCTTCCTGTTCTTGATTCTGCACCCTGCCTCGATATTCGCTTTCGTATTGTGGCTCTTGCTCTTGAGTGTCTTCCTCGACGAGTTTCTGGTAGTCGTCAAGGTTCACTTGGGATTTCTTTCTGGTCTTGTTCTTCTGACGTGAGGTGGGGGTGGAGTAGCCGTAACGATGGGCTATCTGCTCTTTGAGCACATGTTCTTCGTCACGATTGGCTCCTGCATTGTCGCCTATCATGCGACGGGCGGCGGCACGGCGTTCGTAGCCGTAGAGGAACTTGGGAAATTCGTTGATGACGGTGGTGTAGTCGCGGATGGCGCCTCGGTAGTCGCCTATGTTTTCGAGCAGGGTGGCGCGGTTGAAGGTTGCCATCATGTCGTCGGGATCGATGGAGAGGATGAAGTTGAAGTCTTCGATGGCAAGGTTGTCTTCTCCTACATTGGCACGGAGAAGTCCACGGTTGTAGTGTCCGACGAAATTCTTGGGTTCAAGTTCGAGGGCGCGGTCATAGTCTGCCATCGCTTCGCGGTAGTGGTTGAGGTGGTAATGGCAGAGGGCGCGGTTGATGAGGTTTCCTGCTTGTTTGGGGTTGAGACGGATGGCTTCGTCGAAATGCTGGATGGCTTCGCTGTACTGCTCGTGACTCATCTGGATGTTTGCCTTGGCGGAGTGGGCGGCAAGGTTGAATTTGTCCACTTCGAGGGCTTGGTCGATGCAGGCTTCTGCTGCGGTGGTGTCTTTTCTCTGAAGAAAGACTTGTGCTTTGAGGGAATAGCCGTCTGCTTGTTTTGCCCACCGCTTGATGATGATGTCGGAGATGCTGTCGGCACGGTCGAGGCTGTCTGTCTCAATGTAGCAGAGGGCGAGGTTGTGCCAGAGGGAACGGAGGTCGGGCGACATCTCGGTGACGATGCGGTAGTCGTGGATGGCTTCGGGAAAGCGTTCCATGTTGATGTAGGCAAGTCCGCGCAGTTCGTAAGTGTTGGGGAAGTAGGGATTGCGTTGGATGGCTTCGGTGCAGTCGAGCGCGGCGCCTGAGTAGTCGTCGAGGTAGAACTTTGCCACTCCCCGATAGAAATAGGGTTCGTAGAGGTAGGGTTTGTAGTTGATGACCAGGTTGAAGTAGCTGATGGAGAGCACGTAGTCGTCGTATGCCAACGCATTGCGGGCAATGTTCATCATGCGGTCTGTGTTGATTTGGGCATGGGAGATGCCTGCCAACCCCCAAAGTGGGATGGCTATCACAGCAACACGGATGAACGTGACGATGGATGATATGCCATGCAGTTTCTTCATGCAAATATCTGGAATGTATGATGGAAGATGGATGATGGAAGATGGAAGATGTATGATGGAAGATGGAAGATGTATGATGGAAGATGTATGATGTACGATGGAAGATGTATGATGGAAGATGGACCTTTCACAATTAGGAATGAGGAACCTTTAGCTCGGCGTAGCCAATTAGGAAAGATGCGATTGAGCGAGTGCAGAGGTCAAGCTAGTTTGAACTATGCCGAGTGTGAGCATCTTCAGCGAAGCCAATGAGGAACCTTTAGCTCGACGGAGTCAATTGAATTTCTCAACCCTAAACTCTCAACTCTCAACTGTCAACTGTCAATTGTCAACTGTCAATTGTCAACTGTCACCTCTCAACTACCCTCTGTTGGGTTTGCACTTGTAGTGTGCGGAGAACTTGCCTTTGGTCATGGCGATGAGCTTGGACTTGATCATCTGCTTGCGGAAGGGGGAGAGATGGTCAACGAACATCTTGCCCTCGAGGTGGTCGTATTCGTGCTGGAAGACGCGTGCCTCGAAACCTTCGAGCCATCGCTCCTGCTCTTCGCCGTTCTCGTTGAGGTAGTTGACGAGCACTTTGGCAGGACGTTTCACGCTCTCGTTGATGCCAGGGATGGAGAGGCATCCTTCGGACATGGTGACTGTCTCTTCGCTCTCCTCGATGATTTCAGGATTGATGAAGGCATGACGATAGTCTTTGTATTGTGGCTCATCGTCGGAAATGACGTCGAGGTCAATGATGAAGAGACGGATGGGCAGTCCTACTTGAGGTGCTGCAAGTCCTACACCTTCGGAATGTTCGAGGGTTTCGAACATGTTGGCGATGAGTTCTTTGAGATTGGGATAGTCGTTGAAGTCTATCTCTTCGGCAGTCTTGCGAAGCACAGGCTGACCGAATATGTACATGGGAAGAACCATATTTATTTACAATTTAATAATTTACAATGTACAATTTATTTATCTAATGCTTTGCATGTAGTCTTCGAGAATGATGGTGGCGCTAATCTTATCGACGAGTGCCTTGTTTTGCCGGGCTTTCTTGCTGATGCCGCTTTGGAGCATGGCTTGGTGTGCCAGCACGGAGGTGAAGCGCTCATCGTAGTAGGTGATTTCCTTGTCGGGGAAGAGCTTTTTCAGTCTGTTGAAGAATGGCTCGATGCGCTTCATGTTCTCGCTGTTCTCTCCATTCATCTGGGTGGGTTTGCCCATGACGATGGTGGACACGTCTTCCTTTGCCACATAGTCCACAATGAACTTCTCAAGTTCTTTGGTGTCGATGGTGGCAAGTCCGTTGGCTATCATCTGCAAGGGGTCTGTCACAGCGATGCCTGTGCGTTTCTGTCCGTAATCTATAGCGAGTATTCTTGACATCTTGTTAGGAATGTATGATGTATGATGTATGATGTATGATGTATGATGTATGATGTATGATGTATGATGTATGATGGAAGATGAGTCTGTCAACTGTCAATTGTCAATTGTCAACTCTCAACTGTCACCTGTCACCTCTCCTAATACCATTGGATGGAGCTTGAATAGCTGGATTTCTTATCGTATTTGAGTGCGTCGGTGAGGGTGCTGGCATTGGCACGCAGGGAGATGTGGTAGCTGGTGTAAACGCCGAACACGAGTCCGCAGGAGATGTTGAAACAGTGCATGTCGCGTGAGATATTGACGGTGGTCATGGAGATTTTCTTGGTGGTGAAATCCCATCCGGAGGCAAAGTTGCAGTTCCAATTGCTGGACAGCTTCAGATTGCCTGAGAAGTTGAGGTTCTGGGTGAAGGAGAAGGGGTAGCGCATGGTTCTGACATTGATGTCTTTGGTGCGGTCTTCATACATGGTGAGACCATAGGAGATGGAGAATGACCACGGCAATTCGAACTTCATGTAACCGTCAGCATCAAGCCCGTCTGGTGAGCTGCTGGCTTTTTTCTTGCTACGCTTACCAGTGGCATCCATGTTGGTCTCCAAGTCATTGATGTCTTCTTCTTCATCCTCTATGTCGGTGTCGTCGGGTTCCTCCTCTTCGACGTCCTTTCCACGTCCAAAGAGTTTCATGATGCCTTGTTTGATTTTCTTGAAGGACTGGTTGTTGAAGGTGTAGGAGAGATTCTTCGACATTCCTTGGAATCGTCCAAAACGTCCATAAGACCATTCGGTGCGGTCGCCCACAACCACATTGCCGTTCTTGTCGAACTCATAGGCATAGGTCATGAAGACGGCACTCATGTTGAAGGTGGTCTTTCCCCATTTCAGACGTAAACGGGTGGAGAGGTTTGACCAAGGCTGACGTTCCGCTGCCATGTTGTAGGAGAGGGAAGCGCCGAGTTCGTCGATGATGCTGATTTTCTTGATGGAGTCGTTGCGCCCCTTGATTTTTGCCTCCACATTGTTGGAGAGGCTGAAGCTGACGGCGCCTGTCTTTCCGACGGATGGGGTGCCGTAGAGTGAACCTGCATAAGGGGAGTAGGACACTAAGGTGACATTGCCTTCTTCGTCGGTGCGGGTGTAGGTCTTCCAGTATCCCCATCGGTCATCACCAAAATCGGGTGCATAGCTGAAGCTGACTGTGGGTGTGATGACGTGGCGCACCATCTGCAGTTTCTCTCCAAACACTTTCGGATTGGGCTTGTAGAATCCGTAGAGCTTGGTGTTGGCTGAGAGGGAGAGGTTGTAGTCGAACACACGATTGAAGCCGTAGATGGTGTCGCGCACCACCTTGTTGGTTCCTTGATCCCAAGTCTGCATGACCTTGTTGGTGTACCAACGCTCGGTGTAGTTGAGCATCGGTGTGATGTTGATGTATTTCAGGATGTTGAAGGATGCAGAGATGGGGATGTTGTGCTTCATGCCATTCTTCCAGTCTTTCACGAGGGAGGAATGAAGCAATTTGTCCTCTTTGGTGGTGATGGAATTGGAGAGTGTTCCCGTATATTTCATGCTGATTTTCTCATACCAGCGTTCTTTACCCACTGCCACCTTGCGTTTGAAAGGATAGAAGGTGGAGAGTGACCACGACATGGAGGGCAGGGTGAGCGCAATGGTGGAGTCGCGCATGTTCTGCGAGATGTTGAAGGAACTGGAAAGGGAAAGTCCTATCTTGCGGAAATTGTGCGAATAAGAAACAGATGACGTGCGTGTGCTCTGTGAATAGGAGGTGGGGTTGTAGAGCGACGTGAGGTTGTTCTTTTCGTAGGATTGTGTGGCGAAGTTCACACTGGCGGAGAAAGAACTGTTGGGTGAAGACTTAGGGTCGGTGCGGTGGCTCCATTGCACTTTAAAGTTCTTTTCCACGCTATAGTCGGGCATGTTCTCCTCGCCATCTTTGGTCACTTGGTAGTTGATATAGAAGTTGCCGGCATATTTGTAGCGCTTCTTGTAGGTGGTTTGTGCACCTATGCCCCATGAGCCTTTGGTGAAGATTTCACCTGTCAACTTCAAGTCCATGTAGTCGCTGATGGCGAAATAATAGCCACCATCACGCAGATAGAAACCTCGTGAGAACTCGTCGCCATAGGTGGGCATGATGAATCCGCTGGAGTAAGTGCTGGTGATGGGGAAGTAGGCGAAAGGCAATGCCAAGGGTAGTGGCACATCTTCCACAACGAGCCATGCAGGACCTGAGAATACGCTTTTGCCAGGACGCACTTTCATGCGCGACATACGGATGTAGAAATGCGGATGCTCTTCGTCACAAGTGGTGTAGGTGCCACCACGGGTGTAGTAAACACCATCGGCACTTTTCTTGGATTCCTCAGAAGTGATGAAACCCTCTTCCTGTTCGGTGTAGAGGTCAGTGATGAAACCCTTCTTTGTCTTGAAGTTGTAGGAGATGGTCTTGGTTTTGTATTCATCGCTGCCTTCCTTGAAGATGGGTTTGCCGTACATATTGCCAAGAGAGTCAAGACCATAAGTGGCATGTACAGTGGAACTATCCATGTTCATGTGAATGTTCTCTGATGTGAGGTCAATGTTCTGATACTTCACATCGGCACTACCATAGAGATAGGCAGTCTTGGTGTCCATGAAGAAGGTCATGGAGTCTTTTGCAGTATAGACTACAGGGGCATCGAGCGCACTCTTTTTCTTCGATTTTTGTATGGAGTCTTCCGCTGCTGCCACAGAGTCGTTCCACTGAATGGCTTTCGACTGGTTGGACTCAATGCCATGCTCACGGTCAAACTGTGCCTTGAGCGAATCGAGGTTGAGCAGCAAGGAATCTGACTCTGACATGGGAACGGTGTCAGGGTGGTCAGTCACGTCTTCAGAAGGAAGGGTGTCAGCGTTTGAAAATAAGGAATCGGCAAGAACGGTGTCAACAACATGATGGTCGACATTCCGTTGGAATTTGCCGACCAATGGGAAGTTGAAAGCCGTCGTGGAAAGTACGGTGATGAGTACGAGAAAAAACGCTATGAACCTTTGACTTCTCATAAAACGGGTGCAAAGTTACGATTTAGTGAGAGAAAAACCAAATTTATTTGAGTTTTTCCGAACGTGAGTAACTTGCGCGAAGCGAATGGTACGAATAAATGGGCACAATACAAAGTAAAACTATGTTTTAACTTCTATTGTCGGGCGTGACGGGGTTCTACTCAAATCTTTTAGACCATTTAACGAATCGCTCCATTCCTTCATCGCCAAATTTGGAGAGGGAACGGATGGCTTGCTCCAATGTCTTTTCAGTGGTGAGTTTTGTCTTTGAGAAGAACTTGTCGGCATAGCAGATAATTTGCTCCTCGATGGTTTCCGGCAATAAATCGCGGTGAGGTACGGGAAGGTTCTGACGCTCGATTTCCTGCAAAGAAAGTCCAGCTCCTGTGTGCCTTTCACATACTCTGGCATGGCGAGGAAATCCCTCTGCACGAAGCAACTCTGCACCAATGGTGCCATGACAGATGTAAGGCTCAGTGCCAAAGCATTGAATGCCAGCAGCATCGCAACGGAAGATGCCGATGTCGTGCAGCATGGCGGCTTCTTCCACAAACTGACGGTCGGCATGCAGTTCGGGATGGTTGTCCACGATGGCAAGTGCCTTGTCTGCCACTTTACGGCTGTGCACCATGAGAATGTGCTTTAGCTCGTTTTCTTCGGGGTAATATTTGTCGATGATTGATTGGTAGTTCATAGATAAAAATCGTTGGTCAGTTCTTGATATTCGACAGTTCGTTTCTGCTGTGTGTCGTACAATGTGAGTATGCTTGTTTCTGAGGGTTGGATGGAAGTGCTGAATTCCAACAGAACACGGATAAAGGGTTTCCTTTCTGTCGAACGGATGTTCACGCGGCGGGTGAGATAGAGACGGTTCTCCAAACAAATGCTGATGAAATCGTTGGCACTTTGGTAGGGAATGATGACACAAAACAGACCGTCTTTCACCAATAATTTTGCAGCGTTTGCAATCAGTGTTTCGAACGGCAAGGATGTGGTGTGACGTGCCTTGTCTCTCGCTTCTTTCCCTCCTAAAGTGTCTTCTTTGTAAAAAGGTGGGTTTGAAACGATTAAATTGTATTGATTAAAGCATGAATTGATGTTTGAAAAGTCTGCTTTTTTGAGTGTGATTTGTGTCTTGAAAGGAGACGCTTCCACATTCTCTTTTGCTTGTTCTATAGAAGCCTCATCAATGTCTATTCCTTCAATGGCAGCCGTAGGAAATCGCTGTGCCAGCATAAGGGCAATGAGCCCTGTTCCTGTACCGACATCAAGGCAGTTGAGAGTTGAGGGTTTAGGGTTGAGAGTTGAGGGTTTAGAGTTGAGAGTTGAGAGTTTAGAGTTGGGAGTTGATAGTTGACCTGCCCATGCTCCAAGCAACACACCATCCGTTCCGACCTTCATGGCTGAACGGTCGTGGCGGATGGTGAATTGTTTGAAACGGAAATCAGACGTTGGCAATGTCGAATGATTATATGTTAAAACAAATATTCAGTTAAGCTGCTGATTAGAACTGGAAATAGTTCTTGGCGTTGTTGTAGGAAATGTCCTCAATCATTTGGTTCACACGCTCTGCCTCATAACCAGTGTAGGGCACTTCGCCATTCTCTATGTCGGTGGCAACGAGGTTGCAGAGGATGCGACGGAAATACTCGTGACGAGGGTAGGAGAGGAAGGAGCGTGAGTCGGTGAGCATACCCACAAAGCGGCTCAGCAATCCGAGAAGGGAAAGGGCATTCATCTGCTTGGTCATGCCATCCTTCTGATCGAGGAACCACCAACCTGAACCCCACTGAATCTTTCCAGGAATGGAACCGTCTTGGAAGTTGCCCAACATGGTGGCAAGCACCTCGTTGGCACAAGGGTTGAGATTGTAGAGGATAGTCTTTGCCAGCTTGCCTTCAGCGTTCAGCTTGTCAAGGAATTTTGAGCATTTCTTGGCGGTGTTGAACTCACCGATAGAATCGAAGCCCGTGTCAGGACCAATCAGCTTGAACATCTTGGAATTGTTGTCACGGATGGCTCCATAGTGGAACTGCTGTGCCCAACCTGCCTCAGCATCCTGCACACCAAAGATGTGCATCATGGCAGACTTGAACTTCAGTATTTCTTCTTGAGAGAGTTCCGTGCCACCATATACTTTATCGAAGATGGCTTTAATCTCTGCATCTGTATAGTCTTCTGCATAGAACTCCTCAATGCCGTGGTCGGAAAGTTTGCAACCCATCGAAGCGAAGAAATCGTGACGTGCCTGGATGGCATCGATGTAGTCGTTGAAGTTATTGATGGATTTGCCACTTACGTCAGAGAGCTTGTTAACGTATGCCTTGAAATTGGCAGGCACTTCCACGGCCATTGCCTTGTCAGGACGCCATGTGGGCAGCATCTTGGTCTCCATTGTGGCGTCAGCTGCCACCTGCTTGTGGTATTCGAGGGTATCTACTGGGTCGTCGGTGGTACAAACAACCTTGACGTTGTAGTGCTTCATCAAACCACGTGGGGTGAATTTCGCGTCGTTCTTGATTTGCTCGTTGCACTCGTCGTAGATTTCACGTGCGTTCTCAGGATTCAACGTCTTGTTGATGCCGAATGCCGTCTTCAGTTCCAGATGAGTCCAGTGATAGAGCGGGTTACGGAACGTGTAAGGCACGGTTTCAGCCCACTTTTCGAACTTCTCCCAATCGGAGGTGTCCTTGCCTGTGATGAAACGCTCTGCCACACCGTTGCTGCGCATGGCTCTCCACTTATAGTGGTCACCGCCCAACCAAATCTGAGTGATGGAATCAAAACGCTTGTTTTCAGCCACCATCTGTGGCACCAAGTGACAGTGATAGTCAATAATCGGCATCTTGGATGCGTGCTCGTGATACAACTTCTGTGCTGTTTCGCTTTGCAGCAAGAAGTTCTCGTCCATAAAAGGTTTCATGAGATATCAATTGTTTGGTTAAATGTTATTGTTGTTGCAAATGTAGGGATTATTTTCTCGTCTGACAAATAAAAGGGCAAAAACATTCTTCTCTGTGCCCTAAAAGCATAGAAGGCGCCTCATTTCACAATGTGGCGCCTTCAATTTCCTTTAATAGGTACTAGTTTCTAAGGTAAAAAGATTGTTTTCAGGATAACGATGGCAAAGTTAGGGCTTATTTTTGAATAAACAAGTTTTAATAAATGTGTTTTTTAACATAAATCACATTTTTTCGCCATTTTTATGGGACAACATGATGGAAACAAGGAAAATTTATAGTAATTTTGCACCCAATATTGAAGTGGATGATACATATTATATTATTAAAAAAGAAAAGTTGACATGAGTGTAGAAAACACAGAGGAGTTTATGACAGAAGAGGGTAGAAAAGAATCTCTCAACTTCATAGAGGAACAGCTGGTGAAAGATTTGGCTGAAGGTAAGAATGGTGGAAGAATGCAGACACGCTTCCCACCTGAACCTAACGGCTATCTGCATATAGGACATGCCAAGGCGATTGCACTTGACTTCGGTATGGCTCAGAAGTATGGCGGTGTGTGTAACCTCCGAATGGATGACACCAACCCTCAGAAAGAAGACACTGAGTATGTGGAAGCCATCAAGCGTGACATTGAGTGGCTGGGCTTCAAGTGGGGTAACATCTACTATGCCAGCGACTATTTTCAGCAGTTGTGGGATTTAGCAGTGGCACTGATTAAACAAGGAAGGGCATACATTGACGAGCAGACAGCCGAGCAGATAGCTGAACAGAAGGGCACACCCACTCAACCAGGCACAAATTCGCCTTATCGTGACCGTCCTGTGGAGGAGAGCTTGCGTCTGTTCGAGGAGATGAACTCCGGCAACATGGAGCCAGGTAAGATGGTGCTGCGTGCCAAGATAGACATGGCAAGCCCTAACATGCACTTCCGTGACCCCATCCTTTATCGTGTGCTGAACATGCCACATTGGCGTACTGGCAACAAGTGGAATGCTTACCCGATGTATGACTTTACACATGGACAGTGTGATTACTGGGAAGGTGTGACTCACTCGTGGTGTACCCTGGAGTTTGTGAGTCATCGCCCCTTGTATGATCTCTTTGTCGATTGGGCAAAAGAGACGGATGGAACAGACAATCCTATAGATGACAACCGTCCTCGTCAGACAGAGTTCAATAAACTGAACCTCACGCATATTTTGCTTTCTAAGCGTAATCTGCTCATTCTTGTTCAAGAAAAGGTGGTGAACGGATGGGATGACCCACGTATGCCGACCATATGCGGTTTCCGTCGCCGAGGCTATAGTCCTGAAGGCATCCTCGCTTTCATCAACAAGATTGGCTACACGAAGTTTGACGCACTCAATCAGATGTCGCTTTTCGAGTCGGCTGTGCGTGATGACTTGAACAAACGTGCACAGCGTGTAAGTGCTGTCATTAATCCAGTCAAACTGGTCATCACCAATTTCCCAGAAGGGGAGACTGAGGTGTATAATGCCATCAACAATCCTGAAAACGAGGCTGATGGAACGCACGAGATTGAATTCAGCCGTGAGTTGTGGATAGAGCGTGACGATTTCATGGAGGATGCTCCAAAGAAATTCTTCCGTTTGGGTCCTGGCAAGCAGGTGCGTCTGAAGAACTCCTACATCATTCAGTGTCCTGAAAACATAGAAGACTGCGTGGTGAAAGATGCGAAAGGCAATATCATCGAAATTCATGCGGAACTTATTCCTGAAACCAAGACAGGACAAGCGCATAGCGACATGAAGATTAAGGGCAAGACCATCCACTGGGTTAGTTGCAAGCACTGTCTTGAAGCAGAGGTGCGCAACTATGACCGTCTTTGGATGGTGGAGAATCCTCGTGACGAAGTGGCGAACTATTCTAAGGAGCATGGTGATGTGCGTGGTATTGAAGCCATGCGTCCCTTCCTCAACCCCAACAGTCTTGAAGTGAAGAGGGCATATGTGGAAAAATGGCTTTCCACTCGCAAACCTATGGACTACTTGCAGTTCCAACGCATAGGATACTATAATGTCGATCCTGATTCCACACCCGAGCATCTGGTGTTCAATCGCACCGTCGGCTTAACCGATGCATGGAAGAAAATCAACAAGTGAATTGACCCCATCTCATGGCAAAAGACTATTTTCAATCCAAGGAATTCAAGGAACTGCTGACCTTATATGAGGAACAGCGTGACAAAGGAGAAAGTGTCTATCTGGACGCTGATGACTTTGCCGACATCGCTGATTACTACCTCAGTTTGGATCGGCCGGACTTGTCGATGGATACGCTTGCCGCGGGTCTTTCGCTTCATCCTGATGATGAGGTGCTGCTGATTGTGTTGAGCGCCACCCATATCTACCAGAGGAAGTATGACCAAGCCGAGGCTGTGCTCAAGACCTTGGATGCATCCAATTCAGACGTGCTATACCAGTTGGCACAGTTGGAATATGTCAAGTACGGGAATGTGACGAAGGCGGAGAAGATGTGGCGTGAATGGATGAAGCTTGAGAATGGACAGGAACCTTCTGAGCAGCTACGGCGCGAGAGTTATATCCACATCATTTCTTCCTTGATTGAATTGCGTGGAACCGGTCAGAAAGATAGAGTGTATGACATTGAGGCTACCCGTAGATGGGTGCGTGAATATATCGACACGTTCTCTCCATTGGGTGAATATGATGAGGATGTTCAAATGGCAGATATCTGCCGTGAGAATGATTTGGCAGACCTGATGTGTGAGGTGGTCACTCAAGTGCTGGAAGTGCAGCCATACTTGCCCAAGGGGTGGACGAATCTTGCTCTTGCGCAGTTCATGTTGCAGCGTTATGAGCAAGCTTTGGAATCATGTGACTTTGCTCTTGCTGTCAACCCCAACGACCTTGAAGCTCTTTTGACCAAGGCGCATTCTTTCCAATGCATGGGTGAGAAGAATGAATCCCTGCCTGTGTTCAAGGAATATCTTGACAGGGGTGGAGAAGCTGTGCAGATCATTCCATATGCTGATGCTTTGTTCTGCAATGGTGAAAAGAATCTTGCTGTATCCAAACTGGAATGGCTCATGAAGTATTTTGTAAACAGAAAGAAAGAAGCTGATGCAAAATACAGGAAAGCAAGAGCAACCTGGCAGCCCGATTCCAAGGAGATGAAGGAGGCAGAGGCTTTACGACAAGATTTCTATGACCTTTATAAACGCATCCTCACAGACATCAGCGATCTCTATCATCACAATGAATGCTACGAGGAGAGCATCATAGCCAACAAAAGTTTGACAGAAATTGATGGTAAAAATTCTGAAGCTTACTTTATGCTTGGCATCAATAATCTGGCATTGTCACGTTATGATGAAGCAGCACGCAATTTCGCCATCGCTTTGCAGTTGGCTGATGATCAGGTGATGATGGGCATCGATATTGCGCTCACATTTGTGCTCAACAATTTTGACAAGTTTGCATTGGAGGTGTTGAATGCCGTGAGTCAGATTGCTGCCAACAGCAGCAGCCCGTTTGTCAAGAACATCCCTGCTGCCAAGTCGCTCACCTATCTGAAATTGGGACATAAAGATCAGTTCATCAAGTATTTCAAGGTGGCATGTAAGGAGACACCTGAACTCGTCAAGAAAGTGTATGAGGGGCATTTCCCAAAGAATGTCCCTGTGAGCAAATGGTGTGACTATGCAGAGAAGAACATCGACAAACTGATGAAGAGTCTGAAGGGCGAGAACCTCCTCCTGCAAGACTTTACGTAGAATAAGGAAAATAAACAACATAGCTATATGAATCGTAATAAATTCAAGGGGTTGGGCATAGCGCTCGTTACTCCCTTTACAAAAGAAGGCAAGGTGGACTTCACCGCTCTTCGCCGTTTGCTTGATTACCAACTTTCCAACGGTATAGACTTCATCTGTCTGTTGGGCACCACTGCAGAAACACCAACGCTTTCTGTTGAGGAACGTCAGCAGGTGAAAGACTTGGTGGTGGAGAAAGTCAACGGGCAGGTGCCTATTCTTATGGGATGCGGAGGCAACAATACTGCAGCCGTGGTGGAACAGATACAAACAGGCGACTTTACCGGCATTGAAGGCATCCTTAGCGTGTGCCCATACTACAACAAACCTTCACAAGAAGGTCTGTACCAGCACTTTAAAGCTATTGCAGCCGCCGCTGCCACGCGCAATCTTTCAGTCGTGCTCTACAATGTGCCAGGACGTGTGGGTGTCAACATGACAGCAGAAACCACACTTCGTCTTGCCAATGAGTGTGAAAACATCGTTGCCATTAAAGAGGCGTCAGGCAACTTTACACAGATAGACGACATCATCAAGAATAAACCTGCTAACTTCGACGTGATTTCGGGTGACGACGGCATCACCTTCCCGCTCATCACATTGGGCGCTGTTGGTGTTATCTCTGTCATTGGTAATGCATTGCCTAAGGAGTTCAGCCGCATGGTGCGTCTCGCTCTCAATGGCGACTACCAGAATGCGCTACTCATTCATCATAAGTTCACGGAACTCTTCAAACTTCTATTCGTGGATGGTAACCCAGCAGGCGTGAAGGCTATGCTCAACTCCATGGGACTTATTGAGAATGAACTCCGCCTTCCCCTTGTTCCTTCGCGCATCTCCACCATGGAGAAAATTTCCGCTATTGTCAAGGAACTCAACATCAAGTGCTGATTGATTCTGTAAGATATTTCCCATTCAACAGATTCTATTGAGACAGCGTAAACAAAGCGATTTGTTTACGCTTTTCTTTTGACTTTGTCAATTTTCTCTTTTTGTATATTCTGCTGAATGGTGTTTGTTGGGGTGTTTTGTGGGTGTAAAATCGAGAAAAATGTGTTTTTTTTACATTTATTTTTCATAAAAATGTGTTGTATCAACAAATATTCATATATTTGCACTCAAGAATCTTGCCATCTGTTGACAGGGAATCGAAATATTTATATACATAAAAAACGTAAGATTATGAAGAAAATGAAATTTAGTGCAGTCGTGCTGGCGGCACTTATCATCCTCTCAGGATGTGGTATGAACAACACTGCGAAAGGTGGTCTTATCGGTGGCGGCGCAGGTGCAGGCATCGGTGCTATGGTCGGTAACCTGATTGGCAGAAATGCTGGTGGTACACTGGCAGGTGCGGCAATCGGTGCAGCTGTGGGTACTGGAGCTGGTCTTCTCATTGGTAAGAAAATGGACAAACTGAAGGCTCAAGCTGAGCAAGTGCAGAATGCTCAGGTGGAGAGCGTAAAGGACTCCAATGGTCTTGATGCAGTGAAAGTGACTTTCGATTCAGGTATCCTGTTCTCTTCTGGCAAATCTACGCTGAGCGGAACAGCTATGAATAACTTGAATGATTTCACTAACAATGTGCTGAAGGCTTATCCTGACTGCGATGTTTCTATTCAGGGCTATACGGACAACACTGGCTTCAAGGGCTCTACGGCTGAAGAAAGTTTCCAGAAGAACATCAAGTTGAGCCAAGAGCGTGCTGACGCTGTGAAGTCATACATGTTGGCTCAGGGTGCCGCTCCTAGTCAAATCAAGAGTAGCACTGGCTTCGGTGAAAATAATCCTGTTGCTGACAACTCCACGAAGGAGGGTAAGGCTCAGAACCGTCGTGTGGAGATTTATCTCTATGCATCAGAGGCGATGATTAACGCTGCAAATGCAGGTACATTGCAATAACAACAAATGAAGGCAGGTGCAGGACTGGATGAGGTCTTGCACCTGCAACATTCAATAAGACGGCAGAAAATGGGGAAGTTTCTTTCCAAGGTGGGAAATATAGTGAAGTGGATGTTCATCGTCTTATTGGCGGGAAGTATCCTGCTGGTGTTGATGTTCCGCTATATCCCTGTTTATACCTCACCACTGATGTTTATCAGGGCATACGAGCAGGTGAGCAGGGGGGAGAAGATAAGATGGCACCATTCGTGGGTGCCGCTTGAGGAAATGTCGGCAGACTTGCCCTTGGCGGTTATGTCTTGCGAAGACCAGAATTTCCTTATTCACAATGGCTTCGATTGGGAAGCCATTCAGAAGGTGATTAACGAGCGTGAGGAAGGCAAGCGTTTTCGTGGTGGTTCCACCATCAGTCAGCAGACGGCGAAGAACGTGTTCCTCTTTCCCACCTCCTCATCAGGAAAGCTGGCGTGGTTCCGCAAGGGTGTAGAAGCTTACTTCACAGTGCTGATGGAGTTTATGTGGGACAAGCAGCGCATCATGGAAGTGTATCTGAACACGATTGAAATGGGTGACGGCATTTATGGTGCAGAAGCAGTGGCACAGGAGCATTTCGGCTGTCATGCTAAAGATTTGACAAGAAACCAGTGTGCGATGATTGCCATTACATTGCCAAACCCAATCAAGTTCAACTCGGCATCACCGACCAACTATATGTACCGTCGACAGTCATGGTGCATTCGACAGATGAAATGGCTGGGACGGTTCCCTATGAGGGAAGAAGAGAAGAAGGAGAAATGAGTGGGTAGCTGACAGATGATAGATGTGGGGCGAGAGATGTGGAAAACATAAACGAATGAAAATAACTGGATGATACGATGAGAAATCACAAAATAGGCTTTTACCTTTTCAGCATACTGATGTTTTGTTCCTGTATGCTGAAGGCGGAGAAGTTTGTGCTTACTATGAACTGGACACCTCAGGCAGAATTTGCCGGGTATTATGTGGCGAAAGAGAAAGGGTTTTACAAGGAAGCGGGACTGGATGTGGAAATGCACTACCATTCCTTGTCAGCTTCAGTGCATTATCGTATGGATACAGACGAGTGTGATGCCGGTCTTTTTTCGCTGATGGCTGCTATCGACATTATTGCCAGTGGAAAACCGCTGGTGAATATTTTCCAGACTTCAATGAATAGCAGTTACATCATCGTGTCGAGATGGGGCAAGAACCCGCTTACGCAGAAGCGGGACAGATTGGCTGTGTATATGTCGGAGCCAAACTACCTGTCATTCATTTTGGACAGGAAACAAAAGATGGACTATGAATGGGTGTTCTATACGGGGAATATTAATGTGTTTCTTTCTGGTGGCGTCGATGCGATGACTATGGTGAGTTATAGCGAGTATCTGCAACTGAAGCAGGCGGGATTCGACATGCCGGAGGAGAGTCTTTTCCGTTTTAAGGACAACGGCTACAATATTCAAGAAAATGGGGTGTATGTGAAGCGTGATTATTATATCTCTCACCGAGACCAGGTGAAGCGTTTTGCAGAAGCCAGCAAGAGGGGATGGGAGTGGGCTGCCACTCATCAGGAAGAAGCATTGGATATCGTGATGAAATATGTGCGGGATGGGCATGTGCAGACGAACCGTGTCATCCAACGGATGATGCTGGAGGAAATTCTTCGTTTGCAGAAAGATCCCAATTCTGGCAAGCGTGAATACCGTGTGCGCCCCGATATGGTGAAGAAAGCCAGCACACTGATGAGGGATTTTGGCATGATTGACAGGGACGTGACGTATAACGAACTGATGGGGAAATAAACAAAAGACACAAGTATAATGAATCTTATCACCTACATACAGCGTTCACTTGCAGCCCGGCTCAGCATCTGGGTGGTAGGCTGTGTGGTGTTTATCTTCATTACCGCTCAGGGCATCCTGTTCTACTATTCTCGTCAGGCAGTGAGAGAGGAAGCCATGGAAAGAGCCACGCAGACACTAGAGAGTACATTGTTGCATGTAGGTAATACACTGCACGATGCAGAGGTGGCTGCAGACAACATGAGATGGTTGGTGGAACAGCATCTCGAAACGCCTGACTCCATGTTTACCTTCAGCAGAAAGATTTTGGAGAACAACCCTAACCTCTATGGCTGTTCCATTGCATTTGAACCATATTACTACGAGGAGAAAGGGCAGTATTTCTCAGCTTATTCCTACAACGGAGGTGACTCGATACAGACGGAGCAGGAAGGAAGCGATGAGTATGAGTATTATTACATGGATTGGTACCTCATTCCCAAACTGCTTAACAAACCCTATTGGGTGGAACCGTTCCACGACCCAGATGTAGGTGGCATCTATGTGGAAGAATATACTACATCTTTTTGTCAGCCCATCCGCGACAAGGAGGGCAAGATGGTGGGTGTCTTGTCGGTTGACCTTGCTCTCCCGTGGTTCTCCAAGACGGTGTTGTCAGCAAAGCCTTTCCCCAACTCCTACAGTATGTTGCTGGGTAAGGGTGGCACGTTTCTGGTACACCCTGACACTACCAAACAGTTTTATGAGTCTATCTTCACCCCTACGTTGGAGCAACCAGACTCTGTGAGGACAGCGCTTGGCAGGTCGATGATAGCTGGCGAAAGCGGATATAAGGTGCTACACAATGGCGACGAGGACGAGTATGTATTCTACAAACCCCTCTCCCACACGGATTGGAGTGTAGCCATCGTGTGTCCTGAGAACGACATTTTTGAACCCTATTACCGTTTACAGAAGAACCTGATAACCATCACCGTTGTGGGAATCCTTCTGCTGCTGTTCTTCAGTGTGTTCATCATTCGCTACAATCTGCGCCCCCTCAAGCGGTTAGGTGCATCGGCAGAGAAGATGTCGGAGGGTGACTTCCATGTGTCAGTGCCCGACAGCAAACGTCGCGACGAGATAGGACAATTGCAACGCAGCTTCTCAAAGATGCAGCGTTCCTTGTCAGAATATATCAACAAGATACACCATTCCACAGAGACCTTGACCGAGCGTAATGAGGAACTGCTCAGGGCGAGCGAATTGGCGAAGGAGGATGACCGCATCAAGACAGCAGTTATCAATAACATGACAGACCAGATGGTGCATCCTGTTGATGTCATCGCTCACGAGAGTGATTTGATTCGTTTGGAATACAAGAACTACTCGGAGGAAGAGATGGCACAGCACGTTGACCGCATGTTGGCAAGCACGGATGACGTCACCAATTTGCTCAACCAGCTGCTGGAGGCTTCTCAGGGCAATGTGGATATGCAGACGAACGCTCCAAGTGCTGATACAAAACCGCAGGAAGGACTTGCGGAGTCAAGCCTTTCAAGAACGTAAAAGACAAAGCCAGATGAAAAATCCAATCACATACATACGGCATTCACTATCATTGAGACTCGGTCTCTTGATTATGTCCTTTACTGTGATCATCTTTGTCATATCTCTCGGATTTCTCTATTTCAAGACCCGTGAGTATGTGCGTCAGGATGCCATGCAAAGGGCAACCCAAGTGCTGAACAATACGGTGCTGCGTGTGACGGAATATCTGAATGAGGTGGAGATTGCCACCACTAATACCGAATGGCTTGTCCGAACTCATCTGCAGCCTGACTCAATCGAAGTCTATTCTCACCGTATGATTGAGCAGAACCCGATATTCAATGGCTGCTCCATTGCATTCGAACCCAATTTCTTCCAAGAGAAAGGCAAGTATTATTCCGTTTATTCCCACCATGAGGGTACTACTGTGGTGACGGAACAGGAGGATGACGAAGAATACCGATATTACGACATGGAATGGTACACGACGCCCAAGCAACGTAACAAGCCATGTTGGGTGGATCCTTTCTTCGATTATTATGTGGAAGAGGAGGTGAGTAAGGAACGTGAGATGATTACATCGTATTGCCGTCCGCTGCTCGATGACAATGGTCAGTACATCGGTGTGATTTCCACCGACCTCTCTGTCAAGTGGCTTTCTCAGACCATCATGGAAAAGATGCCTTCAGAACGTTCTTTTTGCATTATGCTTGGCAGTACAGGCACCTATTACATTCATCCTGACACCACCAAACTGGTATCTCAAACTATTTTCTCAGACACAGACCCCGACCGTGATGCCGACCTCATTGCGCTTGGCACCGATATGATTGAGGGACATGAGGGTGTGCGTCAGATGCTCTTTAACGACGAACCATGTTATGTGTTCTATCGCCAGTTGACGCAAACAGGGTGGAGTCTTGCCATCATCTACCCGGAGAGTGAGATTTTCCGAGGTTACAACCGACTCTTCTACATAGTCCTTGCCATCATAGTCTTTGGCTTGTTGTTGTTGTTCTTTATGTGTAGGAAGATAGTGAATAAGGCCATAGAACCTGTCAATCAATTGGCCATTCAGGCAACCCATATCGCTGCAGGTAATTTCGATGACAGGATGCCGCATAGTGACCGCATAGACCCTGTGGGTCAGTTGCAGAACATGTTCGGCACCATGCAGCAATACATCTCCGGTTACATTCAGGACATTCATCAGATGAATGCTGAGATACAGAAACGGAATGATGCGCTTGACCAAGCCAACCAACAGGCTCAGGTGGCGCTGGAGAAGAAGACTGCTTTCATGCAGGACTTGACCCACCAGGTGCGTACTCCTCTCAATATCATCATCGGTTTTTCACAGGTGCTTCGTATGGGACATCAAGATATTCCCGAAGAAGAGATGGAGACCATCCTTGATGCCATGCAAGAGAACTCTCTGAACATCCAGAGTATTGTTGACAAATTGATGACTGCTTCATTCTTGGAGAGTACGACAAGCGTGCCGAAAGACATTAGGTTTGCATGCAATGAGCTTTGCCGCAAAATTATCAGCGGTGTCAGGGTGAAATGTCCAGATACTGTCAAGATTAACTACGTGACTTCTGTGCCCGACTCCCTGACAGTTCCTGCCATCTCTGATGCTTTGCCGAAGATGTTGCGGCAAATGCTTGACAATGCCAACCAGTTCACAAAGCAGGGGAGCATCACCATGGAGTGTCGATTGAAGGATGAACGCAATGTCCAGTTCATTGTGACCGACACGGGTATCGGTATTGCAGAAGAGGATGCCCAACGTGTCTTCATCCCATTCCTTAAACTCGACTATTATAGTGAAGGACTGGGTATCGGGCTCACACTTATCCGTAGGGGAGCTGAGTTGATGGGTGGCACTTTCGTCCTTGATTCTTCCTACAAAGAGGGTGCCCGGTTTGTCCTCACCTTGCCGTTGTGATTTCTTGTATTGTGCCCGTCAGTAAAAGTGCCCATTTAGTCCTCTTCTCTGAAAATAAAAGGGGCGTTCTGATAGTTAATTGAAAAATTATCACTACCTTTGCACGATTATTGCAATTTTTTCAGAGGTAAAATCATTTTATATCTTTTAGAGATGCCCAAAATATCCATACGAGGAACGGAGATGCCAAGCTCGCCTATCCGTAAATTGGCACCTTTGGCAGAAGCCGCCAAGAAGCGTGGTGTGAAAGTCTATCATCTGAATATTGGACAGCCAGACTTGCCCACACCACAGGTGGCACTTGATGCCATCAAGAACATCGACCGCAAGATTCTGGAGTACAGCCCCTCACAGGGCTATCGCAGCTATCGTGAGAAGTTGGTGAATTATTATGCGAAATATGACATCAACCTCACGGCAGATGACATCATCATCACCAGTGGCGGTTCAGAGGCTGTGCTGTTCTCGTTCTTGGCATGCCTCAATCCAGGTGATGAGATTATTGTGCCAGAGCCTGCCTATGCAAACTATATGGCTTTTGCCATCTCGGCAGGTGCTGTCATCCGCACCATTGCCACCACCATTGATGAGGGCTTCTCGCTTCCCAAGGTGGAGAAGTTTGAGGAACTCATCAACGAGCGCACTCGTGCTATTTTGATTTGCAACCCCAACAACCCAACGGGTTATCTCTATACACGTCGTGAGATGAACCAGATTCGCGACCTCGTGAAGAAATATGATTTGTATCTCTTCTCCGATGAGGTGTATCGTGAGTTCATCTACACAGGTTCTCCCTACATTTCCGCTTGTCACCTTGAGGGCATTGAACAGAATGTGGTGCTGATTGATTCGGTGTCAAAGCGATACAGTGAGTGCGGCATCCGTATTGGTGCACTCATTACAAAGAATGAGGAAATTCGCAAGGCAGTGATGAAGTTCTGTCAGGCTCGTCTTTCTCCACCACTCATTGGACAGATTGCAGCAGAGGCAAGTCTTGATGCGCCGGAGGAGTATAGCCGCGACATTTACGATGAATATGTGGAGCGACGCAAGTGCCTCATTGACGGTTTGAACCGCATCCCCGGTGTCTATTCACCCATCCCTATGGGTGCATTCTACACAGTGGCGCGCCTACCAGTGGACGACTGTGAGAAGTTCTGTGCGTGGTGTCTTTCTGATTTCAATTATGAAGGCGAGACGGTGATGATGGCTCCTGCAGCTGGTTTCTACACCACACCTGGTTCGGGAAAGAATGAGGTGCGTATTGCCTACGTGCTGAAGAAGGAAGACCTCGTGAGGGCTCTCTTCGTTTTGAGAAAAGCATTGGAGGCTTATCCGGGAAGAGTTATTTCTTAATTCAACATTCATAGTTTACAAATCACTTATCAATTCTCAATTTGAGTTTTGAACTTTTCATAGCAAAGCGTATTTATGCGGATAAGGCAGAGGACGGGGAAAGGTTTTCCCGTCCTGCTATTCGTATAGCGATGCTTGGCGTGGCGATTGGTGTGGCTGTAATGCTGGTGAGCCTTGCCGTGGTGCTGGGTTTCAAGCATGAAGTGAGTTCAAAGGTCATAGGATTCGGCAGTCACATTCAGGTGTTGAGTCTGACGCAGAATCAGAATTACGAGATGTTGCCCGTGCTTACCAACGACACGCTGATACGGAAAGTGAAGAAAGTGCAGGGTGTCGGGCACATCCAGAAGTTTGCCACGAAAATAGGGATTCTGAAGACGGAGGAGAACTTCCGGGGACTGACTTTCAAAGGTGTGGGAGAAGATTATGACCTTTCGTTTTTCCAAAACAGTCTGAAAGAAGGAAAGATGCCTAAGTTCTCTTCCAAAGAAGGCAGTAACGAAATACTTCTTTCGGAGAAAGTGGCTGGTGACCTCGGTGTGAAAGTGGGTGACAAGATATTTGCCTACTTTATGGGAGAGGAATCCATGCGTGCGCGCCGGTTCAAGGTTGCGGGTGTGTTTGCCACCAACATGAATGACTATGACAAAAACTATGTTATCACAGACATCTACACCGTCCGCAAACTGAATTCATGGGATGAAGAGATGTCGTCTGGATTGGAAGTGACGGTCAATGATTTCGACAAAGTGGATGAGTTGACGCAGCGACTTCAGTTCATCCATCAAGGAACAGACCGTAACGGCGTCACTTATGGTGTGTTCAGTATCAAGGACATTGCTGGACACACATTTGCATGGTTGTCTGTGCTTGACATGAATGTGCTGATGATACTTGTGCTGATGATATTGGTGAGTGCCTTTACAGTAGTTAGTGGATTGCTTATCATCATGCTTGAACGGGTTAACATGATTGGCACACTGAAAGTGCTGGGAGCGACCAACGTGTCGGTCAGAAAGATATTCATCCAGTTTAGTCTTATGCTGGTGGGGCAGGGATTGCTGTGGGGCAATGTGTCCGGCTTGCTTCTGTGTTGGATTCAGCAACGCTTTCACCTCATCTCATTAGATGCTACCGTCTATTACATTGACTCTGTGCCCATCCAATTCAACTGGTGGCTTATTCTTGCTGTCAATGCAGTGACATTCCTTATTTCCGCACTCGTCATTTGGGGAAGTTCTCACCTCATCAGTATCGGAAAGCCTTCAGAAACCCTTCGCTTCGAATAGACATTGGCGATGTGAACGGACATGCAGATGTATGTAATATCATCTTCAAGCATCCCTTTCAGCAGACCCTCGTAAAGCTCGCGAGCCTTACGAGGGTTTGTTCATGAGCCTTACGACGTAAAGCTCAAAGTGGTTACGGGCGTTGAGAATGAGATGAAATGAAGTAACGCTGTATTCTTCTGTGAAAGAGAAGAATAGGAGCATTTTGCTCACCGTATGGATGTGTACGAAAAGACTACCAGTTCATGAGTTTCTTCAAGAATGGGGTGAGTTCGTTAGCCATCTTTTCGTGCTGGCGCATGGATGGATGCCAGTCGGCTCCATAACCGAGAGAACCGTCATGAGGGGTGAAATCGAACCGATAGACTTCTTTGTCTCCCTGTTGGTGTGCATATTCTGTTGCGGTGTTCATCGCCTGTTGGGCAGAGCGGAGCTGGTCGCCTGACATCATACAACCACAAAGGAGGACTATCTTGGCTTTCGGGTAGTGGGAACGAACTTGGCGGTAGAGGTTCTTATAACCATTGAGCAGCAGGAGAGAATCAGCTCCTTGAGTGGATGTGTCGTTAGTGCCAAGGTTGATGCACACCAAATCGGGGGTGTAGCGAGAGAAGTCCCACTTGTATTGGTCATTATATAATAATGTGTAGGGGTACTCTGTGTTCATGTTCACCTTGTCACCCGTCTTTGGACCGTTGTAGCTGCGATACACGCCAATGCCGCTGCGAGCCACCACGAATGCCTGTGCATTAAGGTTGCGTGCTGTGCGTGCGGCATAGGTGTAGTAGTAATTAGCAGTCTTTTCCTCATAGTGTTCTGCTTCGGAATTGGCTTCGATGCCATAGCCACAAGTGATGGAATTGCCGATGAACTCTATCTTTCGCTCGGGAAGGGGAGTGGCTGGCGCGAGCTTTTCCCCGTTCTTGACGAAGAAACCATGAAACTCGGGCACATTCTCGTAGCCTTCGCCGATGTATGTGACAACGGCTTGGTGGGTGCCTGCTGGCAAATCTCGTGCAAGGGACACGACGGTATTGCCGAGGAAGGATATCTTGAAAGGCTTGCCTCCGTCAATTTCTGCCATGAAGTAGCCGCTGTGGAGTTTGCACATCATGTCGAGTGCGGTGCCTGTGAAGCCTGTGCGTATCTGCACACCAGGATAAGTGAATACAATGCATTGGCGGTCGGAGTCCTCAATGCGTCCGATGTATTGGATATTGGGGTCATCGGGATGGAACAGCGTCATGTCGGTGCTTTTCCCTTGAGAGGATTTCTTCTCTTGAGAGTGAGCACACTGGGTGGTGAAAAGTGAAAACATGGCAAAGAAAGCTACAATGAAAGATTGTTTCATGACAGTTTATTTTTTGTTCTTTTTGATTCTGATAATGGAGAAGGAGTTGGCGGGAACTCTTGTATTGAATGTGTCGCTGACAGTGATTGTCTTGGTTTCATTTGTTTTCCAGTCACGTTCACCCTTGGGGTTGACGTCACCTGCCATCACCGTGAAATCTGCTTTGGTGTTGTAGCCATTCAGCGTGCCTTCTCCCAAAGCGATGCTGAGGTCTGTCTCTGTGGGAAGGAGGCTGACCACCTTGATGATGATGTCGCCTGTGCGGCTGTCGATGACAACAGACTTGTCGATATATTCCGTCAAACGGTCACTCTGTAAGGTGAGCTTTCCGTCAGTAGAGGTGTAAGATGCCTGAAGGTCAGAATACACATACTTGTCACCTGCGTTCTGTCCATAAGCTCGTTGTACGAAATAGTTGGCTGTTGGCTTCACTTCTTTGTTGTTGAAGTAGATGAGGTCTGGATTCCAGCTGGTGTGTCCTTCCTTGGCGAGCAGGGGTGCATAGGAGGACATCACCACCACGTCTGCGTTTCGTTCCACGTTGGCAAGGTAGGCTGCCTCCATCAATGCATTGATGACATTGTTGCCCTTGGATGCCCATTCTCCCAGATACACCTTGGTGCCTTTGCGGTCATAATTGTCATAGAAGTCGCGGTGATGGAAATACCAGTTGATGGAGTTGTAGTAGTGCTCATCCACGATGGGGATATTCTTGGCTTTTGCCTCTCGCCAACCATATTCGTAGTCACTACCTTCCCAGAAAGGACCAACAGTTCCTACGATGGTGATTTCGGGATGAACTTTTTGGATGCCCTCAATGAGAAAATGGTAGCGTTTCAGGAATGTGTCGCTGATGAGGTCCTCATTTCCAATGCCTAAATATTTCAAGTTGAAAGGTTTGGGGTGACCTGCCTTCGCACGGATCTTGGCGAGTTCTGATGTCTTGGCGTCACCATTCGCCCATTCGATGAGATCGAGGAGCTCTTGTAAATAACTCTCCATCGTGAGGGGCTTGCCCATGTATGTGTAAGGCGAAGGCTTGCCTTGCAGGTCTGCCTCAAAAGGAAGACCGCCCTGTTGACCTGCTCCTCCTTTCCATGAGTTCTGGCAGGGGACACCTGCCGCCAGCACGGGAAGCGGTTCTGCACCAATGTCTTCGCAGAATTGGAAATATTCATGGAAACCCAATCCACGTGTTTGGTGGTAGCTCCAGATGTTCATATCGGGTTGGCGTTCCCAAAGTTCTCCCACCGTGGCTTGCCAGTGGTAGATGTTGTCGATGCCCTGACCATGTGTGGCACATCCTCCTGGGAAGCGGACAAAGCGTGGCTTAAGGTCGGCAATCACTTCGGCAAGGTCTTTGCGCAGTCCGTTAGGGTGACCTTTGAAGGTCTCTTGGGGAAAGAGGGAAATAAAGTCAAGATGAATGCTGCCAACTTCAAGTGGTTCTATCACAAGACTTGCTTTGTCGGCTGATTGTAAAGCGGTTAATACAACCTTTTGTTGACGCCATTCTTTTGTTGCCTTGAAGGTCTTTGACGCGATGATGGTCTTGCCTTCAACCAATGAAACACGGAGTGGACCGGCTCCCTTGGTGAAGAGGCTGAAATCATATTTCTTGCCTTTCTGAAGGGGGATGCCATCCCAACCCTCGTTGGTGAGTTTTGCTCCAGGCGCAGTGGTTTTGAGCACGGCATAGTGGGCGTTGTTCTTGTGGATTGGCGCTTGTGTCTCGATGGTCCATGTGGTGCCTTCTCCTTCCAGTTTCCATGCGGTCTTGGCGTCCCAGCCACGATGGTCGTCAGCGGTGTATTCGAAATCGCGGTTCTGGATGAGTTCCGCATAGAGACCTCCATCGGCAGCATAACTGATGTCCTCAAAGAAGATGCCCATGAGGTCGGGCGAAATGTCTTTCACGTCATTCATGTTCACCTTGAGAGTGGCATTGATGCCCTTGGCGGTCTTCAAGACCTCGGTTGCGCCCAAAAAGTCGTCACGCTCCCATGCGTTGTTCTGATTGGCAAGCATCTGTTTGTTGAACAGATTTTGCAATCCTTCATAAGGGATGCGGATGATGTTGTCTTGAGAAGCCTTCTCTTGCTTTGCCACAATGTTTGGAAACTCGTTTTCAGCGACATAAGGATAGTCTTGTGGTTTCCAAAGCGCGAAATCTTCTGATTCGGTCACGCCCATCTGTCCATTCTTGAGATTTGGAATGAATACAGCGCGATAGGTCTTTCCATCGTAGGAGAGGACAGGGTAGTAGAGCTTCTTCTCGCTGCCCCATGTGCCGTAGTCGCTCTCGAAGAGGTTACAATTCACATGTGTCCAATGTTTTTTGTCGATGGAATAGGCAATCTGCATGCTGCGTGTGCCATTTTTCACTTCGGGGCGTACCCACACAGAATCAGGATGGTTGGCAAATGCCGACAGCGATGCCACAGCCAATGATGCAGTCAGGAAAAGATGTTTCATGTAGGTTAATAATTAGTTAATCAGTGGGAGTGTGTCGTTATTCTTTATTCTGTTACAGTGAGGTTGGCGCTGTTGCTTTCGATGGTGGAAGCTCCAAAGGGGCTGCCGTTGGCAAAAAGGCTTGCTGCCTCCACAGTTATCTGGGTGATTCTTAGTGTGTATCTACCAGTGGGTGCCTCACTTGGTATTGGGATTGTAAAAGTGGGTTCCTTCATGTCTAATGAAGAGCCTTCCCCTTTTATGGTGTAAACAGGATCCGTGGCATAGTTGGCAAGCGTCCATGAGTATTTGACTTTATACCACGATTTACCCATCGACTGGATTTTGAGTGTGGCATTCACCGATTTTCCCGCTTGTACAGATGTGGGGTTAATCACCACTTCCTTAAAAACAGGAGGAACAGCGTCCATCTCGGGATCATTACTGCAGTTGGTAAAGAAGAGTGGGGCTACAACAATCAGGAGTGTTGCCCACAAAAGCATGTTTCGTTTCATTGTTTGTCTCGCGATTTTGGTCGTTTTCTTTTATTTTTGTTGCAAAGGTAAAGAAAAGTTAGGAGTTGGGAGTTAGGAGTTGGGAGTTTTTCGTAACTTTGCATACATATTTTATAAATATTAAGACTATGTTTAGCGGAATCGTTGAAGAATTTGCCACAGTTGTGGCGATAGAAAAGGAACTGGAGAATGTTCATTTCACCCTCACTTGTTCATTTGTGGATGAATTGAAGATAGACCAAAGTGTGGCTCATAACGGTGTGTGTCTCACGGTGGTGAAGATTTTTGACGGGAAGTACGTGGTTACGGCTATGAAGGAAACCTTGCTGAAGAGTAATCTTGGATTGCTGAAGGTGGGTGACAAGGTGAATGTGGAACGCTCCATGATGATGAACGGACGTCTGGACGGTCATATCGTGCAGGGACATGTTGACCAGACCGCTGAGTGTGTGGCGAAGATTGACCAACAGGGCAGTTACACATTCCGTTTCAAATATCTGTTTGACAAGGAAATGGCCAAGAAGGGCTATATGACGGTTGACAAGGGGAGTGTGACGGTGAATGGTGTCAGCCTGACGGTGTGCAATTCGCAGGATGACAGTTTTGAGGTGAACATCATTCCTTACACCTATGACAACACCAATTTCCACACAATAGAGGTGGGTACGAAGGTGAATCTGGAGTTTGACATCATCGGGAAATACATCGCCCGTATTCAGTCATTTAACTAATAGCTGTGTTCTCAAATCATTTCTTTTTGTGCAAAAATAGGGCGGAATCTTTGCCAATTGCGAGGTTCCGCTTGTTTTTATTTAAAAAGATGTGTCAAATGTCATCTGAATTTTGTAATTTTGCAACCGTTTTACTCCTTTCCCACTTGCTGGGAGAGGTGTTTTGTCGTAATGAAGCATGGGGGCATTTCTGCTCCATGAAGCGTAAAAAGATAATATAAGAACTCTAACATACAATATGAAACATCAGTTACGTAGTGCTGTCTGCACTGAAGGTCGCCGTATGGCTGGAGCACGTGCTCTGTGGGTAGCCAACGGCATGAAGCGTGAACAATTCGGCAAACCTATCATTGCCATCGTCAATTCTTTCACTCAGTTTGTTCCTGGTCACACTCATCTGCATGAGGCTGGACAGATTGTGAAAGAGGAGATTGAAAAGATGGGATGTTATGCGGCAGAGTTCAACACCATCGCCATTGATGATGGTATTGCCATGGGACATGACGGCATGCTCTATTCACTGCCTTCTCGCGACATCATCGCTGACTCTGTGGAGTATATGTGCAATGCACACAAGGCTGATGCAATGATTTGTATCTCCAACTGTGACAAGATCACACCGGGTATGCTGATGGCTGCCATGCGTCTGAACATCCCTGCTGTGTTTGTCAGTGGTGGTCCTATGGAGGCTGGTAAGTACAAGGGCGAGAACCTCGACCTGATTGCTGCGATGATTAAGGGCGCTGATCCCACGGTGAACGATGAGGAACTGGCAGAGGTGGAAAACCGTGCATGTCCAGGTTGCGGTTGCTGCTCAGGTATGTTTACAGCAAACTCAATGAATAACCTGACCGAAGCCATCGGTCTTTCTCTTCCTGGTAACGGAACGATTCTTGCCACCCATGTGAACCGTAAGGAACTGATGAAGGCAGCTGCCCGCCAGATTGTGAAGAACGCATTCGCTTATTACGAAGATGGTGATGAGTCAGTCCTTCCTCGTTCAATAGCCACCCGCAAGGCTTTCCTCAATGCAATGACGCTTGACATTGCGATGGGCGCTTCAACCAATACGGTGCTGCATCTTCTGGCAGTGGCTCAAGAGGCTGGGGTGGACTTCACGATGGCTGACATCGACAAGCTTTCCCGCAAGACTCCTTTCCTCTGCAAACTTGCGCCAAACTCACAGAAGTATAGTGTGCAGGAATGCGGTCGTGCAGGCGGTATGCTGAACTTGCTGGGCGAATTGGCAAAGGGCGGTCTGATTGACACATCTGTGAAGCGTGTGAATGGCGCCACTTTGGCAGAGGATATCGAGAAGTATTCTATTTTGAAAGACAACATAGACCCTGAGGCAAAACGCATCTACTCGAGCGCTCCTGCTGGTGTGTTCTGCAATCAGCTGGGTGTTCAGAACACCAATTATGAAACGCTTGACACCGACCGTGCGAATGGTTGTATCCGTGATATTGAGCATGCTTACACTAAGGATGGTGGCATGGCGATTCTCTTCGGCAACATCGCTCAGGATGGTTGTGTGGTGAAGACAGCCGGTGTGGATGAGAGCATTTGGAAGTTCTCCGGACCAGCTGTGGTGTTCGACTCACAGGAAGACGCTTGTGAGGGCATCCTTGGCGGCAAAGTGAAGAAGGGTGACGTGGTGGTCATCACGCACGAGGGACCGAAGGGTGGTCCTGGCATGCAGGAGATGCTTTATCCAACCTCATACATCAAGAGTATGCACATGGGTAAGGAATGTGCCCTGATTACAGACGGACGTTTCTCTGGTGGTACGTCTGGTCTTTCCATCGGACATATTTCTCCAGAGGCAGCATCTGGTGGCAATATCGGTAAGATTAAGGATGGCGACATCATCGACATTGATATTCCGAACCGCAGCATCAACGTACGTCTCAGCGACGAGGAATTGGCAGCGCGTCCACAGCAACCGCTGAAACGTAATCGTGTAGTATCAAAAGCTCTCCGTGCATACGCCCAGAGTGTGGCAAGTGCAGACAAGGGAGGTGTAAGAATCATTGACTAAAAGAAAACTAGGGAAACTAGAATCACTAGATAACTAGACAATTAAAAAAGACATGAGTGAAAAGATAACAGGTGCAGAGGCTTTGATGAGAGCTTTGGAGCATGAGGGGGTGGATGTCCTCTTCGGCTATCCAGGCGGAAGCATCATGCCTACATACGATGCACTTTATGACCATAAGAAGACACTGAATCACATTCTTGTTCGCCATGAACAGGGAGCCGTTCATGCTGCTCAGGGTTATGCCCGTGTGAGCGGCAAAGTGGGTTGTGCCATCGTGACCTCAGGTCCTGGCGCCACCAATACGGTGACAGGAATCGCTGACGCCATGATTGACTCCACTCCGATGGTGGTCATCTGTGGTCAGGTGGGTGTTGCCATGTTGGGTACAGACGCCTTTCAGGAAGTCGATGTGGTGGGTGTGACTTCACCTATCAGCAAGTGGAGCTATCAGATTCGTCGTGCGGAAGATGTGGCTTGGGCTGTGGCTCGTGCGTTCTATATCGCCAAGAGTGGTCGCCCTGGTCCTGTGGTGCTCGACTTTGCCAAGAATGCGCAGACGGGCATGGTGGAGTTTGAACCTGCAGAGGTGGATTTCATTCGCAGTTATGACCCTGATCCAGATTTGAACATGACGGACATTGAGCGTGCCGCCAAGATGATCAATAACAGCGTGAAACCTTTTGTTCTGGTGGGACAAGGTGTGGAACTGGGTAATGCCACAGAGGAACTTCGCACGTTCTTGGAAAAGGCTGACCTTCCATGCGGAACTACGTTCATGGGACTTTCCGCCATTCCTTCCGACCACCGTCTGAACATGGGTATCTTGGGCATGCACGGTAATCTTGGTCCTAATGTGATGACCAATCAGTGTGACTTGCTCATTGCTGTCGGCATGCGTTTTGATGACCGTGTGACGGGCAATCTTGCCACTTATGCCAAACAGGCTAAGATTATCCATTTCGACATAGACCATGCAGAGTTCAACAAGAATGTTCCTGTTGATTTGAAAGTGTGGGGCAACTGTAAGGAAACGCTTGCAGCTGTGACGAAATTGTTGGATACATCCAAGCATACATCTTGGATTGAAGGTTTCAAACCATACGCTGAGAAAGAATATGAGAAGGTGATAGACAAGGCACTCCATCCAACAGAAGGACCACTTTTGATGGGTGAGGTGATTCGCAAGGTGAGCGAAGCAGCGCATAACGAAGGCATCATGGTGACCGATGTTGGACAGAACCAGTTGATGGCTTGCCGTTACTTCAAGTTCACCCAAAAGCGTTCGGTGGTCACTTCCGGCGGTTTGGGAACGATGGGTTTCGGTCTTCCTGCAGCCATCGGTGCCACTTTCGGAGCACCTGACAGAACCGTTTGTCTTTTCGTGGGCGATGGTGGCTTGCAGATGACGATTCAAGAACTCGGCACCATCATGGAACAAGGAGCCCCTGTGAAGATTATTCTCCTGAACAACAACTTCCTTGGTAATGTGCGCCAGTGGCAGGAGATGTTCTTCGCTCACCGTTATTCATTCACCCCGATGGTCAATCCGAACTACGAATTGATAGCAAAGGGTTATGGCATTCCAGCCAAGACGGTGATTGAACGTCAAGACCTTGACGCAGCGATTGCCGAGATGTTGGCAACACCAGGTCCATATCTTTTGCAGTGTGCCATCAAGGAAGAAGACAATGTGCTTCCGATGACTCCTCCTGGAGCTAACATTGATGAGATGCTGCTTGAGTTATAATGCAAACGACAAAGAAAACCTTTGGTGGTCAGTGCGGCGAGTGTTCCTCATGCGGAAAATGTGAGCGTCTGCTCGGAGCGCATCCCGCCAAAGAAAAGGAAATAAAAGTACAAACTCCAACAATGGAACAAGATACAACAAAGCTCTATACTTTCCTGATTTATTCAGAGAATGTGCCAGGTCTGCTTTCACAGATCACGGCTGTGTTCACACGTCGTCAGGTTAATATCGAGTCGCTCAATGTGTGTGCATCCAGCACGCCTGGTGCGCATAAGTACACTGTCACAGCCTACTGCGATGAACGCATGGCTCGAATCCTTACATCACAGGTGGAGAAACGTATTGACGTGCTTCAGGCGCACTTCTATACGGACGAGGAATTGTTCATCAATGAGACGGCATTGTTCAAACTCAGTACGCCTGCGATGATGAAGAACCGCGAAGTCAGCAGTTTGGTGCGCTCTTATGATGCGCGCATCATCGAGGTGAACAGCACCTACTCTGTGGTGGAGATCACAGGTTTCCCTGATGTAATCATCTCCCTCTTCGACCAGTTGAAGAAGATGGATTGTGTCTTGCAGTTTGTCCGTTCGGGACGTATCTGCATCACCAAGAGCCGTGTGGAGCATTTGGATGAATGGTTGGCTGTTCGTGAAGCAAAGAGAAAAGCTACAAAATAACACATTTTATAATAATAACCAGCAAGGATCTTCCTTGCACAAATAAAAACAAAAACAAAATGGCAAAAATGAATTTTGGTGGCGTTATCGAAGAGGTAATGACACGTGAAGAATTCCCACTGGAGAAAGCTCGTGAGATTTTGAAGGACGAGACTATCGCAGTGATTGGTTATGGCGTTCAGGGTCCTGGTCAGGCTTGCAACCTCCGCGACAACGGTTTCAACGTAATCGTTGGTCAGCGTCAGGGCAAGACTTTCGAGAAGGCAATTAAGGATGGTTGGGTACCTGGTGAGACTCTTTTCTCTATCGAGGAGGCTGCCGAGAAGGGTACAATCGTGATGTGTCTGCTTTCAGACGCTGCTGTGATGTCTGTATGGCCAACTCTCAAGAAGTACCTCACTCCTGGTAAGGCTCTCTACTTCTCTCATGGTTTCGCTATCACTTGGAACGACCGCACTGGTTGTGTTCCTGCTAAGGACATCGACGTGATCATGGTGGCTCCAAAGGGTTCTGGTACATCACTCCGCACCATGTTCCTCGAAGGTCGTGGTTTGAACTCTTCTTACGCAGTATATCAGGACGCTACAGGCAAGGCTCTCGACCGTACACTCGCTCTGGGTATCGGTATCGGTTCTGGCTACCTGTTCGAGACTACTTTCCAGCGCGAGGCTACTTCTGACCTCACTGGTGAGCGTGGTTCACTTATGGGTGCAATCCAGGGTCTTCTCCTCGCTCAGTACGAAGTGCTCCGTGAGAATGGTCACACTCCATCTGAGGCATTCAACGAGACAGTTGAAGAGCTCACTCAGTCACTCATGCCTCTCTTCGCTCAGAAGGGTATGGACTGGATGTACGCTAACTGCTCAACCACTGCACAGCGTGGTGCCCTCGACTGGATGGGTCCTTTCCACGATGCTATCAAGCCAGTTGTTGAGAAGCTCTATGCTTCTGTGAAGTCAGGTCATGAGGCTCAGATTTCTATCGACGCTAACTCTAAGCCAGACTACCGCGTAGGTCTTGAGAAGGAGCTTGCTGCTCTCCACGATTCAGAGATGTGGCGTACTGCAGAGGTTGTTCGTCAGCTTCGTCCTGAGAACAACTAATTCTTGATTCATTAGAGAACAAAAAGAAACGCCTTGGTTGGAGTTCCAGCCGAGGCGTTTTTCTTATATATAAATATGTGTAGTTTGATCAGTAGAGGTAAATCTTGTAGTTCTTCACACTGCCAGGGGCTCCTTGTTCTGCACGTGGCAGATATTCGAGTGCTGAGATGGTCTGCTCGCTGCCAAGGTCGATGACGAGGAGGTGGGGCAGGGTGGCACTCTTCTCCGTCTGCCAGTAGGTGCTCTCTTGCAGGTCATACACTTTGTCGCCAGTGTGGTTGCCGTTCTCCTCTTCGCTGTTGGCGTACTTGGTGGTCCAAGGCTCACGAGAGATGCGCTTGCCGTCGGTTCCTTGCAGATAAAGCTCTGCAATGGCTACTTGCGCCTTTCCGTCTTGGGTTGACGTGCATTCGATGGCGAGATAACGTCCCTTTTGTGGAGCGTTGAACTTGACGGTCTGCCAACCATTGCCAGCATTGAAAGCTCCTGTGGCTGCAGGTGTGGCACTGTTGAGGTCGGGCTTGTCACCGATGTTATTGTGCTTGTTCGACTTCTCCAACTGGAGCTTGTTGAGTTCAGGCTCTGCCTGTCCCCAAACCACAGCTTCCTTGGGACCTACCACATCAAGCACGATGATTTCGTTCTTCCCTTTCTTCAGCCAGCAGCCGGGTACATAGAGTGTCTGCTGAGGACCGATGCTCCAGATGCGGCCCAAAGCATGACCGTTCACCCATACCTGTCCCTTGCCCCATGTCTCGAAATTCAGGAAAGTGTCGCCCACCTTGGTGAGGTTAAAGTAGCCACGATAGTAGCCACGCTTGCTCACCAAATCAAGTCCATCAATGTTCCATTGTGGCTTCTTGCCCAATCGCTGGCCTTCATTTTCAGCTTTAGTGTAATCATTGTTGTGGACAAAAGCATCTGCAGCTTTCTCATAAGAGTCAGGCAATCCGAATTTAACCCAATTTTGTGGTTTCCATGTGGTTTCGATGCCTTCCACTTCTGCTGTGATGGCTACTTCGCCCACAATGCCTTTGAAGTCTTTAATGGCGCGACCAAAGTTGATGCGTCCCATCGCTTCAACAAGAATTTCCAAATCATCACCCTTCTTTACAGGGGGCAGTGTGAGGCTCTTCTCGTTCTTCACACGGTCAATCTTTCCGATGTATTTGCCATTGATGAACACTTGCGCAAAGTCGTGGAAATCAGCAGTGATAACGCTCTGTGCGGGAATCTCTGGCATTGTGGTTGTGTAGAGCATCGAACCCCAACCCATGTCCATCTCTTCAAAGGTCATCAAGCCACCTTCCTTCCGAATGGGCAATTTGAATTGTGAATCTTCGCCATTGAATATAGAAGAGAACTCCTTCAACTCGAATTTCGGCACCGTGATGATTGGCGCCACATCCTTCGGCACAGCAGGCAAAGCCTTACCGTCATTATATTTCTCCATCATCTTGCGCAGTTCCCAGAACTTAGGCGTAGCGTGACCGTACTCGTTAATCGGTGCATCGTAGTCGTAGCTGGTCACATCAGGGGCAAAACCAGGAGAGTTCGCTCCTGCCCAATGACCGAACGAAGTACCTCCGTGCGTCATGTAGAGCGAGAAACTGATACCCTTCGAGAGCATCTCATCCATACCATCCACCATATCCTTCGCAGGACGCGTTTCATGACGGGCACCCCACTTGTCAAACCATCCGCTCCAGAACTCCGAACACATCTTGGGTGCATTAGGACGAAGTTCGCCAAGGCGACGGAACTGGTCGTTGATGTTGGCGCCCGTGCCAAAGTTCATCGTCCATGTCAAGTCATCAAGTCCGTTCTTCTCGAAATTGGAAGACCAGTCACACTGGAAAAGTGCCAACTCCTTGCCATAGATGCCACGCAGACAGTCACGAATCTCGCTCACATAAGGTTTGTCCTCACCGTATGAACCATATTCATTCTCCACCTGCACCATGATGATGGGACCACCGTTCTGAATGGTCAGCCCAGCCAGTTGTTCGCCCACCTTCTGCTCGAACATCTTCACACGCTCCATGAAATAAGGGTCACGCTCACGCAGGCGTATGTCCTTCTTCTTCAGTAACCACCAAGGCAGACCGCCCATTTCCCATTCGGCACAAACGTAGGGGCCAGGACGAACAATGACATACATGCCGTTTTTCTGTGCCAAGCGGCAGAACTCAGCCACATCATTGTTACCTGTGAAATCAAATTCGCCTTCGCGCTGTTCGTGGATGTTCCAGAAGATGTAGATGCATACAGTGTTCATACCCAGTGCTTTGCACATCTTGATGCGATGTTCCCAATAAGGTTTTGGAATGCGGGGATAGTGAATTTCAGCAGCCTTCACCACGAAAGGTTTGCCGTTCAGCAGAAATGTGCCGTTGCCAGCCTCGAATGTTCCCTTGGCTTTCTGGGCAAAAGAAGGTGTCGCCACCAACAAGGCAGCCATGAGGGATAACAAAGTAATGATTTTTCTCATTGTATAAATAGGTTTATATTAGTTTTCTTTCGACAAAGGTAGTAATTTTAATTAGGAATGAGGGATGAGGATTTAGGATTTTTTGCTTTCTTTAATAAAAAAAGGTGTTTTTATGGAAATAATTCACCATTCCTCATTTCTAATTCCTAATTCTTTCTTATCTTTGCACAACGATAAACTAATTATTTACCCCTCAGTAGAGATTTACCAATATGTCAATTTGGATTATATTGAAACTTCTGGGTTCTCTTGCACTCCTCATGTTCGGTATGAAAGCCATGAGCGAAGCTCTCCAGAAGATGGCAGGCCCACAGTTACGTCATGTTTTAGGTGCGATGACCACCAACCGCTTTACTGGAATGCTGACAGGTACTTTGGTCACAGCATCCGTTCAGTCATCAACCGCAACAACGGTGATGACCGTCTCCTTTGTCAACGCAGGTCTGCTCACTTTGGCACAAGCCATTTCTGTCATCATGGGTGCCAATATCGGTACAACGCTTACCGCATGGATTATGGCAGTGGGTACATCGGGAAGCGAAACCTCTCCATTTGACATCAGCATCGTGTCATACGTGGGCTTCTTCATCGGTATCGTCCTCATTTACATGAAGAAGCATCGCTACATTGGCGATTTCCTTTTTGGTATTGGTCTTTTGTTGTTAGGTCTCACAACCTTGAAAGCGACGGGCATGTCAATGGATTTGGCAAACAACGAAGCCGTCACTTCCTTCTTCAAATCATTCGATCCCGACTCCTTCTGGACCACACTCGTGTTCCTCGTCTTGGGTGGTGTCATGACCTTCTGTGTGCAGTCGTCTGCAGCGGTGATGGCCATCACGATGCTGCTGTGTTCTACGGGTGCGATGCCCATCTATCAAGGTATAGCTTTGGTGTTGGGTGAGAATATCGGAACCACCATCACTTCAAACCTCGCGGCTCTTTCGGCAAACACACAAGCCCGCCGTGCAGCCCTTGCCCATATGTTCTTCAACGTGTTTGGCGTTCTGTGGATTCTGTTCGTATTCCGTTACTTCATTGATATGGTGTGCGGATGGGTTGGTTATGATGTGGACATGACGAAGAGTAATGCCAGCAGCGCCGCGTTCCTTGCCAACGCTGCCAAACTGAATTTCGTGTTGGCTGCTTTCCACACCACGTTCAATGTGGTCAACACAGCCATTCTCATTTGGTTCATTCCACAGATTGAAAGATTTGTCTGCTGGGTTATCAAGCCAAAGAAAGTGGATGAAGAGGAGGATTTCCGTCTGCATTTCATTACTGCTGGTTTCATGAAGACTCCCGAACTTTCGGTGTTCGAAGCTCAGAAAGAAATCACAGCCTTTTCAGAACGTATGCAGCTTATGTTCAACATGGTTGGCGAGCTGCTTGACTTGTCCAGTTCCATCTCTCCCAAGAAAAAGAAAGACTCTAAAGCTGGAGACTTCGACAAGCTCTATGCACGTATAGAGAAGTATGAGGACATTTCGGATAATATGGAATTGGAAATTGCCAAATACCTCGATTCAGTCAGTGATGCCCATTTGTCTGACGAGACAAAAGCAAAGATTCGTGCCATGTTGCGTGAGATTTCCGAATTGGAATCTATTGGCGATGCTTGCTACAATATGGCTCGCACCATCAACCGCAAGTTCAATGGTAAGCAAGATCACTTCACTGAGGAGCAATATGAGCATATCCACCAGATGATGAGTCTTACAGACCAGTCGCTTTCTGAAATGAACCGTCTGATGGGTGGCAGAAAGGAAAGTTACGATATGAACCGCACTGTCAACATAGAGAACGAAATCAATAACTATCGTGCTCAGTTGAAGTCACAGAATATCAATGATATCAACAACCACCAATACACCTATGCAGTTGGCACCATCTACATGGATCTTATCAACGAATGTGAGAAACTTGGCGACTACGTGGTGAATGTGGTTGAGGCTCGTATGGGCACACGCCTGAGAGGAGTGTGATTTTATAGAGAAAAGTGAATACCTTCCAAAAGTTGAGTTAATTAACGTCACTTTCCAGCAGGTCAGGGCGAAGGGATTTTGTGCGTTTCAATGCCTGTTCGTATTCCCACTCCTTGATTTTCGCTTCATGACCAGATAGGAGAATTTCCGGAACAGCCCAAGTCTCTTCCGGATTGCTCACGGGGTGGTACTCTGCAGGGCGTGTATAGACAGGGGGTTCCAGCAGGTTGTCTTGGAAGGAGTCGGATAGGGCGCTTTCCACATCGCCAATCACACCGGGAATGACTCGTACAATGCTGTCAGCCATCACTGCGGCAGCCAGTTCTCCACCCGTCAATACATAGTCGCCAATGCTGACTTCCTTTGTGATGAGGTGTTCCCTGATTCGGTAATCAATACCTTTGTAGTGTCCGCAAATGATGATGATGTTTTCCTTCAGCGACAGTTCGTTCGCCATAGGTTGGTCAAACTTCTCGCCATCAGGGGCGGTGAAGATGACCTCATCATAATGCCGTTCAGCCTTCAGTGCTGAAATGCAGGCATCCAACGGTTGGCATTGAATCAGCATACCTGCCGCACCGCCAAAGGGGTAGTCATCCACCCGTCGGTGCTTGTCTGCCGTGTAATCTCTCAAGTTATGTACGTGTATTTCTGCCAGTCCTTTCTTCTGAGCACGTCCGAGAATGCTCTCTTGTGTAAACGGTTCTATCAGTTCAGGAAGAACCGTGATGATGTCAATGCGCATAAATGACCTTTTTCTATTTTCTGTGGCAAAGTTAGTGCAAATCGAGCGAAATACAAAATGAAAAAACATTTTTTCATTTTTATTTCCGAGATGCAGCCTAAGTTCGGCGCAGCCAACGTTAGGATTAATCGAGCGAAATACAAAATGAAAAAACATTTTTTCATTTTTATTTCCGAGATGCAGCCTAAGTTCGGCGTAGCCAACGTTACGATTAAGCGAGGATAACACAAAATTAAAGAAAAATAATGTAAAAGTGAAAAAAGTTTAGAATTTGTTTGGTATGTAGTAAAAAATATAGTTAATTTGCAAATACTAATGGATTATATATGAGGCATTCACAAGTTATTGACAGCATCAAGGAGGTGGCGAAGAAGGTACTGCCCAAAGGCAGCGCCCTCTATCTCTATGGCTCTCGTGCCCGTGGTGACTACCATGAAGGCAGCGACTGGGACTTGCTGTTGCTGTTGGATAAGCCGAGTGCAAGTTATAAAGAGAAAGATGACTTAGAGTTTTCTTTCACGGATATGGGATGGGACATAGGAGAGGACATCAATGCCCGTGCATACACCAAGAGCCAGTGGCGTAATGGACCACATTCCATGTTCTATTTCAATGTTGAACAAGACAAGAAGCTGATATATGAGTCTTAAAGAGGAAGACAGAAAAGTACTCGTTATGCTCGAATTGGAAAAGGCTGAAAAAACTTAATCAATCTCTTTTTCATTTTTTCATTTTAGCGCAGCGCTTCCGTTCTCTCATTTCAGCACAGCGCATTTCCCTCCCTTGACCTTTGGTGTTCCTTTACTCTTCCTTTAGTGCTCCTTGGGTTCGTAGTAGCAAGGTTGAAGTTGATGGCAAAATAATAAAAAATTAAGTCAAGATGATGGCAGATTGGAATAAAATACTTAACTTTGCGGCATCAAAAAGAATAAGATTATGGCACAAGTATCTATGACAGTCCGTATGGACTCAGGCATTAAGGCAGCTTTTGACAAACTCTGTGCTCAGTTTGGCATGAGTGCAAATGCCGCAATGAACATCTTTGCGAATGCAGTGGTCATGCAACGCAGAATTCCTTTTGAGATCAAGGCAGCTCCTGAGCAGAAATCTATGAGTGCGTTGGAGGCATTCCATGCCCTTAGGACAGAGGCGCAAGAGAATGGATTGCAAGAGATGACACTAGACGAGATTAATGAAGAAATCCGTCTTGCCCGTGAAGAAAGACGCTCAAAAATACAGAAGTGATGATTTACGCTGTCATTGACACGAACGTTTTTGTCTCTGCTTTGTTCTCCAAAAACATCAACGCTGCCACTGTAAAAGTGTTGGACGCGATATTTCAAGGGGATATTGTACCTTTGTTCAACGACGAGATTATCGCAGAATATGAAGATGTCCTTCGACGTTCGAAATTTCATTTCACACCCTCTTTGGTCAATAAGTATTTGAAAAGTATCTGCAAATTGGGAATTTCTTCAGAACGTGTTAAGAGTGATGAAGTTTTTCCTGATAAAGATGATGTGGTGTTTTATGAGGTTGCCCTTTCTAAAGAGGATGCTTACCTTGTAACTGGCAATATAAAACACTTCCCTAAGACTCCAATTGTTGTCACGCCTGCTGAGATGATTGAGATTCTGCTGAGGGATAAACGATAACCTTTATTTAACCCATGAAGCCTGTCCATTTGGATGGGCTTCTTTGTTTGTGGATTCTTCATTTGAAAGTCTCTTCCGTAACCTCTAAATCGACGTCGTCGACATCGACCAACCGACGTCGTCGACATCGGCAAACCGACCTCGTCGACATCGATTTTGTGGAGATTGTTTCCTCCCCCCCTTGACCTTTGGTGTTCCTTTAGTGCTCCTTTAGTGCTCCTTTATTCCTCCTTGGGTTCGTAGTGATAAGGTAGTAGGTTCGTAGTAGTAAGGTAGTAGTTATCAACTGTCACCTTCTAATATTACACATTTTCATCCTATTCTGTTTCATATTACTCATGGTGCTCCATTAGGGTTAGCACTAAACCCATCCTGTGGCTTCCCATTTGCTCGCCCACGACTATCGAGGTGTCTCACCCATACATGTGTTTGTATCTCACCCATACATGTGTTTGTATCTCACCCATACATGTGTTTGTATCTCACCCATACATGTGTTTGTATCTCACCCATACACCCAACGAGGTCTCACTCATAGATGTTCCTTTAGTCCTCCTTTAGTCCTCCTTTAGTGCTCCTTGGGTTCGTAGTGATAAGGTCGCAGGTTCGTAGTGATAAGGTCGCAGGTTCGTAGTGGTAAGGTCGTAGGTCGGCTGTAGTCGTTAACTGTCAACTCGGAAAGTTTCTCATTTCAGTGCAGTTCGTCTTTTTAAAAACTTCTTTGGCGATTCTCCCCATATCCATGTTTCACAAGGCTTGTGAAAAACATTTTTTTGT
>ONDH01000032.1 GCA_900316505.1 uncultured Prevotellaceae bacterium
GAATCGGAAGGCGCGTGGCAACAACAAGTATGCCATCACCGATAAGCCAAAGGCTGTGGAATGGGCAAGCCAGAACATGCTGGTGCTCGGCATCATCGTATGTCTTGGGCTTATCCTTCACCTTCACGATTTCTGGGCTAACATGATGTGGGCTGAACTCATCGGTGTTGATGGTCAGTTCACTCCAACAGATGGTTTCGGTTGGATTAAGTACACTTTCTCTAATCCTGTCTTCGCGGCTCTCTACCTTGTTTGGATTGTAGCCATCTGGTTCCACCTCACTCACGGTTTCTGGTCAGCCCTGCAGACACTTGGCTGGAGCGGTCACACTTGGTTCCTCCGTTGGAAGTGCATCGGTTACATTTGGTCAACTGTAGTGATGGCCATGTTCGCTATCGTAGTTATTGCTTTCGCTGTATGCCCCGACATTCTCGGTGGTGCAGGGGGCAAAGTTGTTCCTTTCTGGATGTAATTTCCATGTACCATTTGACAATTAACCATGTACCATTTGCCATGCGGAGAGGGAATATCGTTAAATTGTCAAATCGAATAATAATTTGTAAATTGTAAATTGCAAAATTGTAAATTTCATTATGGCAATCAATATAGATTCTAAAATTCCTGAGGGACCAGTTGCTGAGAAGTGGTCGAACTACAAAGCACACCAGCGTCTGGTGAACCCAAAGAATAAGCTGAAGCTCGATGTCATCGTCGTTGGTACGGGTTTGGCAGGTGCTTCGGCTGCCGCATCTCTCGGTGAGATGGGCTTCAACGTGCTCAATTTCTGCATTCAGGATTCTCCCCGTCGTGCACACTCCATCGCTGCACAGGGCGGTATCAATGCAGCCAAAAATTATCAGAACGACGGTGACTCTGTTTATCGTCTGTTCTACGACACCGTGAAGGGTGGTGACTACCGTGCTCGCGAGGCTAACGTGTATCGTCTGGCTGAGGTGTCTAACTCCATCATCGACCAGTGCGTAGCTCAGGGTGTTCCTTTTGCTCGTGAATATGGCGGCACATTGGCTAACCGTTCATTCGGTGGTGCACAGGTATCTCGTACCTTCTACGCTAAGGGCCAGACCGGTCAGCAGCTTCTGCTCGGTGCTTACTCCGCACTCTCTGCTCAGGTGAATGCTGGCAAGGTGAAACTCTACACCCGCTACGAGATGCTCGATGTGGTCATCATTGATGGCAAGGCTCGCGGCATCATTGCCAAGAACCTCGTGACAGGCAAGCTGGAGCGCTTCTCTGCCAATGCTGTGGTCATCGCTACAGGCGGTTACGGCAACACATACTTCCTCTCCACCAATGCAATGGGTTGTAACTGTACAGCTGCTATGTCTTGCTACCGCAAGGGCGCTTACTTCGCAAACCCATGCTACGTGCAGATTCACCCAACATGTATCCCTGTGCACGGCGACAAGCAGTCTAAGCTCACACTGATGTCTGAGTCACTGCGTAACGATGGCCGCATCTGGGTGCCAAAGAAGCTTGAAGACGCCAAGGCTCTGCAGGCTGGCACTAAGGAAGGTTGGGAGATTCCTGAGGAAGACCGCGACTACTACCTGGAGCGCCGCTATCCAGCCTTCGGTAACCTCGTTCCCCGCGACGTGGCTTCACGTGCTGCCAAGGAGCGTTGCGACAAGGGCTTCGGCGTGAACAACACTGGTCTTGCTGTATATCTCGACTTCTCAGAGTCTATCCAGCGTCTCGGCATCGACGTGATTCGTCAGCGTTACGGCAACCTCTTCGACATGTATGAGGAAATCACCGACGTGAACCCTGGCGAAAAGCGCGCCACCGTGAACGGCATGGATTACTATAACCCAATGATGATCTTTCCAGCCATCCACTACACCATGGGCGGCATTTGGGTGGACTACGAGCTCCAGACTTCTATCCCTGGCCTCTTCGCCATCGGTGAATGTAACTTCTCCGACCACGGCGCTAACCGCCTCGGTGCATCAGCCCTCATGCAGGGTCTTGCCGATGGTTACTTCGTGCTGCCTTACACTATCCAAAACTACCTCGCCGACCAGTCTATCTGGCCACGCATCTCTACCGATGCACCTGAGTTCGCAGAGGTGGAGAAGGCAACAGAGGAGCGTATCCAGAAGCTCATGAACATCAAGGGTAAGCGTTCTGTGGACTCTATCCACAAGGAACTCGGCCATATCTGCTGGGAGTACATCGGCATGGGTCGTACCAAGGAAGGCCTCGAAAAGGGCATCAAGCTCATCGACGAACTTCGCAAGGAATTCGACACCAACCTCTTCATCCCTGGCACTCGCGAAGGTCTCAACGTGGAGCTTGACAAGGCTATCCATCTTGACGACTTCATCACGATGGGTAAACTCATCGCCTACGACGCACTCTCTCGTGAGGAGTCTTGCGGCGGTCACTTCCGCGAGGAGCACCAGACCGAAGAAGGCGAAGCCAAGCGCGACGACAAGAACTTCTTCTATGTGGGCTGCTGGAAGTATCAGGGCAACGACGCTACAGCACCAGAGCTTATCAAGGAGCCACTTGAGTATGAAGCAATTAAAGTACAAACCCGTAACTACAAGAACTAAGGAACTATGGCTGAAAAAGTATTAAAATCATTCACAGTAAAATACTGGAAGCAGAATGGTCCGAAAGATGCGGGTCATTTTGAAGAGAAGGTAATGAAGGACATCCCTGGTGACACTTCATTCCTTGAGATGCTCGACATCCTCAACGAGCAACTGATTGAGGAAGGCAAGGAGCCTTTCGTGTTCGACCACGACTGCCGCGAGGGCATCTGCGGCATGTGCTCACTCTACATCAACGGTACGCCTCACGGCAAGACCGAGCGTGGAGCCACCACTTGCCAGCTCTACATGCGTAAGTTCAACGAGGGCGACACCATCACCATCGAGCCTTGGCGTTCTGCAGGTTTCCCGGTCATCAAAGACTGCATGGTTGACCGCTCTGCCTTCGACAAGATTATTCAGGCTGGTGGCTACACCACTGTCCGCACAGGTGCTCCACAGGATGCCAATGCCATCCTCATTCCTAAGGAGGATGCTGATGAGGCAATGGATTGCGCTTCCTGCATCGGCTGTGGTGCCTGCGTAGCAGCTTGTAAGAACGGCTCTGCCATGCTCTTCGTCAGTTCGAAGGTATCGCAGCTCGCCCTTCTTCCACAAGGCCGCGTAGAGGCAGCCCGTCGTGCCAAGGCTATGGTAGCCAAGATGGACGAACTCGGCTTCGGTAACTGCACCAACACTCGTGCTTGCGAAGCAGTATGTCCTAAGTGCGAAACCATCGCCAACATCGCCCGCTTGAACCGCGAGTTCATCAAGGCAAAGCTGGCTGACTAAATGTACACATATTATATTATATAGTATAAATATGAGCGCCGCAGAATTCCGTTCTGCGGCGTTTTTCACACCCCCCAACATGAATAACCCCAAATTCCACAAACCCACCATTCACAGCATGAAGCGGCGCTGCCTTTCCCACGATTACAGTTACAAAGGCTACTACCACATCACCATTACCACAACCAAAACACTCCGCCAACCCCTCGGTCAAATGGCAGGTCAACTTGAAAAGCCCGACGGAGATTCAGATGCACCCCATGTGGCTCTATCTCCAATTGGGAAAATGGTGGAAGAAGAACTCAAGGAAAGCATACACAAGTTCTATCCAATGTTGGAAGTTCAGGATTATGTCATCATGCCCGAGCATCTGCATTTCCTGCTTGTCGCTCACAGCAATGTTGTATCGAAGAATGGCAAATCTACTCATTTGGGGCATGTCATAGCAGGGTTTAAGTATGGATGCAACAAGCGATATTGGGCGATGGCGGGAAAGGCAACCCTGACGACAGAATCGTCAGGCACATCTGGCGCCCCCGTTGCGCCTGGCGCCTCTACTGTGCTTGCTGCACCCGTTGTGTCTGATTCCTCTCCTGCACTTGATTCCTCTCCTGCACCTGATTCCTCTCCTGCGCTTGGCGATTCCGTCGCCAAGTCCCCTTTCCCCTCCTCCCTTCCCCCTCTCTTCGACCCTGGCTATTGCGATGTCATGCCTGTCGATTCATCCCAACTATCCACCCAGCGTGCCTATATCCATGCCAACCCTCGCAGCCGACTTCTTCGCATGACCAACCGCTCCTCCCTTTACCCTCAGCGCCACACAGTTGACACCGCTGTAACCATCCCTGCCCTCCACGGCTACCTGCAACGCGAATGCCCCCGGCAACTCACCCCCGAGTCTTTCTTCGCCATTGGAAATCGCCTCCTGCAACAGAACGGACATGTGATGTGCGACAGTTATGGAAAAATAGAACTGCTGCATAACAGGCTGCTTCCTGTGGTATGCCACCGTAAGGATGCCAAGCTCTTCCAGCAACAAAAAGCGCGATGCTTGGCTGAAGCAGCATCAGGAGCCATACTCGTCTCTGCCCGCATCTCCAAGGGTGAACAAGAAATCATGGACACCGCTCTTCTTTCTGGTTATCCCGTCATTCGCATTGAAGACAATGGCTTCCCTGACATTTACCATCCTTCTGCCGACCGCATGGACGATTGTGCTGCAGGACATCTTTTATTGTTGACACCTTGGTCTTATCAGTTCAGGGGGCACGATGACGGAGTCACCACTGCTTTTTGCAAAACAATGAACTGTGTGGCTCAAGCCATTTGCAGGAAAAAGGATTATTGGTGGAAAGAGTCAAAGTAAATAACAATAAAATACTTTTCTTAACAAAAAAAGTCAACAGAAGTGTTTGTTTCTCAAAAATAATCGCTAATTTTGCAAATGATAATCACAAATTTGTTTTAAACATCAACACTAATTGCCAATGAAATAAACAACAGAAGAAAACGCTAACCGACCTTCTGCATGAGGCTCAGCCCCACAAGGTCACAAGATTTTAATAAACAATTAATTATTAACTTACAGAATAGCGTTTCTGTTCGTACTTATACATAGATATTGAGCTTTTGCTCTTGTTCTTAGCACTCGAATACCGCCAAATCATTCGTAAAATCGAGAACAAGCTGTCGAAAGTTCACGTCCGATGGGCGTGGACTATTCATGCTTGTCGATTTGCGTGGTCTACTTGGCGGTAACCAGAGTGCTGATAAGCATCGAACGGTTCCGCCTTTTTTATTTAACATATGAAAAAGTTCTTTATTATTATAATAATCAATCTTATTGCTTGTCTATCTGTTTTAGCACAAGTTCAATCTACTTCTTCAAATAAAGAATCCTATTTTGATCTTTCGGAATGGTTCACTGATAAAGTAACTTTTATGTCTTTTGAGAAGCAAAGTAAAAGAAATCGTGCTAAATCCATTATGTCAATGGGAAAGATGAATGAAGAAGGTGCTATTATATGGCAATATGTTATTCATCCCACAAAAGAATCGGATACAATAAATGTTGGTAGATTCATGCAATTAGTAAAAAGATGGAAAGATTCCAATATTCAATCAGCTAAAGAATTATATGAGTCATCAGAAAGTGGAGAACAAAGCCCTACATATAAATCTGATAAGGCTGTAATACACAATGAAGATACCATTGTTGAATATGAATGGAGTGAACCATATGTAGGATATACAACAGGCTATCTATCATCTGCTTCTATTTCTGTTAATCCCACTTTAAAAATAGAAGTAAAACCAACACGATTTAGAATAACCGTTATGGTACGACATTATCGTATGGCTGCTGTCAAGGCTCTTTCTCCTCAGGTAAAACTATATCCCGTTGGGGCTATGTATCCTTTTACAGATTCACAAAATAAAGAAACGTGTACACAAGCTTATATTAATTCTAATGTAAGGATTTTTAATACATTATTGAATCTGATTAGTTATCTTAATCTCAATTACGAAAAAGAGGAAATAAAACAGAAAGAAGAGGAATGGTAACGTTTTATGGAAATAATAGTTTCTCTATACTTATTCTTTAATATAAAATAAAGTGCATCGCGGAATGTTTCCACGATGCTCTTTTTGTTGGTTCCGTTAGAATTTTTCACTTTCTGTGCTGTCATAATGATGACTCACACACTCAATATATGCTCGGCATGCTCCTTGGTATTCATCTGCTTGCCCACAAAGATGTTTTCGATGATGCCTTCCTCGTTGATGATGAAGGTGGTGCGGATAGTGCCCATCGTCTTCTTCCCATACATGTTCTTCTCTTCCACGCACCCATCGCCTCTAAAAGTGTATGAAAGATGGGCTGAAGAAATCGAAAGTATATAGAGGAGTGAGTAAAATGAAAAAGATTTCTGCTTTTTCTAATTTCTTCTATATTTTTTTAAAAAGCATGTGCTTATTCAAGATTTTAACCCTTTTTCTTGAATAAACTATGTTTATTTTCTAACTTTGTGGCGGAATTTGGAATTAAAGAATACAAAGATGAAAGATTTTAAGGCAGGTGTCTATACCAATCAAGGTTACTACAAGAGTTTCTTGCCTACACATATTAATAAGGTGTGGACATTTGATGACATGTCGCTGATAAGCCTACTTAGTAAGGCAGATAGAATGTTAGGGCGATTGGATATGTTTTCTAATCATATCCCCAATATTGATTTGTTTATCCAGATGCATATCCGTAAGGAAGCTCTTCAATCAACCCGAATAGAGGGCACTCAAACCAAAATGGAGGAGGCTATGATGGACGAGGAGGAAGTACCTTTGGATAAGAGGGATGACTGGTCGGAGGTGCAGAACTACATTAAGGCCATGAATGTCGCCATCAAACGACTGGAAACACTTCCGCTTTCATCGCGTCTTATTAAAGAGATTCATGCTGTTTTAATGCAGGGTGTACGAGGGGAACATAAACAACCAGGAGAATTTCGTACTTCTCAAAATTGGATAGGGGGTAGCAACATCAATGATGCAGTATTTGTTCCGCCTATATTTGGTGAGATTCCAGACTTGATGTCAGATATTGAGAAGTTTGTACATGACCCCCAATGTCTAATACCTGATTTGATAAAGATAGCGATTATACATTACCAGTTTGAGACTATTCATCCGTTTAATGATGGTAATGGACGAACGGGGCGTTTGTTGATTACATTATATTTGGTTAGTGCAGGTATCTTGAAGCGTCCAGTTCTTTATTTATCTGATTACTTAGAAAATCATAGAAATAGTTATTATGAGATGATTATGAAAGTTCGAACTGAAAATAAGATAGATGATTGGATAAAATTCTTCTTGCAAGGTGTGATAGAAACAGCCGATAAGAGTGTGGATACGTTCAATAAAATCTTAGAGTTGGAAAAAGAATATGAGCAGATAGTTCAGCAGATGGGTAGCCGTTCTGCTAATGTTATAAAGTTATTGAATGTTTTATATGAAAATCCTATGACAGATGCACGGAAAGTTGCTAAACTGTTAGAGATCTCACCACAATCAGCATATAGCCTTATTGGCGATATGGAAAAGCGTGGGTTGCTATATGAATATACTCACAACAAACGTGGGAAGAAATACATGCTATATAAGTATATGCAACTTTTTATACGATAAATGAACGAGACTATCGCCAACATCGCCCGCTTGAACCGCGAGTTCATCAAGGCAAAGCTGGCAGATTAAGCGAAAAGAACACATTAATTTAAATAGGAATAGCGCCGCAGACAAAAACTGCGGCGCTTTTTTTGTTGGGCAAAAAACTTTTGCTACCTTTGCGAAAAGCAAGAATTATCAAACCGATTAAAGATTATGAACATTGGAGACAAAGCGCCTGAGATATTGGGCAAAGACGAACAGGGACGAGATATCCGTCTGAGTGATTACAAGGGCAGGAAGTTGGTGCTGTACTTCTATCCGAAGGACAATACGAGTGGATGCACGGCTGAGGCTTGCAGTTTGCGTGATCGCTATGATGAGTTGCAGGGGGCTGGCTATGAGGTGGTGGGTGTGAGCAAAGACTCGGCTGCCTCTCATGTGAAGTTCAAGGAGAAACACCAACTTCCCTTCCCGCTGATTGCCGATGTGGATCACACGCTACTGGAGGCGATGGGTGCATGGGGCGAGAAAAATATGTACGGGAAAAAGACGATGGGCACGATTCGCACCACCTTCATCATCAACGAGGAGGGCATCATCGAGCAGATTTTCGCTGGCAAGCAGGTGAAGACCAAAGAGCATGCCGAACAGATTCTGAATGTCTGATTATTGTTCAGATGTTAATGATTGCCCAGATTCCAACAATTTGACTACCACTTGTCTGCCCAACGGATGACGGGCACATCGTTGGCGTCAAACTCGATGGGAAGCCAAAGGTGCATACTTTGTGAAAGGTGGCGAGGATTCCAGATGTCTGCCATGAAGATGGGCTTGCCATTCATTTGATAGATAAAGGTGCCTTGTGCTCCAAAAGTCTTATTGGCAGGCATATTGTTATAACCGGTGGCAGTGCCGACAAAAGGAGTGGGGTGCTGTTTCCAAGGTCCCCAAATGCTTTTGGCGCTGAACATGCGTGCCTCGTTGGGTGACCATCCCGTGCATCCCGAACAGATGAGCCAATAGGTGCCTTTATGCTTGAAGATGCACGGAGCCTCATTCTGACCACCAGGTGCCACCTGGTTGTATTTTCCTGTGAAATCAAGATAGTCATCTGTCAATTCGCTCACCAGCAGCGTCAGGTTTTCCTGCGATGAAGTGATGTGGTATGCCTTGCCGTCATCATCCACATATACCGTCATGTCGCGGCTCATCTGTCCTCCCTTCATGTCGCGCCATAGATACATGCCTTTGTTCACCTCTTTTCGCCATGCATCATTCCACCACTCCTTCCACTGCGATGCATCCGTCTGCTTAGCCGCCTTGATGTCCTCCTCATTCATGTCGAAAGGCCATTGGTTAGCATGGATGCGTTGGCTACGCAAGAATTGGAACGGACCAGTAGGAGAGTCGCTCACCGCAAAGCCCACACGGGCAGCTTCATAGCCGCGCCCTTTCAGTTCCAGATGGAAAAGCATCACAAACTTTTTTGTCTTTTTGTTATACAACACCTTTGGGCGCTCCATGATGCATCCACGCTCAATGTCGTGTCCAGCCTCCATGCTTGTTGCCAGAGCCACCCCCTCGTTTTTCCAGCTTTTCGGGTCGGCAGACGAATAGACTGCAATGCCCGCCTCAGTGCTTCCACCATTGTAGGGACGATTCTCCCCATACCAATAGTAGGTATTTCCATATTTGAGAATGTTGCCGCCATGAGCATTGATGTGCTTGCCATCGGTGTCCATCCACAACTGACCGTTCACGTGTTCCTGTGCTTGTGAGAGTGTGGACAAAAGAAGAACCATACAGCACAAGGCAAAGTTCTTTGTCCGCTGAGTCTTATTCATATTCAATGTGTTGTTTCTGTTTCCTTTCGGGAATTTTGCTTCTGTTTGCAAAGTTAGAACTTTTTCCTTATTGTTCCAAATTCCTCTACGAAAATGTTTCTTTTCCCTCTTACTTCGTTAATTACTGTTAAAATACAGTACTATGTATTGCAAGGTATTTATGTTTTACCTATCTTTGCACCGGAAATCGAAAAAGAACAAAAAAGCGCTTCGCTAAATGATAAATGACAAATGACAAATGATAAATAACTAATTCTTTAGGAAGATGAATGTAGATAACGCGAAATCGCAGATGAGGAAGGGGATGCTTGAATACTGCATCATGCTGTTGCTGGCAGAGAAGGCATACTATACTTCTGACATCATCAAGAGACTGAAGGAGGCAAACCTGCTGGTGGTTGAAGGGACGTTATATCCGTTGCTCACCCGGTTAAAAAATGATGGTTTGCTGGGTTACGAATGGCAAGAGAGCACACAGGGTCCTCCACGAAAGTATTACGTGCTTACCGACGAGGGTAAACAAACCTTGGAACAGTTAGATGCTGCTTGGGGTGAATTGGAGAGCACCGTGCACAACCTAAAGGAACGGCGTCTGCTCATTGACCAACCCACGTACAGTTCGAACACATAATTCAACAACTCAAAAAAGGATTCATTCATTTAATTAATAAGACTCATGGAAAATTATTCATTAAACATCGGTAATGCACTCAACACAGCTTGGGAATATGCCAAAAAATATGGTCTGCTCATCGCAGTTATCTATCTGTTGGTAGGCATGCTTGCCGGCGGTTTGGGACACTTCTCGGCTCCTACCTTCAGTTATAATTATGAATCTGCTCAATCTCTTGCTGAGGCTATCGGAAGGGGTGACTGGGAAACAATGAGAAATATTGCACCAACAGTCAGTTCAGGAAATCGTTTTATCGGGTTTGGTGGTATGTTGGGCGGCATTTTGAAAACCATTGTCAGTGTCGGTCTGTTCAATCTCGCCCTTGGCTTGATGGCGGGACGTTTCTCGGAGGTGACTTTCGATGCTTTCAAACTTCCTTTTGTAACCTATCTTAAGGTAATTGCAGTGGACATCATTACCAACATCATTATTCTTGTTTCCTTTTTGTGCTGTATTATTCCTGTGTTTTTTGTAGCTCCTCGTATCATTTTTGCACCAGTCTATCAGGTGGAGCATCCAGAGGCAGGTATTTTTGAGTCAATCAGTGCATCGTGGAACATGTCATCAGGCAATACTTTATCCTTGTTGGGCTTAGGTCTCATCGTCAAAGGTATTATGTTGGTAGGTTTGTGTTGCTGTTGTATCGGTGTGTATTTTGCTGCAGCTATCAAATTGTTTGCCTTGATTGCTGCTTATAAACAATTAAATGGCGCTGACGCTAAAATGATAAATGAAAATTGATAAATAGTAATAGAAAGATATAGCCTTATGAAAAAGAATATTACCATCAATCTTTGTGGCAGACTCTACCAAATTGATGAGGATGCTTACGAATTGTTGAGCCACTACACTGACACCCTGCGTGACTACTTCAGGAAGCAGGAGGGTGGCGAAGAAACTGCGGACGACATTGAGGAGCGTATCGCAGAGTTGTTTGACGACTTGAAGGCACAGGGCGTTGAGGCCATCAACATTGAGCAGGTGCAGGACATCATCCACCAGATTGGTGAGGTGGAGGAGATTGCAGGTGCTGGTGATGCTGAGTCTTCGGAAAAATCCAGCAATAATGCCCAATCGCAGCAGCCTAAGAAGCCTCAGAATAACAAGAAGTTTTTCCGTGATTCGCAGAACAAGCTGGTGGCAGGTGTGCTGGCTGGCTGTGCGCAGTATTTTGGTGGCAGCACTGACGCATGGCGTTGGGCTTTTGTGATTCTCAGTGTGCTGTGGTTCTGCATCATCGGTTTCTGGCCTCTTACATTCACCGTCCCCTTTGCCGCTTATCCAGTTTTCGGAATCATAGCCGTGCCACTGGTCATTTTGAGTATCCTGTTCTCTGCACTCCCCGTATGTGCCTATCTGCTGGTGGTCATCTTTGCCCCCCTTACGAAAACAGCTGAGGATACGTTGAAGATGAAGGGCAAGGAGGTGAATCCGCAGAACTTGGTGGCTGAGGTGCAGGAGGCGACTCTTGCGAAGGAGCGGAAAAAGAACGGCAAGTCTGGCTGGGACATTTTCGTGGGCATCATCTCCGTAGGCCTGAGCACGTTCTTCACCATCGCCTTCATCGTGGCACTGTGTTTCTTCGTGGCTTTCATGGTGGCAAGTGAAAAGATGGCCGACCAATGGTGGAACGTGTATGAGGCAGAGGATTTCCAGGCCATCTACATTCCTGTCATCTGCTGCGGTGTCCTGTTGCTGACATCCATCGGCATCCTGCTCTATTGCTCCATCCATGCAGCCATGAGTTCCTTTGGCAAGACGAAGTCGATGAGCGCCACGCAGCGTGTCATCTGGTTCCTCCTTTGGGTGGCATCATCAGTTGCTTTCGTCGGATGTTGGGTGTGGGGTGCAAGCAGGCTTGCCAAGGTGCAGACGGCACGTTGGGATGCTCGTTCTGTAAGGGTGATAGATGAGTCTTTGACGGATGCGATGGGCAATGTGTTCAGCAAGGAGGAATGGGATTTCTTCCAGCAGAATGGTTGGGAGATGGTCACTGCGGAAAATGTGGACCGCTACACCTATATTGGCGAATACATGACAGGTGATGAATCTGTGCGCTATCTCGACGACTGCAACGACTATACTCCCCTTGTTTACACGGCACGCAAGCATGAGGACGATGTGGAACCTGGCATCTATCGTCTCAGCGCTGTGGTGAAGGCGAACAACGAGAACAAGTTCATCTATCTTTATGGTGTGAACATCGACGAGCAGACAGGTGACTCTACGGTATTTACTGATCAGGTGTTGGAGATTCCTAATTGTGGTTTGATGGGAGGAAATATTTGGAGAGCCTTAAAGGGTGAGCCAGAAAGTAAGGTGGTCACGAAGGAGTCCAGCTCATTGACATTAGGTGCCGTTACCGTTCCTCTGAGCAGTAAGGTGGTTGTGCAGAATTCCGAACTGGTGGATGACTCTGTTCTGCTGGATTATGTGAATAGTCTGTCTGACAGAACCAAGCGCAGAATTCTTGGTGCCAATAACGGACAGGGGTATGGCTGGAGTTATATCTACATCGACAGCATCAGGGTGGACAATCCTCACAACACCATCTTCTATGGCGTGACCACCGATGAGAACATCACGGGCAAACCTGCCACAACGGGTTGGTTCTCTGCCACCGACTTCAAGCTGGAAAAGATTGGGAGTGTAACAAACACTTCAAAGTGACCGTCGTTGCCATTATGTTTTGCAAGTTTCAAAAATATTTTTCAAAGTTTGAAAAAATAATTTGAAACTTGCAAAAATTATTTTGAAACTTTGAAAATATATTGCGATAGGCATACAGAACATCATGCTTTAGTCAAACAGGGCAAAAAGCATGCAGGGCACACATTGTAATTGATTAGGCATACAAGATGGAAGGCTTTAGGCGATTCAATCGTTTAGAGCCTTCTTTTTGGGCAATTTCGTATGTCTTGGTTGGATAAGGTAACATAAGTGAAAATTTGTGTCTCACGATTTGAAAAGGTTTTTGGGAATTATTTGTAACTTTGCACCGATTATGCGCTTCGCTAAATGATTAATGACAAATGATAAATGATAAAAAGGCGCTGGCGCTATCGCTATATGATAAATAACTAATCTTTTCCATTAAAGGGAATTAAAATTTACTAACGATATGAAAAAGCCTATATCAAGCCTCCTGTTGTGCTGTATGCTGGCAGTGGGAGCAAGTGCGCAGACACTTCCTTATCAAAATCCAAAATTGAGTGCGAATGAACGTGCAAAAGATCTTTGCAGCCGCTTGACGCTGGAAGAGAAGGCCAAGCTGATGCTTGACGAAAGCCCTGCCATTCCAAGACTGGGCATCAAGAAGTTCTTCTGGTGGAGCGAAGCCCTGCATGGTGCTGCCAACCAGGGCAATGTGACGGTGTTCCCTGAGCCTATTGGCATGGCTGCATCGTGGAACCCCGACTTGCTCTTCAAGGTGTTTGACGCGACAAGCACGGAGTTTCGTGCACAGTATAACAAACGTATGATTCAGGAAGGGGGTGAGGATGAGAAGTTCCACAGCCTTTCTGTCTGGACTCCCAATGTGAACATTTTCCGTGACCCTCGATGGGGGCGTGGTCAGGAAACTTATGGTGAAGATCCTTATCTGACCAGTGTGATGGGCACACAAGTGGTGAAGGGTTTGCAGGGTCCTGAAACGGCAAAGTACAGGAAATTGTGGGCATGTGCCAAGCATTATGCCGTTCATAGTGGTCCCGAATACACCCGTCATACTGCCAACTTGGCAGACGTGTCGCCACGCGATATGTGGGAAACCTACATGCCAGCCTTCAAGACTTTGGTGCAGGATGCGAAGGTGAGGGAGGTGATGTGTGCCTATCAGCGCCTTGACGATGATCCATGTTGCGGCAGCACCCGTCTGTTGCAGCAGATTTTGCGCGATGAATGGGGCTTCCAATATTTGGTGGTGAGCGACTGCGGTGCCATCAGCGACTTCTACGAATCTCACAAGACATCTTCTGATGCCACCCACGCATCGGCAAAGGCTACTGTAGCAGGCACAGATGTGGAATGCGGTTATGGCTATGCCTACAGAAGCATTCCTGAGGCTGTGAAGCGTGGTTTCATCACCGAGGCAGAAGTGGACAAGCATGTCATCCGTTTGCTGGAAGGACGTTTCGACTTGGGTGAGATGGATGACCCATCGTTGGTGGAATGGTCAAAGATTCCTTATTCAGCCATGGATTCCAAAGAACATCGTCAGATTTCGCTTGACATGGCGCGTCAGACATTGGTGCTCCTGCAAAACAAGGGCAATGTGCTCCCTCTTCAGAAGAACAAGGAGAAGATTGCCGTGATAGGTCCTAATGCTGATGACGAACCTCTCATGTGGGGTAACTACAATGGTACGCCTAACCGCACCGTGACCATCCTCGACGGCATCAAGACCAAGCAGAAGAACCTGTTATATCTGGCGGGTTGTGACCGCACTTACGACAAGGTGATGGATTGCCTCATGGCGACCAATTGCCAGATGGATGGGAAGAAGGGTTTGAAGGGCACGTTCTGGAACAACACAGAGATGTCGGGCAAGCCTGTGACCACTGAATATTACACGACTCCATTGGCAGTGACCACTGCAGGTATGCACAACTTCGCTCCTGGCGTGAATTTGGAGGATTTCTCTGCCAAGTATGAGACGGTGTTCACGCCTAAGGAGGCAGGTGAATATGTGGTGAATGTGGAATCCATCAGCGACTTCGAAGTATATGTTAACGGTGAGCGCAAGGTGAGACAGCACACATGGCGCACCACACCTACCCGTACTGCCATTCAAGCGGAAGCGGGCAAGCCCTATAAGATTGAGGTGCGCTTCAAGCATGTGAAGACATGGGGAGCCAACATGAAAATCAATGTGGCAAAGGAACTGCCCATTGACTATGCAAAGGTGATTGAGCAATTGAAGGGCATTGACAAGGTGGTCTTCGTAGGTGGCATCGCTGCAGCCCTCGAAGGTGAGGAAATGCCTGTGGAAATCGATGGCTTCAAGGGTGGTGACCGTACCCACATCGAACTGCCTAAGGTGCAGCGCGACTTCCTGAAGGCACTGAAAGATGCCGGCAAGACAGTCATCTTCGTGAACTGCTCTGGTTCTGCCATTGCTTTCCAACCCGAAACAGCATCATGCGATGCCATCTTGCAGGTATGGTATCCTGGTCAAGAGGGTGGTTTTGCTGTGGCTGACGTGCTGTTTGGCGACTACAACCCTTGTGGCAAATTACCTGTCACCTTCTATAAGACATCTGCACAATTGCCTGACTTTGAGGACTATTCGATGAAGGGACGCACTTACCGCTACTTCAACGACCCACTTTTCGCTTTCGGTTATGGTTTGAGCTACACCACTTTCGAGGTGAAGAATGGCAAGCTTGACAAGAAGGGAAAGAATTATGAACTGTCTGTTGATGTAGCCAACACGGGCAAGCGTGATGGTACAGAGGTGGTGCAGGTGTATATCCGTGACCTCTCCGACCCTGATGGTCCTCTGAAGTCGCTCCGTGCATTCCAACGTGTGGATGTGAAGGCTGGACAAACTGCCAAGGCTACTTTGGAACTGACACCGAAGGCATTTGAGTTCTTTGATTCTGAAACCAATACGGTGCATGCAAAAGAGGGCAACTTCGAGGTGCTCTACGGCAACAGTTCGCAAGACAAGGATTTGAAGAAACTGTCACTTACAGTGAAATAAGGGAGAAGAAGTTGAGCACGTACGAATCTTAAATTATGAATAATAGTAAGAAATAGTAAGAAGATGAAAAGACAGCGTTTATTTTTGTTGGTGGGTGTATTGGTGTCATCGATGAAGATGATGGCACAACCTCTTGAATATGAGAATGTGTGGTGTGCCGACAAGGGGAATGGCACCTATGTCAACCCTGTCATCAATGGCGATTTTCCCGACATTGATGTGGTGAGGGTGGACGATACATATTATATGGTGAGCACGACGATGTATCATTTTCCTGGTGCCACCATCTTGAAGTCGAAAGACTTGGTGAACTGGGAGTATTGTGCGAACCCATTGGAGAAGGTACTCAACAACGATGCTTACAATCTCCTCAAGGGCAAGCACCACTATTCACAAGGCATGTGGGCATCCTCGCTCAGCTACCACGATGGCAAGTTCTACCTCTATTTTCCTTGCTCCACATGGTCGGAAGATTCGCAAAGCATCTTGCTGACAGCAGAAGACCCTGAGGGTGAATGGAAACTGAAGAGACTTTCCGAGGGATATCATGACCCGGGATGGCTGTTCGATGATGGTGAGAATGGAGATGGAGGTCTCTATGTGGCTTGTGGCATCAACGATATTTGGGTGAACAAGCTCCATCCCAAGTCAATGGTGAAACTCAGCAGCAAGAAAGTGCTCAGCGTGGGTGACAAGGGATTGGAAGGCACCCACATGTACCACATTGGCGACTATTATTACCTCTATGCCACCTACAATCATGGTGACTCGAATTATTTTACAAGTTCGCAAACCATCTTCCGCTCGGAGAGTCCGATGGGTCCCTATGAGGAGTGTCCGTATCGTGTGTTCTATGACAGCGCCATTCATCAGGGCGCACTGATTGAAACGCAGACGGGCGAGTGGTGGACAATGCTTTTCAAGGATGCAGGTCCCATTGGACGTGTGCCATTCTTGGAGCCTGTGAAATGGGTGGACGGATGGCCAGTGATTGGTAAGAATGGTAAGGATGTGTGTGCCAATTTAGCATCATACAAGAAGCCCGATGTGGGTAAAACCTATGAGAAGAAATACTTGCCCACAAACGATGCTTTTGTGGATACGGAATTGGGGATGCAGTGGCAATGGAACCATAATCCTGACAACTCTGCATGGTCATTGACGGAACGTCCGGGCTATCTGAGGTTACACACCGTGAATGTGACCACCGACTTGAACTATGCCCGCAACTCGTTGACTCAGCGCATCATAGGATATTCTCCGAATGGCACCTCTTCGCAGAACTACAAGACAAACTTCGGCACGGTGAAGGTGGACTTGTCGGGTATGCAGGACGGGGATGTGGCTGGTTTGGCCGTGTTCCAGAATCCCTATTCGTTCATTGGCGTGAAGATGGAGGATGGCAAAAAGTACCTGTATAGCGAACGCTGCACCTTCGATAGCCAGAAGTTGAAGAAGGAAGAGTCGTTGAAGGGTGATGAAGTGACTGATGACGTCATCTATCTGTTGGCATATGTCAATTTTGGCACGAATTTATGCCGGTTCTATTATAGTTATGACAATGTGAAGTGGAAGACATGGGGTGCAACGATGACGATGCGCTACACGTTGGATTATTTCGTTGGTCAGCGCTACTATCTCTTCAACTATGCCACGAAGAAGGTGGGTGGATATGTGGATTTTGATTGGTTTACCACCGAAAGAAACTTCAGTGAGGAGGCGTATGGCATTCAAGGTCCTTCGGGCATTGAGCAGGTGAAGCAGGAGAGGAAACTGCCAGACGACGGGCTTTATTTTGATTTGCAGGGAAGAAGTGTGAGCGAACCCACTCAGGGTCTGTTTATCAGGGCTAAAGATGGCAAGAAAGTCCTTTTCCCGTGATAAGGTTACACAACTTAAAGAAGATGTTCCATTTTTGTAAGTGAAGGTGTGAAATTCGTTGTAACTTTGCAGCAATAATGCGCTTCGCTAAATGATAAATAACAAATGACAAGTAACTAATAACTAAATCTTTTCCGTATATGAAACTAAAAAAACTGATTCAATTTTGTGTGATGTGTGCTGTGGGTGCTGTAGCAGTGCCTGCTGATGCACAACAGACTGTGGCTGGATTGCCTCCTATGCATGTGGATGGCAGGTTCCTGAAAGATGAACAGGGTAATAAACTTGTTTTGCATGGTGTGATGGACACTCCAAGTCCTTATTTCAATGAATGGCGTTGGGGTGGTTCTGCCACTGATGATAATGTGAGCAACTGTATCAATTATTTCAATGCCATTTTCGATGTCATCACTGACAATGAAAAGGGTGCCTATTGCAATCTCTTCCGTCTGCACTTAGATCCTGCATGGACAAATGGAAAGGCAGGCTCGTGGAAGGTGGATAGCAGAGAGACGGGTACTAATGAGGCTGATATCAGCCACTATGAAAGTGCTCGTCTTGACAAGTATCTCACCTCAGTATATATTCCTATCGCCCAAAAAGCCATCAGTCATAAGATGTATGTCATCATGCGCCCACCAGGTGTATGTCCTGGCAATATTTATGTAGGTGGCAGTTATCAGAAGTATCTGCTGGATGTGTGGGACCGTGTGAGCAAGCACCGCTTGATTCAGAAGTATTGTGGTCAGATCGGTCTGGAGCTTGCCAATGAACCAGTGGGCGTAAAACTTGCTGACGGTTCAGATTCAGAGAAAGCGCTGCATGATTTCTTCCAGCCTATTGTGGACAAGATTCGTGCCAATGGCTTCAAGGGTGTCATATGGGTGCCAGGTAAAGGTTGGCAGGGCAGCTATGCCGATTATGAGAAGTACCCCATCACTGGCGAGAATATTGGCTATGCGGTGCATGACTATGATGGTTGGTACGGTTGTGAAGACAAGAAATTGTCTGCTAAAGATGTGAAAGATGCCACCCAGAGAAAGATTCAGCAATTCCACAATCAAGTGCCAATGGTTGACACGAATCCAATTGTCATTACAGAGATAGACTGGAGTCCGAAGAAGCCTGGTACAGGTCACTATAATGAACATGGTGATTGGGTGGAGTCTAACTATGGTAGTTGGGCAACAGGTCGCTCATCCGTATGGGGTGAAATTACTAAGGGTGTGCATGACTACTATGGTAATATCTCCATGACACTTTCGGGTACACATTGCTATATTGACTTCAATGACTGCATCAAGATATCTGGAAACGCCACAAAGACTTACACGTTGACGGGACGTGCCACACCTGCCTACAAGAAAGCCATGGAGGCAGACGGACTCGACCCTTATGATGGATGCGGTGTGGCTTGTTTTAAGTGGTATGCTGAATACGCGAAGGTGAATTATCCTTCTCTCGCCCGTTACCAGCCTGTGCAGGAATACCCAGAGGATCCGTTTGAACTGAGCAAAGAGTGGTTCAATCCATCCATCATCAGGAAGGGTACTGCTCAACATGTGGCATCGTATTCGAGCTTGACCATTAAGAAGGGTGGTTTGGCAGGTTGGTCTTTCGAAGATTGTATTGATCTTTCTGCCTACAAGACTTTGGTGGTGAAGATGAAGCGTACACCTGTCAAGAACACCTGTCTTCGAATTTATGATTCTGGAAGCCTCTTTGGTGATTGCTATCAGTTGGATTTGGGAGGAGAAAAGGAATTTACTATTCCTCTAAGCGAATTGAAGAAACAATCTGGTGAACAGCTTGACCCTTCTCACATCCGTTTCGTTGGTTTCACCCCTCTTATGAACGATATCAACCTCTATGTGGAGAAAGTATATCTCTCAAATGATGAGACTGCCATCACTGCTGTGCAGGCAGATGCTGCTGATGATGAGGGTTACTTCGATCTCATGGGCAGACCAGTGGATAATCCTACTCGTGGATTCTACATTCGTCGCAGTGACAGGAAAAAAGTGTTTATTCCATAATTTCTATCCAATATGAAACGTCTTTTTACTATCCTTATTTGTGCAATGGCGTGTGTGTTCTCCATGCATGCCTACAAGCAAGTTAATCTGACCATTAAGGTGAATGGTACAAACCGTACAATGATTGTCTATACACCTAACACTGTCTCCAAGAACATGCCTTTGATGATTGTTACTCATGGTATGAATCAGGATGCAGGTTACCAGGCAAGTTGTGACCACATGTATGAACTGATTGATAAGGAGAAGTTCATTATCGCCTATCTCAATGGTATAGACAGGACTTGGGATACTGGTGGCACGAGGGATCGCAACTTCGTGAGCCAGACCATTGAAGAGATGTACAATAAGTACACCATCAACAAGAACCGTGTGTATTGGTCAGGTTTTTCCATGGGTTCTGCATTTATATACAGTAGCATGGCAGATATGTTGGATAAGATTGCAGCATTTGCTCCAACCAGCGGCATTGCTTTTGGTGGCAAGGAGTTTATGAAATGCAAGAAACCTGTCAATGTGATTCATTGCCATGCTTATGGAGACGATGTATTCAAGTATAACGACTGGGACATTCGTGGCTATGTTACATCGCTTGCAAAAGATTTAGACAAATGTAAGGATTACAAGAAAACCGCTAACTACAGGACACCAGGAGGAAATACGGGTGACAAGGAAGTGTGGAGCAATGGAGAGAACGGAACTACAGTAGAGCTCTTTTCGTACAATGCTAATTGGCACAACCCCTCGACGGGTAATTCTCAGGAGATTTGGAACTTCTGCAAGCAGTTCAGCCTCCAGACATTAGAGGAGGAGTATCAGGCTGTCTATGAGAAAGCGCAAGACCTCATCTTCGATTGGAAAGACACTCCCGACATGGCTTCAACCAACTACTATATAAATATGGAAAAGTCACTTGAGAAATATTCTCCAGAAAATACCGAAACGGATGCGCTGAAGACACAAGCGATTGAAAAGTTGTCACAACGCATCGAGTTGTTCGAGCAAGTGTCAGCCAGCAAGAAGAAAGTCATCAATGGTGGCCAAATAACACAACCCGAAGGTTTCGACCCCAACTTCCACATCTATCTCTGCTTCGGACAGTCGAACATGGAGGGTAATGCCAAGATAGAAGGGAAAGACCGTGTGGGAGTGGATTCACGATTCTTGATGATGGCTGCTGTGGATATGTCTTCTTCTGGCAGAACGAAGGGGAATTGGTACACTGCCTACCCTCCTTTGTGCCGTGATTACACAGGCTTGACTCCTGCTGACTACTTTGGTCGCACGATGGTGGAAAACTTGCCAGAGAACATCAAGGTGGGTGTCATCAACGTGGCAGTGGGTGGCTGTGCCATCGAACTCTTCGACGAGGACAAATGTGCCAGTCAAATCAAGAATGCTGACCAGTGGTTCAAGAACTACTGTGCAGAATATGGCAACAATCCCTACAAGGTGCTCGTCACCATGGCGAAGAAGGCTCAGCAGAAGGGTGTCATCAAGGGCATCCTGCTCCATCAGGGATGTTCTAACAACACCCAGAAAGACTGGCCTCTCAAGGTGAAGCGCGTTTATACACGTCTGCTCAATGACCTTGGATTGAACGAAGAAGAGACTCCTCTGCTCATTGGTGAACTGCTCTCACAGAATCAGGGTGGTGTATGTTGGGGACACAACAGTGTGATTGCCAAGACAGCCTCTGTCATCCCCAATTCCTATGTCATATCCTCTAAAGACTGTCCAGGTGCGTCTGATGGCTTGCATTTCACAGCAGAGGGCTACCGCATGATTGGTAAGCGTTATGCAGAGAAGATGTTGGAACTGTTGGACAAGAAGAAAGAGATAGATTTTGACACATCAGAAACTTATTTCCCTTTGAAGCCTGAGGCTTTCAATCCTTCGCTCTATCTGGAGGGACAGTTTGCTTCGGTGGGCGCTGCCAAGTATTATACCGGAAAGGAGAAATATAACGACGAGGGAGGTTTTGGTGGATGGCGTTACAGCAAAGGCGCAGATTTCTCTAACCATAAGTATCTTGTGGTGGAGTTGAAGCGTAAGGCTACCTGCAAGCCTGTAGTGAAGATTTTTGACACAGACGACTACTTGAACCCATGCTTCAGTGTTGCCATCCCTGCCTCAGAAAAGAAGGTTGTCATTTCTTTGGATGAGATGAAAACAGAAGAGGGCAAGAAGGTAGATCCTTCCCATATCTATATGGTGGGTTTCACTACAGATACCTCCAGTTCCCTCTACATCGAGAATGTCTTCCTGAGCGATGACGGTGAAACCCCTGCTACGGGCGTAGAGTCCTTGCAGGCTCCACAATCAGATGCTAAGGTCATCTATTACGACTTGACAGGAAAAGTGGTGGAGAATCCCACGAATGGCATCTTTATTCGCAGCACCGACCATAAAAAGGTGTTGATGAAATAAGCGTTGGATATAGCATGATACAAGGAACCCCTGAAACGATTTCGCTTCAGGGGTTTCTTATAGTACCAATGGGGCAAACTCCAAAGGCGAGGCTCAATCGAGCTCCAATAACTTTTGCAAAGCCTCCTTGTTTTCTTCCTCAGAGTAGAAGAGGGCGAACTCTTTTGGTGACATGCCAAAGTATTCACGGAACGAAGTGGTGAAGTAGGAATGGCTGGAGAAGCCGACAGCGTATGCCACCTCGCTGATGTTAGCCTTGTTGTATGCCAGCAAGTAAGCCGCTTGTTTCAGACGGAACGAACGGATGAAGATGTTAGGCGACACTCCATAGCGCTTTTTCATCTTGCGGTTCAGGTGTACACGGCTGATAGCCACCTCCTCGCACAGCTGCTGCACGGTGAAGTCCGATTCATCCAGATGCTCCTTGATGACCTCATTCACTCGCTGGAAGAACTTCTCCTGTGCATTCTCCAACTTAGGCTTTGGCATGTCGTTCACGGTCTCAGCACGGTTTGCCTTGTTACGCAGCGTCTCTCTCACACGCAGCACCTGACTGATGGCAGAGCGCAGCACCACGATGTTGACAGGCTTTTCCAGATAGTGGTCCACTTGCATGTTGAGGCTTTGCAGACGCAGCACCTCGTCACCCTCACCCGTCAGCAAGATGACAGGGGTGTTGTTCGTTTCTGGATTTGATTTGATTTGTTGGCAAAGTTCCATACCATTGCCGTCAGGCATTCGATAGTCGGTAATCACCACATCAGGACGGTGAGCCAGCACCTTCTTCCATGCACTGTTGCCCGAATAAGCCGTGATGATGTTATAGTCCTTGCCCAACTGGTCACTCATGAACTTCGAGAGCTCCAAATCATCATCCACAATCAGGATGGTGGCACGCGTCTGGATGGTGTTGGTCGTCTGAGGTGCATTGAAATAAGGGAAGGACAAAGTGAACTCCACACCCACAGGATCCACATTCTTGGCTTCGATGCTTCCATGATGCAGTTTCACCAAGTTATGTACAAGGTTCAAACCAATGCCCGAACCGTTCGAGTCAACACCCGCACTGCCCTGATAGAAACGCTCCCATAAGTGCTTCAGATCCTCCTCAGAGAGTTGAGGACCACTATTGAAGAAGTGCAGCACCACCTTGTTGTCTTCCAATCCACTCTTCGCAATCACCTTGCCACCCTGTGGGGTGAACTTGAAGGCATTGCTCAGCAAGTTGGTGATGATTTTCTCAAAGTGCGTATTGTCCATCATCATCGGCAATTCCTCTTCGCCATGCTCAATGTCGAAAGTGATTTCCTTCACCTTCGCAATCCCTTGGAACTGCTCAAACACATGGTTGGCGTAAGCCACATAGTCATGTTCCTCCAGATGCAGCACCATCTGTCCCGAATCAATCTTGCGTATATCTGTAATCTGCTTCACAATGTCCAACAGACGGTCACAGTTGTGTTGCATCACCTCGTAGAGCGTCTGGTGGTCAGGGTCTTCATCCTCCGTCATCAGTTGCTTCAGAGGCGACTCAATCATGGTCAGAGGCGACCGCAACTCATGGGTGATGGACGTAAAGAGGTTCAGCTTCTCCTCCTTCATGCGGTTTTGTTCATCCGTCTTACGCAGCTGCTCCTTCTGTTCCTTGCGCAATCTGAACTGATGGTAGATGAGATAGGCAAGGGCAAGGGCGATGAGTACATAGATGATGATAGCCCAAGTGGTGGCATACCACGGAGCCGCCACATGGATGGTGATGCAGTTCTCCGTGCTCTCAGAAGGGAGGTCTTCCAAGTATGCACGAACACGGAACGTATAGGTGCCCGGTGGCAACGAAGAGAAATGGGCGTTAGGCGTTGTTACCTCCGTGTGCCATTGGCTTTCCAGACCCTCCAAGATGTATTCGTAGTGGATGCGTTCGGGGTCACCCAGTTCCAGCGAAGAAAACTCAATGTTGAACGTGCCATTGTCATGCTCCAGCCATATATCCTTCGCATAGAAGATGCTGGCATCCATCCTCTCTGTGTTCAAAGGTGTGCTGAAGCTGGTGAAATACACAGGCTTCAGTTTTGTGGGACGGTTGGCAATCAGTCGTGGCGTGAAGCAGATGATGCCATTGTCACCGCCAAACAGGATGTATCCATGTCCAGGTCTCACGAACGAGTTGCGGTGGAACTCACCCACATCGTAGCCACTGAACGAAGAGTAGTTACGCACCTCATGCGTCTTCTTGTTGATGGAAGCGATGTTGATGCGTGTGGCAAGCCAGATGTGCGCATCAGTCGTGGTGATGGTGTTGATGTAGGGGCATGAAAGACCTTGCTCCTTACCAATCAGTTCCTGCTCCTTCGTCATCAAATTATAAATAATGAGTCCGTCCTCACTGGCAATGAGAATATTGTCCCCATCCTGCTGAATGGCACATGAATTGCTGATGCGGTTGCCATTCAGCGTGATGTCCTCATGCTTTCCGTTTTGGGCGTTATAAGAGAACACACCCGTGCTCGAGCCTACCCACAAGGTGCCCTGCGAGTCTTGCAGCAGACTGCTAATCCATTGGTTGTAGGAGAAGGGGAAAGTGAAGCGGTTGAAAGTCTTCTCCCTCACGTTCACACAGATGATGCCATGTCCGTTCGTGCCAATCAGCATCTTGTCCTCATCAGCATTGTAACACATCGTCATCACCTGCTCTTGACTGATATCCTCCAAACCTCTGTTCACCCATTTCCCGTTTTCCAGCCATTGCACACCACCCCCATAAGTACCAGCCCACACGGTGCCATGCTGGTCAATCTTGATGTCTTGCACTAACAAAGAATTCAAGCCATTGTTAATGGGGCGTGCAGTAGCCAATCGCATGCCATCAGTTGTGAACACGCCACATCCATCCGTTGCCACCCAATAGTTTTCTTGTGCATCAATGGTCATGGATGTGATGCAAGTGGCATTTGTCTGGTTGTCAAGCGGCGAGATGGCATGGTAATGGAAATAGTCGTTCTGTGGAGGAATGACCACCAAACCTTTCTGCAGGAAAGCAGCGATGATGTTGCCCTTCTTGTCCTCCTTCATGTCCATCACCTTACCATAAGCAATGCTAAAATCGGTGGTCTTATCGTAGAGGGCAGCGATGGAATACACCTCTCCCGTCTTCTTATATTCCCAGATGCCACGACCATCCGTACCCACAAGGATGCGGTTATCGTGCGTACGTAAGATGGAACTGATTAGCAGATTACCTGTGGTTGCTTCTGGTTCATGCACAAGATTCTCCTTGGCATTATAGATGAGCAATCCGTGATTCGTTCCAAGCAACATGCCATCTTCTGTTTCCAGCAAGCAGGTAATGGTGCTTTTCTCCATGATGGCAGCAGCTTGTGGGGTGTAGTTGAGTGCGTGTGGCTGGAAGTTCTTCAGATTGATACACACCAATTTAATGTTGCGCCCAATAGCCCATAATCGTTGTTGCTTATCAATCACAGGCAGGGAGATGAACGACTCATGAAGAGCCTTGTTCAGCTTGTCCGACATTGCCTGATCCACTTTCAATGTTTTCGTGTTCAGCAGATAAGAGTCAAAGCCGTCGGTGGTCACCAGTTTATAATCCTTCTTTGGATAATCTATGATACTATTACTGGAAAAACCGTAAATGCTGTCCTCTTGTGTTGAGAGGTAAATGTGCTCGAAGTGCATGGTGCGAGCATCTAACAGGAAGAGTCCGTGTGTGGTGTAAACCCAGAACTTGCTGTCTCCAGCTTCGCTTACGCCATGAGACATTTGGAACAGTTGCCTGCCATCCTCTGTGGTGGTGGGCAAATATTGAAATTTGGTACCATCAAACAATCCCAATGTGTTTGATCCTGACACCCATACAAACCCTCGTGAGTCAAGATCCACACTGTGACAATTGTTTGTTTTCAATCCGTGTTGCGTTGTGTAAAGTCGAATGACTTGTGCAGTGAGCCTCTGTGGTAACACACATAGATAGGCTAATAACAGGCAACCAATGAAACGATACTTCATGGTCTTTTATGTACTTTTAGTTAGTCTTCTTCTATTATTTGTGGGCAAAGTTACAACATTTTTGTTACATGGAAACATTTTCATGAATTTTTTTTAGCATTGATGCTTGAAACATAAATTTTAGGATATGAAACATACACATATTATTATTATTAAAAATGTAACAAGATTTACAGCATTTGAAAACAGCTATTGTTTCGTAATTGAAAAATCTCTACTTTTGCGGCACGTTTTCGAAAGAAAGACGAAAAAGAGAAAATAACTTATAACTAATTTCTAAATCTTTTATTAATTTCAAATTTTTTCCGTTATGAAGAAATTTCTACTTACGGCATCAATGCTCATGATGGGTGTTGTTGCAACCTTTGCCCAGAATTGGGAAGTAGGTCAAGAGATTACTGGAAAAATTGGTAATCCTTCATTTACTGACGCGGACATAGCTCCTTGGACTTTTGTTCATTCTGGAGGTTCCACCACTGAAACAGGTGGTTTGTGTGAATTGTATTCTGGTAGCGAGGCAGACCTTTACCAGTACATTGAATTGCCCGCCGGTATGTACAAGTTGGAGTGCCAAGGTTACTACCGTATCGGTCAGTCATGGGATGTTGACCCCAACACTTATGGCACAGATGACTGGGTGGATGAAGCTTCGTTGTATGTACAAAATGGTAAATACAACGTTGACAGCAAGCAATTCACAGGCGCTCGTACTTTCATGACTCCTTTGATGCCACGTCTTTTCGATTATCAGGCCACTAAGATTTATGATATGAATGAGGCTGGTGATGAAAGCAGTTGGGACATGACCGATGGTGATTATGGTGAGAAAGGTTGGGGTCCAACTTCTGTTCCAGGTTCTCTCAAGTGGTTTGCTGCTGGCAAGTATCAGCCATACGATGAGGATGGTGTGAAGTACAATACCGTTACTTTCTTCTTGACAGAAGACGGTTATGTGAAAATTGGTGTTACAAAAGCAGCTGCAAGAAACGCTGACTCTTTCATGGTAACCAACTTTAAGCTCTATTATGCAGGTCAGGCTGGTGAAGCTGCTGAACTGATGGCTTTACAGGAAGATGTGGATGACTACTGCGCTAAAATTGAGGCACTCATGGATAATAGTAATGGTTTGTTGAAGGGAAAGCTGGAGGATGAATACTTGCAGTATACTTGGTCATATGGTTCTTCTTCTTCAATGGACAAAGAGACTGCCACTGAAGCTAAAGAAGTATTAGCAACTATGTTGGGAAATGCTCAGCAAGCTCAGAGTGATATTGCAACGATGAAGACAGCCATTTCTGCTATTGAAGCATTGGCAGCAAGCACTGATTATGCAGGCAAGGAAGTTCTTACTGCTGCGCTTGAGGCTGCTAAGGCAAGTATTGCTGAAGATTATGTTTATGAGGGAACAGAAGAATGGAACACCTATCAGGTTTTGGCTGAAAACTTGTATAAGGCACGCCTTGACTATCTGATAGCTTCTCCAAAGGGTGAAGATGGTTCTTGGAACTTCACAGCCTTCATCAACTTCCCTTGGTTCTGTAATCCTGAATTCGAGCCAACATGGGATGCAGAAACTAATGCATGGGTTCCAAATCAGGCTGCTCTTGATGCAGGATGGAACGGTTGGGACGATGTTGACGGCACTGGAAAAGGAAAGGATGAGGTTTTGAATGACGATGGTACTGTGAAGAATCCAACAGCATCTCCAATCGCTGATATGGTGACAATTTCAAGCAAGAGTGACGTTGAAGGTCAGTGGTATCAGGTAAATAATGGTCTTGTTGTTTATTGGAACGACAAACTCTCATGTGTAAAGAAGTGGGATACGCCTCATACAGATGATGGAGTACGCGAAGTGGCTCAGAAAATCGTAGGTATTCCTAATGGTTTCTATAAGCTGAAGGCTTTAGGTCAGACTTGGAGTCAAGACTGGGATCAGGGTGAGAAGCTTTGTAAGTGCCGCATCTATGCTAAGTCTGGCGACATGGTTTCTGAGTCTCCATATCTCGAGCTCGGAGGCTGGTGGGGTCCGGACATCAACCAGTGGAAAGAACTCGAAACTGACTTTGTTGAGGTTAAGAATAACGAACTGATTATTGCTGGTCACGATAATGGTTTCATTGCTTGGACAGGTTTCCGTATCTTCTACTATGGTGAGACGCCTGATTACAATGCGCTGATTAAGCCAAATCTTGACAAGGCTCAGGAAGCTGCTGCTGCATTGGCATGGGCAGGTGACCAGAAGAATGCAGAAGACATTCTTAAGAAGATTCCTGCAAACATCGAAAATAATGAGGCATTCGTTGCTGCTGTTGAAATTATCAATCAGGCTAACGATTACATCAACAAGGCAAATGCTGCTGTTAACAACTGGAATGGTATCCAAAACTTCAGTCAGTTGTCTGCCAAGTATGACGAGGGTTCTGTAGAAGCCTCTATCATTGCCACCGCTTTGGATGCTACAATGGAATTGGGTGAAGGTGACAACGATGTTTATGAGGCCGCTATTGCTAACAACGCTCAGTACAACGCATACGCATCTTATATGGGTTACCGTGAGGCTATTGGCGAATTCATCAAGGATCCTCTTGTAGCTCCTGTGGTTGAGGAACAGAATGCTTACTTGACTCAGACTTTTGCAACTCCTGAGAAGTTGGATGAGTTCAAGAAGGCAATAGGTGTTCCATACAACCAGGCTAAGTTTGCTGCTGACGGTATTGACAAGGCTACTTTGGATAACGCTAAGGATGCTACCTTCTTGCTGATTAACCCAACATTTGATGAAGGATGTGAGAAGGGTTGGACAGTTGTTGGCACAGGTGCAGCATCTAACAATGAATATTCTTTCGATGATGAAGGTAACCGTACAAACGCTGAACTTTGGAATCGTCCAGAATTCACCTTCTCTCAGACAGTGAATGGTCTGCCAGCTGGTACTTACGAATTCCGTGTACGTGCACTCTATCGCGATGGTGGTGGCGTGAACAAGCAGCAAGTTGATGCTTACAACGCAGCAGGTGGTGAAGAAGAATGGGCAAATCACAATGCTGTTCTCTTCGCTAAGAGTAGCGACAACGAGTGGGATTCTTACATCAAGGCTATTGAGTCACTCAAGGCTACAGAAAACTCCTTCACTCAGTGCGGAACTAATTGGGAAACTGATGAACTGGATGGTTCAAAGTACCCAACAGCTATTCGCTTCATGAATGGAACTATCGATGAGGCTGACCAGAAGGACGGTGTGACTTACAGTGGTACCAACGAAGGTGATTACCCATTTGATATAAAGCTTTCTCTCGGTATGGACGAGGAGACTCTGATAGAAACCGTTTACTACTACCCATCTTCTATGCAGGGCTTCTATGCTGCATGCAAGAAGGATCCTACAGCATTCGCTAACTCTGTGATTTTCTATCTCTCAGAGGCAGGTAACGTAGAGTTGGGTATCCGCAAGGATGTTGCTATTGGCAATGACTGGGTAATCATGGACGACTTCGAGCTCTACTACCTCGGTAAGGAAGCTCCAACTGCTATCGACGAGGTTGCAGGTGCTGAAGAAGGTCAGGGTGCAGTAGAGTACTACTCAGTTAACGGTGTGAAGCTCAGTGCTCCTCAGCAGGGTATCAACATCGTGAAGTACGCTAATGGACAGGTGAAGAAAGTTTTTATTAAGTAAAACTTTCGCCCACCTGGGGTGCAGTGCTCGGCTGGTGGTAGGGCAACGAAGGAAGCCCGCAGCAGCAGACGCTAAGCACAAAGGTGGACAGGTGAAGACAGTTTTCATCAACAAGTAATCGAAACGTAATATAAGTTTTTGGTTAAATATACTATTTTGTAAGAAGAGGGGGTGTGTCTTGTGACACGCCCTCTTTTTTTATGCTCTCCTTGATTTCTCCACCACTCTTTCTGTTGAGTTTCCACACCCGACTGTGCGAGCATATCTCAACAATCCCTTGCGGTATAAGGCAAACCCATTTGTTCTGATTACACATAATCATTTGCCTTGTATTGTACTTTTCATTTGGCTTGAATACACCAATTTGTATTCAAGCCAAATTGAGTTTTGTATTCAAGCCAAATTGAAAGTTGTAATCAAGCCAAATCGAATGTTGTAATCAAGCCAAATTGAATATTGTATTCAAGCTAAATGATTCAGTGATATACGGCAACGCATCACAGAGATGATTTCACTCATGGTTCTGTGATTACGAAGCTCGTTTCTTGGCAACACTTACGTTCGCTTGTGGGTAAGCACAATAGATAATTTTGTCCTATTATCCATTTCTATTGTCCGATACTATTATTTGGAATAGTGCTACCTTTGCAGTTACATCTTTTTGCAAAACCTATATATTATATGTATAATATGAAGAAATTTGTGTTGGTGGCATTCCTGTTGCTGTGTACGGTTATGGCAATGGCAAAGCCTGTGCGTGCTGTGTCGCCAAATGGTAAGTTGTCCTTGCAGCAGCAGGGCAATGGTTATGTCATCAGTTGCAATGGGCAGCAAGTGTTGAATATTTCACAAGTGGGCATCACTACTTCCACAGTGGGGCAGAATCTTACTTTTCAGCGTATTGTGAAGCGCGGAAAGGTGAAGGCTGACTATCTGATGAAGGAAGGTAAGCGACTCCATCCGCAGAATGTGGCGAATGAGTATGTGTGTGAGTATGCCGACCAGAATGGCAAGCCTGTGCAGTTGGTGTTCCGTCTTTACAACGATGGTGTGGCATTCCGCTATGAGCTGTCTGGACTGAAAGGCGAACAACTGAAGGGTGAGCAGACGGTTTACACCATTCCAGAGGGTACACGCCGCTGGATACAGCAGTGGAGCGATGGCTATGAGGGCTTTTTCCCAATGACGATGACAGGTGAAGTGAAGACATTGGGTGGCTTTGGTGGTTCTCAAGTCATGAATACCTTCAACACCCGTTGGGGCTTCCCTGTGCTGATTCAGCCTGCAAAGGATGTGTATGTGTTGCTTACCGAGGCGAACCTTGAGCGTCGTCAAAGTGCTGCTTCCCTCTACAACGATGGCAAGCGGGAAGACTATCGTGTTTGCCCCGATCAGAACGAGGTGGCTCTTGATGGTGACTGGCACACTCCTTGGCGTGTTGCCATGATTGGCTCGTTGGCAGATGTGGTGCAATCCACATTGGTCACGGATGTGTCTGAACCTTGCAAACTGACTGATACCAGCTGGATTCAACCGGGTGTGGTGTCTTGGGTGTATTGGGCATATAATCATGGTTCCAACGATTATAACATCATCAAGATGTATGTGGATTTTGCGGCAACTTTGCACCTTCCATACGTGCTGATTGATGCAGAGTGGGATGAGATGAAGGACGGCAAGACGGTGGTGGATGCTGTCAATTATGCCAAGTCGAAAGGGGTGAAGCCACTGATTTGGTACAACTCTTCTGTAGGATGGGTGAATGGTGCTCCTGGTCCTAAATATCGCCTGAACAAACCTGAAGACCGCGAGAAGGAGTTTGCGTGGTGTGAGGAGATTGGTGTGGCTGGTGTGAAGATTGACTTTTTCTCTGGAGACAACCAGATGAATATGGATTACTGCATCGACTTGCTCGAATGTGCTGCCCGTCACCATTTGCTGGTGAATTTTCATGGTGCTCCCATTCCACGTGGTTGGCAGCGCACTTATCCCAATCTGCTTGCCACAGAGGGTGTGTATGGTGCTGAGTGGTACAACAATGTGCCCACTTTCACTCAACGTGCAGCTGCTCACAATGCCACATTGCCATTCACGCGTAACGTGATAGGTCCGATGGACTACACGCCTTGTGCTTTCTCTGATTCGCAGCATCCGCACATCACTTCCCATGCTCATGAATTGGCATTGACGGTGCTCTTCGAGTCGGGTTTGCAGCATTTGGCAGACCGTCCACAGAGTTTCTTGGCTCAGCCACAAGAGGTGCAGCAGTTCCTCAGCGAACTTCCTGCCGCTTGGGATGAAACCCGTTTGGTGGCTGGCGAACCGGGCGAATATGCTGTGCTGGCACGTCGCAAGGGCAACACGTGGTATGTGGCTGGCATTAATGGTTCAGACGAACCTCGCACCATTGCCATCAACACCAGTTTCATCAAGACGGCAAAGTGCAGCATCCTGTCGTTCCTGGATAGTGGCAACACGTCTGCTCCGTGGAACATCACTACAGAATCGGCTCTTCCCGCCAAGGTGGATTGCCAGCCTCGTGGGGGTTTCCTGTACGTGATTAAGCGATAGCGCTGACGCTAAATGATAAATGACAAATGATAAATGACAAATGATAAAATAGAATGACAATGAGGAAATTATTGATTATGTTGTGTGCAGTGTTGTGCTGCCAGGCCTTGTTGGCTGAAGAGTTTCAGTTTGGCAACGGCAAATTGATTGTAAAGAAACTGGCTGCCAATGCCGTGCGTATCCAGTATGTGGAGCAGGCTCCTGCAGAGGAACTGCCCAGTTGGTTGTATGTGAAAGATCAGGAGGTGAAGACGGGTGATGTTGCTGTGCGCGTAGATGCTGCCAAGCAGCAGGTGGAGGTGCTGAACAAGAGCGGAAAGGTGGTCTTCACTGCTACTGCTCATCAGCTGAAGAGCAACACGGTGGCTGGCTTGCAGACTTATGAGGCTCGCTTGGCTTTTGCTTCACCAGAGGGTGAGTTCCTCTATGGTTTGGGACAGTTCCAGGATGGCTACACCAATGTGCGTGGTCTCTCCAGAAGACTTACGCAGGTGAACACGCAAATCTCTATCCCCATGATGCTGTCGAGCCGTGGCTATGGCATTTTGTGGAACAACTACGGACTCACTGATTTCAATCCTATGGATTCGAAGGTGGAGATGACGAAGGGTGGCGGTGTAGGCAGCACAGAAGTGGTGAACGTGACTTCCACCGAGGGTGGCAAGCAGGAGGTGAGACGCAGCAACCAGTTTGCAGCTACCATCAATGTGACGGAAGCGGGTGACTATTCACTCTTGCTCGATGTAGGTCAGAAGATGGCACGTCGTCACAACCTCGTCATTGACGGCAAGACAGTCATTGAGTTGCAGAACACGTGGCTGCCTCCTACAGCTTCCACGATTGTTCATCTCTCTCAGGGTTCTCACACCTTGACGGCAGAACTCTCCAACGGTGACAAGCCTGTGGTGTATTATGGCAAGGTGAAGAACGAGACGGTGTTCAGCTCGCCAGTGGCGCAGGCTGTCGATTACACGGTGTTTGTGGGCAATGCTGACGAAATCATCGCTTCTTACCGCAAACTGACGGGTGATTCACCGCTGATGCCTCAGTGGGCATTGGGTTATATTCATTGCCGTGAGCGTTTCCATTCTCAGGACGAAATCATCAACACAGCCAAGCGTTTCCGTAGCGAGAACCTGCCTGCCGATGTGATTGTGCAGGATTGGCAGTATTGGGGCAAGTATGGTTGGAATGCCATGCGCTTTGATGAGGCAAACTATCCCAACCCTAAGCAACTGACAGATGATCTGCATGCTATGAACATGCGTCTGATGGTGTCGGTGTGGTCGAAGATTGACAAGAACTCAGAAGTGGGCAAGCAGCTGCTTCGTGAGGGTTTTTATATTCCTGGCACTGATTGGATTGACTTCTTCAACCCTGCTGCAGCCAATGCCTATTGGAGCAACTTCAGCAAGCGTCTGGTGCCACTGGGCATCGATGCATGGTGGCAGGATGCTACAGAGCCTGAGAATGATGACTTGGTGGGACGTCGTGTGGTGGATGGCAAATATCCTGGCGAACTGTTCCGCAATGTCTATCCATTGTTGGTGAACAAGACGGTGTATGAGGGTTTGAGAAAGGATGATGCTGAGAAGCGTCCTATGATTCTCACCCGTTGCGGCTTCCCCGGCATTCAGCGTTATGGCTCTGCCATGTGGTCGGGCGATGTAGGCAATGACTGGGAAACTTTCCGTCGCCAAATCACAGCAGGCTTGGGCATGCAGGCAGCAGGTATTCCTTGGTGGACATACGATGCAGGTGGTTTCTTCCGTCCGGGCAACCAATATCAGGATCAGGCATACATCGAGCGTATGCTGCGTTGGATAGAGACATCTGTCTATCTGCCGCTGATGCGTGTGCATGGTTACATGAGCAACACAGAACCTTGGAACTATGGCAGCGAGGCTCAGGGCATCATTGCAGGTGCGCTGAAAGACCGCTATCGCCTGCTGCCTTACATCTATAGCAATGCCGCTGCTGTCGCTTTCGAGGGCAGCACCCTCATGCGTCCGCTCATCTTCGATTTCCCCAACGACACAGAGGCTTTGGCACAGAAGCATGAGTATATGTTTGGCAAGACGTTGCTCGTCAATCCTATCACGGAAGCTGGCGTGACCACTTGGCGCACCTATCTCCCTGTCAACAAGGCTGGTTGGTATGACTTCCGTACGGGCAAGTATTATGCTGGTGGACAAACCATCGACGCAGCAGTCAATCGTACCAATATTCCTGTGTACGTGAAGGGTGGAAGCATCCTCCCCATTGGTCCCGACAAGCAGTATGCTGCTGACAAGGCAGCCGAACCAATTGAACTGCATATCTATCCAGGTGCCGATGCCACCTTCACGCTCTACGAGGATGATGGTCACACCAACGAATACGAGCAGGGCAAATCGACAAACGTAAGGGTGCTTTTGAGGGAATGCCGCTCACCAGAACCTTCGTCGTGGTGAAAGACGGTCAGCGCCAGGAGATTGTCTATAAGGGAAAGAAAGTAGTTCTATAGTATTTATAGTAATAAACGCAAGAGGGTGTGTCCATGATGAAGGCACACCCTTTTTATTTATCGGTTTTTCTCAAAAAAAATCACTCTTTTTTATAGATTTCTCAAAAAAGTGGGAATATATAAGTAGAGAGTAATAAAATGGAGCGACTAACAGACACGCAGCAGACCATCATTGCAGAAGAGGTACAGCTTGTGAAGAGCATTCTTGACGGGCACACAGCGTGTTTCCGGAGATTCATCGACTGTTATGCTTCCACTGTGCAGATGTTTGTAGGACGTTTCCTTTCACAGCAGGAAGATGTGGAAGAAGTGACACAAGATGTGTTCCTGACAGCATACCAAAGTCTTCAGCGCTTCGACAAAGAAAAGGCAAGTTTTAAGACTTGGTTGCTTCGCATCGCTTACCATTGTGCCCTGAAACATCTTCGCCATGAGCCACAGATAAAATTTGTGGAAATGGAAGATGTGGAAATGGAAGCCCTATCCGATGGCGAAACTGCTGCCTTGTTGGGAGACACTACCCCCGATCGACTTACATTACTTAGAAAAGCTATCAGCCAACTTGCTCCCGATGACCAGATGCTCATTAGCCTTTACTATTATGACGGGCATCCTCTCCGAGAGATTGCCTACATTGTTGAACGAACCGACACTTATTTGAGTTCACGCCTTCAATGGCTTAGAAAGAAAATCCATCAAACCGTCATCCACTTAGAAAGAAATGAAAGATACTGAAACCTATCACGACGAAGCATTGCGCATCATCATGCGCCAACAAGCAGAGGAAGTCCAAAAGATGGAGTTCCCAAAGGACTTCGCTGACCGTTTGATGCAACGCATCGAACAAAAAGAAGCCCAGCGGAGAGTCGTCTTGAGACGCAAACGCAGATGGCTTGCTGTGGGTATTGCGGCTGCTATAGCTCTTCTTGTAGGTGTCGTTGTCCATATTTTCCAACAGGATGATAAGATGCCCCAGCAGGTAGTGGTGAGAAAGCCTGAGATAAAGAACGACTCCATCCCTGAGAAAGAAACGGAAGAGGTGACAAAAGACTCAGACAACATCATACAGGAAATCGAACGGCTTCAATACGAGGTGCCTCAATTGCCTGTGGCGCAAACGACTATGTCCAAAGATTCTATGATAGAAACAACAGATGAACCCTCGATGACAGACGTCATGCTGGCAGAGAATGAAGAAGACAGCATTAGCCATCCCTATTTCATCAGGAATTGGGAGGTTTACATCCAGCAGATGGAGGCACAGATGCAGGCGCATATAGAGGCAGTGGACAGAGAATACAACGAAATGATGACCTACTATAAAGATTATTAACCCATCACAAATAAGAAGAACGCGTATGAAGAAGATTTTGGTATGCATCATCGGGTGGCTGAGCGCCCTATCGATGGCTGCACAATTTAATTTTTTCGATTATAAGGACACGCTCAATCTAATAGGAAATAAGCATGGCGATTCTGAATTGTTGATAGGTTATGGTGTCAATGGCGATGGTAAAGGATGTATGATTTCACACATGTTTTATCATGATGTTCCCAAAGAAAAGATACAGAGTATCAAAAGCATTTTCATGGAAGGAATGACGAAAAGCAAGAGATCCCTTCATGGCGAGATTCATCAGGATGGTAAAGATTCTCTTAGAATGTTTGTTTCCGACACCATGATGATTGCCCAAGAAGACAATTATAAGGTGATGGGCATGAATATGGAAGGTTGTTGTACTACTATGGCTGAAATCGAGGATATAGATCTACATGATGAGTGGGGAAGGAGCACCATTTTATTATTCGGTTGTTTTCAAGACAAAGCATCGTTTGAGCACGTGAAGGAGAGTTCCCTGCGGATGGATAAGACATTGACGACCATTCTGAAAGAACACCCACACAAAACCCATCATGTGGTGTTCAAACCCCGATCCGAAAAAGAAGGCTTCATATGGGATGTTCCCAATCCGTTTGTGAAGACAGACACAAAAGCAGTCATCTATCAAATTGAGGATCAAAAAATCATAGAAGACCTCTACCAACAGCTGCTTGCCACAGCCTACACACATCTTGATTACCAAGAGAGATTCGACTTGCAGATATTTGTCAATTACAATGGGCGTGGTCATATTGTGTTCAGCGTCCTGCGCCCCCACAAGCCAGGATACATCACCTGGGCGATATGTTTGGATAGGCGGAAACTTTCCATTCTTCGTGCAGAGGGTGATGAGGGCATCAACATTGCTGACCTCTGGTTTCACGATGATGTGATTCAATCTCATTCAACAGACAAGTCGAAATCCCCCAACTAACCCCCTTCGTATGAAAAAGTATATTCTTCTCTTTGTCATCCTGTGTGCAACCTTGACGGTACACGCACAACACAGTCTTCTGGAGCGGGCAGAAGAACTGAAATCCATCATGGAAGAATCCCAAGCTGGTTCCTACGAACTGATGATTGACTATGGATGCATTGCCCAAATCCCACATTGGAAGATGAAGTTTTCCTTCCCTCAACATCTTTCTGACGAGAAGATTCAGGAACTGAAGACGCTCTACTACGACAAGATGGAACACAGTGAGAAGTCTTACCACAATGAAATCCATAAGGGGGAAGAAGAGGAGTGTGTTGTACAAATTGATTCCCACTGCAACATCCAATCGGAAGAAGGATATGAGATGATGGGATGTCCTGTCAGTGGTAAATGTTGGACACACGAAGGACTACAGCTCTCAAGATTTCCAGATATGGAGGGGCATATCATCACGTGCGATATGTCTTTCGCTCAACAGGACACCATCATCAAGAAGGGTAGCCCTGAAACAATCCGTAAGATAGACAAGGCACTAAGCCGAATCGTGAAGCAGGGAAAGCGTAAAAGTCACAAAGTGATTAACGATGACCCGAATAATTATGAAATGAAACTATTTCTATGGAAGCCAGATTTGCTCAAAAACACAGAAGGCATCATCTATGAGTATAAATCGGTGGACACTTTACTTGTCCAGCAATTCAAGGAAACTATCTCTCAGCATCTTTATGATGGAGGATGGTGTTATTTTGAGCACCATAAACCACTCATCGAAATACACGACAGCCAAAGACGTAGAGAAGAACAGATGGATTTCGTTCTGGGACATCCCAAGGAATACGGATATATCATCTGGTCCATCAGCACTGTAGGAGGAAAATTACGCGTGCTTCGAGCCACAGGGAAAGAAAAGGGTATTGTCCCAATCTGGTAATGTGGCTACTTCACACTCCACTCAAAGACACCGGCACTGTACTCTCCCTGTACGATTTCGAGTTTCATAGCTGTGGTCTTGACAGGATCGAAATTGACGATGTTAGCAGATCCTTTGACAGTGCCATAGCCTGTGGGGTGCTGCACTTCCGTCCAATTGCCTGAGGTATCCTTATAATACAGTTTCCAGCTATCAGGTACACGACAACCACCCCAAGGACCATCATCGAACCAATAGACAGTGGAGGAACTGACAGTTTCTGCCTGTTTGAAGTCGTACTGCAACCATTCGGTGGAGTTCTTGCCCGGCCACCAATGGGTGTACGGAACGGAACGGTCATCGCCATCGGAAGGCACCAGTCTGTCATTGATGGAAGAGAGGGCGGGAAGGTTGCGCTTGCTGCCTGTCACCTTGCTTTCAGAAGCAATGGAAGCCGGTTGGGCAGGTGTGGTGGCATTGAGGTCTTGCGGAATCCATACCGTCATCTTACCAGGACCACGATGTGCCCATGCATAGTAAGGGATGAGCACCAGCCGTTCATCTTGGGCTTGGAGTTTTCCCTGAGAATTGAATGTGAGGGTTTGGGCATCGGTGGTGAGTGTCTGCACATTGGTGTTCATGATGGTCTTGTTGCCCAATTGGAAGGTGGGTTCTTGATTGATGAGGACAGAAAGCACATCGCAAGAATTGTCGGGGTGTTCTGCACAATAGACGATAGGACCGCGCTCAATTGCCACACGCCCCTTGTCTGCTGCTACTTGTCCATTGGCACGCACCACACGGGGTTCCATGTCGAAATGAATCTCCACCTTATCGCCTTTCTTCCATTGGCGATCAATGACGAAGTAACCGTTATTTAGTTGAGAGTTGAGAGTTGAGAGTTGAGAGTTACCGTTGGTAACATCTTTTCCGTTCACCTTGATGGTGTAGCCAAGACGTTTGCCATCAGCATAGGTGTAGAGATTGCTGGGCACAACCTCACCCTTCACCCATCCAGGGATGCGGATGTTGAGTGCATAATGACCAGCACCATTGTCGATGGTGAGGGTTATATCACCATTCCAAGGATAGTTGGTTTGCTGAGTCAGTGTGACAGGAGTCTTGCCCACCTTCACATTGACGGTGTTGGAATTGAAAAGGTTGATGTAAAGGGCATTATCCTTAACCGCATAGATGTATTGAGGCAACGAAGGGATGAAACGGGCTGCATTGGAAGGACAGCAAGCACAACCGAACCATGCCTGACGCTGATGCTGTCCCATGCTCTGGAGAGGATTGGGATAGAAGAAGTTGCCACCATCAATACTGATACCCGAGATGACACCATTGTAGAGCGAACGCTCCAAGGCATCGTAGTACTTGCTGTCGCCATGCAAGAGGAAGAGGCGGTAGTTAAGATATACCTGAGCGATGGCAGCACAAGTTTCACAATAAGCACTCATGTTGGGCAGTTCGTAGTTCTTTCCGAATGCCTCGCCTGAAGAAGTGGCACCCACACCACCTGTGATGTAGAACTTCTTGCCCACGATGTTTTCCCAAATGCGGTCGATGGCATCAATGTAACGCTGTTCGCCAGTGAGGGCAGCCACATCTGCCATACCTGCATACATATATCCGGCACGGACAGCATGACCTACAGCCTCATCCTGCTCCAAGACAGGTTTGTGGCTTTGGCTGTATTCGTCCAAACGATGGTAGTAGCCGTCAGCATCGAAGAGTCCATCACGAGTCATCTTCCATGCCGTATCACGCTTACCACGCTTGTCGAGGAAGAACTTGGCTTGATCGAGGTATTTTCTGTCGCCAGTGGCAATGTAAAGTTTTGCCAAGCCCATCTCAGCAATCTGGTGCCCAGGCACCACACTGGCCTGACCGGGCTTATCACCCACTTCACGACATACACAATCCGCATACTTGATGGCAATGTTGAGGAAATTCTTCTTGCCTGTAGCATAATGATGAGCCACAGCAGCTTCGCAGAGATGACCGAGATTGTAGAACTCATGGGAGAGGTCTTCCACCCGTTCCCAGCGCTTGGTGCCAGCCCAGTTGTGAGGGTGCTGAGGGTTCTGTGTACGGGAAGTATAGAGATAACCGTCAGGTTCCTGACCAGAAGCAATGACAGCAATCACGCTGTCCACATACTTGTCAAGACGCCCACCTTTGAACTTGGTGTTGGGATAGGTCTGCAAGAGGTAGCTGGCACCCTCGATGGTCTTGTAGGGGTCTGTGTCGTCGAAGGAGAAGGTGCCCTCCTTGATGGCAAAGACTTTCGAAGGATCTTTGAGGTGTTCGGCAGCGTTGCTGAAGTTGGTGTAACGCCCTGTCTCCTCGCTCTTTGAGAAAGCAAGAGGAATGGTCACATCCTGACTGGCTTGGAGTCGCTGTCCCCAGAATGTATTGGGAGCCACTTTTACTTTAGTGAAGGGTACTTGCGTGATGGGATAGCCACCATTTTTATCTTGGGCAGTCATACTGATGGCAGTCACGGCAGCCATCGCCCATGTAATCAATTTTTTCATTGAATATAGGTTTTCAGTGAGTTAGTTGTGTGTGCAAAGGTAGCATTTTCTTTTCTTTCCACACAATAATAAATAAGAAATTTGGTCAAAATGAAAAGAAAACGTAACTTTGCAGTCGCAAAGTGATAGCGAATCGTCAAGGATGCTATCAAAAGCACGAAAATTAGGTTTAGTTAGGTATTAAAAAAGAAACAACATAAACATAATAGGCTTATGGCAGAAAAATTGGAAGTGAAGGAACTCGCCGAAGTGGCGGTTCGTTTCTCAGGTGATTCTGGCGACGGTATGCAGTTGGCCGGAAACATCTTCTCCACAGTGTCAGCCACTGTGGGTAACAGTATCAGTACTTTTCCAGATTATCCCGCCGATATCCGTGCCCCGCAAGGTTCACTGACAGGTGTGAGCGGTTTTCAGGTACACATCGGTGCAGATATGGTATATACCCCAGGAGATAAGTGCGATGTGTTGGTGGCGATGAACGCTGCTGCACTCAAGACACAATATAAATATGCAAAGCCAGGCGCTGCCATCATTATTGACACAGATTCTTTTGGTGCAGCCGATTTGAAAAAGGCGGCTTTCGCCACAGAGGACTACCTCGGCGAGATGGGTATTGACCCTGATCGTGTGATTGCTTGTCCTATCACACAGATGGTGAAGGACTGTCTTGCCGATTCAGGCATGGACGTGAAGGCAATGCTGAAATGCCGTAATATGTTTGCTTTGGGATTAGTTTGCTGGCTCTTCGATCGCGACTTGAACATCGCATTCAACTTCCTCAAGGATAAGTTTGCCAAGAAACCTGGTGTGGCAGAAGCCAACATTAAGGTGATTCAGGCAGGTTATGACTACGGACACAACACCCACAGCAGTGTGGCAAATGTCTATCGCATCGAGACAAAGAACAAGGTGCCCGGACGTTATATGGACATCACGGGTAATAAGGCCACTGCATACGGCTTCATCGCTGCTGCTGAGAAGGCAGGGTTGAAACTGTACCTTGGTTCATACCCCATCACTCCAGCAACAGATGTGTTGCACGAGCTCTCCAAGCATAAGTCACTCGGCGTCACCACCGTTCAGTGTGAGGACGAGATTGCCGGATGTGCTTCGGCAGTGGGTGCTTCCTTCGCTGGTGCTTTGGGTGTGACTTCCACTTCAGGTCCTGGTATCTGCTTGAAGAGTGAGGCGATGAACCTTGCTGTCATCATGGAGTTGCCACTCGTGGTGCTCGACGTGCAGCGTGGCGGTCCTGCTACAGGTCTTCCAACGAAGTCAGAGCAGACAGACCTCTTGCAGGCTCTCTTCGGACGTAACGGTGAAAGCCCGATGCCTGTCATTGCAGCCACCTCACCCACAGACTGCTTCGATGCAGCTTATGCAGCAGCCAAGATGGCGTTGGAGCACATGACTCCTGTCATCCTCATGACTGATGCCTATGTGGCAAATGGTTCAGCAGCCTTCAAGTTGCCTAACCTCGCTGACTATCCAGCCATCAATCCTCCATACGTTCCTGAGGAACTGAAGGGACAGTGGGCACCTTATCTCCGCAACCCAGAGACAGGTGTGCGCTACTGGGCAGTGCCTGGTCGCGAAGGCTTCCAGCACATCCTTGGTGGTTTGGAGAAGGACAACAAGACGGGTGCCATCTCCACCGATCCTGAGAACCACGACCTCATGACTCATCTGCGTCAGGAGAAAATCAATAAGATTCATGTGCCCGACCTCGAAGTGCTGGGCGACAAGGACGATGCCGACCTCCTCATCGTAGGTTTTGGTGGCACTTACGGACACCTCCACGCTGCGATGGACGAACTCCGTGCCCAAGGCAAGAAGGTGGCTCTGGCTCACTTTAAGTACATCAACCCACTGCCAAAGAACACGGCAGAGGTGCTGAAGAAGTACAAGAAGGTGGTGGTTGCCGAACAAAACATGGGACAACTGGCAGGTTGGCTGCGCATGAAAGTGGACAACTTCGTTCCAGCACAGTTCAACCAAGTGAAGGGACAACCTTTCGTGGTGGCAGAACTCGTAGAGGCATTCAATGAGATTATTAACAAGTAAAAGAAAGGACATACACTATGGCATATACAGCTCAAGATTTTAAGAAGGGACAGCCACGTTGGTGTCCTGGATGTGGTGACCACTTCTTCCTTGCTTCCTTGCATAAGGCAATGGCAGAGATTGGTGTGGAGCCTTGGAATACAGCCGTGATTTCGGGTATTGGTTGTTCTTCACGTCTGCCACACTACATGGCAACGTATGGTATGAACACCATTCATGGACGTGCAGCAGCTATTGCAACAGGTGCAAAAGTGGCTAACCCTGACCTGACCGTATGGCAAGTCAGTGGTGATGGTGACGGACTCGCAATCGGTGGTAATCATTTCATCCATGCGAATCGTCGTAACATCAACCTTAACATGATTCTGTTGAACAACCGTATCTACGGTTTGACAAAGGGTCAGTACTCACCTACTTCTCCACGTGGGTTTGTGTCGAAGTCCAGTCCTTACGGAACGGTGGAAGACCCATTCCGTCCTGCTGAACTCTGCTTTGGTGCCCGCGGACATTTCTTTGCACGTGCCGTAGCCACTGATGCTCCTGGCACTGTGGAGATACTGAAGGCAGCTTACAACCACAAGGGCGCTGCTGTGTGCGAGATTCTGCAGAACTGCGTCATCTTCAACAATGGTACTCACGATGCTGTTTACAGCAAGGAAGGACGTGCCAAGAACGCCATCTATGTGCAGCACGGCAAACCCCTCATCTTCGGTGAGAACAACGAGTTTGGTCTTGTACAGGAAGGTTTTGGCTTGAAAGTGGTGAAGATTGGCGAGAATGGCATCACAGAGAAGGACATTCTGGTACACGATGCTCATTGCGAGGACAACACCCTCCAGCTTAAGTTGGCACTCATGGGTAATGGAGACGGCTTCCCTGTGGCACTCGGTGTCATTCGTGATGTAGATGCACCAACTTACGACGATTGTGTCACTGCTCAGATTGAAGAAGTGAAGGCACAGAAGAAGTATCACAACTTTGCAGAACTCCTCGAAACGAATGACATTTGGGAAGTGAAGTAATTCGTTATAAACATAATAAAGAAGGCTGGCACCAATGTGTCAGCCTTCTTTTATTTCGTCCAGGTAGTTGCAATAGATGCGAATCGCTGTCTCCACCATGCGGATGCACGGTCGCTTCTTATAGTATTCATCCGTGCGAGGTTCAGGCGTGGCAACAATCTTGATTTCGGGAATCGTGCCGTCAGCACGTTGCTTGTTCAGTCCTAACAGTTCCTTGCAGATGAGGCTCCCCGTCTCTGCCTTGAAGTCGGCAGCCAACCGCTGCACCACCTCATAGTTTTTCTTCTTGAGTTCCTGATCGGGATAATCACCCTTCACCTCCAGCCCCACTAACATGAACATGCCGCAAGCCGTGCCGCAGGTCTCCCTCATCCTACCGATGCCACCACCAAACGAACCGGAAATATGAGCAGCAAAAGCCTCCTCCAACCCATAGTAGTCGGCAAATGCCAGCACCACGGATTGTGCACAGTTATATCCCTGCTTGAAGTAGGCAACGCCTTTTTGGACTCTCTCTTCAGTTGTCATTTTTAACCTTAACGATAACCTTAACCTTAACTTAACTATAGGGGCTCTAAACTCTGAACCCTAAACTCTCCTCCCCCTTGGGGAAGCTAGAGGGGGCTTTATCTGTTCTTGTACATTTCTTCGTAGTACTTCTCGTAGTCGCCGCTGGTGATGTTGTCCATCCATGCCTCGTTCTCCAAGTACCACTTCACGGTCTTTTCAATGCCCTCCTCGAATTGCAGACTGGGTTCCCAACCCAATTCCTTCTGCAACTTGCGTGAATCGATGGCATAGCGGGCATCGTGTCCCAGACGGTCAGTCACATAGGTGATGAGGTCAAGGTCGGCACCTTCGGGACGTCCGAGCAGACGGTCCACCGTCTTGATGACCACCTTGATGATGTCGATGTTCTTCCACTCGTTGAAACCACCGATGTTGTACGTTTCAGCCACTTTGCCATTGTGGAAAATGGTGTCGATAGCACGTGCATGATCCACCACATAGAGCCAGTCGCGCACATTCTCACCCTTGCCATACACAGGCAGGGGCTTGCGGTGACGGATATTGTTGATGAACAATGGAATCAGCTTCTCCGGGAACTGATATGGACCATAGTTGTTCGAGCAGTTCGTCACGATGGTTGGCATGCCATACGTGTCGTGATAAGCCCTCACAAAGTGGTCGCTGCTTGCTTTTGAAGCCGAGTAAGGAGAGTGGGGGTTATACTTTGTGGTTTCCAAGAAGAAATCCTTGCCGTAAGCAGCATGATGCTCAGCGCTCGAAGCCGTGGTGGTGAAAGGACTCTCCACCCCTTCTGGGTTGGTCAGTTTCAAGGCACCATACACCTCGTCCGTCGAGATATGGTAGAAACGCTTGCCTTCATACTTCTCGGGCAGACTCTCCCAATACAACTTCGCAGCCTGCAACAGCGAGAGTGTGCCCATCACATTCGTCTTGGCAAACGTGAACGGGTCCTTGATGCTTCTGTCCACATGGCTTTCTGCAGCCAAGTGGATGATGCCATCAATCTTCTCGTCCTGCATCAGCTGATAGAACGCATCGAAGTCACAGATGTCCATCTTCACAAACTTATAGTTGGGCTTGTCCTCCACATCCTTCAGGTTGGCGAGGTTGCCCGCATAAGTCAACTTGTCCAGATTGATGATTTTGTACTCAGGATACTTGTTCACAAACAGGCGCACCACATGGCTACCAATGAAGCCAGCACCACCTGTAATCACAATGTTTCTCTTGAATTCCATAACGTTAAGCACTATTCCTTTTTCGTTTTCAGGGTGCAAAGTTACGAATAAGTGAGGACAATACAAAAAGAAAAGTCCTTTTCCTTTGTTTTCTGGGATGCATATACACAAAAAGGGGTGCACCGAAGTGCCCCCTCTAATGATTTAATCGGTTCAATCCGTGGTTTTACTTGATTTCGATGTTCAAAGTCTCTTTCGCCTTCTCTTCCTCCGTCTTCTTCGGAATGTTGATGGTCAGCACACCGTCTGCCATGCCTGCGGCAATTTTCGACTTCTCCACATTGTCTGGCAGTGAGAACCTCTGCTCGAACTTGCTGTAGCTGAACTCGCGACGCAGATACGTCTTCTTGTCCTCCTTCTTGTCGCCGTCCTTCGTCTCGGTCTTCTTCTCCATGCTGATGACGATGTCGCCATCGGTGGTCAGCTGAATCTTGAAGTCGTCCTTGGTCATGCCTGGAGCGGCCACTTCCACTTTGTACTCTGTCTTATCCTCCGACACGTTGATGGCTGGAGTCGTTCCCTGATATTTGATGGTTGGCATCCAGTTGTCGTCGAAGAAATCGTTAAACAATGAAGGGATCCATCCCTGATTACGTGTTGAATAAACTGTAGGCATCATAGTTTTGTCCTCCTAATTTATTTTGGTTAAACATATTTTATTTTCATTTTGACTGTCAACTATCAATTGTCAACTGTCAATTGTCAACTTCCCATAAGTGCAACCTTTATGCCTAACTGCCACTTTGTCAACGCTTTTAAACTCCGTTAAACCTTCGCATGGGGCATTTAAACTCCCTTAAACATTCCCTCTGCCAACGGCTGACTTTTTGTCGGTCATGATTGCAGGTTACCTGAAAACAATGCCTCTTTCATATCTTGTACTTTTGTTACTATTAAGAAAAGAAATTCATATGTTTTTTCTTTCAGGAGAAACTTCTTTCATTTTTTCTTTCTTCCCCAAGAAACTTTTCATATCTTTGCGACACGATAGGAATATGTAGCGAGTAAAAGAAAATATCCGATATAACTCAAGGAGGTCATGAAATGAAGATATATACATATATTATTTACGCCGTCGCCCTTATCAGTAGTTTGGCACTTTTCTCGTCGTGCAGCAATGACGATAATGCTGAACTGCAAGATGACACACCCGTCCGTATCGGAATAGCATGGCGTGGCGACAGTACGGCCATTACCTACACCAGTACGCTGCAGAGTGTGCGTGAGGCGGGAGCTGTTCCCGTGCCACTGCCTCTGTTGAAGTCACCCTTGATGGAATACGAAGGTGATCAGTTGCTGGAACAGTACACTGACGAGCATGGCGTTGTGTTACAGGAGTATGCCGACAAGGTGAAGACCGATCCCTTCGCTGGGCAGGACATCACCAGTTTGCTCGCCAGTTTGGACGGACTTATCTTTACAGGCGGTTCGGACATCAGTCCTACATTCTACAAGACACCGGAGCCTTGGCACGGTATCGAGGCGGAGGGTAACTGCGACGGAAGGCGCGATGTGTCGGACTATATACTGATGAGATGGTGTTTGGAGCAGGAGCCAACGCTACCGGTATTATGCATCTGCCGGGGTATGCAGATGCTCAGTGTGGTTTCAGGCGCACAGATGACACAGGACTTGCGCACCTACTTCGAGGCGCAGGGACTTCCATACGCCGATGAACACCGCATGGAGCCGACGGCTGACCACGGACGCGATTTTGCTGTCCATGATGTCACCGTCACCAATTCTTCATCGCTGCTGCGACAGATAGTAGGAACTGAGACGGTCAGTCGTGTGCCTTCATGGCACCATCAGGCGGTATTGAGCGTGGAGGGAACGCCACTCAGGGTGACCGCTGTCTCAAAGACCAGCGGCATTGACATCATCGAGGCGGTGGAACGTACAGACAAACCCTTCTTTATAGGTCTTCAATACCATCCCGAAGTGGCTGTGTCGAAGCATGCCAACGGGGCTGCTGATGCTTCTCGCTTCATGGATTACGAGAATGCCCTCTGCTACTTCCGTGCTCTGATAAAACAAGGCATGCAAAAGCAATAAAGGCAGTTGGTGTATTTTGTAATCAATGCTTTTATATAAATAGTTGATTATTATATATTTAATTGTAAATAACTTTTTCGGAAACCTTAACAGGATTTAACCGAAAAGTTTTGTCAGCGGAGGAAAAAGTATATACCTTTGCAGTAAAACGTAAACAATTGAATATTAATAATTTAATTATTATGATTACAAATTATGATACTAATATTGTATATTTTGCAGAAGGATTGAAACATGTAAAATATGTAGATATGACGAGCAGAGTTGTGGAACATCTTCATCACAATAGAATGGCATGGGGATTCTTACCACAAAGCGCTTCGCCCCTTCATATCTGGGTACGGGATTATATGCCTGTGCAAGTCAGCAAAGACAAATTTGTGCTCTTTCGATATGATCCCGACTATCTGAAAGACTATCCCGAGTATAAACCAAACACTTCTGCCATTCTTTCTGAACTTGGCATACAGGTGATGCACTCTGACATTATACTTGATGGCGGCAACATCATCAGTTGTGGCGATAAGGTCATCATGACAGACAAAATCATCAAGGAAAACCCGCATTACGACAGAAACACACTGATCGACACCATCAGTTCGCTATTGGAAGCAGAAATTGTGCTGATTCCTCAAGACTCGTATGAGGAGTACGGTCATTCTGATGGAATGGTAAGATATATGGGTAATGGTCATGTGTTGCTCAACAACTATTGTGACGTTGACAAAGCGTTGCGCAAGAGATTGTTGTCTGCTTTGCTGCCTCATTTCGACATCACAGAACTCCACTATGGCACCTATACCGATAGGAGTTGGGCTTATCTCAATTTTCTACATGTAGGTCAGCATATCTTTATTCCCATGACAGATGATAAATTGGGAACAAAAGCCTTTCAACAAATAGCCGATGCTTTTCCTGAATGTGAATGCCACCGTATATGGGGGTGTGAAAGCCTCGTCGATGATGGTGGTGCGCTGAACTGCTCCACATGGAATATTCTCGTGGATTTGCCTAAAGAAGAGGAAAGTAAAGAACTACCAGAAACAATTTAATTCTACTAACGGGTTGTTTATATTCATTTTTTATATACCTTTGTATTTGAAAGATAAACACTATAACGTTATGGATAAGAAAGATATTATTAAAATACTTCAAAATGAGGCGGCGCATTTTCTCACCGAATCAAAGTTAATGGTGAGCGGATTAGCTATTCTACCTAAGGAGATAGAGGTATATTATTATAAAGAAGGGGATTTTGAAGACAGTTCCGTTCATAGAAACATTTTACAACAGAACAATCAGAATCATTTTTATATACATCGATGGGGCATAAAAAAGGAAGACCCATACAAAGGTGGCAACTATCCAGGGCTAGATTTTGTGCTCAGTAATGAAAAAGATATTTATTATTCCTATCTTATAAGAAGCGCAGTTGTTGATAACGACACTCCTGTAATAGGACCTCACAAAGTGTTGGAAACAATCATTGATAGGACTGGTTTCACAACAAAGGAATTAGAGAGTTCTCCTGTAAAAATACTCCCTAATAGCATTTCTTGCGATGTTTTATTTTCCAGCAGAATCAATCTTGGCAAAAATGCCAAAGAGTTTTCTGACTATAAGTTAAGAGCGGTACTATGTGATGAATGGTTTGGAAGGAATAAATATCCAGCCAAAGAGAAAATGGTCGTTGATTTTTTAACAGAGAAAGTACGCCTACAAAATATGACTCCCCAGCAAGCTATGGAATATGCAAATAAGAAATTGGGATATATTCCATCTTCCATCAGAGCATTGTAATCACAAAACACTTCATCGCAAGTGTTTTCCTTGTATTAGTTCATACTATAAATTTTGCCATATAGACGAATAGATTTTCAACCAAGTCTTTGGCAACGTCATTACTATCGTTTTTAGGAACTATGTCCAATTTTACGAATGATAGACCATGCTTTTTGTAATTATCCATATCAACCATTGTGTTTCTCTATTATGATGTCATTCTATTTTTTTTTCTTGGGGCAAGAAAATACTCCCCCAATAGTTATTCACGCCATCTCAAGTTCTTCTTGGAGTATAGAAATGTTCAGACAATCCTCAATTTTTGACATGGTTTCGAGAGAAAGATTTTCTTGACCTTTCAGAACCTTTGAAACGTATTGCTGGCTACATCCCATCAGTTCAGCCAACTGTTTCTGAGTTAAGTCAAGTTCATCCATCTTCTCCTGCATGTTATTTACTGTGTCACAAACACTCTCCAACTTCCGTCCTTTTCTCCACGTTCAACATACTTCTTCTGTATCAGCTGGTCAAGGAGTTTCTGAATGGCGGCAATACTGATGCCTGTCACTTCTTTCATATCAGCCAATGTAAGCGTTGGCTGTGTTCGCATAGCATTTAGTATTTTAGTATAGTTAGGTGTACGGAAAGCTATCCGTTCACCATCATACCACCACACGTTTTCATCCTTTTCACTCACAAAGAGTACATCATTATAAACCTCAGTAGCAACTAGTGCATTAAAGTACTTCAAGAACGGTTTGATATCTTTGATGTCAGCATGTGCACCATCTGCTGGTACTGGGCCGACCTCAATATCAGTCTGATGCAATGCCTCTAAATACTCACTCTTTTTACGACTGCGCACTACAATCATCGGATAATCGTGACGAGTTAGAATAAAGTTTACCATCAAACGGGCTATACGTCCATTTCCATCCTCAAACGGGTGAATGCGGATGTATCTGTAGTGGAATAATGCCGCTAACTCCACTGGAGATAGTTTTCCTTCCTGCTCTGCCTTGTTATACCAATCCACCAAATCTGTCATCAAACTGGGAGTCTCTTCTGGTGAGGCGTATTCGAATCGGTCGCCATAGCGAGTGATGACGCTGTTAGTATAATCTTCACGTAGCAAGGTTTTATGTAACGTCCGGATAAAGTTCTGTGTTAACGGAACCTCCTTCACTGATGCCTCCTCAGACATCATACGGAGCCCCACGTTACTCGCAGTCATCTCTTGAACATCACGTACATCAGCCTCCCCAATGACTTTACCAAATAACAATAAGATTTCCGTCTGACCATAAGTCAGCGTATTACCTTCAATATGATTGCTATTGTAATTGAAGTCCACAGTGAAACGACGGCTAAGTCTATCCCTGTCTTTATCAGACAATGGTTGTAAATTTTGCCATGCTGTCAATGCCTTCTTAATATTAAGATATTTCATACGGTTACAAAAATATTAATTAACGCCACAAAGATACAAAATGTTTTCTAAATGGTTGTGGCAATACAACCTTTTTAATATAATTCGTTCGTTTTTTTATAGAAACAACCCCAAAACATTATTTAAAACGACTCTTTTATTTGAACTTAATGGAGTTTATACATAACGAAAGAATGCAGAATACCCATAACTCGCTTTATTTAATGATTCCTTTCGTCGCCATACCTTTCCAACTCCCTTTCCATCGCTTCCTCTCTTTCAAATCCATCATTGCCCCTCTTCCACAACCTCTAAGTCGACATCGTCGATGTCGGTGAGTCGATGTCGTCGAGGTCGGCAAACCGATGTCGACGATGTCGATTTTGGGGCTATTAGTGTAAGTTTTGGGTGGTATAGTGTTGCAGAAGTCAAGTTCTCTTCGTATCTTTGTATGACGAAACAAAGATGTCTAACATTTCAACATGAAAGTTGAGTAATAAAGAGAGAACAATGGCAATACCTTACAGAAAAAGAAAGAAGAAGATATTAGGACCGGATCATCAGCTGCATGAGGCCTGGGTTATGGAACAGTTCAGTTATGAGCCTGTCAAGTTTGAGAGTTTCGTGAAGGAGTGCATCATGTCACAGGGAGTGTCGGGCGCACAGGTGAAGGGCATTGTGGAAGCAATGTCGAATCGTCTGCGGAGTTATCTGATGCTGGGTCACAGTGTGCAGATTGCAGGCATCGGGACGCTCAAACCGACGTTCAATGCACATAGTGCAGAGACGTCCGAGGAGTTGAGCGGCAAGAGCGTGTATAAGGTGAAGGTGCAATTCTATCCGCACAAGGATTTTCAGGATGTGTTGAGTCAAATGACGTTCGTTGATTTGGACACGCTGAATGAGAATCCTGAAGAAGATGGTAACGATGTGGAATAAAAAGTGTAACTTTGTATCCGTAAGTTAATTCTTTTTGTTTTATGACCATCTTTTTCATCATCGTGATATGCGTAGTGGTGGGTCTGTTGGTTGGCTGGATGATTAAAAGCCAACATGCCCGTGATGAGGAGTTGGCAAACGACGTGTTTGCCAAGAGAGTCAGAGGCAGGGAAGGAGAATGTGATGAGAAGGAAGAAAGTGAGGCTCCTGAACCTCAGAAAGGAGTAAGGAGACCTCTGCTTCTCTATGATAGCATTGATGATGTCATTGATGATGAGGAACCAATCGACGATGAGATGGATTATGAGTATTTAAGGGCTCTCAAAGAGGAGCGTGATGCCTATGACGATTTCATTGCCTCAATGGATATGGATAACGATTGAAATATATACTAAGTGAAGAAGGGACTCCCGTGTTGGGAATCCCTTCTTCACTTTCTAATACTAATTGTGTTGTTAAAGAGGATTGGCTACCTGTTTAGCGGCGGTGGCGTCGGAACATTGGGATGCGCTTTTTGCTGCTGGATGTTTCCTGCATGTCCTGACCGATCTGGTAGTCCACTCCGCGTGGAGCTGACACGATGACGTCCACTGTGCCGTTTGCCTGTTCGAGTGCCTCGAGGTCACGTGCTGAGAT
>ONDH01000034.1 GCA_900316505.1 uncultured Prevotellaceae bacterium
GTTGAAGTGAAAAGTGAAGAGTGAAAAGTGAAAAATCTAAGTAACCTTGCCACGAGAAGGACACCAGCATATCATTCGGCTTTAACTCCTAAGCGTAGCAATAACTCCTTTAACTCCTAAACTCCTAAAGAAGTTGAGCACTTGCGAAACTTGAATGAACTTATAACCAAAATGCCCCTACGTGCGCACCGTGCGCGTGTCATTTCACGCACCCAGCGCATAATATTTCGTTCTTCCAGCGCATATTATTTCGCGCTGTAAGGCGATAATTGACACTCAACAAGTTAGGAATAATTGCATAAAAACGCTCAAACGTTACAAAGGAACTTGTTTCTATAAGAACATAGCTACGTTGGAGGTGTTAAAGGAGTTATTGTTAATTGACCGATTAGGGCTCAACAAAAAAACTTGCCTATTCTTAATTTTTTCAAACAAATGGGACATTTTTTTGAAAAACGATACATTTTTTCAGAAAAAAATGTTGTATTATTCAAGTCAAAAATGTACATTTGCAACGGAGACTTAATCAACTCTGAATTCTTAACCCTAAACTCTAAACCTACACTATCTCCAACCAAAAGTAAGCATACGAACCTTCAGTTCGACGAAGTCAAACTTAAATTACAAACTATATAACTATGTTAGAACATATTCACCTCCAAAAAATGATAAACACAATGAACCGACCACAAAACCGAAATCACAAGTGGCTGCACATCAAGTTTGCTTGCATAGCCATCTTGCTGACGCTGGGCGCTTCGACAGTCCAAGCCGACGACTTCATGCAGAAAGAGTCTAACTATTCTGCTATGGTGATTGACAAAGACCGCATCCAGTTCACGCTGCCGACGCAATACTGGAGTTCGTTTCTCAACGAAGGAATCAGCGAGGGGCACGTTTACGTCACGATAGATGGCGGAAGCAGGCGCAACCTCTTCGACTGGAAGGCTGCCACCTATAACAATATCAACAGCCGCAATGAGAGTGGAAACCTGCTCATCCAGGCATTCCAGGCAGGCACCTTCCAACTGGCAGGCAAAACCAAGGGAGGCACCAAGTCGTTTACCAACAACAGCGGGCAAGTCAGTTACAATGTGGCGAACAGCGACCGTGGCAGGGACTACTTCGAGACCACCGTCATCTGGACAGTGCCCTACGAACTCCGCGGGCACACACTGAAATTCGAAATGTGGGCACACATCGAAGACCGCGACTACAACTATTATGTGCCGACGGACAACAAGGACAAGAGCAGTTTCAAGACACTGCTCGACAAGTGGGATTGTCCTGCAGCACCCGAAGTGTCTGTCTTGATCAACGACCCCATGATAGCGGTGGAGAGCGAACACGTCAACGAACTGATGCTCACCTACAGCATCACCGCACGCAGCGTGAAGTCTGCCGACCTCCACTACACCGACCAACTGACGGGAAAGACCTACAGCAAGAGTCTGGAGAAAACGCTGGTGGGCAAGGCTTACCTCCCTGCCGACCGCCCTTGGAAGGACGTGTATATCGACGCCAGCGTGGTGGATGCTGAAGGCAACACCCCGACACAAAAGATTTCGTCGGAGAAAAAGACCACCAAGATAATCCACCATCCGAAGAACCTGCAGGTCAGCATCAACGCCAAGGGCGAGGCGGTGCTGACGTGGGGAGTGGAGAACGCCGATTGGGAGGATTTGGCAGATGCCGACAATTTTGAAATCCAGCGCATCGTCACCGGCTCCACAGCACGCATCGACCCCAACTGGACCACCATCTCGGGTGATGTCATCTATGAGCAAGGCAAGGCGAGATACACCACGACCGACAACACACTCCTGAACAGTTACACCGGTCAGCGAGTGGCATACCGCATCCGCCGCATCTACTCCAGCATGTGGAAATGGGCTGACAACTCCGGCTATGCTTTCTGCGAGGTGCCGACACAACTGATGCTGCCCACGCTGAACAATGCCCAAGTGACACGCAGCGACACGTGGAACGACGACCAGCACCTGGCACAGTTCTCCTTCAACCTCGAAGACAACATCGTTCCCGAGGGATTTTTCGTCATCCGCAATGCCCAGGACTGGCACACGTTTGCCGTGATGATCAATGATGCCAAAAACACCAAGGACATCAATGCCATACTCGAAGCCGACATCACCACCAGTGAGCATGTGGGAGTGACTGAAGGTGCTTACTATCGTGGCACCTTCGAAGGTAACGGCCACACCATCACCTTCAACAAATCGGACTGGAAAGAACTACACATGGCTCCCTTCCGCTATGTAGGCAATGCCACCATCCGCAACCTGCACACGACAGGCGCCATCAGCACCAGCCAGAAGTTTGTCGGAGGCCTCATTGCCCGAGTAGTGGAAGGAAGCACGGTCAACATAGAGAACTGCCGCTCATCGATGACGCTCACCAGCAGCATCTATGGCGATGCCACTAACGGCGGCTTCGTGGCATTGGGCAGCAACGGTAGCAGTGTAACATTCAGCAACTGTAAGTTTGACGGCATTCTTGAAGGGGCTAATTGCTACAACAACGGTGGCTTCGTGGGCTGGTCATACGGCTCCGTAACCATTGACAACAGTATCTTCGCACCCGACCACATCGGCACCAAAGTCACAGGCTGCAACACCTGGGCACGCATGGAAAACGAAACCAAACTGTCGGTCATCAACAGTTATGCCATCCATGATTACGCAACAAAGTTTCTCACTATCCGCAGCGAAAGCGACTGGACGAAGTTCAGGGAAATGATTGATGCAACTGACGGCAAGGAGCCTATACATGCCGTTTTGGATGCCGACATCAAGATCAAGCATACAGCGGCGTTGAACACAACATTCACCGGCACCTTTGACGGTAACGGCCATACGATCGATGTCAACATCAGTGGTATCGGCTTGAGTGAGATCGCCCTGTTCGGTCATGTGACGGGCAACACCACCATCAAGAACCTGCACCTGACAGGCACGGTCAAGGGTGATATGCACACCGCCGGACTTGTGGGCTATTGCTCCGGTTCTGATGTCACCCTCAACGTTGAACGCGTATGGGTTTCGACAGAGGTGACTGCCACAAAGACCCATGCCGGCGGCATCATCGGCCATTCAAACCTTGCCCATGTGTATATGAAGGACTGCCGTTTCGATGGCTTGATCATCACGAACAATGCCCCTAATTCGTATGCAGGTGAGATCATCGGATGGTGCAACGGAGGCTCCTGGCATCTCACCCGTGTCTATGATTGCGGCGACCCCCCCAGAGCCTATTGGCGTTTTTACTGCATCAATTATAATTCTGGTACCGACCAATGGAACAAATGGGGAACCAACGGTTCCAGTTTCACCGTTACCCAGCACGCTTGGAGCGATGTGAACTATTACAACAAGATCGACCAGAACGAAGTGGTGAACCTGATGAACGGCAACCAAGCCGGCACATGGCAACTCGTCGGTGGCAAGGCGGTGCCCGTCATGGAGACACTGCCGATGGAGTCCTTGGCGGATGCGAACAGCGTGGCAGGCTGGACAGTCCAGCAGTTGCAGGAGACCCTTGGCGATGAGTGGCAGATTGACAACGGGCAACTCACACCCAAGATAAAGCCTTCTTCCTTCGCCGTAGCACTATGGGACTCACGCGCCAAACTGCAGTTGCGCATCAACATGCAAGGCGAAAAGGGCGTGGAGCAGAAGATTGCCGATCTCTCCACCACCGACGCCGTCACGAAGCATGCGTTCACACAGGAACTGACACGCAAGTGTGTGGAGTACTCGTTCGACCTGCTGGTCATCCGCGACTCTTCGCCTTTGAAATTCAACGGGTATGACGGTGACACCCTGGTGGTGCCTGTGCAGAAGGCGGACAAAGGCGACCTGCAAAATTACCGTTTCCTGAACAACGACCGCATCACATCGTTGGAAACCATCACCAAGCAGAGCAGCGTGCAACTGGTGTGGAAGACCTCTGGAGGCGACCACGACTTCTTCCGAGTGCTGCGACGCAAGCACACCGACGATGAAAAAGCCCTGTTCACCGACACCCTCGCCACCAACCTGGAACAGATGTCCTACGAGGACAAGACGGTGCTGGCACAACAGGCATACGACTACCGTGTGGAGAGCGTGTGGCAGTGCGAAGGCTCCCATGTGGAGAGCATGACCCGCACGGGCCAATGCAAGGTCACAGGTCTGGTTGAAGGCTATGTGCGCATGGCGGACGGTACGGCAATGGCAGGCGTCGCCATGGAATGCAAGCCCATCTCTGGGGCATCGGGCGCCAACAGTATCTACAAAACAAAAACCGACGATCATGGCTATTACGCATTCCGCGAACTGCCCTATCAGACCAACGGCAAGTATGAAGTCACGGCCATATCCTCTGGCGATGCTGGCAGTTTCACCGGTCCCAACGCCAATGGCGAGGTGAACTTCACGACCAGTTCGAACTGGAAGCAGGACTTCAACTTCTTCCTCGACACCTATTATATCTATTCCGGCAACGTCTATTACCGCGACACCTCCATTCCTGTTCCGGGCGTATCGTTCAAACTCGACGGACAACTGATGCACGATGCCAGCCAACACCTCATCACCACCAACACGCAGGGTGCTTTCGAACTGAGCATTCCTCGAGGGGCACACTCCGTGCAGGCTGTGAAGGAAGGACACCATTTTGCCAACAACGGCTACCTCATCAACAAGGACGCCGTGAAAGACAGCACCCAGTATAACTTCGTGAAGAACGTGGCTGGCGTCTTTCTGTGGGACTCCACGACGGTGGTGCTCCACGGACGCGTGGTGGGTGGCGACATCCAAGGCACGAAGCCGCTGGGACGCTCGCTGTCGCAGAACAACCTGGGCGACTCGCTGAAAATCGTCATGCAACTGGAGGGCGACAACACCTCGTGGCTCATCCGCAAGCAGAATGACGAGACGGTGAAGAGCGCCGACTATAAAGTGGCATTCGGCTTGAATGAAGGCGACACCACCCAAGTGAACGTCACACGCCACACGCTGACCATCCGTCCCGACCAGAATACGGGCGAATACGAGGTGGCACTCCACCCTGCCAAGTACAAGGTCATCGAAGTCTCGGCACAAGGTTACGCCACCCTCTTCCAGCAGGGCAAGGTGGGCGAGACGCTCGACCTCACGTTTAACGTCGATGGTGACACCTGCGTGTACAACCGCATCTACCACGCTGTTCCCGACGTGGATGTGAAGCAGTTCAACCCCCGCGACGAGCAGTATTTCGGCACCAAGCAAATCACTTCGACCGACAATATCGGCAATCATTACGACATCGCAACGTGGTACTACCGCAAACTGGAGAACGGCGACAGCATCGCCACCTACGCTTTCGAATACCCTGTGTTCATGGCTGGCACGCCTTACGGCTGGATTCTTCAGGCATGTGAGAAATACTATTGGAACAACGAGCCGAACAACCAGGTGGACATTGTCAACCTGAACGGCGGGTGCGTGACCATCCAGAACGCCATGCTGAGCAAGAACGAGCAGACAACGGTGGAACTGGACGAGAACGGCGGCGGCAGTTATGTCTTCACACCCGACAACAAGAACTTCCTGCTCACGGGCAAGTCGGCATTGAAGAACGTGTCCATCACCCTGGAGTATGACAACAGTTTCTTCGACATCAAACCCCTCAATGGCAAGATAATGAGCGGCTATGTGATGGCATCCACGCCCAAGACGGACGGACGCAAGGGCGTGATGGCTGGTGAGCCCCACCTGTTCGAGATTCTGCGCGACCCACCGGGTTCCGGTTCGTCGGCATACATCGAGGAAGGCTCTAAACTGAGTTACGGCTACACGTTCGACCTGAATGCCTCAGCCGGCGTCAAGTTCGCACTGAACAAAGGTGAAAATGCCAATATCTACAACGGCACCGTCATTGTGCCGCAGTTGGCTGTGGCTGGCACAGAAGCAGGCACCATCATGGAGACTTCCAAGAAGAATGTGTTTGCCATCGATGCCATCACCAACTTTGGCACAGGCTGGACCTACAGTTACAACTTCGACGTGACGGAGCGCATCCAGACCCGCACAGGCCAGAAGTGGATAGGTCCGAAAGCAGACCTCTTCATCGGCATGACCGACGAGGTGGTGGTGGAAGATGCCATCGCCGTGCGCGTCATCCCCGAGAAACTCTATCAACTGCTGAAGACTCACGAAGGCGGCAGTTTCGAGGCAAAGGACGCTTTAGGCAACAAAGCCACCATTAAGGTGCCCACCGGCACCATGAAGGTGCTTGCCCAGGGCACCGACCCCGACGGCAAACCCGTCTATCTTGTCCGCGACGAAGTGATGGCTGTCGGTCCACGTCTGCAGAGCACCTTCATCCACTCGCAGCACTTTGTCGAGACCGAACTGCTGCCTGACCTCATCAATCTCCGCAACTCCATGCTGCTGCCCGTGGGCACCAGCACCGACTATGCCCAGCAACTGGCGGACAAAAAAGGCTACACCACCTACATCAGCACGGTGGATGAGAACGATGAATCCTACGGCTTCAGTTATACCACCATATTCCCCAAGAACAACAAAATCTATGCGGGTGACAGCATCAGTGCCCTGAACAATACCGTGAAACGGTGGATTGGCTTCCTGGCAAAGAACGAGATGGAAAAACTGGCTGTGACTCCGAATGACCTGGTGAAACGCTACTCCATCGATGGCGGTGCATCCTCTATCCAATACAGCGAAAGTTTCTCGGTGAGCGACAACGAATCGCGCTATCTGCATTACCCAGGTATCGACGACCTGAGTCAGGTGACCTCCGGAACAATCGGTGTACTGAAAACTTTTATTGATAAATGCAAGCATTTGTTCGAAATAAGCGGACAGAATGCCAACCACGATCCTGAGAAAAAGGAAAGCTCCCAAAACGGCGTTAATACCATTGAAATAAAGACGGGAGGCTCTTACTTCCAATTCACCATCACGCCTGCCCTTTCCCTGAGCGTCCACGACAAGAACACGACGTCGAAGACCAACAGCAAGAAGTTTGGCTTCACGTTGGGACTGGCGAGCAAATCGAGCCTGACCGTGGATGCCTACCGCACTGGCAGTGTCTACACGGTGGACACCACCGCCACTGCCTACAACAAAATCTCTTACGAGATGCTGGAGAAGGTGCGCACGGGCAGTCTGGGCAGCAACCCGCTGACCTACGTAGGCTACAACGAGAAAGTCTATTCCAGTTTCGTCTTCCGCACACGTGGCGGCGTGACCTGTGAGCCTTACGAGGATGAGCGCAAGACGAAGTGGTACCAGCCTGGCGCCGTGCTCGACGTGGCGACCGTTCCTGTTGACAAGCCACGCATCTGGATTGACGAACCAGTGAAGAGCAATGTGCCTTTCGACCAGCCGGCACGCTTCAAACTGCACATCGCCAACGAGACGGACTATCCCGAGCAAGCCTCCATGACGTTCAACTATTTCCTGTTGGCAAGCAGCAACCCCGATGGCGCTAAAGTCTTTGTGGACGGCACACCCATCAACTCGCAGGGTGTGAACATCACGCTCTACCCCTTCCGTGACGAAAATAACGACATCATGGTTTTCACCAAGGAAATAGAAGTGTACCCCGGCACGGCGTTCGACTACAACGACCTGACCTTGTGCCTCTTCAACCCTGAGGATATGAATCGTGTCTTCGACACCAAATTCTCGGCTCACTTTGTGCCCACTGCCGGCAAGGTGAACATCAGTTCGCCCAGCAACAACTGGGTGATGAACACCGAAAGCCCTTACGACGGTAAGCGACAGGGGTGGTACATGCCAGTGCGCATCGACGGCTTCAACACCAACGAGCCTGGCTTCGACCACATCGAACTGCAGTACAAACTTTCGACACAGGGCGACAAGGACTGGGTGAACGTATGCTCCTACTATGCCAACGATTCGCTGCGTGAAAGGGCAAGCGGCATGACCGACACCATTCCTAACAACGGAACCATCATCGCCAAGTTCTACGGCGAAGTGGACCCCGTGGAGCAGTATTATGACCTGCGGGCAGTGAACTACTGCCGCCACGGCAACGGATTCCTGACCGGTATGTCACCCGTGCTGAAAGGAATCAAGGACACGCGCCTGCCGGAACTCTTCGGCACACCAGAACCGGTGAACGGCATTCTCAGCATCGGTGACGACCTGAAAATCACCTTCTCGGAACCCATTGCAGGCAACTACCTGAGCAAGATCAACAACTTCGAACTCTTAGGTTCACCCACCAACAACGACATTTCCACCTCGACATCGCTCACCTTCGATGGCAAGCGCTCGATAGCCATCTCCCAAGGCAGCAGAAACCTGTCGAACAAGAGTTTCACCGTGGATTTGATGCTGAATCCTGCCACCGACAAGGGTGACATGGGTGCGTTCATGCACGGTGGCATGGAGAATGGCGTGATGTTCGGACTGACTGCCGACCGCCGATTGATGGCGAAGGTGAACAACCAGACGGTTGTGTCGGACTCTATTGTCAACTTCAACAACCAACTGCATGAAGTGGCATACGTGCTCGACCAAAGCGGCACGAACATGACAGTCTCGTTCTTCGACGGAAGCAAACAGATAGGCCGCAAGGAACTGACAGGCAAGTACGAGAACAGCAGTTACCTGTATCTGGGCAGCGATTTTTGGAATGAAGACATGATGTACAAGGGTGACATGCTGGAATTCCGTCTGTGGAACCGCGCCATGACATCGGCAGAACTCGATGAATACGGCAAGAAACAACTGTCGGGCTATGAGAGCGGACTCGTGGACTACTACCGACTGAACGAGGGTGCAAGCAATATCAGTTATGACCGAGCATCCGGCAGCAACGACCTCATGTTGGTGTCCACTAACTGGAAACGCCCTGCAGGCATATCCATGAAGCTGGACGGCAAGAAGGGACTGCGCCTGAAACCTGACAAGTTCATGCGTTCGAAACAGCACGACTACACGCTGACATTCTGGTTCCGCACCAACTCTAAAAATGCCACACTCTTCTCCAATGGTGAGGCAGTCGCCACTAAAACTGTTACAGAGAGGGATGAATCAGAAAAGGCCGAAACGAGAGTGACCACACGGGAAGTCAAAATTGAGGGCGCAGAAGACCAGTTGAATATCGGTACGAACAATGGTAATCTCTACATACGCTCAGGAGGCTTGCAGCAGAACATAGAGGCCTACGTCAGCGATGGCGAGTGGCACCATTTCATCCTGACCGTTTCCCGTTCACGCAACTTGGCAAACGTCTATGTCGATCAAAAACAGGTAGACGCCTTTCCTGCCGACAGTATAGGCGGAATAGCGGGTGACCACATTGCGCTGGGTGCCACCTATGTGGACAAGAACACACCGACAAACGTGATGACCGGTAACATCGACGAGGTGGGCATGTTTGAGAGTGTTCTGCCAGTGAAACTCCTCAGTGAGTTCGCCACCCATACTCCGACAGGTACGGTGAGCTCGCTCATGGCATATCTGGACTTCGGGCGTTCCAAGAGGATGGACGACAACACCTTGCGGTTGGAGCCCACCGGCATCAGCATTAAGCGCTACAAGGACAACCAAGGGAACATCGTGGAACGTCGGGACACGCTGATCAACGACATTGACCCTGACTTCGTGGACCGCAACATCTATGCACCAATGGTGAGCAACTCGCAGCTGGATAACCTGAATTTCAGTTATGTGGCGAATGGCAATCAACTACTCGTGAACATCAAGGAACCCGACTACACCATCGAGAAGACCAATGTCTATCTCACTGTGAAGGAGATTCCCGACTTGCAAGGCAACCTGATGTCAAGCCCTGTGACAATGAACGTCTATGTCTATCGCAATCCATTGCGATGGGATGTGAGCAACATAAGCAAAGATCTTGCCTATGGCGAGGGCGTAACTTTAGAGGCAACCATCATGAACCAGAGCGCTGAGCGCCAGAGTTACGAACTGAAAGATCTGCCTATATGGATCACTGCATCGCAGACCAGCGGCGTCATCAACGCGTTGGGCAAACAAACCATCACCTTCACTGTTTCACCCTACATTAATATCGGCACGTATAATGAGCAGATTGATTTGATGGGTGAAAACAACATGTCTGAACCCCTTCCGCTGACTCTGAATGTGCGCGGCGAAGAGCCTGACTGGACAGTCAGTGACGAACGGAAACAGAACTGCCCGACCATGATGATGGTGGCGCGGGTGAAGATTGACGGCGTGGTGGCTGACTCGCCAGAGGACATCGTGGGTGTGTTCAACGAGAACCTCGAGACACTGGGAGTGGCACACATCGAGATTGACAACACTGCCAATGTCAACGAGGCACTTGCCTACCTGACCATCTACGGAAATGACGAGGAGCACCTGCACTTCAAGTTCTTCGATGCCTCGACAGGAAACATCCACACGCTGAAGGAAGCAGACAATACGTTATTCGTCTTCAAGAAGGATGCCATGGTGGGCAGCGCCAGCAACCCTGTCGTCTTGGTCAATGAGTTCTACGACATGCAGACCATCAAACTGAAGAAGGGATGGAACTGGGTAAGTTTCAACGTGATACCAGCGGATGGAACCACCGTGGGATATTTCCTGGACAACTCCACCATCTGGGAAGCCGGCGACAAGATCACGACGGTTGACGGCACCGACACGAAGCAATACACCTGCGACCCGGATAAAACCGCTCCACGCGGCTATAAGTGGGACAGCGAGGACCAACCCATCGACATCGACGCATCCGTGATGTATCAGATCTATTCGATGAGTGACAAGACTGTCTATCTTGAAGGATACAGTGCAGGCTTCTTCTCTGTGACCGTACACCAGAACTGGAACCGCCTGGGCTACACACAGAAACTCAACCTGCCGCTGGCACAAGCCATGAACGCCTATGCCGACGAAGCCAGCGAAGGCGACGTGGTGAAGTCGCAGGATGCGTTTGCTGTGGCAACCAAGACCACCAACGGCATCATCTGGAAGGGAGACCTGAAGTATATGGAGGCTGGCAAGGGCTATATGCTGAAACGACTCGCCGCCGACAGCGTCTCGTTCTACTACCCGAGTTACTACTCCGACAGCCGCTACCAGAACACCAGGCTGGCAACTCCAAGCACCGTGAATTCTGCCACAACGATGAACATAGTGGCAAGCGTCAGTGGTGTTGATGTGGAGGAAGGTGACAAACTTGTGGCATACCTCGGTGGTGAGCGAATGGATGAAGCGGTGGCAGACGACGAACAGAACTACTATCTGTCCATCGGCACCGACACCCGAAACGCAGAGACCATCCAGTTCGTGATGGAACGCAACGGTGAGCCTGTCGTCACGACGAAGAGCGGCATACGCTATGAGGCAAACCAACTGCTCGGAACACCGGCTGAGCCAACCGTCATCAACTTCGTTTCCATCAGCACGATGCCACAAGACGGAAACTGGTACACCCTCTCAGGCATTCTGTTGCCACAAAAGCCGACACAAGCTGGACTTTACATCTACAATGGAAAGGTTCAGGTGATTAAGTAACAAACAACTACAGATTTCAAGGATATGAAAACAAAAGTATTTTTATTGAGCATGGTGATTGGCTTCATAACATGGGGATGCTCATCTGACGACGACGGTGGAACTGAACGTGTCGCAGGGGGCTCAGATGCTCGCCCTACTTGGCAGGTGCCCAACTACGACCACTACGAACAGATTATGGTGGTTGAAGTGCAGCTGCAGGACATCTTGCAGACCTATGCCTCGGCAACCGATATGATGTGCGCCTCTGTCAACGGAGAGGTGCGTGGCGTGACCACCCCCAAGCAGGTCGGCGACCAATGGAAGTTTCCACTCATCATTGCTTCGAACGATGCTGGCGTAAACATCCAGCTGTCGTACTACAGCGAAGCGCTGCATCGCATCTTCACCATCAACTGGACCACGTTCGACACCTCAGTTGCCCCAACAGGTACGGGTGGCATTTATGAACCGTCATTTGTCCACGTGGAATGAATGATGGGCTGTAAGACAAATGAAGCGCCCTCTCCTTGCAATCGGGAGAGGGCGCTCCATTTATGTATTGTAGTGGTCTGTCACAAGTATCACTGCACTTCCACGCCAAGTGCGTTGTACTTCTTGCCGTTGCGGTAGATGATGAGCTGACCGTTCTCGATGACCTTTCTGCCATTGAGTGGTGTCAGTTCAGGAGTGACCTCGTTGATGGCATTTGGCTCGGTGCAGATGAGCTTCACCTTGTCGATGTTACAGTTGGCTCCTGTGATGGTGAAGCGCAGAATCTGCTTACCGGCAGGGAGTTCCTTGAGGAAGTTGCCTGTGAAGGTCTTGTAGGTGCTCCAGTCGCTGTTGCCTGTCTGCGACACAGAAACATTAGCCAGTGTGGTGAGGGTCCCGTTTTCGTTGACAAGACTGATGCGGAATCCTGAACCGGTAACGCCTGAAGAAGCTGTTGCCTCGTAGGAGTATTTGCCTGCCTCGGTGACATTGATGGAGTATTCAAGCCACTCGTTCGCGGCTGTATAGCCAATCACCGTGCCATTGTTGCCCTTCACGAGGTCAACACCCTCAGCATCGCTGCGGTAAGAGGAAGCATCGCCCTCGGCATCGGAATTAGCGTCGTGGAAAGACAGCCCTTCCCCACCCTTGTCGAAGTTCTCTGCCTGGATGATGCCAGGGATGGAAACTGGTGCAGTCTTGTATGGGGTGCGCTTGTTGTTCACCTTCAGGGTGTACTTGGCCAATTTAGAATACTTGCCGTCGGCATCGATGGCTTCGGCAGTGACATTGTAGGAGCCCTTGGCTTTAGGTTTGTAGGTCATCTCATAAGGTGCCTCGTTGACTGTGCCAATCAAGCAGTCGTTCACGTAAAAGCGAACGCTCTTGAGGTTGGTGGCTGTGGTGGTGGCCAGCAAGGTGGCATTCTCATTCACCGTGGCTGCTGTGGGATTGGACTTGACAGAGAAACTGATACCATTGTTCACCTCGATGTGGTTGAAGACCACCTTATCGATGTCACCTGAATCGCCTGTCACATTGATGCGAAGGACGTGTTCGCCCTCAGCCAGAGAGATCAGAGTGCGTCCATGCACTGGCACATAATTGTTCCAGTTGCCGTCGCCTGTCTGCGGTACGTAGATGGTCTCGCTAAGTGCCTTGGAAGCCTCATCTGTCTCTATCGACATCTTGAAGGATGAGCCTGTCGTGCCAGAAGACACATAGGCATCGTATTCATAGATGCCAGCCTTCTCCACATTGACGGTGTATTCAAGCCATTCGCCCGTGTGGGTGAAACCGATGGTGTGCCCCACCCCGCTGACTTTCTTGATGTCCACGCCGCCATGATCGGAACGGTAGGAGTTGCCGTCGCCTTCAGCATCTGTGTTGGAATCATGATAGGTGACCTCTTCCCCACCCTTGTCGAAGTTCTCTGCTTCGACGGTGCCTGGAAGACTGATGGGTGTGCCTGCGTATGGCGAACGAAGACCTTTGACCTTCAATGCCTTCTGTGTGGTTGATTTGTTCTCCTTGCCCTCTGTATCGGTGGCAATAGCAGTGATGGTGTAGGTGCCTCTTGCAGCAGGCACATATTCCAAGGTGTATGGCGCCTCGGTCAGGGTGCCAATCAGGAGGTCGTTGGCATAGACCTTCACTTCGGCAATGGAGGCGGTGGAAGTGCTGGGCAGACTGGCTGTCACGTCGATGGTGACAGGGTCTCCGACAGACACTGATGTGGCTGAGATGGCAGTCACTTTGGCTGTGATGTCCTTGTTCTGCTCATAAGGACGGAGCGTGATGCTCTTGATGTAGAAGCCGCCCTTGTCGATGTTCAAGCAAAGGGTGTGGCGTCCAGCTGTCAGTTCTTCCCTGAACACGCCGTGCAGACTCTGGTAAGTGTCCTTGTCGCCAGTGGCTGGCACCTCCACGAAATTGGTGTAGTAGGTGAGGTTGTCAAATCCATATTCAGACAGGTGGAACACTCCCCCTGCATTCGGGGATGCCACCTCCATGTCGAAGGCATACAAGCCTGGCTCTTTCACATCGACGGTGTATTCCATCCAACCATCGTCTTTCGTGGCTGTGGTGCCGTTGCGCCCTACCCCATTGCTGTAAGACACGCCTGATGCACCTTTGTCGTATTCATTGCTCAGGATGGTGCCGGGCAGTTCCACGGGCTCACCCTTATAAGGTGCGCGCTTCTCTGTGGAACCCAACACATTGACACGAGCATAACGCTCATACTGATTGCCGTCATTGGTGTAAACGATTGCCTTCAGGGTTTTGTTGCCAGTGGTTGCCGTTGCCGGAACAGCATATTCTGCAATGTATGGCTCTTTATCCATGGTGGAAATCAGCTCGGTGCCTGCATACAGCTCGACCTTCTCGATGGCGATGTCAGCCTTCTCTGCCTTGGCATCAGTGGTGATGTGTGTGCGCACCTTGATGGGCAGCACATCTCCCTTAGCCACCTTGTAATCCTTCGGTCTGATATACACGCCCACACGCTTCTTCATGCCGGGGAACGGGCTCTTGGCAGTCTTTGCCTTCTCGGTCTTCATGTATTGACGCAACCAAGTCATGGCAGGACGGTCGTTACCGTTCTTGATGAGACCTGAGTTGTCCACCCATGTGGAACCATGGATGAACCCCCAAATGGTGACACCAGCACAATAGTCAGCCTCCCACATCATGGGGAAAATCTTCTCGTACTGCGCCTTCTGCTTGGCATCATCTGCTTGGTCAATATCCAGCTCGGTGATGTACATCGGCATCTTCAGCCCGCTCTGTAGCTTATTCATGGAGTCGCGCAGTTTGTCAACACTGATGTCGGTGACGTCGTGCGACTGATTTCCGTAGGCATCAATCGGAGCACCCGAGTCACGCAATGCCTGCACCAGCTGCAGATAGTTGTCGGTGTCCCACTGGAAGGTGTTGTAGTCATTGTAGATGAGGATGGAGTTCGGGAAACGCTCGTAAGCCATCTCAAATGCCTTGATGAGCCAGTCATAGCCGGTCTTTCCGCCGCCACCCAACGATGACTTCATCAATGGGTTGCCTTGCTGGTGCATGCCGACAGCCTCGTTCACCACATCAATCATGGGCAATGTGGGATAATGTGACTTCACTTTGTTGAACCAGTTCTCTATGGCGTTGAAGCGCTCCGGAAGCGGCAGGCTCTCATTAAACCACCTGTCGGGATATTGGGCACCCCACACCAAGGCGTGGAACTTGTAGGTGAAGCCGTTCTGCTTGGCATAATTGAAAGGTGTGTCACTACCCCAGTTGAAGTTGCCCCTGCTGCCTTCGACCGAACCCCATTTCGATTCGTTCTCAGGCGTAACCTGATTCCACAACTGGTAGTACTTCTCGCTGATACCGCCCGGATCCATCCGGTAACCAGTTGTGATGTTACCGAGGAACTTGTCAGGATTCTTCGACAGACCTTTCGTCGTGTACGATGTCTGTGCCCCAGCCGTCAACGGCAGCAGGCAGCACAGCATTCCCACTAAATAAGTAATAGTCTTATTCATAAAAGATGTTATTTATTTTGTTTGTTTGGTTTAGGTTAGTCACACACACATATATCTTGCCACGGCAAAGATACGACTTTTTGATAAAACCAAACAAACATCTCCCGATTTAATGCAGAAAACTGCATGGATTATGTCACTTTTATGTCAGTTCGGCATAAAAGCAAGTCGCTTTATTGCGACAAATCGCCGAAGGTGCTTGGGGCAAAGCTCCCACCTCGGTTGCGCTAAGTAAAGTGTTACAGAGTCGGTTAATAATTCAAAACAAACTAAGGACACGGCAAGTGATTTTATCGTTCCAACGATTTTGTAGTGGCGTTGAGAAGATGTTATCAGGTACGAATAGACTCAAAGAGGTTGGAAAAGGCACGGATTTAGTCAACTTAAAAGGTAAAGCAGAATAGTGCTCGGAGACTCTTCTTACCAATAAAAGAAGAATTAAATTGGAAAATTAGCCCTTTAACATACAGATAGTTACACTAAAAATACATCTTTTTTGAAGAATTGTTTTGTAAAATCTTGCCCAATTCAAATGATAGTTGTATCTTTGCATCGTGAAACTGTACGAAATTAGTTTGCACTAAAGATATAGAGATTTCAATGAGTACGATAGAAGAATTGCAGAAACTCAGTGAACGTGAAGATCATGTGGAGTTTAAGAAGGCAGAACACAATTATCCGTTCGCAGGAGGTCAGAAGACAGATCCTCGCGGCCGAAGACATTGTGTATTAGGGTATGTAGTTGCTTTGGCCAATGAAAGAGGCGGGCGGCTGGTTCTTGGCATGACCGATGCCCGTCCCCATAAGGTCGTGGGTAGCGACTTTGCTGTAAACGAGACTGGCAATCTTGAAGACGAAATATATGAGCGTCTCCATATTCGTGTCCGAACAGAGGAACTATACGATGAAAAACAGCGTCGTGTGCTTGTCATCAACGTCCCTTCACGTCCAGTTGGCAAGGCACTCCGATTCGAGGGGGTTCCATTGATGAGAGTTGGTGAAAGTTTGCGTGAGATGGACGATGCCGAATACTTCTCCGTCATTTCCGAGCAAGACCCGGATTTCTCATCCCGTGTATGCAAAGGTCTAACCTTGAACGACCTTGACGCAGAGGCCATAGAAAACATGCGTCATCTCATTGCCGACAAGCAGAAACGGCCTGATGCTACAACCGTTCCTTTGAATCAGTTACTAAAGGACTTGCTTTTGATTGATGATAATGGCAACTTGAAGTACGCAACTCTTCTTCTGTTGGGTAAATCGGAAGCCATCAACCGCTATCTGCCACAGGCCAATGTCGTGATAGAATACCGGAACAACCATAGCCAGGTGCGCTATAGTGCCCGTCAGGAATATCGTCTGCCGCTGTTTATCGCCATCGAAAAGATTTGGGAGTACATCGACCAGCCCGCCTGCAATCCTCTTCTGCACGTCAATGACCTGCCGCGCATCCTCGACTGTCCTGCCTTTAATAAGGAAACAATACGCGAGGCTCTTATCAATGCCATGATTCACCGTAGTCTGCAGATGGGGTCAGACATCTTCATACACCTATATCCCGATATGGTGGAGATTTCCAACCCTGGTGGGTTCCCATACGGTGTAAATCTCGGTAATATCCTGACCGTCAACAGTTCGCCACGTAGCCGTTTGATGGCAGAGGTGATAGAGAAAACGGGGCTGATAGAGCGTAGCGGACAAGGCGTTGACATTATGTTCACCAATTGCATCAAGGAGGGCAAGCCACTTCCCGACTACTCCTATTCAGACGATTATCAGGTGGATTTACGCTTCTATGGTGAGATTCCAGATGATGCTTTCTATCTCTTTGCTCAGGATATATGTCATCAACAGGAGCTTGAGAGCAAGCTAAACGCATTCGACTGGTTGACACTTCACTACATCTGGAAAGGGAACATTGAGGCTGCATACAAGGACAGTTGTCCCAAACTGCTGGAGATGGGTTTGATCATCGAGGATTCATACTTCGGTTATGTCCTTTCTTCTCGCTATCTGCTATATAAGCCCCATGTTAGGACTACCAGCCAGCGATACGACATCAGTCATATCCAAACTGTCTATAATGTGATACGACGCAACGACGAGGCTTCCATGAGCGACTTTGTAGAGGCTTTCAACAGCATTCTGACGCAGAAACAAGTGCGTACCCTCATTGAGGGACTTTGTAAGACGCCCTTGATTTCTTCTCACGGAAACGCACGGGCCACAAGGTACCATTGGGTATGATTTTACCCCCACCTATAGCTTTTTCTATATACTTCCGGGGCGTGTCCATTAAACAGACAAGTCGAATAATCTCGAACTCCAATACCATATTCGTCAAGGCACATCTCTATATAATTAAAAGGAGTGGCTTGGCGAATTTTTATTGTGGGAAGTGTTGATGGCAAGAGAAATGTTTTTGCTCTTGTGACCATCAGGATGGGCTTTCGCCAAGAAAGCGGAAATCTGAATCTGTCATAATTGGGGGAAATAAATCTGTTAAATCGGATAAATCTGTGGTTTTATTTTTATTACTTGAGAGCGTTTTTGTTTAAGATAGACACAGGTGTTTTACGAGTGAGCCATAATTTCACTAACAACCTTAAAATCGACATCGTCGACGTCGGTTTGCCGACATCGTCGACATCGATGCACCGAGGTCGACGATGTCGATTCAGGGGTTGTGAATGTGGGACAATGCGAAAACACTTTCATCTCGACAACACTCCCCTACCCTACTCACCAAAGAAACCTAAACACTTTCTTCATGTGTAACACTACCATCTGTTGATAAGAACCAACGACATTCAACTATATAATGAATCGTTGTTCCATATTAAGACCAAACTGTTTTGCTATATAAAGAATATTTCGTTTTGTTGCTTTATTGTTATTTCGGTATTTCGTATATACGATATATAAGTATTATTGTTTTATTGTTATTACATATATATCGTTACAATGGAATAACAATAATACTATATTAACGTATTAAAGGTATAACGATAATAACATATAACAATAGTATCGTTATAACGAATATAATGTTATTATGTTGTTATCATTAATCGGTAATATTGTAATAATGGAATATCGTATATATTTATTTATCGTTAAACGGATATAACGTTATTTCGTTATATTTAATATATTGATATAAGGGAATAACGGATTTACATAATATCATATATACAAAGAACTGAAAATCAGCAGGTGAAAACAGAGAGGAAGTAAGGTGGGGGGAGGGCAGAGTGGGGATGAAACTGGAGAAAATGGGAGTGAAATGTACAAATGACGGGGTAGGGGAGTGGAAAAACAATTTTTTTTGAGTTTTTTTGAAAAAAAAGTCTTATTATTGTTTGGAAGTTAAGATAATTTCCTATCTTTGCATCCGAAAAAAGTTCCCTAAAACGGGAAACTTTTGGAAGGGCTGAAATGAAAAAGTTTCCCGTTTTGGAAAACTTTGCAAGGAGAGAGAAAAATGAAAAACAACTGATAGATAGATAGTTACGAGTTGATGAATAAAGAAGAGGTTGAACTACGAAAAACAAAAAGTTGTCCAAAAGTGAGAAAAAAGACATAAGAAAGAGAGGATGAAAAGTGTGGGATGGCTTCACAGGAGTTGGGCAAAATGGAACAACAATCTTTTGCAAAATTAATACACATATACACATATATTATAATAGTACTAATATAGAAGAACAATGGAAATTAGTAATTTTACCATTACGAAGCGAGACGGCTCGAAAGACAGCTTCTCGTTGGACAAAATCATGAACGCAATTGTGAAGGCGTTCGAGAGTGTGGACGAACCTGCTGACCTTGGCACGATTTCCAAGATCATCAGTCATCTGGACATCAAGGATGACATCAAAGTGGAGGATATTCAGAACCAGGTGGAAGAGGCGTTGATGAAAGAGGGGCATTTCAAGGTGGCGAAGTCATTCATGCTGTACCGTCAGGCACACATGGAGGACCGTGAGACGTTGGCGAAGCTGCAGTTCCTGAGCGACTACTGTGAGAGTGTGAATGCAGCGACCGGTTCGAAGTATGACGCCAATGCGAATGTGGAGCACAAGAACATCGCCACGCTGATTGGCGAGTTGCCCAAGTCGAACTTCATCCGTCTGAACCGCCGTCTGCTCACCGACCGCATCAAGAAGATGTATGGCAAGGAGCTGGCTGACGAGTACATTGACAAGCTGACACACCACTTCATCTATAAGAACGACGAGACTTCGCTGGCCAACTACTGTGCCTCCATCACGATGTACCCCTGGCTCATCGGCGGCACCGTGTCCATCGGCGGCAACTCCACGGCTCCCACAAACCTGAAGTCGTTTGCAGGCGGTTTCATCAACATGGTGTTCATGGTCAGCTCCATGCTTTCGGGTGCATGTGCAACGCCTGAGTTCCTGATGTACATGAACTACTTCATCGGCAAGGAGTACGGCAAGGACTACTACAAGCGTGCCGACGAGCAGGCTGACATGTCGCTGAAGAAGCGCACCATCGACAAGGTCATCACCGACTACTTCGAGCAGATTGTCTATTCGCTCAATCAGCCCACCGGTGCACGCAACTATCAGGCTGTGTTCTGGAACGTGGCTTATTACGACAAATACTACTTCCAGAGCATCTTCGGCGAGTTCTACTTCCCCGATGGTTCACAGCCAGACTGGGAAGGACTGAGCTGGTTGCAGAAGCGTTTCATGAAGTGGTTCAACCGTGAGAGAACCAAGACGTTGCTGACTTTCCCCGTGGAAACCATGGCGCTCCTCACCGACGAGAACGGCGAGCCTAAGGACGCAGAGTGGGGCGACTTCACGGCTGAGATGTATGCCGAGGGCCACTCGTTCTTCACCTACATGAGCGACAATGCCGACTCACTTTCCAGCTGCTGCCGTCTGCGCAACGAAATCACCGACAACGGCTTCAGCTACACGCTCGGTGCCGGCGGTGTTTCGACTGGTTCGAAGAGCGTGCTGACCATCAACTTGAACCGCTGCATCCAGACTGCCGTCAATGAGAAGAAGGACTATCTGGAGGAGCTGGGCAAGGTCATCGACCTCTGCCACAAGGTGCAGCTGGCATACAACGAGAACCTGAAGGATTTGCAGGAGCACGGCATGCTGCCGCTGTTCGATGCAGGCTACATCAACATCGGCCGTCAGTACCTGACCATCGGCATCAACGGCCTGGTGGAAGCAGCTGAATTCATGGGCTTGAAGATTACGCCGAACGAGGATTACAAGAAGTTCGTGCAGGGCATTCTCGGACTCATCGAGAAGTACAACAAGCAGTACCGCACCAAGGACGTGATGTTCAACTGCGAGATGATTCCTGCCGAGAACGTGGGCGTGAAGCACGCGAAGTGGGATAGGGAAGACGGTTACTTCGTGCCACGCGACTGCTACAACAGCTACTTCTACGTGGTGGAGGACGACTCACTTTCCATCATCGACAAGTTCAAGCTGCACGGCGCACCCTACATCGAGCACCTCACCGGTGGTTCTGCCCTCCACATGAACCTGGAGGAGCACCTCTCCAAGCAGCAGTATGCACAGCTGTTGAAGGTGGCTGCACAGGAAGGTTGCAACTACTTCACGTTCAACATTCCGAACACCGTCTGCAACGACTGTGGTCACATCGACAAGCGTTACCTGCATGAGTGTCCGAAGTGCGGCAGCAAGAACATCGACTACATGACGCGCATCATCGGTTACCTGAAGCGCGTGAGCAACTTCTCACAGCCACGTCAGGAAGAGGCTGCACGTCGATTCTATGCCCACGCAAGCGCGTAAGAAATTGACAGTTGACAATTGACAATTGACAGTTGCCATACGGGGTGTAAGCATCGCGTCAGCCTAACTGTCAATTGTCAACTGTCAACTAACTAAAATTGTCTACTAATCCAATGCTTAAATACGTCAATACAGGCATTGTCTTTCAGGAGATTCCCGATGAAGTGACACTTGCCATCAACATATCAGGCTGCCCCTGCCGTTGCCCCGGCTGCCACTCGCAGTATCTGTGGGAAGATATCGGCATGCCGCTCACCACCGACGCCATCGACGAGTTTGTGGAGAAGAACGGCAAGGACATCACCTGCATCGCTTTCATGGGCGGTGACGCCGAACCACGCCGCATCAACCGTCTGGCACAGTACATCCATGAGGAGTATCCGAAGCTGAAGGTGGCGTGGTACAGCGGCAGGATGCGCGTGCCATTGGAAGTGAACAAGGACGACTTCGACTACATCAAGATCGGTCCTTACCTCCAGCACCTCGGTCCGCTCAACAGCCCCACCACCAACCAGCGGCTTTACCGCAACACCCACGACGATTCGTGGGAGGACATCACAAGCCGTTTCTGGAAGAAGGGGGGAAACCCGTCATAAAGACATTCTGCGGACAGACTCACGTGAAGCGCATAAAAGAAGCCCCGTGCAACAATCATTGCACGGGGCTTCTTTATGGTTATTCTTCAATATTACAAAGCACTTTACTTGACCGCCTTGGCACGCTTTCCAGATGCCTTCCTGTATGCCTTCATTTCTGCAGGAGTGGCAAGTCCTTTCTTACAGCGGAACTCCAGTCGTGCCAGTCGCATCTGTTCCAGGAAGCGCTCGCTGGTGTGCAATCTTGCGTATGCAGCCGATGCAGCCAGACGCGCGGCATTCACATCGCTCTGCCAGTGGGCGCCAACAATGAGACGGCTGTCACCATACATGAGACCACGAGCCAAAAGGGTATCGGCGCGGTCAGGATTGATTTCAGACAACAACAGGGCAGAACTCCATCCCAAGAGCGTGTGGCCAGAGGGATAAGAACCATTCTTACGCAGTGACTCCTCGTCATCTGGTGTCAGTGTGGATTCCTGGAAGCGCATGAAGGGGCGCTTGCGCATATAGTATCGTTTGGGAATCGTACAGATACTGTCGCAGGTGGCTGTACCCTCACGCAGCACCTTGTAAATCTCAGGTGTCGTTTCCTTGGAAATCTGCAGTCCGAAAGGATCACTGAACTCCTGGATGATGCAGTCAATCCCATAAACGGCATCACGCACAGCGATGTCGGCACGCTCTTTGTCATTACGCATCTGCTTGCCCCACATATATTGCATAATATCATACGCAAAAGCAGCGCTGAGGGTGTCTGGGGGTGGGGGACACCACTTGAGCATGTCTGGCATCTCACCGGTGGTGAAATACGCATCAACAGGGGATTTGTCACTCTGTGCCGAAGCGCAGACAACTGCTGTCAGCATGACAGCCATCATAATCAGTTTCTTCATAAGTATAGAAATTAAAATTTAACTTGCAGACGGGTTTCGAGGATGCTCACTTCATTGTCGGCAAAACCACTGCGGTTGGTGACCTTGGAATAAGAACCTCTCACACGCCAAATCATATATTTATTGAAGTAATAATTGTAGCAGAGTGCCCAGTCGTTGAGGTAACCGCCATAGAGACCTGCTTTGTGGTCGGACAGTGACGTGTAGTTATATTGAAGGCACAGCTCCATAGAACCTGCATCGGGCGTGGCAATACCACCGTCGGTCTTCGTGTATTTGTACTGGTGCCCTTTGAGCAGTCCACGCAGGGTGACGTATGCACCGCTGCCCGTGAAGGCATGAAGACCTTTGTTGCGCGAGATTCTATTATAGAAATACTGTCCTATCACGGCAAAACGACCATAGGAAGCCATCACCTCAGGTGAAAACTTGAGCATGGTCTTCGCATCGGTCACGACCACCTGCTGAGAGTTAACTTTTGCCACACGCATAGGCCACTTCGATGCCAAGGTGATCTGCTTGTGGTTCATATCGTCAGTGTTGCTGTACTGGGCTCCCTCAATGCCGCCACTGATGCCCACATGAAACATCTTTCCGGGTTCGATGAAAGGATGGTAAACCAATCGCGTCAGACCGCCAACCGACTCGTCACCAGTCACGTCCGTAGTCTGTTTCATGGCATCCGACTCCACCACAAAGCTGGCAGCAGCCAACACTTTGTCGTCAGCATGCTCAAACATCACACCAATCAGGCGGTCGTCGTTGAACACGGCGTTGCTTTGAGGCTCTTCCATCGATTCCTTAAAAGAGGAACTGGTACAACTCTGATAGCCATATTGATGGATGAAATAACCACCACGAACAAAGTTGGTCTGATCAAAATCATACTGCAAGAGAACATCCTTCATGCTCACCTTGCCATAAGCAAAGCCCATGTCGACCTTACCTTTCCAATGGTCATAACTGAAACTCACGCCGATGCGCATGTCCGGGACACCCACACCACTCTTCAGTTTGTCGTCTTGATTCTGTGCATGAACATAGGTAGCATCGAAAAGGACACGCCCCGTTGGTTTCACTGTGAATTTTGGCTCTTCTTGTGCACAAACTGTGGCTGCCATCGCCAAGGCAACCACCACACTACTAACTCGATGTTTCATTATGTTTTATCCTGTTTATTTGTGGCTGCAAAATTACGGCTTTTTATCAATGCCGCCAAATATTTCATCGAAAATGTCGGAAGTGTTTGGCTTTCTATGAAAGAATTGTTACCTTTGTCGCTGAATTACAATTAAAAACCTATTGAATATGAAGAATTTTGTATGGGCACTGGTGTGCTTGGTGGGCTTGATGATGATGGCCTGCATTGGTAACGTAAAAAAGACGGAAACTGTGGAAACGGACTCGCTGAATGCGATGCCTGACTCGCAGGATTTGAAGGGAAGCTACGTGATTAAGCCTGTTGAAGACACGGCGAAAAGCATCTACAAGGTGTGGGTGAGTGAAGACGGCACATGTCTCTACGACCTCAGGGATAAGACACACACACACTATTTGGAGGCGCGGATGTATGATGAAGACTATTGCAAGGAGAATCCCGACTATAAGCCTGGTGTATATTACATTGACACGGAAGCAGGAGGATTCGAGGTGGGACACGACTACCCTGAGCAGGGAGACTCTGTGGGCGACATCAAATACTTGTTGGAGCAGGGACCTTATGCTGGCACGTACGCCTTGAGGTTCTCTTTCTACGACATGACTCCGAAGAGTGCAACCTTCCTGTTCGAGGGTGAGTTTGAATGGACATACAAGGTGCTTGACAAGACGGTGGAGATTCTGCCGAATCCTCATCCTTATGTATATGAAGAGTGAAATGTAAACAACGATGGTGATGCCAACAGCCCGACATAACAAAAGGGTAGGGCACACCGATGCAAAAAAATTGACTGAACTATTAACAACTAAAACCATACTGACATGAAAAAGACTTTCTTTTACATTGCGCTGGCGATTTCCACACTCTCAGCCTATGCCCAGGGACCCCGCTCCAATTCTGCCAACAACCTGCCAATGGTTGCTCCATCTGATGTCTGGCTTATGCCTTCCGATGACGAACTGAAAGAATGGAAGACACTCAACGAGGCATACTCATCTGAAGATGCCGACCTACCCGAGAACATGATGAGGCGCTACGAAACCATCATGGAGGAGAACCCTGTGATGGAAGACCTTTATTCGGGAAAGTGCAGCTGGTACTGTGGCGGCGAAGTGCAACGCGTGACCGCCTCGAGCCATCTGAAGGCACAGGGACAGTTCAACTACCTGCCCAAAAACGCCCACGACTTCAACCATGAGTCGGCTTGGGTGGAAGGTGCTCAGGGACAAGGCATCGGTGAGTGGATAGAGTATGAATTCGCAGGTGCTTGCCCAAGAGTCACAGGCGTGAAGTTACTGCCCGGATACGTGAAGACCAAGGCGGCTTGGGAGGCAAACTCACGTCCACACTATCTGAAGATGTACTACAACGGCAAGCCCGTCTGCATCCTCGATGTGCAGGACGCACGCGGCATGCAGTGCTTCGACCTCGAGAAATACGGCCCCTTCGGCTACAACAACGCCGACAAACCAACGTGGCGTTTGCGCTTCGAAATCATAGAGGTCTATCCTGGCAAAAAGTATCAAGACACCGCCATCTCCGAACTGGAGTTCGATGGAATCGATGTGCACTAAACATGCTCATCAGTAAAGATGAATATCTTCATAAGTACATGCCTAATATTTGAATAAGCCTAACATTTGAATAAGCTTATACGCAGCACTTGGACAAATACTGACATAATTATATCAACAACAGATTTCGGATTGAACGGAAATTGGTGGGTGCTGAGCATCAACCAGCAAACAGATTCCGCTTCAATCCGAAATCTGTTGCTATATATGTGAGCATGTATCACCCATTGAGTTTTTGATAAAAGTGTGACAAATTCCAAATAACGGAAGCAGAACAACCGTGACAGATTCCCAACTTAATTGAAGGTGAAGGGTAGGGGAGTGAATGGGTGAAACGTGACAAATACCCAACAGAAGTAAAGGGACTGAATATCAAAGGTGTGACAAATTCCAAACAAGAAAACCTGACTGATTGAAAGGAAGTGTGACAAATTCCGAAGAAGTGCTTTGGCTTTAAAATGAAACGGAAAAATGTTTAAGCAAAACCCGATATGTTTTATTTCAATAGAAATGTGATTGAGAATAAATTAGCGATGTTTTGCGCAAGTTTTCGCATAACAAAATGAATAAAAGTGTGACAAATTCCAAATACGTTTTTGTCACGTTGAAAAGCATGTTTGAGCGACAGGAAAGCAAAGGATAGACGGGTAGGGGATGTCGGATGAGAAAGAGAGGCTAACTTACTCAAAAACAAAGATAAAAGGATAAATCAAAGAGGGGGGCTTAATACAAGTTTGTCACGCAAAAACCGTGTTTTCAGACACAGATTTGTCACGCATTTATAACCCGTTTTTGTCACACTTTTTGTGCTCATGTTTAAAGAAAGTACATTAAGTGTATGTAAAATAGTAGGTTAGATACGCTATTTGTATAGAAAAACGGAGAAATAGTGTGACAAATTCCAAACTTAACCAGCCGTAAAAATACCTGAAAATAGCAAAGAAGAAAACGTGACAAATTCCAAAGAAGTCCTGAAAACGAGCGGCTTAGGATAGTGTGACAAATTCCAAAGCGTATATAAATAAGTATAATGAGATATCACCCATTTCTATAATGAATTGAAAGAAAGATCTTTCCTTATTTTATAAAATAAACAAATATATATAATATGGAGTAGTGCAACTAATTGAAAAACAATTGAATAAACGATAAAAACGTGACAAAAGGCAAACAAAACAGTGACAAATTCCCTTTGAAAGCGCGACAAATAGAAAAGATAAATGACTGATAATGTGACAAATACCAAAGAAGCAAGGGGGCTTGTGACAAAAACCAAACAAATAAGTGACAAATTCCAAACTTGAAGTTTCCGAGTTTGAGTTAATTGGTTATAAAGGAACTATAAGGAGTTATCACTACGCTAAAGAGTTAAGCCGATATCCTTGCACCAGCATCTCATTAGCCTTTAACTTCCGTCTCTCCTCTAACTCCTTTAAATCCAAAGAAGTGAAGCTTGTCAACTTAGCATTCCCCTACGTCGGCACGGTGCGCATGATATTTCGCGCACCCAGCACGAAATATTTCATTCTTACAGCGCGTGTTATTTGGCGCTGAGTGCCGACATTGAGAGGTACACGTATCTTGAAATCCGACGCACTCCCATGTTAAAGCATGACGTACACCCATGTAGCACCCCGACGCACGCGAATCTGAAGGAGTGTGTTGCTCTCACTAACCCACATTTGTCACGATGACGGGTGCGGACAGCACTTTTTTATGGATAAAAAAGAGAGAAAATCAAGAAAAATCTTTGGGAGAAAAAAAAACTTTGTATCTTTGCAATGTTTTCATTAAAGACCAACCAAAACCAATGAAAGAAGAAACAGAACGGAAACCCGAAGAAGGCAAGAAGGTGGGAACGGCTGCTGCGCAGAAAACGAAGAAGGCGCAGGACGAGACCATCATGAAGAACCTTCCCCAGAACGTGGAGTGGATCAAGCAGCCCTATGCGCTGTCGGTTATGCGCGGCGACCTCTCGCTGACGCAGACTCACATCATGGTGGAGCTGATGGGTGCGCTGCAGGTGAAGATCAACGACTTCATCGCCCATATGGGTGAGGAGGGCAATGCCGTCTTCAAGGAGGAGGACTTCAACGAGAACGGCGTGGCGCATGTGGACGTGAACCTCGCCGCCGTCTCCAACCGCCCCGACTACTACGCCGACGTGGAGTCGATGGCTTACCGTCTGATGGGTGCCACCATCAAGCGTCCCGAGGAGGTGGAGGGCATGAAGATGATGAAGCTCTCCCACGTGTTCGACTCCATCAGCGTGCCCTTCGAGGACAATGAGCGTGGTCGCCGCAAGGGGTTCATTCGTTTCTACTTCAACCGTGAGCAGGCGAAGGAGATTTTCAACTTCACGCGTTACAGCAAATACATCAAGGCTGTTGCACGCAATTCCTCGAGCCAGTACACCAGCCGTCTCTATATGATCATCACCGCCTACAAGGCATTCGGTCGCTGGGAGGTGGACTACAGTGAGCTGCGCAAGATTCTCGGTTTCCTTGCCTACGAGGAGGACGAGAACGGCCAGTGGCGGTGGGTGGAGAAGAAATACACGGAGTACCGCCAGTTCAAGCGCCGTGTGCTCAACACCGCCGCCGACGAGCTGCGCGACCTTGCCGACAAGGGCGAGGCGGACTGCTATTTCGACTTTCAGGAGATTTATCCTGCCGGAAAGAAGAAGGGTACTCCCGAGAAGATACTCTTCACCATCACCGTGAGCGACCTGGGCAAAGAGCAGAACCATTCCGCTTCTTTTGCAAAAAAGTTGATAACGGTCGAGGACTTCCTGAAGCAGGACTTCGGTTTCCGTACTTCTGAAATCCGTCAGATGTTGCCGCGCATCAACGATGACAATATCGATGTGTTCATCGCCAAGATGAATGAGGTGAAGAAGTATGTTGACAAGGATGGTGACAAAATTCTTGACAAGAAGAAGTATGCCTTCACCGCCCTACGCAATGTCATTGACGACTTTGAGGATGCCATAGCAGAGGAAGTGCTTGAGGCATTTCCGATGTATGCGCAAGAGGATACGGGGATGAAAAATGTGCAAAAATCTTTACAGGAAAACAATCCAAATGGAGTAAGCAGCACCTCAACCATGAACGGAAAGCAAGAGACAGTACGCTCTCCTTGGGACGGCATGTCATTCACCGATGCTCCTTTCCGCGACGCACTCACGTCTGTTTTTGGTGCACGCATCTTCACGATGTACCTGATGCAGATCCGTATCATCTCCTACCGTCAGGACACGGTGGCGCTGCTCATCCCGCATGAGGAGGTAAGCGACTACATCGACTCGAACAATCTCATCACCCAGTTAAAGGAGTGTCTGTCGGGCATCATGGGCAAGGTGCAGACGGTGAACTACCTTGTGGGGATGTGAGGAGTTAGGAGTTAAAGGAGTTAACGACGATACCCAGTCAATGAAAATTAGGAATGAGGAAAGATGCGGTTGAGCGAGTGCAGAGGTCAAGCTTGTTTGAACTATGCCAATCGCGTCAGCCTAATTGTCAACTGTCAATTGTCAACTCAGCGTAGCGCTCACTTCGGTAACTTCATTAACTTCATATAAACAAAACTTGCAAAACTCATATACATTTATAAATAAAGGGCAAAATAATGAAGAAACTATTCTATTTGATGTGCTTGCTTCCCTTAGCTTTGACAGGGTGCAAGAATGCGCCACGCATCTTTGATGTGATGGATGGTCCAGGTATGGTGAACGAGCAGTTCATGTCGTTGGACAAAATTGAAAGTGAATGGAAGGGTGGGGACATACCCGTGCAGAATGGCAGCGAGCGTCCCAGTGTGATAGACCTGCTGACGGCATTCAACGAGCGTTTCCCGAGTTTTGGTGTGGATTCGTTGTTGAGGAAGCTCAACGAACCTGGCTTCGAAGGCGAATACTATGCCGAGGACGGTACGGGCACCATCCAGCATTTCCCTTCGAAGGAATATGTGCTGCTGTCCACCGAAACTGATGCCGAGAGTGTGGAGGCGTGTGTCATGCGCCGCGAAAACGGTCACAGTCTTTTCGTGTGCTCATTGAACAAACCGACTGACCCGGTGGCCGATTTTCATGTGTTCTACGACTACGACCCACAGACCAAGACGCTGACACCCGAGGATGAACCTTGGAAGAAGGTCTCGCCTGCAATGGAAGGCAACACGCTTATTCCTTCGTGCAATCTTTTCGACGGCGTATTTTTGATGGGCGAGTTCAATCCTGACGATACCCTTTGGGAAAACCCCATCTATTGCCACACGTTTGAGTTCGACGGACAGGACATCGTCTATACCGGCTATCAAGCCAACATCCCAGAAGATGAAGAAGGGGAATGAGAGGGACTCCCTAACTCCCTTCTGACTCCTCTAAGTAAACATTATTTGATCATATAATCACAATCATCATGAAAAAGATTTTCTTGACTTTGTCTGCAGCTCTCATGCTGACGGGTTGCAACGGACTTTTCAATGGGAAGGCAGACACGGCAGCTTCCGACAGCGACAGCATCGTGAGTGTGGCGGACTCTCTCTCTGCGGAAGGCTTTGAGGAAGGCGAGGCTGACGGCACCGAGGCACAGGGTCTCAGCATTTACGACCAGCAGGATTTCGACGACCTCAGCGCACTGCCGTCAAGTGCCGAGGAGACAGACCGCATGTTCAACCATGTGCTTTATGTCAATGTGGAAGAGCAGCCCAGCGAAGACGACCCTGTAGGTCTTTACACCGTGTGGGTGGTTGACGAGCGTTGGGATCAGCTGCGGAGAGTCCTCACCACCAATCCCACGGCAGCACCTGCATGGGATCAGATGCAAGGGAAGAACGCCAACGGCGTGGAAGTGCCCATCCATCTGGTGGCTGTGGCATCCTCTGCCCAGTACGCATCGTTGGACTACAGGAAGATTGTCGTGGAGGGTTGTCCTGACGGGCGCAACACGTGGACCTACATCATCGACCTCGTTGACCGCACTGCCATCCAGCTGCCTTCCACCGAGGGAGTGCAGGAGATTGACATGGACAAGGGCGAGATCATAGCCGCCTCCTATGGCTATTACCCAGCCCCCGACTACGGACGCTACACCGTCAACAAGGCTTACTCGCTCGAGGGCAAGTTCCTGAGGCAAGTGGGAGAGCCCCAGCCCGAGTGATGCGGGCTGCATGGTTCGAAGTAAGTTGGAAGTTTCATGACGGCAAGTCTCCTATGGGTGACTTGCCGTCATTGCAAAATAAATGTTCTTTTTTTTGGAGGAATGAAACAATTGTTGTACCTTTGCCGAAATATAATACATGATTAAATGAAAAACAAACATATAACGTTGAGACGGATATCGACCTTTGTGTTGATGATGGCAATGCTGATAAGCAATGCTGATGCCTCTGCAAGCGCAATACTGAGGGGAAAGAAATCCAAGAAGAACAAGACTGAGGCGGCGCCTCCACCTTCACGCTACAAGACTTTGACAGGACGTGATTCCGTGCAGATGCAGGGCGTGATGAACGTCATTGAGAAGGGCGACACCGTCTATCTCGAATTGCCTGTGAAGTTGTTGGGCAAACCTTTCCTTGTGTCTAACAAGTTGCAGCAGGTGCCCTCCGAACTCAACGAGTCAGCCGCGAACAAGGGTGTGAACTACGAGAACCAGATGGTGCGTTTCGAATGGGACAAGAAGGCGAAGCTCGTCAGGATGCGTCAGCAGCGTGTCACCCCCGAGGCACCGAAAGGCTCTTTCCTGGCACAGTCGGTGGCAGACAACTATGTTGACCCCATCATCGCCAGTCTTAAGGTAGAAGCTGTGTCAGATGACTCCACTTCAGTTATCTTCAAGGTCAATGACTTTTTCAATGGCAGGAAGAACGTGCTCAACGACGTGTTCAACGAAATCAATATCGGCACCTCGCCCGTCTCCGACCTCTCCCGCATCGTGTCGGTGAAGAGTTACGAGCGCAGTGTGGTGGCTCTCTCCGAACTCACCACCACTGTGCATGAGGGCAATTCAAAGGTGAACTTGACGGTTGTGGTCAGCACAGCCATCATGCTGCTGCCCGACGAACCGATGCGCACCCGTCGTGAAGACTGGCGTGTGGGCTATTTCTCCACACCTGCCCTCATCTATGGTGACCGTCAGCAGAAGGTGGAACACGCCAACTACATCACCCGTTGGCGTCTCGTGCCCAGTGACACCTTGGCTTATATGCGTGGAGAATTGGTGGAGCCAGTGCAACCCATCACGTTCTACATTGGCGGTGCAGTGCCCACCCATTTGCGTCCTTATATTACACAAGGCATTCTCGATTGGAACAAAGCCTTCGAACGAGCCGGGTTCAAAGATGCCGTGCGTGTCATTGTGCCTGACGACACCCTTGATGTTGAAGGTGACGACATGCGTTATTCTGTCCTCACCTATGCTGCCTCCGAAAAGGCAAATGCCATGGGTCCTGCCACTCTCGACCCTCGCACCGGCGAGATTCTGGAGGCGGACATCATCTGGTGGCACAACGTGCAGTCGCTCATCAGCGAGTGGATTCGTGTGCAGACATCTGCCACCGACCCACGTGCCCGCACTCTTACCTTGCCTGACGAACTCATCGGCGATGCCGTCCGTTTCGTTGCCTGCCATGAGGTGGGACATTCCCTCGGACTCCGACATAACATGATTGCTTCGGCAGCCTATTCCACCGACTCGCTCCGTTCCGCCGCCTTCACCAGCAGGGTGGGGGGCACATCGGCGAGCATCATGGACTATGCCCGTTTCAACTATATCGCTCAGCCTGGCGACGGCGTGAAGGTCATGTCGCCCAACATTGGTCCCTATGACCTCATGGCAATCGAGTGGGGCTATCGTTGGTTCCCTGCAGGCACCGACGAGAAGAAGGAACTGGCTGCTTTCCTTGCCCGTCATAATGGTAAGGAATACCGTTACAGCGAAACACAGGACAGGCGCACTGCCATCGACCCACGCGCTCTCTCTGAAGACCTTGGCGACAATCCTATCCGTTCAGCCAACCTCGGCATCGAGAATCTCAAGCGTGTCATGCCCAATGTCGTGAACTGGACGCGCAACGGTGACCCCGACCAGACTTACGACAAGGCAGCCGACCTCTACAGTGCTGTCATCTACCAATGGAGCTTGTACCTCTATCATGTCCTTGCCAATGTCGGCGGCATCTATATGGATCGCCCGGTGTTGTCTGAAACTTTCAGTTCTTCCAACCTTCCTGCAGCTTACACCCATGTGGAGAAAGCTCGTCAGAAGGCATCCGTGCAGTTCTTGCTCGACAACGTGCTCAGTTATCAGGAGTGGCTTTTCGGCTCGCCCATCTCCAAGGTGGTCTATCCTTTGCGTAACACCCCCAACGGCACCACCGAACAGGAACCAGCCCTGCTTCTGAAGAATCAGCAGAACTACATCTTGTGGGATCTCTTCGCCAACGAGCGTCTGGTGCGTATGTATCAGAATGAGTGGGAGAATGGCGACCGTGCCTTCACTGCTGTGGAGATGATGGACATGGTGCATCAGTCCCTCTTCCGCAAGACTATTGCTGGGCAGAAACTCAACGTCATGGAGCGCAGTCTGCAGAAGAGCCTGCTCGATGCCCTCATTACTGCGGCAGCTGAGAGCGAAGGCGTGAAGATTAACAAAAGTCTGACTGACAGGAATTCCATAGACACCGACTATTTCGGATGTTACGGAGAATCCGAATCTCTCGATTCCTCCGCACCTCGCACACTGGAGCTCACCATGAAGCAAGTGTCGCGTACTTCCGACGCCATCAGTCTGAAGCGTGGCGAACTGCTCCGCATTCTCCGTCTCTGCAAGAGCAAGGCAAGTACGGGTGACACTGCCACACAGATGCATTACGATGACATGGCGTTGCGCATCCAGACGGCGCTGGGACTGAACAAATAAAAAAAAGAAACCATGCGGAGAGAAAGAATGATTGAAAGAGTGGAAGAAATGGAAGAGAGAGTAGGGGATGGAAGTATATAATAAAGTATAATATGATGAATATGAAAAGACTTTTGATGCTCTTGCTGATGGTACCTGTTGCCATCCTTTCGATGGTGGCACAGGAACGTACCATCACAGGCACCGTGATGGACGGTGAGTTCAAGGGAGAACCACTTATCGGTGCAAACATCACCGTGGGTGAAGGCACCTCCAAAGGTACTGTGACCGATATGAACGGCCATTTCACCCTCACCGTCCTTGCCTCCATCAAGAAGATAACCGTCAGTTATATGGGTTATGAACCCAAGACCATCGCCTTGAAGCCCAATCAGGACAAGTATGACGTGACGTTGTACGCTGCTTCCAAGGGTCTCGGTGAGGTTGTTGTCACGGGTTATCAGCAGATTGACCGCCGCAAACTTACCGCCGCCGTTTCCGAAGTGAAAATCAGCGACGAGACGGTCGGTGCCATCAAGAACATCGACCAGGCACTGGCAGGTCAAGTGGCAGGTCTTTCTTCTGTGTCAGCCACAGGTGCACCGGGTGCACCAGCCAAGATACGCATCCGTGGAACCGCCTCCATCAACGGAGTGCAGGAACCCCTCTGGGTGCTCGACGGCATTCCTATGGAGGGCAATGAGATTCCCGCCATCGAAAATCTCAATGACATAGACGACATCTATCAGACCAGCATCGCAGGTCTCAATCCGGCTGACATCGACAACATCACCGTGCTGAAGGATGCCGCCGCCACTGCCATCTATGGTGCCCGTGCCGCCAACGGCGTCATTGTCATCACCACCAAGAAGGGAAAGATTGGGCGCCCCGTCGTGAACTTCTCCGCCAAGTTCACCTACAGTCCCCGCACCAGCATCGACCGTCTCCATCTGCTCAATGCCAATGAGAAGGTCGATCTTGAACTTGGACTTTTGCAAAGCGGTTACAACTACCGTGAACACAAGGGTGGGGTGGCGAACATCCTCGACGAACTGGGCGAGTTCAACACCTACAAGACAGGTGGTTGGGATGCCCTCTCTGCCCAAGCTCAGCAGCGCATCAACCGTCTCCGCACCATCAACACCGATTGGAACGATATTCTCTTCCGCAACGTGTTCAATCAGGAGTACAACGCCAGTGTGAGCGGCGGCAGCGACAATGCCCACTACTATGTGTCGGCAGGTTACTACGACGAGCAGGGTAACGTGAAGGGAGTGAAGAACAACCGCTTCAACATCACTCTGAAGACTGACTTCCGCCTGAACAAGATGCTGAAGATTGGTGCCAGCCTTTTTGCCAATCAGCGTAAGCAAAACAGTTACATGACCGACACGGGCGGCTTCACCAACCCCGTCTATTACTCACGCATGGCAAATCCTTACTTTGAACCTTACGATGCTGAAGGTCATTACAACTATGATGTCAATGTACAAGGTCGTGAGAATGAAGCACCTGACTTTAATATCTTCGAGGAACGCTATAACACTTCCAAGCAGCGCAAAGACCGTTCCGTCATGGCGATATTCGATGCTGAACTCAAGTTCAACCAGCACCTGAAACTCACCTCCCAATACGGTCTGCAGCACGACAACTACACGTTGACACGCTATGCTGGCAACGACTCCTATGCCATGCGCAAGGCAAAGGCATACGCCACCTACATGATTGACGGTGAGCGCAAGACCATCTTCCCCGAAGGTGGCATGAACAAGAATACCGAAGGGCACACCGACCAGTGGACATGGAAGGCGATGCTCGAATGGAACCAGCGCTTTGCTGAGAAACACGATGTGGAACTGATGGGCGGTACCGAGGTGCGCCACGTGGAATCCAAGTTCCTCACTTCCACGGCATACGGCTACGATGCCCGCACCCTCACCACGCAGCCCGTCCTTTTCCCTACGGAAAGCATCGGACAGCGTTATCCGCTCTATGAAGAGGCACATCAGGAGAACGCCTATGTGTCGTGGTTTGCCACTGGTTCCTACACCTACAACCACCGCTACACACTCGGAAGTTCCGTTCGTTTCGACGGCAGCGACGTGTTTGGTGTGGCAAAGAAATACCGCTACCTGCCCCTCTATTCCTTCAGTGGACTCTGGAGAGTGGGGGAGGAGAAGTTCATGGGAAATGCCAAGTGGCTCGACGAGCTCAATCTCCGTGCCTCTTACGGTTTGCAGGGCAACATCGACAAGAACACCTCGCCCTATCTCATCGGCACGTTCAACCGCACCACCGTTCTTCCAGGCACTGTCGAGACCGTCATTTCGGCAGAGACAGCGCCTAACCCCAACCTCAAGTGGGAGAAGACCAAGAACGTGAACGTGGGACTGGACATGGCGTTCCTCCACAATCGCATCCGATTCACCGTCGATTACTATTACCGACGTTCCACTGACCTCATCTCCTCACGGCAACTGCCTCTCGAGACAGGCTTCGCCATGACCACCATCAACTGGGCTTCGATGGAGAACACTGGTTGGGAGTTTGCCCTCAACACAAGCAATATTTCCACCAAAAACTTCACTTGGACGACCAGCCTGAATTTAGGTTTAAATAAGAACAAGATTCTCAACGAGACGGTGGCTGAAAACTCCACCTATCCCGGACGTGAAGGTCATCCTGTGGGTGCCATCTTCGCCTACAAGACTGCAGGCCTCGATGCTGATGGCTATCCGCTCTTCCGTGCCAAGGACGGCACCGTGCAGAGTGCCGAAGAATTCTTCCAGCTCAATCGCTTCGGAGCCTCCACTCTCACCGCCGAACAGCAGCGCGACCTCTACACCTACATCGGCACCGACGAACCGAAGGTCAGCGGCGGCTTCATCAACAACTTTGAATATAAAGACTGGCAACTCTCCCTCAACTTCATGTTCAATCTCGGCATGAAGGTGCGCGTGCAGCCCAACTACTCACCCACCTACTATGACCGAGGACTCAACACGAATCAGGAAATACTGAGCCGTTTCGGTGGACCGAATGGCAATGACGGGCAGTCAGCGGCTTATCCCGCACTCCTCGTCTCCACGCCCGAGCGAGCTTCTGCCTACACCCATTTCTCTGAGTACCAGACTTTCTCCATGCTCGATGTGTGGGTGCGCAACCGCAACTACTGCCGCCTGCAGTCCATCCGCCTCGGCTACCGCATCCCCAAGAAGGTGCTCCAGCCCGTTGGCATCACCTCTGCCAGCGTCTCCCTCGAAGGGCGCAACCTCATCGTCTGCGGCAGCAGCTACCGCAACTATCTCGACCCCGAGACGATGGGTAACCCCTACGCACAACCAGTGCCAAAGAGCATCATCTTCGGCGTGAACGTGAACTTCTAAAAGGACTCAACGATAATCCTATAACAACTAAAAGATGAAAAGAAACACCCTCATATTAGCCCTCGTAGCATTGGCAGCCCTCCTCCTGTCCTCCTGCGACGATTTCCTCGACATCACCCCAACAGGCAAGGTCATTGCCAAGACAGGGGAGGAGTACCGTGCCTTGCTGACCAACGAGTACAAGTATTTCTCCAAAGACCGCTACTTGACCACCGTGCGCACCGACGAAATGCTGATGGACAAGAAGAAGACCTCCTCCACCGACCTCGATGCTTACCTGGATCTCTGGCGGTGGAAGGACGAGAACCCTTCGCCCACTACCAGCTACTTCATGTGGCGCAACTACTACCATACCATCTACATCGCCAACTACGTCATCGAGCACCGTGACGAAATCACCCACGCCACGCGCGACGAGGTGAACCAGCTTGTGGGCGAAAGCTACATGCTCCGTGCCTACAGTCATTTCCTGCTTGTCAGTCTTTTTGCCGATCCTTACACCCACTGTCAGCCTGCCGCCACACGCGGAGTGCCCATGCAGTTGGAAGCTGATGTCAATGCCATGCCTGCCAGCAGCAGTGTGGAAACCGTCTATCAGCAGGTGCTCAGCGATGTTGCCGAGGCAGAGAAACTCCTGACTGTGGAGAAATGGGAAGAGGGTAAAAACTACCGCTTCAACAAGATTTCTGCACAGGCACTCCGCGCCCGTACTTATTTATATATGGGCGAATGGGAGAAAGCCCTCACAGCAGCCAAGGCAGTGATGGAGGCACACGGCGAGTTGGAGGACATGAACACCTCCAAGACACTGCCTAACAGCTACAAGTCAGTGGAGAGCATCGTGGCATTGGAGAAGTTCAGCAGCAACCTCTTCACCGTCATCAACTTGCCCAACCCCGACTTCATCAATCTCTACCGCACAGGCGACCAGCGCCGCACGAAGTTCTTCAAGCGTGTCACCTCCTCCACTTACGACCTGTCGAAGGGTGGGGACGACGAATTCTCCTGTTCCTTCCGCAGTGCTGAAGCATACCTCACGGCTGCCGAGTGTGCCGCACGTCTGGGCAACACTGCCGATGCCATCGACTACCTCAAGCCACTGCTGCAGAAGCGCCTCAACGCCGATGCCTTCACCACTGCTTCCGACCTCATGGCAGACATGACGCAGGAGGAACTGACACAGGAAATCCTCGACGAGCGTGCCCGCGAACTTGCTTTCGAGGGACACCGCTGGTACGACCTTCGCCGCACCACACAACCAGCCCTCACCCGCACCTACGACGACGAGACCTTCACCCTCACCCCCGAGAAGTACACCATGCGCTTCCCCACCGAGGCAGTGGAGTCCAACCCCGAAATTGAGAGATGGGAAGGAGGTAGCGCTTCGCTGAAATGAAAGAATGACAAATGATAAATGAATAGTTACTCTAAACTCTCAACTCTCAACTCTAAACTCCCCCCTTATCTCTAAACTCTAAACTCTAAACTCTAAACAAAAAATATAGTTAACCATAGTATTCATTATTAAAACAGTTAGTTTATGAAGAAAATTTTACTTATGTTGGTGGCATTCGTAGCCACAATGAGTGCATTTGCACAGAACGACAATGATTTAGACATCAAAAAAGGCTGGGCAGCCGCCTTCAAACCAGTTGCAGAAGCAGACGATTTGAATGGTGTGCATGTTGGCACAGGCTGGCGACGGCTCTGTGTATGTGTCCAGCAAACAGAACGTTTCGTTCAATTTCGCTGGTAAGGCTGTGGCTCAGCCCGAAGTGGCAAAATCCAGTGTCATCGTGAAGTATGACAAGGACGGCAAGGAGCAGTGGGCTATCACATTTGACGGTGATGCAACCGTGACTGCCATGGTGGCTGATGAAGACGGAACGCTTTATGCAGCGGGCATATTCTATGATGTAGTGCGTTATACCAGCACTGATCTACAGCTCAGCAGCATCGAGAGCCCAGACGTAGTTTCCGCTTTCGTTACAAAAGTGAACAAGGATGGTCAGTTTGTATCGATGAAGACGCTCACACCTTCAGGTAATTTGGAAGTGGTAACGTCTGATTTTCCTTTCTATCTTCCAGATGAGGAACCTATTGATATCAGACCAAACAAGATCCAGATTGATGGAGATAAAGTGTATGTGTCTGCCACTTATAAGGGAGATGTAGCTGAACTTGGTTGGAAAGGTGCTTACATTGTCAACAACGACTTCGGCATGTATATGGACAATAGGAGTGCAGGTGTATTCTCTCTCAGCAAGAATGACTTCGCAAATGTTGCCAATGTGGCATATGTGCAGTCAACAGGCACTATCTCTGAAACGCAAAACTATCCAGAGGCAGTCAACTTTGTTGCCAACAACGGTACGGTGTATGTAGGCTTCTTCGGCTTTGGTAATCTCACCATTACTTCTGCAGCTGGCAACAAGGACATCGCTTTCGATAGTGACGGTGATGGTAACAATGAGCATGGTTTTGTACTTGCAACAGTAGGAAGCACACTGACAACAAAGGTGTTCAATGCTGCAAAGCATGCCATGCTAACTAAGCCATACAATGTGGCAATGCAAATGGCAGGCAACGACATCATCATTGCTGGTACATTCTTCGGTGAACTGCCTTTCGACAACAGTTTGTCCACTGGTGACATGGCTAATGCAGCATTTGTCACATCTGTCAAGAAAGATGGTACTGTGAATTGGGCAAACATTGTAGAGAAGGAGTCCAAGATGGCATCCATGCTGGTGACAGGTGAAGAAGTTCATGTCAGCACCAATGTGGCAACTTTCATTGTCAAGACATCTACAGGTGCCATCTCTTTGGATGGTGATGCTCCTGCTGAGGGCGACGAAGTGATTGTTATTGCTGATGCAGCAGGATGGGGCAACCAATATGTAGCCTTAGTCGTTGCGGATGAAAACGAAGTGACAGTCATCTCTAAGGACATGAACGAGGACGATGAACTTGAAGAAGGCCTCATCGAGATTGCCCAGAGCCAGGGTAAGGAGTACGATGATTTTAAACGTGCTGAATTGGTGGAAGGTGAGAAATATAACACCTACACAGTTACCGGTGACCTTCAGATTGCCATCAAGATGATGAACGTCGATGTGAAGGATTGCGACTACGTGGTGGTGAAATTTGCCGAGCCAGTAGCTGCCGGTTGGAAACTCGCATTCTGGTCTAACCAAGACCTCACCGATATTCCAGAAGGTGCTAAAGAATACAAGTATGTCTTTGCCGATGATCCTAAGTGCGGAGTTACAGACGGTGTTCTGCCACAAATCTGCATGATGACCTTCTTTGGTGGTTACACAGCTCCTCTGGAGGCAAAGGTTGTGGGCATCTACAAGCACTCTACAGATGCAAATGCTGTTGAGGCTATCGAAGCACCTGCAAAGACCACCAACGGTCAGCGTTACAACCTCGCTGGTCAGCCAGTTGATGAAAACTACAAGGGCTTCGTCATCATCGACGGCAAGACCTACTATGTGAAGTAATTCAACCCAATCAATGAATCGTTGGACAAGACGATTGCCTCTCTCAGGCAGTTGTCTTGTCCAACTTTTTTATGCCCACACCATTTCTGTAGCACACTTTTCCGTACTTCGCACCGTCACTGAAAGAAATGCACGTGAGTTCGGCGCAACCCTTTATACCGAATTCACATTAACTGACCTTCCTGCGGAGTTAATGAATCCCGAAATGTTAAAAATGCATGTGCAACCAAACATTTTTTCCAAAAGATTTTGCAGTGTCATCAGAAAGCCATTACTTTGCAAGTTGGTAACGTCATCTGAAAATAACAAAACCAAAAAACAGAGAAACGTCCCCTCAACAAATGCCGACGCTCGACGGCGGTAGAACCATCACTTAGACTCAATTTTATTTATTCATAGACAACCATGTGGCAGTCCATCCCCAGGACTGGCTCACTGCTCCTGCGCGCCCCTCGCCCCCACAGCATCCAGCGGTTCCCCTGCTGCCTGCTTTCCTCCCTCCATGCCTTGCTCCCTGCGCTCAGCGGTTTACCCGCTGCCTCCTCTCCTCCCTCCATGCCTCGCTCCCTGCGTCCAGCGTTTCCCCGCTGCCTCCTCTCCTCCCACCAAGCCACGCTCCCTGCGTCCAGCGGTTTCCCCGCTGCCTGCTCTCCTCCCTCCATGCCTCGCCCCCTGCATCCAGCGGTTTCCCCGCTGCCTGCTCTCCTCCCTCCATGCCTCGCCCCCTGCATCCAGCGGTTTACCCGCAGCCTCCTCTCTCCTCCCTCCATGCCTCGCTCCCTGCGTCCAGCGTTTCCCCGCTGCCTCCTCTCTCCTCCCTCCATGTTGCTCTCCCTGCGTCCAGCGGTTTCCCCGCTGTCCCTCTCTCCCCCCGACCCCGTGTCACCCCCACTAAAGCACAACAAAATCTCTTAACCACATAAAAACTTTCTACCTATGGGACTTTTAGACATTCTTCACTTGGACACCAAAGAAAAAATGGAACTTTTACTCAAAAGGCTCTATGAAAACGAACAGACCCACTTAGCTGTCAACAACATCCTCCTCGAGATGGAAGAAGAACCCGACCCATCCGACACCGATGACGATGACTACAGCACCCCCTTCGACCTCGATGACGACGATGATGACTATTCCGACGAAGACGACCAACCCGATTTCCCCGAAGACGCTTTCCCCGACCTTCTCGACGATCCCAACGACCCCTTATTCTCCCTCGTCGCCCCCACCTCCCCCTTCTCTTCCTCCCCTTCAGACAGCGGTTCCCCCGCTGCCCCCACCTCCCCCTTCTCCCCTGCAGGCAGCGGTTTCCCCGCTGCCACCACCCCCACATCCTCCTCTCTCCCTCCCAAACCCACCGTCACCGACCTCACCGGCGAGAAGCACGAACTCCGCGTCGAAATGCTCCCCCTCCTTCCCAACCCCGAAGCCGAACTGGACAAGCTCCTCGGCTGTGACAACATCCGCCGTCAGATAGAGCACCTCACCGCCCTCACCCGCTACAACGCACAGATGCACCAGATTGCCCCCGACGTTCCGCCCCATCAAGTGTCGCTCCATGCCGTCTTTCAAGGAGCGCCGGGCACAGGCAAGACCACGCTCTGCAAAATCTATGCCTCCATGTTGCACAAGGCAGGCGCACTGAGCCGCGGACACGTGGTGGTGGCAAACCGCTCCACCTTCATCGGCACCCGTTGGGGCGACGAGGAAGTGATTGTTGCAGAGACCTTGAAGGCTGCGAAGGGTGGGGTGCTGATGATAGATGAGGCTTATCAGCTGGTGACGAATCACCCCAACGACCCGGGACGCCTCATCTTGCAGCTGATGATGCCGATGCTCGCAGACGAGCAGAACCGCGACATCGCTGTGGTGCTCTGCGGCTACAAGGGACTGATGCAGTCGCTGCTCGACATGAACGAGGGATTGCGTTCCCGTTTCGTCAACGTGTTCGACTTCCCCGAGTTCAACATCCCGCAACTGCTCGAAATCAGTCGCCGTCGTTACCGTCAGTACCAGTACCACTTCACCCGTCAGGCATGGATGCGCTACAGCGACATCATCCGTAAGGGCTATGAACAACGTGACAAGAAAACTTGGGGCAATGCCCGTTTCGTGGCAAACCTGCTCGACGAGGTGTACATCCACCACGCCCAGCGCATCACAGACAGCCACATCACCGACCGTCGCCAGTTCCTCACCATCACCGCTGCCGACATCCGTCCCATCACCCTGGCGCCCACCACATCGAACCGCCGCATCGGATTCTAATTCATAGCCGTTTTTCCAACTAGTGCGCACCGTGCGCGTGTCATTTCACGCACTCAGCGCGAAATATTTCGTTCTTCCAGCGCATGTTATTTCGCGCTGTAAGGCGACAATTGACACTCAACGAGTTAGCGAAAATGCGGTTCACCAATAAAGCTTACGTGTTTCAACGTGAATTCGGTGTAAGAGGTTGCGCCGTTGGCGCCGAAAGAAAAATATAAAAAAACAAATAAAAATAGATAAAAAGAGGCTCACTCGTAAACACCTGTGTCTGTCTTAAACAAAAATACTCTCAAGTAATAAAACCGCGGATCTAGCTGATTTTCGCTTTCTTGGCGAAAGTCCATCCGGATAGTTGCAAGAGCCGCGCGAGGCTCTAATCCGAGTAATCAGAATCAATCCGAGTAATGGCTTACCCATAAGCAAAAATCTGTTTAATCCGCTCAATCGTTCCGCAGGAACTTGTTTATATAAAAACATACCCCTTCGGGATGATTAAGCAGATTCAGCGGATTTATAGGATATATGGATAATTTTGTTAGAAAAAAATATTTCTTTGATTTGTTATGATTTGTGTTATTTCTGCCCATAGGGCACTCCATTCCATACGCCGCCCAAGGCGTTCTTTCTGTGTGAGCTGCTCCGCACCATGCAACCCTCACTGAAACATCTCTCACACAGAATCCACAGATATTCAGATGGTTTTCAAACACATTAAAGTCCAACTTGAACGCATCAATACTTTATCCATGATAATCAAATACATATATTTATCATAAATTTTGCTATTCCAAGGCAAATTTTTCCTCATTTCCCTTGGTACTTACAGAAAAAAGTGCTATCTTTGTATCGAAAAAAGTTGAGCACCCCGCATGGTCTCCCATCGCCTTTCACGTGAGAGGGGGCGGGGAAGATAGTCTTCAATTATTCTTAACCACAAATGGACAGATATGAATATGACATGGACATTGTATCCATGACCAAACGCGAACTGGCAATGATGTATGCACCCGACCTCACACCCCATGCAGCGGTGAACCGTCTGATGCAGTGGATTAACTACCACCCGACACTGACGCAAGAACTGCTCGCGACCGGTTACCGCAAGACATCAAGAATACTCACCGCCAAGCAGGTTCACCTGATTGTTGAACGACTGGGCGAACCCTAAGAAAAAACATCCGCTCAATCCGCTCAATCGTTCCGCAGGAACTTGTTTATAAAAACATACCGCTTCGCGATGATTAAGCAGATTAATCGGATTTGTTATTTCCAACTACGAACCCTAAGAAAAAAACATCCGCTCAATCCGCTCAATCGTTCCACAGGAACTTGTTTTAACGTGAGTTCGGTATAAGAAGTTGCGCCGTTGGCGCCGAAAGAAAAATAGATAAAAACAAATAAAAATAGATAAAAAGATCATG
>ONDH01000035.1 GCA_900316505.1 uncultured Prevotellaceae bacterium
TTTGTAGCAAAAACAAAGGTAACAATTTGGGCTGACTCCACAATTATGGAATCAGCCCTTTCTTTCTTCTTATTAAAACTTTTAGCGGACAGTAATAATAAAAGATTGATTTTTTACTAAAAACCACATCATTATTCGGTGAAAATGAGTACCTTTACATCCGCATCCGCCCCACGCCGTAGCCGTTGATCTTGTGAGAGAAACGGAACGGTGAAGATCAGAGGGAGGAGCACTACATATTAGGATGCGTTTGCTAACGCTTGTTTTTGGCTTTCTGGAACGTAGGAAATTCGAGAATTGTAAATCAAAGACAATGCAGAGGTAGATGCTGCGGGTAGGTATATAACCGTTCCCGTTGGTGTGCCGATGGCTGTAAAAGGTCATCACGCACACCTTTAGGGGCGTATTATATATACCAAGGGCGTGGGTATCACTCTGTTCTGTTCATTTACAAGGTTTCCTACGACCTCAGAGAGCGGACAGGCAGAGGTCAGATACCCCGCTTTTCTTTTGTGTAGTTAACGAAAAAGAAATGAACCGTCCGTATCTGGGTATCATTCGGACAACAATTCAGATAACGGAAGAAGCTTTATGCTTTTCAATTCTTTCGAGTTTTTAGTATTCCTGCCGATAGTGTTCCTTCTCTATTGGTTTGTGTTTCGTGGGCGACGTTGGCAAAATCTGTTAGTGGTTGTTGCAAGTTATGTGTTCTATGGTTGGTGGGACTGGCGTTTCCTCCTACTCATTGCGCTCACTTCTTTGTGTAGCTTTGGGAGTGGACTTTTACTTGAACAATATGAAGGACAAAGAAGAAAACAACAGACGGTAAGTGCTGCGAATATTGTGTTGAACCTCGGCATTCTTGGTGTGTTCAAGTATTATAATTTCTTTATTGAGAACCTTGATGCACTATTCGGCATGATGGGCTATCATTTGGATTGGGTAACAATGAATGTCATTCTACCCGTCGGTATCAGTTTCTATACTTTTCAGGCTCTCAGCTATACAATTGATGTCTATCAGAAGAAGCTACCTGCCACTCACGACATTGTGGAGTTCTTCGCTTACATCAGTTTCTTCCCGCAGTTGGTGGCAGGCCCTATTGAACGAGCAACAAATCTGCTGCCTCAGTTTCAGCAACAGCGACACTTCGATTATGCCAAGGCCGTAGATGGTATGAGGCAGATGCTATGGGGATTTTTGAAGAAACTTGTCATTGCAGATAATTGTGCGACGGTAGTTAATGAATATTGGGATCAATATGCTGAGTTGCCTGGATTGGCGCTCTTCATCCTTGGAGTATTGTTTACTTTCCAGATTTACTGTGACTTTTCTGGCTATTCAGATATTGCCATTGGCTGTGCGCGATTGTTTGGTTTTAATCTAATGCGCAACTTTAACTTCCCGTATTTCTCACGAAGCATTCCAGAGTTCTGGAGACGATGGCATATATCACTAACTACATGGTTCCGCGACTATATCTATTTCCCACTTGGAGGTAGTCGGGGTGATAAATGGAAAATCATTCGCAACGTTTATATTGTTTGGGGCATCAGCGGCCTATGGCATGGATCCAATTGGACTTTTGTGTGCTGGGGGTTGTTCCATGCCACCTTGCTTGCAATCTATAATCTCTTCGGTATAAACACTAAATACAAAAATGTGGTAGCGTATGGTCGTTATTTGCCAAACATCAAAGAAACGTTGCTAATAGTATTAACATTCTTTCTAGCTGTTATCGGATGGATCATTTTCCGTGCAGAATCGATGACCCAAGCTGTTGAGTATCTGTCGGCAATGGTTACAAATAGAATCTTTGATGCATCTCTGCTTCATGGAAAAGCCTATTTGTGTTTCGGCTTTATTCTTCTTCTCATTGAATGGCTACAACGTGACAAACAACATGCGTTGCAATTCTCCCGTAATTATCCGTTTAATTATCGGCTTGTTCGTTGGGGTATCTATTATCTTATTCTAAGCATAATTATTAAATATTCGGGGGAAAGTCAGACATTCATTTACTTTCAATTCTAAAATAAAATGAAAAAATTCATTCTTTCAATACTCGCATTTAGCTTCCCTTTATTTATTGCAGATTTTTTGCTTTCAGAGAAGTTTAAGACCGCCAATGGGCATATGTTAGAGTCGTGGTACGATCTTATGCATTCGCAAATAGATGCTGATATTGTAATCATGGGAAATTCAAGAGTATGGGTACATATTAATCCTCTTGTTCTTGACAGTATATTGGGGAGCGATTCGTACAATCTAGGCATAGACGGCAGTACTGTTAACCGACAGATACACAAATACAATCTTTTTCGTAGGTATAACAAAAAACCGAGAATTATTATACAGAGCATAGATGCTTGGTGTATGGGTTATGGAACTGGATATGAAAAAGAGCAATTTTACCCTTATTTTTGGAATTGGTACATGCGGAACGAGTTTTTTGAATCAGAACCCTTTACTGCTTTTGAGAAGTATGTTCCCCTTTATAGATATCGTTCTTTCTTACCATTATCTTCTGGTCCAAGATGCTTAGTCAAAGGTTATCAAGGGATGGATCGTCATTGGGATGGATCTAAGTTCGAAACAATTAAAGAGATTAAATTTACGCCAAATAACATAACTGTTAAAATGTTCAATGATTATCTTGCTAAAGCAAAAGAAGAAGGAATACAGGTTATCTTAGTGTATACGCCTCAATATATTGGTGCAACCAAGAAAACTACTAATCAGACATTTATGCATGAATGGTATCAACAAATTGCTAATAGATACAGTTTCCCCATCTTGGATTATACATATATGGACATTTGTAAAGACACTACATTCTTCTATAACGCGATGCATTTAAATCAAGAAGGAGCAGAAATTTTTTCTGATAGTTTAGCTAATGATTTAAAAAAGTTATTAGGATATCAATTGACTAATTCCAATTATCATGAAAAAAAAGGCAGAGTCGAATAATTTAGCGTGCATGTTTTTTGGCATATAGTCTTGTTTTGCTCATTTTAGAATATAGAAACAGATTTTTCTTGCAAATTGTCATAAGTTCAAATGTATATCATTTTTTGTGGACAGCAGTGAAAGTCCAAAGACAATCTTTAATAAAAGGCAGAACTTGGCAAAAAACACCTAATAGTTCTGCCTCTTATATACTTATCATAGCTTATGTCCAACTCCTACACCCCAAGTCCTCGTTTCTTGGTACCATCTCAAATGGTCAGTTCATCAGCATTATTACCACCATAGGATTTACTTTGAACAGGAGCGAAAATCTCCGAAGCAAGTTGTCCTATACTGCGGACAGTAATAAATTAAAAAAAGAGTGGTGTCCTAAACAAGGACGCCACTCTTTTTTTTCTGTGTTATAGTCCAAAGAGTATCTTCAAGCCACCATCTACACCACTGAAGCCCATAAATGCCATGGCGAGGAGACCTGCAGTGACAAGTGCGATAGGTACACCACGGAATGCCTTGGGCACATCAGCAAGGTCAAGCTGTTCGCGAAGTCCTGCGAAGAGCACCATGGCGAGAAGGAAGCCAAGACCAGTGGAGAGCGCATAAACGACGCCTTCGAGCAGGTCGTAGTCCTTCTGGATGACAAGGATGGCTACACCGAGGATGCAGCAGTTGGTGGTGATGAGGGGAAGGAACACGCCAAGTGCCTGATAGAGGGCGGGCATAGTCTTCTTGAGGATAATCTCAATCATCTGCACCAAGGCTGCAATGACAAGGATGAAAGCAATGGTCTGTAGATATTCAAGTCCAAAGGCATTGAGCACATACACCTGAATGAGGTAGGTCACGATGGTAGCAACCACCAGCACTGCGGTCACTGCCATACCCATACCTGAGGCTGTATCCACTTTCTTCGACACACCAAGGAAAGGACAGATGCCGAGGAATTGTGCCAAAACGACGTTGTTGACGAAAATGGCAACGATGATAATCAATATCAAATTCAATACATAATCCATAGTCTGTCCTCCTTATGCTTTCTTGGTAATTTTGTTGAACAATACGATGAGGTAGCCCAAGGCAAGGAAAGCACCTGGTGCGAGCACGAACATGAGCATGCCGTAGTTTTCGCCCCAAAGGGTGACACCGAAGATGGCACCCGTGCCAAGAAGTTCACGAACAGCACCCAAACAGGTGAGCGCAATAGTGAAACCAAGTCCGATGCCAATGCCATCGAAAATGGAGGCAACAGGACCATTCTTGGCCGCAAATGCTTCTGCACGTCCCAAGATGATGCAGTTCACCACGATGAGAGGGATGAAGAGTCCAAGACTCTTGTCAATATCTGGAGCATACGCCTTGATGACCATCTGAAGCACCGTCACGAGACTGGCAATGACCACGATGTAGGATGGAATGCGCACAGCATCGGGGATGAGCTTCTTGATGGATGCGATAATCAAGTTTGAGAGGATGAGCACGCACATGGTTGCGAGACCCATCGACATGCCGTTGATGGCAGATGAGGTGGTACCAAGGGTTGGACACATACCCAAAAGAAGGACGAATGTCGGATTCTCCTTGATGATACCATTCACCAATACTTTGAAGTTATTCATAATTCTTTTCCTTTCTTTTGAGGGTTATTCAATCACTTCGGGGGTTCCCATATCTGCAGCAGATGCCTGTTGAGTGGCACCTGACTCACCATCCACAGCAGATGCCTGTTGAGTGGCACCCGACTCACCATCCACAGCAGAAGCTTGCTGAGTGGCACCCGACACGACATCTCCACCTGCAATGACTTTCGTATAAGCATTGTGAATAGCACGGAGGAATGCGCGACTGGTGATGGTGGAAGCTGTGATGGCATCCACTTCACCTCCATCTTTGCTGACTGTGAAGTTATTCTTGCCGGGGTTCATGCCGATGATGTTGCCCTTGCCGTCTTTCTGGAACCACTCCCCTGCTTTCGCACCGAGACCAGGAGTTTCCTGATGTTCGAGTACGGTGTAGCCGAGGATGTCACCATTGGTGTTGAAGCCCACCAAGACTTTCAGTGGACCACCAAAACCATTTTCGGTAGTAACCACTGCCTTGCCAAGCTGAGTGCCCTGATTGTCACTGACGTCATAAACAGTATAGGGATCCACCTCCAAGGGGTCTGATACGGTGATGTCGTTGCTACCCATCACTGCCTTGATGCCGGCAGCAAGATTCTCTGCATTGATTTTGTCTATCTGAGGAGCTGTGACAGCGTTGACTGAAGCAAGCACACCTGCAGCAACAATGGTGATGACTGTGAGCACCACCAACATGTTGGTTAATGAAGATTTCAACTTATTCATACGCTATCCTCCTTTATTTCTTTGCTGGCACTTCGCCAAAACGCTTGGGTTTAAACTTATTGTTGATGAGCGGCACGAAGGCGTTCATGATGAGGATGGCAAACGACATGCCTTCTGGATAAGCACCATAAGCACGGATGATGACCGTGAGGACACCGATTGCCACACCATAGACTAACTGTCCGTTCTTACTCATAGGAGAAGTCACATAGTCGGTAGCCATGAAGATGGCGCCCAACAACAGACCACCACTCATGAGTTCTGCCAAAGGATTGGCATAGACAGGATTGGCAAGGTTGAGAAGTCCAGAGAACACAGCCACAGTAAGAAGGATGCTCACTGGAATGTGCCATGTGATGACTTTCTTGACCAACAGAATGATGAAGCCTAGGATGAGGGCTGCTGCACACACCTCACCAAGACAGCCACCCGTGTTGCCAAGCAACATGTCCTGGAAAGAAGGAAGGTCATTCAGCATCTCAGGATTACCGGTCTTGAAGGCCGCCTTCATGACAGACAGCGGAGTGGCACCTGTCTCAGCATCAAGATAAGTGCCGAAACCCTGCCCGGGCACTGGCCATGTGGTCATCTGCACGGGGAAGGATATGAGCAGGAATGCACGACCAGCCAAAGCTGGATTGAACAGGTTGCATCCTAAACCACCAAAGGTCATCTTGACCACGCCAATGGCGAAGAAGGCACCCACGATGATAATCCAGGGCTGGATGTTGCTGGGCATGTTGAACGCCAGCAGAATACCCGTAAGGATGGCAGAACCATCACAGATGGTACATTTGGGGTTCTTCAGCATGAACTTGTTGATAGCCCACTCGAAGAACACACACGCAGCCACTGAAATGGCTGTGGTTATGATAGCACCCACGCCAAAGCTGACGAACGAGCAGAGCAGAGCAGGCACAAGGGCAATGCACACCCAGTACATGTTCTTCTGCACAGAGTCGCCACTGTGAACGTGAGGTGAAAGTGATACTACTAATTTATTAGCCATAATTAAATGAGTTTTTAATTAGGAATTAGGAGTTAGGAATTAGGAATTGAATGTTTGTATCCCTTCCTCATTCCACATTCCTCATTTCTTGTTAGCCGCCATCTGACGAGCTCGAATATTTGTCATTACGGTTGTTTTACCCATACGGATGAGGTCGAGCAAAGGACGCTTGGAAGGACAAGTGAACTGACACGAGCCGCACTCGATGCAGCTGGTGATGTCCTCTGCCTCCACCTTGTCCCACATCTTCTTGCCGGAACAAGTGGCAAGGAGATAAGGTTCGAGCCCCATAGGACAAGCACTGACGCACTTGCCACAACGGATGCAGGGTTCTTCTTCTGCACGACGTGCCTCTGCACCGCTCATGATGAGCACGCCCGAAGAGCCTTTGCAAATGGGCACATCGGTATTGACCAATGCCTTACCCATCATCGGACCACCACCAATCACCTTCACGTCACCCTCTGGCAAACCACCACAAGCCTCAATCAATTGGCTCATCGGTGTGCCCATGCGAGTAAGGAAGTTGCTTGGTTGCTTGAGCTGCTTGCCCGTCACAGTGACGATGCGCTCAAAGAGAGGCTTGTTCTTCATCACTGCTTCATAAACAGCGAAGGCAGTGCCTACGTTTTGAATAATGGCGCCTACAGAAACAGGCAATGCAGGAGGTGCAGGAACCTGACGGCGCACCACAGCATCGATGAGTTGTTTTTCACCACCCTGCGGGTATTTTGTCTTCAAAGGCACCACCTCGATATTGGGATGCTGAGCTGCACACTTCTCTGTCATCAGCTTGATGGCATCGGGCTTATTTTCCTCAATACCAATAAAACCCTTGTTTACCTTGGCGGCCTTCATGAGCAGTTCCACACCGACCAGCACTTCGTCAGCCTTTTCGAGCATGAGACGATGGTCTGCTGTCAGATATGGCTCACACTCCACTGCATTGATGATAACCCATTCGGGCTTGAACTGAGGAGGAGGCATGAGTTTCACATGAGTTGGAAAACAAGCACCACCCATACCAACGATGCCGGCATTCTTTACTTTCTCAATAATTGCTTCGGGTGTCAGTTCGGGCTTGTCTGCCAATGTGACGAGTTTGTCGCTGCGGTCAATACCTTCTTCCCATTCATCACCCTCAACAGTGATATATACGGCTGGTTTCTTGTAACCACTGGCATCCACCACCATGTCCACCTTCTGCACCGTGCCACTGACGGAGGAGAAGATGGATGTGGAGAGCGCCTTCTCCATCGGCGTGCCAATCTGCGTTCCAACCTTCACCTTGTCACCTTTCTGCACACAAGGAATGGCTGGTGCACCAATGTGCTGCCCCATAGGAAAGACTGCCACCTTGGGCAGCTCTGCCACCTTAATCGGTTCAGCAGCAGAGAGTTTGTTCTCTGCTGGATGAACACCACCTATTCTAAATGTTTTCATAAATTCATTACTATTTAAGGCCAAGCAGAATCAACTGGCTTGGTGGAAGTGGAGCGTCTGTACGCTTATCTTCAAATTTAACTTCTTTGGCTGCAGGAGCAGGATTGCTGATGTCTTTAGGACCTGCAAGGAGTATCTGCTGGCTCGGCATGAGCGGAGCGTCATACTTCACCTCGATAGGTTTCCATTCCTTGGCTGGCTTAGCTGGAGCTGCTGGAGCACCCGTCTCTCCCTGAGAGGCTGGAGCTGCCACCTTAGCTGCTGCAGGCTTGGCTGCACCAGGAAGCACATTGTGCGTGTCTCTGCGCTCCACTCCCTTGATGCTCACCGAAACGATAGTGCCACGAGGACATGCCTCGAAACATGCACCACAAAGTACACATGCGTCAGGGTTGATATATGCCACATTATTGCCCACATGCACAGCATCGCTGCCACATGCATTTTGGCACTTCTTGCAGGCAATACAGGAACTGGCACAAATCTTCATGGCCTCAGCACCTTTGTCCATGTTCATGCAAGACACCACGAAAGCATCCTTGTTCTCACCGCTGACAGTGCGCACCTCCATGATGCCACGTGGACAAGCTTTCTGACATGCACCACAAGCTGTACACTTCGTGGCATCCACTTCTGGCAAGCCCGTCTCGGCATTCATGTGGAGTGCGTCGAACTGACAGGCTGCCACACAATCGCCACAACCCAGACAGCCATAAGAGCACTGAGTCTCGCCCATACAGGTGGAGTTGGCAACACGGCAACTTGTCACACCATCGTAAAGGCGCACATGAGGACGTCTCTCACACGTACCATTGCATCGAACAACTGCCAATTTGGGAGCTGATGCTGCAACTTCCATACCCAAGATTCCCGCCACCTTCTGCATGCATTCCGCACCACCAACAGGACAATTAAGTCCTTCCAACGAACCTGCATCAGCAGCTTTCACACATGCAGCAGCCATACCACCACATCCAGGGAAACCACATCCACCACAGTTCGCACCAGGCAATGCTTCAAGCACTTGACCGATTCGGGGATCTTCCTTCACTGCAAACCGCTTTGACACCACAAACAGCAACAACGCAAGCACGAAGCCCAATATTGCCAAAGCTGCCACAGCAATTAGAATCACTTGAAAATCCATAAAATGTTATTTAGTATTATTGATTGTTATCTATCCAAAAAGCAAAACGCTTTGAGATTTTGTCTTTATTTAAATATAAGATGTAAAAGTACGCCACAAGCATGGCAGCAAGAATGCCCACGGCGAGCAGTTCGCCCAGTTTGAGCCATGCCATCGCCACAAGCATCCATACAACTATCAGCACCACTGGAAAACCAAACGCCAAGCGCACAGCCAGCTTGCCCATGCTCAAGGCACCACACACCTTGACGGACTCCCCTGTCTTGTATTTCATCGCTGCACCATCCTCGTATACGTCAATGATTTTCTCCTTGCTCTCGCTCGATGCACACAATGAACGAGCCTTGCATTCACCACACGCCGCCACCTGAAGAATATTCACCTTCACATGACTCCCTTCCACGGATTCAATCACGCCTTGATGCTCTATCGTTTGGAATTGCCTTTCTCTCATTTTTTTCGCATTACTATAATTTTGACATGAACCTGCCAATTATAGTAACAAATTGCAAAGTACAGATTACAACTTAACATGGCAAAAGTACTAAATTTAATCCTACCATAAAAAGAAAAACACAAAAAACACAAGAAAAAGTGAAAAGTTTTCGATTTTTAGCGGAAATTGAAAGAAAAAGCTGTAACTTTGCACCGTCATTACGAGTTAGTGACAGAGTTCACGTCGTCACGAGCTGGCGACATAATCATTAATAATTAAACATTTTTATTGCAAAATGGCAACAAGAATTCGTTTGCAGCGTCACGGTCGTAAGAACTACGCTTTCTACAGCATTGTGATTGCAAATGCTCAGGCACCACGTGATGGTCGCTTCATCGAGAAGATTGGTACTTACAACCCTAACACCAATCCTGCAACAATTGATTTGAACTTTGAACGCGCACTCCATTGGGTGCTCGTTGGTGCTCAGCCTACTGACACCGTTCGCAACATCCTCTCTCAGGAAGGCGTTTACCTGAAGAAGCACCTCCTCGGTGGTGTGAAGAAGGGCGCATTCGACGAGGCTGCTGCAGAAAGCAAGTTTGAAGCTTGGAAGAAAGAAAAGGATGCCAAGGAACAGAAGGCTGCTGACAAGGAAGCTGCTGACAAGGCTGCTGAGAAGAAGGCACGTCTCGCTGCTGAGAAGAAAGCCAATGAAGCTCTCGCTGCAAAGATTGCCGAGAAGAAGGCTGCTGCTCTCGCTGCTCAGGCTGAAGCTGAAGCTCCTGCTGAGGTGGAAGCACCTGCTGAAGAGGCAACTGAAGCACCTGCTGAGGCATAATCTTCGGGCATTTGATGTGGCAACACATCGAATCAACAAAAGAGCACGGAAAACTTCCGTGCTCTCTTTTTATGCCTTGACTAAAATGCGTCCTATTAATGCATGCCCCTTACTTCTTGTGCTTTTTCAGTCGCCAATGTCCTGCATGGATGCCGACTTTCACCTCCATATCGTAAGCCTTACCCATGTTCGCTTTTACATTATAGCCTATATAGAAGGGCTTGAAGAACTTTGGATAATATCGTATTCCCACTGTCTCCATGACAGATGGCTCATAGAAGTCGCCCACCCATCCATGTTGACGGAACAGGTAAGTACCTATTGACATCGCCAAGGACAAGTGCTTGTAGAACACTTCATGATGTGCAGAGATATAGAGTGTGTGCTTGCTGTGCTTGTAGTTCTTCTCCACCCCGCACATTTTCTCAATCAACGGTGAACGAGCCAAGTAACCTGCAAAAGCATATTCCAAACCTATACCCGAAGCATGAACCTGGTTATATCGCACCATCGGTGTGAAATTCGTACTCCAAACAGTATGCAAACCCAACTTTGAGTTAGTCTGCTCTCTCTCTTCGTATGTCATGTAATCACGACGCAGAAGCCATTCCTCATACATTGTCCGGAATCCGACTGTCGCATCTATATCCAGATACATATAAGGTTCAAAGGGAGGCTTCTTATATTGTCGCAGCTTGCTTAACCTTTCATGGTACGTCAATCCCTTATCCTCTTCGGGACGATTCAGGTCACAACGTCCACGAACTGTCAAGCCGTAGGCATTCAAGCCCTTGTTAGGACGGGCTGTTGCACCATTCGAGTTGTGCTTATACTCAAGACCCACGCTCAATTCCAATTGAGGTGTCACCCGATAGCCTGCATACATTCCAAAACCGAAATAGAGGGACAGATGCTGTCCTAACAAGTCATTGTCCACATTGGTGGAAGGATTATAAGGGCGTGAGCACAGACTCAACCCATTCTCGAGCGCATAGCCAAAAGACCACTTGCGGTTTCTGTATATATCACGACGGAAAGCGATATACGCAGCCCAGACGTAACCGGGACGTGACATGTATGGCACATCTTCCGTATGCAGTCTCATGTGGCTATAGTCGAGCAAGTGAAGACCAGCCTCCAATGTGGGAAATCCAAACACACGATCATATACGCTGATTGTTGAATCCAGAGGATTGGCCTGCGAAGTCATAAAGAGCGAGTAATTTGCTCCCCACGTACGTTTACCCAACTTCTCACCACGTAGCTCAATATTCATCATGTGGTTGATACCCGCTGTTCCACCCAAGGAATAGATGAACTTGGGCGTTGTGCCTACCACAACAGAATCAACGCCTTCTGCACGTGCACATACAAAAGACGTCAGTAGGCTTATCCACACAAGGATCATCAAGCGGAAAGCTTTCATTCACTCACATTTACTCAGCCGAGAACTCTTTAATACGCTGCTCCTCTTTCAATTTGCAAATGAGCAACGTATTATTCTTCTCAGCCACAATATACCCATCCAGTCCCTGAATGACCACACGCTTTTCTTCAGTCACATGCACCACGCAATCCTTGGTCTCATACAACTTCACTTGATTTCCCACGACATTGTTGCCATCCTTGTCAGTCGGTGCCAAAGTGTGGAGAGAGCCCCATGTGCCCACATCACTCCAACCAAAGTCTGCTGGAAAAACAAAGATTTCGTCAGCACGCTCCATCACCGCATAGTCAATGGAAATGCTTGGACATTTCGGGAACTGCTGGTCTATCATCTCTTGCTCCTTCTCCGTTCCATAATAAGGGAGCAAGTCCTCAAATATCTCAGAAATCTCCGGTTCATAAATACGAAGTGAATTCACAATCGTGCTCACGTTCCAAATGAATATTCCTGAGTTCCAAAAGAAGTCACGCTTCTTCAAATACTGAACAGCTGTCTTGTAGTCGGGCTTCTCCTTAAAAGAATCCACACGGAATATCTCCTTGTTCCTTAACGAGGGCTCCTGCAAGTCTGCCTGAATGTAGCCATAGCCTGTCTCTGGACGACTGGGCGCCATACCCAACGTTACAATGGCATCTGTCTCAGCAGTGAAGTTCAATGCAGAACCTATCACCCTCTGAAACTCCACCACATCTGTCACAAGATGATCTGCAGGGGTGATGACCAGATTCGCCTGAGGGTTCTTTGCCTTGATTCGCCAACTCACATAAGCGATACAGGGAGCCGTGTTGCGTCGGCATGGCTCCAACAAAATATTTCCTTTCGGTATATCTGGGAGTTGCTCCGCAACAATACCCGCATATTTCTGTGACGTCACAACCCACACGTTCTCAGGAGCAATCATGCCCTTGAAACGGTCATAAGTCATTTGGATAAAGGTGCGTCCTGTCCCAAAAACATCTATAAACTGCTTGGGGTATTCCGTTGTGCTCATAGGCCAGAAACGGCTACCCACACCTCCTGCCATAATCACGAGGTTGTCATTAAGGTTCACGCTTTTACTCATAATGGTCAAGTTTCTATTTTAGCATAAATTTGCTTAAGAAAGTGCAAAGGTAGGAAATAAAAGTGAAAAGTGAAAAGTGAAAAGTGAAAAATAGTTGCAAATAGTTCTTCCTTCCCTAAAAAAAAACTAATTTTGTCCTCAAATATAAATGATAATATGTCTCTAATAGCGGATAGCGGCTCCACAAAAACAGCATGGTGCCTCATCGAAGACCCTGAACACGTCATTTACACTCAGGGCATCAATCCTTATCAACAAAACGAGGAGGAAATCTGTGCCATTCTTCAGCACGAATTGCTCCCCAACCTCATTTCCCAATCATCACTCACACCTCACCTCTCTGCCATTCACTTCTACGGAGCAGGATGTACACCAGAGAAGGCACCCATTGTGGCTCAAGCCTTGCGGCAAGTGGTCAGCACCACAGCCACCATTCATGTGGAGAGTGATATGCTCGGTGCTGCGCGAGGTCTATGCGGACGACAACCCGGCATTGTGGCCATTCTCGGCACAGGAAGCAACTCTTGTTTCTACGACGGGCGCAACCTTCATCCTGGCATTCCAGCCCTTGGCTACATCCTTGGCGATGAAGGCAGTGGCGCTTATATTGGGAAACGCCTTGTTGGCGACATTCTCAAGCACCAACTACCTGATGACATCTGTCAACTCTTTTTCGATGAAACCCATGAGACACAAGCAAACATCATACAACGTGTTTACCGCACTTCCATGCCAAACCGCTACCTTGCCTCACTCAGTCCATTCTGTGCGCGTCATCGGGAACATCCCGCCATCCATGATTTTCTGCTCGACTGCTTCGGGCAATTCTTCCGTCGGAACATCATCCCCTTGACCTCAAATCACAATCTTATCGCCCCTTCCCTCTCTACCGTCCATTTCGTAGGCAGCATAGCCCACTATTACCGTGCAGAACTCTCCGAAGCGGCTGCATGTTGCGGTTACAGTGTCGGCACCATCCTGCAATCTCCCCTTGAGGGTTTGATAGAATATCATCAAAACACATAATACAGAAAGCGTCCAAGAAAACACGAAGTTTCTATCTTGGACGCTTTTCGCTCATTATTGATTTAAGTTTCGCTTATCGCAAGCGATAACTCCTTATAACTCCTTTAACTCCAACAAACTCTCACTTGCAAAAGTGGAGTTATTTACTTTTTCTTGGCTGCAGTTTTCTTTGCAGGGGATTTCTTAGCAGCTTTCTTCACCTCTTTCGCCTTGGGAGTCTCAATCGTTTTGGCTACCGATTTGGGTGCCATTTGTTCAGAAGTGGCCTTAGAAGCTGGCGCTGCCTTTGAAGCAGATTTCTTAGCTGTCGAAGCTTTCTTGGCAGCAGGCTCTTTCTTTGCCACAGACTTTTTCTCTGTTACTTCTGTCGGGTTGTACTTCTCAAGTTTCTTGCGAAGACGCTCGATCTCCTTATCTTTAGCAGCAAGTTCATCGCCTTGATTCTTAATCATCGTGATGAGACCGTCAATCTCTTCATTGTCTGCACCACCATAGAGATTATTGACTCGAGAAATGAAGTCGCCCAAGATGTTCATATAATTGGTGAAGGCATCGTAAGGGCTATCATAAATACCCCTATACTGATAACCAGGCTTGGTGGTCATGAAGCGGAAGTTATTGGAAGCTTGCAAACAATCCCAGTCCATTTGAATGCGGCGGTCACCACATACACGCACACGGTCTGCCACGCTATAAAGCTTGTTGAATGCCTCACGCTGCATGACATTACCAAGCCAGCAAGAGGTGTCACGTTCCTCATCTACCCACGAAATATTATATGGCACCTCAATGGCTCCCACACTCTTCTCTGCACAGAGGTCAGAAGGCAGCGCGAAACCAATACCACGTTCCTTTGCCAAAACTGGAATTGCTTTCAGGAATTCGAGAATACCGCTCTGAAGTGGGTGGAATATACCAAAGGTAACAAGTTCACCAAAGATATTGATTACATTTTCACCTTCTGGAGTGGAAGCAATCCAGTCTAACCACTGGTCTGCCATCAGTGGATGAGAGGTGAAACGTTCTGTAATGTCTTCTGACAGGTTGATGTCACGCAGCAGCAACTTAAGACGGGGGTCGGAAGCACAATGATAAATATAATGTGGAGATTTCCAACCCAGCACCTGCTTGGCACCTTCCGTCAGGATTCCCTTAAAGCCCATAGCAGCCACCTGTGCACCTATTTCGTCATTGTAGATGAGCGAGGAGTTGCGGAACACTTTTGGACGCTTACCGAACAGTTCCTTGATACGATCACTCATCCGTTTCACCTCAGCAGCGAAACTCTCTTCGTTAGCCAATGAAGAAAGTCCATGGCTATAAGGTTCGCAAAGAAACTCCACCTGACCCGTTGAATTGATTTCTTGCAAGAGGTCAACCACTTGAGGAGCATGAAACTCGAGCTGTTCCAATCCACAGCCAGACAATGAGAAAGCAACCCTAAATTCAGGGTGGTCTTTACACATCTGTATAAGTGTCTGCAAAGCTGGCACATAACTACGTTCTGCTATATCATTGATAGAACGTTCATTCTCGTAGTCATCATAGTAATAATGGTCGCGACCGATGTCAAAGAAACGGTAACGCTTGAGATGAATTATCTGATGAATCTCAAAATAAAGACAAATCTTTTTCATATTCTATAAATTCGTTTAGTTCGTTTGTTAGTGAATAAATCCTCCGTTATAGATACACTCGTCGTAGAGTTTGCGGATGCGATGTCCCACTTTCACCCACGTGATTTCTGCCACTTCCTTTAAGCCTTCGTCACGCAAATAGGTGTGCAAACCCTCATTGGTGCAGAGAGAATAGATGGCATCTGCCATGGCGTTGATGTCCCAATAGTCCACTTTGATGACTTTGTCGAGAATCTCACCGCAACCTGACTGTTTAGAAATGATAGATGGTGTGCCACACTGCATTGCTTCAAGCGGTGCTATACCAAATGGCTCGGAAACGGATGGCATGACAAACACATCGCTGGCTTTGTAGCATTCATACACCTGCTTGCCTCGTTGGAAACCAGGGAAATGAACGCGGTCAGCAATACCCTTCGCTGCTGCCAAATCAACCATTTCCCAATACTTGTCGCCAGAACCCGCAAAACAGAAACGAATGTTTTTTGAACGCTTGCACACGAGGTCTGCAGCTTCCATAAAGTATTCGGGCCCCTTCTGCATGGTAATACGTCCGAGGAAAGTGACCACTTTCTCCTTACCATTGTCAACACGAGGAATGTCAAGATATTCCTGTGGCAACGGATAAACAGCATTGTGCATGGCAAAACACTTGCGTGGATCTTGATGGTATTCACGAATAACTGTCTGACGGGTCAGTTCCGACACGCACATAATACAGTCAGCATGATCCATTCCGTTCTTCTCTATAGAATACACTGTTGGGTTCACTTTGCCGCGAGAGCGGTCGAAGTCAGTGGCATGCACGTGTATGCACAATGGCTTGCCACTCACCATCTTGGCATGAACACCAGCAGGATAGGTAAGCCAATCGTGGGCATGAATAATGTCAAACTTTTCCGAACGTGCCACGACACCTGCAATAATGGAGAAATTATTGATTTCATCATGCAAATTTCCAGGATAGCCACCAGCAAATTCCATACAACCCATGTCGTTGACATTCATGTAAGAGAAATCAGCATAGATATGATCACGGAAATTATAGTACTGCTCAGGGGTCATGTAATCAGGGATACGACTCTTCACATAGTTGTAGTCATGTCCACGATAGACGATTGGCACCTGATTCATGCCAATGATACGAAGGAACTTTTCTTCTTCACCGCATGGCTTCGGAAGGCAAAAAGTGATTTCAGCATCGGGCTGACCTTCAACCATTCCTTTGGTGATGCCATAGGATGCGACAGCCAATCCACCATAAATCTTAGGAGGGAACTCCCATCCAAACATTAAAACTTTCATACCTCTGTCCTCCGTTAATAGTTATAGAATTTAGAAAGAACCTTGTTCACTCGCAAAACGGCTGCAACATTCATGGCAAAAGAGATGGCGCCACGTCCGCTGAACGGTGGGTTTCCGTCGAAAAGTTCAGGCAATGTTCCGATGCAATGATAATTCATTTCTTCCTCAAAGCCCAAGAAACAGCGGTCAACCCACGAGAGTCCACTCCGCTTATAAATCTTCAGACAGGTCTCAAGATAGAAGCCAGACAACCAAGGCCAAACAGTTCCTTGATGATATGCGGCATCACGCTGTGCTTGACCACCCACATAGAGAGGATTGTATGCACCTGATTTTGGTGAAAGAGAGCGCATACCCTTCGGAGTAAGCAGTTCCTTGGTGCAAATGTCAAATATCTTCTTGCGCTCAGGAGTTGTGAGCGGACTATACTCCAAAGAGGAAGCAATCAGCATATTAGGACGCACCTCCCATGAAATATAGCCTTCATCTACATAATCGAGCAAATAGCCGTGCTCATTCAGGAAAGTTTCCTTAAAGGACTTACCTGTGATGTCCGCCTGTTGGGTGTATGCGCCAGCTTCGGCATGACGTCCTTTCACCATCAGCATCTCTGCATTGAAGAGCAAGGCATTATACCAAAGAGCGTTAATCTCCACCACATAGCCCGAACGTGGCACAACAGGCACACCATGCACCTCCGAGTTCATCCATGTGACTGCATGTTCACGACCATTGGTAAAGAGCAGTCCATTGTCATGCAACAGAAGGTTAGGATGCTTACTCTGACGGATGAAGTCGACTATCTTGTTGACAAGTTTACCATACTTTTCAATAGCTGCGTCAACGCTGACAAGTCGAGCATATTGTTGAATACACCACACTGCCCACAAAAGGACATCTGGCTTCTCCATCTCATACATCATGATATTTGATTCCGTCCCATCCATAAAGGCGTTCAGTGCTTTCACTGCGGTCTTCATGGCTTTCTCGAAATACTCCACCTCGTCAATTGCCAAAGTAAGACCAGGCAATGAAACGAACATATCACGCGCACGACACTTGAACCATGGATATCCGGCTATGATATAGGTTTCGCCTTCACGTTCGTAATGGAACTGATGGGCTGCATTGACGAGACAAGATTGGAAGTTGTTACGTGGCACATGCACATCATATTCATGATCGAAGATTTTTTTCATCTGATTAGTCTTCAACTCACTTAATCCGGCAGCGAACACAACACTCTCCCCTTTCTTGATGTCAAATTCAAAGTAGCCAGGAACATACAAATCTTCACGATAGTCATACCCCAGTTCCTGTTCCTTCTGATACTCTATACCACGATACCAATTAGGCTCATACACAAATTCATTCTTCTTGTTGAGCTGCATCATCAGTTCCGGATAGCCAGCGTACATCCTTGTCTTGATTCCGTTGTCAATCAAGTCATACTTTCTACTGGCACCCGAATTTTCATGTGTACATTCTTCCACACTGCGGAATGCCAGGAAGGGGCGCAGACGAAGGGTTGTAGCAGAATGGGCGTCAAGCAGGGTGTAACGAATCAGGATTCTGTTTTCAAAATGCTGAAAGACCTTCTCCTTCTTCAGTATTACCCCACCCACACGATATATGGTTGTCGGCAGTTTCTCCCACTCATATGAACGGATGTATTTATGTCCGTTAGGACTGAACACATTACCCGAATACTTATGAAGTCCCAGATTGAACTGTGCACCATGCTGAATGACGGTTTCATCGAGCGATGAAAGAAGCACGTGGTTTTCGCCATCCAGCTCTTTGACAGGAACGACCAACAAACCATGATACTTACGCGTATTGCAGTCCACAATAGTGGAACAAGAATACGCACCAGACCTATTTGTCCGCAAGATTTCCTTTGGAAGAGACTCTTGCAGATTGGTCATTTGAGCTTTATCAAAATGCAAATAACTCATAGTTTGTATTTTAAGGTATTATTGTTTTTTGAATTGTTAGTTTAGGTTTTATTTTTCAAATTTAGGGACTTTTTTTGGTGTACACAACCTTTCCACGTTTTTTTTCAAAAAAAAATTGAACAAAAAAGGCAAAAGCGCCAAAAACATGCTAAAAAGCAGAAAAAACACAAAAAGGTTTGTGTAATTTGCAACTTGTATGTAACTTTGCATACAAAATGTTTTCAAGGTAATGAGAAAAAAAGATTTGGCTGTGATGGTGGATGCAATAGACAGCCTTCAGGATATCATGCAGATGCTTTCTCCAGAAGAGCAGGAAGAACTGAAAGAAAACCTGACCATACAACAATTCAAGAAAAACGAGACACTCTACCAAGAGGGAGAAGTGCCTCAGATGTTTCATTGCCTGTTAAGCGGGAAGGTGAAAATATACAAGGACGGTATTGGAGGCAGAACACAAATTGTCCGTGTCATCAAGCCCGTTGAGTATTTCGGTTATCGTGCCTATTTTGCCAACCAGAACTATGTCACATCAGCTGCCGCTTTCGAAACCAGCACTGTCTGCCTTATTCCTATTGAGATGATGGAACGCTGGATTATGGAAAACAACCAGCTGGCTCTCTTTTTCATTCGTCAGTTGGCAGTGGAGGTTGGCAATTCCGACCAACGCACCGTCAATCTCACCCAGAAGCACATACGTGGACGTCTTGCAGAATCCCTTATCTTTCTTCGCGACAATTATGGCTTGGAAGAAGATGGTGCCACTCTGTCCATCTATTTATCTCGCGAAGACCTTGCAAACATGTCCAACATGACCACATCGAATGCCATTCGCACCTTGTCAGCATTCGCACAAGAAAAGATTATTGCCATCGATGGTAAGAAAATCAAGATCATCGATGACGAGAGCCTGGAAAGAATCAACAAAATTGGTTGATTCACTCTTGGGATGTCACAGGAACAATAAAATTCAAGGCTTCTTTTTCTATTCCAATTTTCATTGGAGTCGGATGCTTTGATTGCAGCACCACCCCATCAAGAGACACCAACGCCTTGTCTATATCATTGACAATGACTTGACGGGAACGGAATGGATGCACGTTCTTATAGTTAAGGAAACGTCCCTTACCTAACAGCCAAAAACCTTCGAACAATTGCCACCATTTCGGACGCGTGATCAAAGAAATGTCCAGAAAGCCATTATAGGGAACAGAGTTGGGAGTCTGTCCATAACCATGACAATTACCTACACACACAGACATGTATTTGTCCTTGATTTCTTCCGTTTCAATCTTGAGAGAGAGGCTGTACTGCTTACGTTCAAAAATGCGGCTGATCAAGGCAGGAATGATGGAAAGTTTGCGGGAGCCTATGATCTGCGTAGCATCATTCATCGTCTTGATAAGACGCGCACCAAGACCAATGTTAATACAATTAAGGAAATAACGCCGCTGTGGTATGCTATCATCCTGATAGGTGCATCGTCCCACGTCTATCTTCCTGACATTATGGGCAATGATACCGTCAATCGCCAGTTTGTAATCATCCACCGACACGCCCCAGAAGCGAGAGAAATCATTGGCAATACCATTAGGGATGTTGGCAAGCGCAAAGTCTTCCGGCAAAGAATCACGACACTGCATAATGGCGTTGACAGCCCTATTGAGGGAGCCGTCACCACCCACCACCACAATGGTGCCGTAACCATTTTCACACATCATCTTCGCCAAGCGCTCCACCGAGTCGGGTGTCTCCGATTGCAAGAAGTCATACTGCACCCCCTTCTTCTCCATGTACTTCTTGATCAGTTCCCATCGTTTCCGCGACTTGTCAAAACCAGAATGAGGATTGTAGATTACACCTATGCGATTTGTTTCTTCCATAATTCTTTCACTTGTTCAATACGTTCCTCCATCGGCATTTCCACGCTGAGCCAATGAATTTGGATGCCACGGCGTTCTTCCATGCCACGAAACCATGTCATCTGCCGTTTGGCAAATTGATGAATGGCAATCTCCAACAACGACACCATCTCGTCATAGGGAAGTTCTCCCAAAAGATAGAGCGTGACATACTTATATTCCAGTCCGTAGCGGATGAGCCGTTCGGTTGGCACTCCCCTATCTATCAGCCCCTTCACCTCCTCAACCATGCCCTCATCCAAACGGGCACGCAGACGTTGGCTGATTTTTTCCCGACGAAGATCTCGGTCTATCTTGAGCCCTATAATCAACGAGTTGAAGGGAGGAAACTTTCTTCCATCAAACTCGTACCCCTTGATGACACTCTCAATGTACATTCCTGTACCACCACACAAAATCGGAGTCTTTCCTCTCTTCGTGATGTCAGCATAGGCATTCAAGAAATCTCGTTGCCATTCATACACGTTATACCTTGTCCCAGCCTCTGCAATGTCTATCAAATGGTATGGGACATCTTTGTCCTTCACATGGTAGTCAGCCAAGTCCTTTCCCGTTCCGATATCCATGCCACGATACACTTGGCGACTGTCAGCACTGATGATCTCCCCTTCCATCTCATATGCCAATTGTGCGGCAAAGGTTGTTTTACCACAGGCAGTCGGTCCCAATATGGTCAGAAGGTCATTCAATCTCTCAACAATATATTTGTAGCTGCTACCACATTAAATTGACAACTCGTCAAGCACCCTGATGAGACTCTTGTTCATTCCCTTGTCAGAGCGGATGGCATCGGTGAATGGCACGTACACCACCTGGTCATTGCGGATGCCAATCATCACATTGCGCTGTCCGTCCAGAATGGCGTCTATCACACCGGCACCTAAGCGGCTGGCAAGGATGCGGTCACGTGCAGATGGTGAACCACCACGCTGCAGGTGTCCCAAGATGGACACACGCACGTCATACTGTGGGTATTCCTTCTTCACACGATCTGCATAGAACATCGCACCGCACTTGGGGCTCTCGCTCACAATCACGATGCTGGAATTCTTGCTTTTGCGGATGCCGCGCCCAATAAAGTGCTCCAACTGGTCAGCATCGGTACTGTCTTCTGGAATAATGGCAGCCTCTGCACCACTTGCAATCGCACTGTTCTGCGCCAAGTAGCCCGCATCACGTCCCATCACCTCCACAAAGAAGATACGCTCATGAGAATGGGCTGTATCACGAATCTTGTCCACACACTCCACGATGGTGTTCAACGTCGTGTCGTAACCAATTGTCAAATCCGTACCATAGAGGTCATTATCGATAGTGCCAGGTAATCCGATGCAGGGCACATCATACTCCTGCGCGAAGGTACGTGCACCTGTCAACGAGCCATTTCCACCAATCACCACTAAAGCATCAATACCCTCTTTTTGCATGGTCTCATAAGCCTGCTTGCGACCTTCTGGAGTCATGAAGGCTTTACTACGCGCACTCTTCAAGATAGTTCCGCCTCGAGCAATGATGTTGCTGACGCTCTCTGTCGTGAACGTCTTGACTTCATCATTCATCAAACCCTCATAGCCACGGTATATGCCTTTTACGGTAAAGCCTTTGCAAATGGCAGAACGTGTCACGGCACGAATAGCCGCATTCATGCCCGGCGAATCACCGCCCGATGTCAGAATACCTATACAATTGATTTTATTCATAAAGCAGTTATTTTAAAGGTTTGGAAAGGAAAGGAAGGGAAGTTAAAAGGAAGTTACAGGGACGATACTATAGTTCATCCTTAATGCCGATGTTGTTACTGATAGCTTTGCAATAAGAGTTCAAGTTATAGCTCGTACCCTCAATGCTGTAGTTGAGCGTGGCATATTCTTCTGCTGTAATGTACTCAAGGTCTTTAGACAACATGATGCAGAAACGGCACTCCTCCAAACTACCCTGGGCGACATTCATCAAACGGAGTTTATCCGCTTTACTTAATTTCTTAGAGCCCTCAGCAATATTGGCTGCAATAGACACAGCCGCACGCTGAAACTGCGAGGCAAGACCGAATTTTTCATAATTCGGGAATCCACGAGTCACTTTATATGTCAGCAAAACAAACTCGTATGCTTTTTGCCATGCAATGATGTCCTTGAAACTAAACGCCATTTATCACCTCTCCTTATTTCCTTTCTTCTATATTATTCTTATTTAAGTTTATTATTCTAATTTAAGTTTCGCATGCTCAACTTCTTTGGAAGTTAAAGGGACGAATGTCATTGCCAATGAGTGTCGTCCTTTCTATTCCTTTTAGCTCCTTTTCCATTCCTTTCTTTTCCCTTCCGCTCAACTTGCGAACCTTTAGCTCGACGAAGTCAAAGTTGAGTTATTCTAATTTCTGATCTCTAAAACTTATCTCTTTCCATCAACTCCCCCGCAAAGCAACTATCGTCCCTTTAACTTCCCTTTAACTTCCTTTCATCTTCCCTTCATCTTCCTTTCATCTTCCCTTCCATTCCTTCCAATCAGTGTGTCAGCCAGAACACGCCAAGACCTACTGCCCATGCCACCAAAGCACGCCAGAGATAATGGCGAATGTACCACTTGAAACGGATTCGTTCCACTTCCAGCACAGCCTGTCCCGTCAGAGAGCCCACGAACAACAGGCATCCTCCGCATGCACAGCAATAGGACAGCAACCGCCAATAGATACCGTTCTGAACAAACTCTGATGTAGAGCCCGCCATCGTATCCATTTGGAAGATGTTCATACCCGTCATCATCAACGGCACATTATCCATGATGGAAGACAACAAGCCGACAGCCACACCATATATATACACATTATTAATATGTGCCTCCAACCAATTGCCCACAAAGTCAAGCGCGCCACATTCAGCAAAAGCGCCAATGCTCAGCGAAATGCCAAGGAAATAGAGAATCATGCGCATGCCGATAAACTCGGTGTTGCGGAAATAATGGCGCTGTACGAGCAATACATTGCCGTTCCTCTCCAAATTGAACAATCCTTCCACCGCCCAGATGAGTGCCAAGACGCACAGAGAGCCAAGGAACGGAGGAAGTTTCGTGATAAAATGGAAAGATGGAATGAACCACAAACCAGCGATACCCAACACCAGCAACGTCACCTTCTGCCAAGCCGACAGATAGGAATCATCTCCATTATACCTGGAAATGACAGAGAATATCTCCACACGCCCATGCAGTTTCATCCCGATCAGCGCATTGAACACGCACAGACTCACAAATGCGGGCAGGAACAAACCAGCAGCGTATGCAGAAGGAGTGATGACACCACGCACCCACAGCATCACAGATGTCATGTCGCCAATCGCCGTAAAGCAACCACCCATACAAGCAGCAATCATGATGGTGCAGGCATAAATGACACGCTGATGGTGGTTCCGCACAATCTGCGAGATGATGCTCATCATCAGCACCACCGTCGTCAGGTTGTCCACATTGGCAGATATGGCAAACGTCAGCAGTGAAATCACCCATAGGAACACACGGCTGTTGCGCATCCTCAGCCACTCTATCAGCACATCAAACACACCATTGTTATGGAGCACCTCTACAATCGTGTTAGTGGCAATCAAGAAGAGAATGACTGAACATGCCTCACCAATATACTTCATGATGATATGGTCAGCCACAAAGAATTTCAGGCTGTCTGTCGTCGATGCACTGCCTGCCAAAAACTCCTTGTATTCATCGCCATGCATCAAAGGCACGAAATCCCCGCCATTCAGCAGATAAATCACCCATGCAATAACACCACACACCATCGCCACCGTGGCACGATTGATATGATGCATCTGCTCCGTACTCATCAGAATCAAACCAATGAACACGACAGCAACGATAATCAATGTCATGAACAGCATAGAACCGACCTTTTTGAAGTTAAGACCAAAACAAAAAACTAAAAGCAAGAGTCATCTACCATCAACGAGTGGAAACTTTCACTTTTAGTTTTTCACATTCAGCCTTTAGTTTATTGTTTAACCTAAGAGCGGTAGACGGGACTCGAACCCGCGACCCTCGGCTTGGGAAGCCAATGCTCTACCAACTGAGCCACTACCGCGTTTTTTCATTTCCGAGTGCAAAAGTAGTAAATTCTTCTGACGTTACAACTATTTTTCAAGAAAAAATCAAAAACACCCATACTTTTCCACAACATTCATCCTCTTTCTCTTCCCATAAAACCACTTTCCCTGTTAAATTTAACGTGAACAAGACATTCTCTACGTGCGCACCGTGCGCATCACATTTGCCTAACGGCGAGCTAAAGGTTCGCGCACCCAGCGCATAATATTTCGTTCTTACAGCGCGTATTATTTCGTGCTGAGTGCCCATGTTTGGTGGTGCAAGTGTATCATTACGTCATCACCATCGCCCTCATGTGTCAGGTTTTCAGCACACTATCTTCAATGTGTTTTGTCATTTATAAAACGTGATCCAATTCGTACAATAGTTATGAGTCTAATCCTTTACAAAATACAAAGTATCTCCATTATATTTTAGAACACCAACATCACCAACTTTTATTTTATCGTCATTATTAATGAAGTCTGCATAATAAGTCTTGTCATTAATAATTACCGTCCACGGACAAGCTTTTCCTTTCTGTCTAGTTACCTTGATGGTACTGTCGTGTTTAATGTTTGGAGCGAATATGAAATAACGAGTTTGCGTATAACCATCAGAATTTTTGTATGTATAAGTAGAGATTTCCCATTTACGCGGATAATTCTGTGCTTGATCATAACTAATCTCTACAAGTACATTAATCTTGTATTCTTCACCTGCAATAGCAAAATGATTAAAAGTAAAACATAATGCAAAAATAAACAATAACTTTTTCATATCTATTATTTTAATTTTAATAATTAACAATGCTCCTATGTTGAAATACAAATATATAAATTAATTCTTACACAATAATATGAATTTAAGTTTTAATAGAAAATAGAGCCAATAGAAGAAAGACGTAGCACCTTTGATTCTTTTACATTATAGGTATCTGGATACACCCCACTTTGCAAATGAAATTATAGCTCTTTAACTGTCCTATATTGAGCTACGCGTGGAAGAACATAACTACACAAAATAGGGTCATTAGAAGAATAAAGTACAGTACCTTCTCCATCTACTATTATTTGAAGATTTTTGTTCGTTAAGAATAGAAAAACACCTACTTCTGAAGTGTTATATCTCCGACCTGTATAATTGTATATTGCTTCTTCCCATTGCCATTTCTTTGAACCATCTAGAAAAAATGCATAAGCTTTAATCCAGTAATCACAGGTATCTGGATTAAATTTTATCTCATTGACAAAATCGCCCCATTGGGGATTACACAAAATGGGTTCTAACTCTGTGGGGAAATAAAATGGATCTCTAGCAGCAGCATCCAAAAGCCTAGCTTCTCTGTATGCCTCAAAAGCATATGTAAGATAACTTGATTCATAACTGACTTTTATTTCTTCTATTCGATGATAAGGATGCCAACCATTCAAAGAATGGTCTATTTTCACAACATAAGAAGAGAAAAGCCAACCAGGCTTTTTGTATAAGGATGTAGTGATGCTCTCTTTATGCTTATTAGCAGTATAAAAATAATATTGATGTCTGCGTAGAAGTTCCATATATATTATGATGTTAGATTTACGAAACTAGATAATGGTGATATTTTAATATATAAGCTTTCACACAATAAACATTGGAGGTAATTCATATCGTGGATCGTTTATAAAAGCAGTATGGTAAACACCTAATTTATGTTCATCATAAAAATAATCTTTGGGAATAGAATTTATATTAACCTCAGACATAACAACAGGTGCCCCTTTTACTATTCGTTTTATGACTTCAAACTCTTTACATACTTTTCTCAATAATTCGCTAATTGACATTCTTTTCGATTCATAATCTACTACACTTGACCCTTCTATAATATCGTTTTTCATCATAAAATAAGTACTACTAAAATCCATACTTATAATTTTGTTATAAATATTTATTGCATCATTAACTTGGGAACGAATGTTTTCCCTATCACTATCATTGATTGAATCTGCTTTAAGAATTAATGTCTTTTTGATGTAATACATCTTATTAATCAATTTATTGACCTTCTTATAACAATCAATAGGTTTGTTTTTAGTAAAGATTCCCAATAATCCCATAATTAAACAAAATTTTAAGTTAATAAGAGCACAAAGATACAAAAGAAAAATAACAAATGATTGATATGACTTGGTTTAATCGGAAAAAAAGGAAAAAACAACACAAACAGAAGAAAGATGCAGTACTTTTGATTCTTTGATGTATAATTGTGGTGCTTCTTATTCTACTAATAAGGCTATGCTTCTTTCCACAGTTTACAGATGTGTTGAAGTTATATCTGATTCTGTTGCACAACTACCATTAGAACCATACAGAATAGATAGCAATGGATATAAGATGAAGTTTACCAAACATCCTACATATCGGTTGCTAAACTCAGAACCCAATAGCAAAATGACCAGATTCACCTTTATAAAGACACTGATAGTAAGTACCCTTCTTAAAGGTAATGGATTTGCTTACATAGAAAGAGATAATGAAGGTAATGCTACTGCTATGCACTACATACCATCAGAATTAGTAACCATCATTCCACCTAAGACATTGGGGGATGCAGTAGCTTATACGGTAGGAATTGTATAATACCAATCTTTTCTTTATAAATCAGTGATTTATATTTTTTATCGGTAATATTTTGTCAGTAAGAAGTTTCTTCATACCTTTGTGGAGATAATATATGAAATATGGAAGATATTGACTGGTCGCAACTTCATTTGGACAAGAAAGAGGCAGCAGCAAGAGGTACACAAATCAAAAGACTTCTTGGTATTAAAGATGGTGAGCCCATTACTGCTGAACAACTGAAAAATTGTGTGGCATATACGAACCAAGACAGCACCCTACTAACCTTCTTGAACGCCATCACGGATTTTGACAGTGCAGCTGAATGGCTGAGCAAGAATGCCTATTCCTTCACTGCTGCCATAAATCTCCTTGACTATGATTTCTTGAAACATCCAAGAGGTTGGAAAGGACTATGAAATAATGAGAGAATGAAAAAAAGGCGCAGTAAATGAAATTAACTTATTAACCTATTAACTTTAACCATGCGCCGCGCTAAAAGATAAATGAAAAATGACAAAGGATAACGAAAAGGCATAGGAGTTGCCATGCGGGATGCAAGCATCGCGTTAGCCTAACTGTCAACTCAATTAGCGAAGAAACATGAAATAAGATGATTTGTGGATAAAATTATGGGTATTATTCACATTTGTTTCTCCCATTCCAACACGCCGCACAAGGCGTTTTTTATCTGTGTTTGCTGTGCTATCTGTGTGAAAAATGAGTCTCCACACCTCAAAAAATGGCCATGTGAGGTCAAAAAATGGGGTGTAAAACATGAAAAGTGAGGCTTTTTTGAAATTGCTTTGTGCCAACTTTTTTAGAACATCATTTTTTTGTAATAGCTTATAAACCAATAAAATGAACACATCAGTGTTAAATTGTTAAATCGTTAAATTGTTAAATCTGCAAATAGTGGTTTGGGGGATAGTTTATAGGGGGGATATAGGAGGGTTTTTAAATTTAAATATATTATTATATTAATATTATATATTATTATATAACAATCACCAGTGTACGCAAAACAAGAATTTAACAATTTAACAATTTAACAATTTAACAGTGTGAAGCCCCCTGTGCTTCTGTGCTTCCGCACCACGCACCACGCACCACGTGCCATTTTCCGTTTTCTATTGGTACGCAACAGGGCGTCATGAATGTGTGTATTAATTTTTATATTATATATATATAATATAAACTTA
>ONDH01000038.1 GCA_900316505.1 uncultured Prevotellaceae bacterium
TTTGAAAGAGTATAACGGACGGTGGTTTGTGTTTGGTGAGGCAGACCGTGAACCTTATCAGGCATATAATGTACCATTAGACAGGATTGTTGGTGAGGTTAATGAAGTTGATGATGTGGATTACATTCCTGCACCTAAAGGCTTCTATCAAGAGTTCTTTAAAAATATAATAGGAGTCACTCATGAAAAGGATGCAAATGTGGCGGAAGTAATTATTCGTACCAAGACAGAATATCAGCATGGCTTACTGCTTACAAAGCCTTTGCACCATTCTCAAAAAGAAAAGCTGCCCTTTGGTGAGTATGAAGATGGTAACTATGGTGAAGTGTCATTGATGATAGAACCCAATCGTGAATTACGAGGAAGAATTCTCATGTATGGTGAAAACCTTGAAGTCATGCAGCCATTGTCATTGAGAAAACAAATAAAGGAGATTATTATGAAGCAGATGGAACAATATTACCTATATTGAGTCTTGTTGACCATTCTTCATACCTCGTAGATCGCAGTGGAATCTCTGACGAAACTCAATCTTTGCCTTTTCCATAATTGGGTTTGATTTGTTGGAGGGAAATGATTGTGCAACAATTCTAGCCCGCAGTTCTTTGTTGGTTATATGCTTGAAAATAGGATTCTCTATACTTGCCCTTAATTGATCGATGGCACTTGCCACATCAACGCCCTTCAACTCAACGAATATTTCAGCCCAATCTTCTGATTCTTTTTCCACAAGTACCAGTTTGTCACAACGTTTACCATCAGAGGTGATATATCCGTCTATCTGAAACGCTGATGATCGTTTGTCTCCATTTATATTGAGATGATAACGCTTCCCGTGCTCAGTGGTAGCGAGTATCTTTCGAACTAATAATTCCAATGATGACTCGTAACCAGATTCTTTTAGAAAAGAATATGTATTATCAGCCATAGATAAATCCGTTAACTTTCGAAATCCGATCTTCTACCCAGTCAGATACTCCGTCCAATTCAAGACCACTAATCATTGGTAATTCTGAGTCAATCAGATTTCCAAATGTCCCATAATCATTGATGTAATATGCAGAGTAGTATTGTGGCGACATGAAACATTCGTAGTTCACGAAGTCATCTACACCCTCAATGTATTTATTTGTGTGCTTGACATACAAATTCGCTTCAGCCATCAGTTCATTGAGTACAGATAAGGTGTAGGGGCTATGCGTGGTTAACACTACACTACTATTGCAACATCCTTTTTTATTAGCAGCCACCAAATGCTTAATAATATTGATAATCAAGTCTTTCTGTGACATTGGATACAGGTTTTGTTCTGGCTCCTCAATAAAGAATTGAACCGACTGATAGTTGGACTTATTTGTCTCATTTGAAATCTGTTTCCAATTATGTTTGCTAAGACCAGCTTTCTCTCCAACAAAAGAACTATATCTGTCAACCATCACCTCAATAGGCATAGCAGACTGCACACCACTTGAAGCATAGAATACAGGTAGTTTCTTCTCTTTCTGACTCAGATAGATAAAATCTGCGCCACCATCGTTTAGATACTGGATGTTACGGGCTACAGATAGACACAAAGGATTCTTTGTTCCATAGAAGTCCTTCACCTCGTCCCACTCTAACAGATAGTTAAATAGAATATCCAGTTCTGATGCCTTATAAGTCCTGTCAAGGTTCTTAACAGCAGAAATCAGGTTGCGTTCAGAGGGGATGAAACAAAGTTTTGTGTTATACCTCTTGTCCTCAAACTCTCTCTTGCGAGTAATCATGGCATCAGATTCATCGCCATCCTGTTCTATCGTGATGTATTCACCGTCATATTTGATATAACTACCCGATGAAAAGAAATCAGGATTGAACCGGTGGAATGTCATCAGACTCTCAAGGAACTTCTTATCCTTGCCATAATCTGTAGCGATACTTTCATCATCAACCATGAGGGCTTTCTCCACCCAACGGCAATGGCACAGCACCTTCATGAAGGTACTCTTACCTGAACTCTGCTTGCCTATAACCAGCATAAGCTGGTTTAATGTAATCTTGCCCGTGTCCTTTATTGGACCCACATTCTTGATATGTATCGTTGCCATCATTGATGATTTTGATGCAAAGGTATGTTATTTTTTTGAAAATAATCCTTTTTGGTGTCAATTTTTAATGATTTTCAAAAAAAGCAGAGAAACCTTTACATTATAATGTTTTCTGAATCGCATTATACAACTGTTCCACAACATCTGCTTTCTTCTTTGCTTCATCCAACTTCCTGCACTGCTCATCTGCAACATCTTGCGGATACTGGTTGCGAATTTGCCTTTTCAGGCTTTCAACATATATTTTTTTCTCTACATCAGTCATAATTAATTCTCCTTTGTTTTATTTGTTTAGATTGGAGTGAGCACTATTACTCACCTCGTTTATTGATTATGGCTTATAGCTCGCTTCGATAAGCAATAAAACTGGTACAAAGATACACAAATTAAAGGAGTTCCGATACAAGTTTGACCTCGTTTTTTGTAAAAAATGTTTACCTTTGCAAAATTAAAGTTGATACGATAGACCTACAGTGATTATGTTCAAGAAAGCGACACCTTTTCTCTCATTCTTAATAAACGGTTCCATACAGAACGGAACCGTTCGTGAGGCCGAAACGCTTGCAGTAATCAGAAATCGGTTGTACCTTTGCAGCGCATTTGGGAAACAAGTGCGTGAATTAGAGTATTAACCAACAAAAACACAAGAAACTATGCAGAAGACACAGAATGCAGATATCCAGAGAGTGATGAACCTTGTAGATTTCTATCGTACAAAGGTGAGAGAAAGTGATGCATCTAAAGATGCCCAGATGGAGTATGAAGATTGGTATGAATTTGGTGTTGATCAAACACAAACGCCAAATGATGCACAGTGGGAATGGATGAAGATTTTGTGTGTCAACGAACAGTTGTTAGGACATTTCTATTCTGTCGTTGCTGGGGATAAAGCAGAAAAAGATATTCTACAGCAACTTTTGCCAGAAGCTTATGATACAAGCATTTTCACTCAAGAAGAGGAAGATTTCTTGAAAGAGCATTTTAAGGAGTTGGTGAATTACATCATTCAGACTCCAGATAATGTTTGGAGCACAAGGTATGGCGATAACTCAGAAGGCAAGGAGACCTTTCTTATTCCAGAAGAAGTGCTGGAGCTCATTAAAAGTCGCGTGAATATTCCCGATAATGCAGTCATCTATAACCCATTTGCTTGGTTTGGACAACTTGCAACACTGTTTAAGAGTAACACGGTTCTTTGGGGTGATGATTGTGATTTATATGGACACGCGCTGAAGTTGGCCGATGGTATTCGTGATAGGGATACGGTATTCCACCAAAGGATGTTGTCTTGGATGAAGGCATGGGTATGGGCTCGTATTGCAATGTATGCAAATAACGTGAATGCTCAAATCATGGGAGGCGAGCCTTTGGGTTATGATGTTCTTATAACATCCCTTCTGGTTCCGTATCTATCCAATGGCAATGACTATGTTGATAAAGTACTGATGAGAATCCATGAAGCATATAATCATCTTAAAGAGGATGGAAAGATGGTTTTGTTGTGCCCACGTGATTTGTTGAGTAGTCAACCAACATCAGAAACTTTGTTTAGGGAACAATTGGTCAAAGATGGATCTATTGCTGAAATTATCCAGCTGCCATCAGTGATGAATACTAATCTGTATCACGATCAGTGGTGTCTAATAATCGTAGATAAAGAACGTATTGGTGAAGATGTTACCCTCATTGATGCTCGGATTGCAAGTGACCACTTGGATACACTATGTTATTCGCAGGCTTTTAATCAGATCAAATTCAATGCCATTTTACAGAACGATGGGAGGGATCCTAATACAGGATTAAGGAAAGTTGTGAAAGTTCCTTTAGAAGATATTTCGCCAGACATATTGGTGCCACATATATATACAATCGAAAGGCCTTTAGCGGAAGAACAACCTGTTCCTCTATCAACACTTTGTTCTATTGAATCTACTTTGATACACGATGTTCAATATAATCTACCAGAACAGACTCCATGGATAAAAGATTGTAACTTGACGCCTTTATTCTCAGAGGTGTCGGATATGTCTATGATTGAAAAGGCAAACTGTCCAAACAATCCCAAAGATTGGCATTGGGGAGATAAAAAATTGAGCAAATTCATGCTGGGAGTTGAGAATAGTGTTATTACTTCAGAAGAGTTTCGAATTTCAGAATATAGAAATTCTTGGTTTCTGGATGGGAATCAAGATGCTGTGTTGTATAAGTATGTTCCAAACCAAGGAATTCGTGTAGCATTGATTCGGAAGACAGGAAATCCCATTGCTATTGATTCTGGGATTGCGGTGTTTGTTCCGAATGAGGAAGTTGATGCTATGTCTCTGGTAGCTATACTTCAGATGCCTATTGTGTATAGGCAAATACAAGCTTATAAAGAGTTTGGCTTGAAGCGCCATCTTTGTGACATTCTTGTTCCTACAAGTAAGCGTGTTGTTTTGGATGAAGTAAGGCGTCTTGAGGTAGAACGGGAGGCGTACAAGGCTCAAAAAGAAAAGTTCGAAAGCATGAAGACGGAGTACATTAACGAGGTCAGAATGCGCAAACATGATATGGGGCAGTATGTTTTTGAGTTGATAAATATAGAGGATTTGATGCGTTATTATATGGAGAATAGGGATAAAGAAAAGGATTTCTGTCAACAGATAGAGGGGCTCCTTGATAACTTTAAAGCATCAATTGACGAATTGTCAACACTTTTGGATAATTTGAGCAAGGAAGAAGAGTTTGGAGAACCAGAAAGTTTTGATTTGCATGAATTCCTGTCTCACTTGGAAGAGCGACATAAGACAGAAGGGTTTGTGATAAAATATGAGTGTGACATGAAATCTATAATCGATTATAATTGTCAAAAAAAGGATGAGTTGGATGATTTTCTATTTGACGAACAACAGGAAGAAGATGCCCGTATCCAACAGGAGATTGATGACTACCTGCTTGAACAACAGGAAGAGGATGCCCGTATCCAACAAGAAATTGAAGATTCTCTTTTGGAGGATGATGCTTATGTGTTTGATGAGACTCAAACATCTGATGACGAATCATTCGTGGCAGATGAAACCTCGAATGTTGACGATAGCGCTTATGGGTTCGAGGAAAATCAAGCACATGATGACAATTCTTATGTGGTTGGTGACACTCTGAGTAACGATGATGCTTATGTGTTCGAGGAATCTCAAACACATGATGATGAACCTTATTTTGTAGATGAGAAGCAGATTGTTGATGATGAACCTTATGTTATAGATGGGTTCTGGGGTAAGTATCTCAGTACAATTCCTTCATTGTATGTTGCTCCTAATGATATTCAGAGGCTGGTCAACAACATTCTTGACAATGCAAGAAAGCATGGCTTTACTGACCATAAACGTGGTGATTATGAAGTAGATGTTAAATTGTCAATAAACACGGAGACCAAAATGTTCCAAATCGATTTCCGCAATAATGGGAATCCGTTACCAGATGGAATGGATAAGATGCGTTACGGCATTAAAGGCGAGAAAGCTGGTTCGACAGGGGGAACAGGTATAGGTGGAAGCTATGTGAAGAAATGTGTTGAACACTATGGTGGCGACTATAATATCTTTATGGAAGATGGCTGGACTGTGGTTCGAATTTGTTTACCAATATAATGATATAACTATGGGATATAATGTGATTTGGATAGACGATCAATGTATGGAGCAGAAAGGTTTTGCTTCATCTTTCATTAATAGATGTGAGAAACGTCATGGAATCCATATAACACCTTTTGAATTACCAATTGACGGTATATCACATTTAGAACAGAATTTGGAACAATTTCATGCAGTCATATTAGATGCTAAAGGCTGGCATGATAAAAGAGGTGTTGCAACCACTACATATGGTATGCATGAGGCCATTAAAAAGATTGAAAGATTAGCCTATAAGAAATTCGTACCATATTATATATTGACTGCCCAAGGGGATTTAGTGGGTGATGAGGAATTTGCTTATTCTGTTGGAAAAGACAGAGTGTTTTATAAATATAGTTTAGATGACGTTGAGAGACTGCTAAAACAAATAAAAGATGACACAAAAAATAATAGCAGATGGCAAACAAGGGTGTTTTATCACAAGGTACTTGATTATTTGAGTTCTATCGACAAAGATGCCAGCGAAATACTATTAGATATTTTAGAAACTATTCATTATCCGAAAGAGAATTCGAGATTTAACCCTCTTTTATATTACAATCAGCTTAGACAAATCTTAGAGTGCGTTTTTACTGAGGCAAATAAGTATCAGATAATTCCAGACGAGTGCTTCCCCAAAGGGAAAGTTAATATAGACCAATGTTATAGATATTTGATTGGAAATGACTGTGAAGTTTCTGAAGTTCGTTTTGGAGATTCTGGTGACAGTGTTGTCCCAAAACATATAGGAGATATGCTGTCTATGATTCTATATTTGGGGAATACAAAATCTCATTTCTCCAAGCTTTCAGAAAGGGATAGCCAAAAGCTGGATGATTATTTTAGGCATGATGTGGGAAAGTCTCATTATGTAGTTTATAGTCTCACTTTCCAAGTGTGTGAAATCATAATTTGGATGAATGAATACATAAAGGAGAATCATGATAAAATCGCGAACTCTCAAAAATGTAAAAAGATTAATTATCCCAAAGGAGTTGTGGAACCGATAGACGGGGTTGCGGAATTTTACCATATTGGTGAAAAATTTTGTATAGAAGCAAATATCGTAGAGAAAATGGAATTAGTAGGGAGGACTGTTAAGGTGATAAGATCAACACCCAACTCAAACAAAGATGTTAACTTTCCATTTATGGCCAAGAGGGTTGTTAGATAAAAACGGTTCCAAGTAGAACGGAACCATTCATCACCTCATTTTTCTTGCAAGCATTAAAAAAGCACCGTAACTTTGCAGCGTCAATCTTCGAAACCACCTCGAAGTTGACGCTGCAAAACATTAGTGGTGGGAACTAAATCTGATAATACTATGAATACTCAGATGAACGAAACAACTGTAGGAGCTCAGGCTCGAGTTAATAACTTTTCAAAGGCTGTTCTCATGATAGATGATATTGCTTATCAGGCAGAGCACGATGCTCTTATGGATGCCATGTGTGCAGAGGAGTTGGCATGTCAAGCAGAGTATGATGCTCTTATGGACACCATGTATGCAGAAGAACTTGCGTGTCAAGCTGAATACGATGCTATGGTAGATGCGATGTACGTTGAGGAGTTGGCATGTCAGGCTGAATACGATGCCATTAGGGACTCAATGCAACTTTGGTGACAGGCATTAAGTATAAGACATCAGCTTTCGATACCGCCACGGAGGCTGATGTTATAGTAGTTTTTGGTGGAAACAAAAATTCAATATGACCATGAAAATACACAATTGGTTCGGTTTTAAACCCAAAGAAGAAAAACGAATGATTCCTGTTGATGTGCCCCAAGAACTTTCTGAGCAGAAAGAGGAGAAAATGGATTCCACACAAAAGGAAGAACCATCGGAGAACAAACAGAAAATCATCACCATCAAATGGGGAACAGGCATGCCTATTGATGTCATCTTCAACTTTATCCATAAGGATTTTGAAGATGAGGGATACCAAGATGCACTTGTCAATTCAGACTTGCAGTATCGTGAGGCAAAAGAGGGTATCATCCGCAACGACTTGAAGATGCTCTTCAAAAGAATCTCTTTACGTTACAAGAGTGATATACGTGAAATTGAGGTGCAGATGAGAAATGCTCAGGAATCATACGCTATGTCAAGTGCATCCTTGCTGCAGGCCCGTAAGGAAACCTACGAAGAACATCTGGCAGAAATAGCAGAAATGGAAAGACTATTGGATGCCAACGACCCCAAAATGATGACGATGATTGAGTCGTATCGCAGAGGATTTTTGAAAGGGATTTCCGCTATAACTTTGAAGTTTATCAATAACGAATAAAAACTTAAGGAATATGAAGACGTTATCAAATATCGGCTGTTTCCTCATCGGATGGAACAAGAATATACTGAAAGAGTGTGGAGAGGCAAGTTATCGCCAGTTTCGGAAACTGTTGTCAGCCATCTGTATCATGATGGTGTTGTGGGGAACAATTGGATACTGTTTTGCAGACAGATACATCAATATCGAATCATGTTTGCTGAAAATATGCGTGGCGCTGGCTTTCATGTTCATTGTGTTATGTGTGGAAAGGGTTATTATCCTGACAGTGGGCAAGGCAAGGATGATGAGTTTCATGAGAGTGCTGTTGGCTTTATGTATGGCCATATTGGGTTCTTGTATCTTCGATCAGATTATCTTCCGCAATGATATTCAGCAAGCTATTCAGGAACACAGGGAAGACATCATAAAGGTAACCATCACAAAGAGGCTTTCTATTTATGATAGTGATATTCAACGCATCACGCATGAAATGGACTCACTCAGCAAGGCCACGATTGTGTTGGGCGAAGAACTACAGAAACGTCCAACGATTCAGGGAACAAATGTGAACACTCAGGAGCAGGTGGTTGGTGTGGATGAGAATGGCAGACCAAAGAAAGTAAAGGTGCAGTCTGTGAATACGGTGACAATGGCGAATCCTTTGGCTGAGCAGCTAAAAGCGAATAATGATCAGATTCAGATTTATTCTAATCAATTGGAGCAATTGCGTCAAGACAAGAAAGATATAGCTCAAAAGACAACCGAAGAGGTCAGTCAACGAGCACCGGGTTTCATTGAAGAATTGGAGGCTACACTGAAAGTTGTTTCCCAAAGTTGGATTTCATTAGCATTCTATATCATCTTGTTCTGTTTCCTCACATTCTTGGAGCTGTTTGTGCTGACCATCAAGATGGGTGAAAACAAATGCGATTACGAATTGATAGTAGAACACCAGTTGAGTTTGAAGAAGAATTTGATGACAAAGACTGAACAAAGTTTGACAACAAAATAGACATATAGTATTGACAATCTAAAAACAATCAAAAATTATGGCACAAGATTTTTATGATGACTCTTACGAAGAGTATGACGATTATGAGAATAATTCATACGCAGGTGGTGGGTATGAATGGACAGAAGAAGATTCCTGGGATGCTCTCACTGATGGTATGTATGGGGATATGCCGACCGATCCTTTGATGTACGACGCAATGATGGAATCTATGGGCTTCTAGAGAAATGGAGAATATAGTAACAAACAACAAAAAAACGAGAAATTATGGAACAAAATGACAAAGAAGAGAGGGTTTGTGCTCAGAAATCAACAGGGAAGAACATGAAGTTATATCTGGTGTGTTCATTTGTGGCTGGATTGTTCATAGCCTTTGTTATCGCAAACCTAATAGTGGGTTGTGATGATCGAGCTGAAGTAAACAATACGGTTCGTTATACAAATGTAGGAAGAGCAATAAATGATGTCATGCAGGAAAAGGAGACGGTGGCTGGGATGAAAGTGGATAGAGTGGTGAAGCAGGGACTGGATTCAATAGGAATCTTCGAGAAGGATGAAAAGCGTGGCTTCTACAATCAGAACACTGATAAAGTGCTGGTGGATGCTGTATACACGCATGTGTGGTTCTTTTCAGAAGGGCTTGCTGCAGTGGAGAAGGATGGCAAGATTGGCTTTGTAAACATGAAGGGCAAGTTGGTCATCCCACACAAATTCATGCTGAGAACGAATGACCATCCTGACATCGCGTTTTCCAATGGCATGTGTGTGATTGCCAACGGCAACGGACAGCTTGGTGTCATTGACAGAAAAGGAGAATGGATTGTGAAGCCAGTATATGAGGAGGTGAAGTTGACTGATTCTGGAATCATTGCCTCGACATCTAACTCGAAATCGTTGCTGAGCAATAAGGGAGAAATCCTTCAGAAAGACCTTATTGTCAAGGTGGAACCGCTGAATTGTAATGTGCAGTTGAAGGAGAAGGGTGCAGATGGCAATTGGAAAGTGCAGGACGTGGAGATGAAGATGGATTATTATGTGTATTACACCAATGCCAATGGTGACAGGTGCGGCTTGATGGACAAAGACGGCAATCGCCTGACAGAGCCTATCTATAGCAAAATCGAAGCCTTGAACGAACATCTGTTCTCCTTCTATCTGCTTGATGGGGAAACACAAATTGTCAAATCCGTTCAAAAGAAGTCGTAAGTTATGTAGGATAAGCGTCACTCGTATACACACTTCAATGTCACTCGTATACAACATCAAACGTCACTAATATACTCAGCTCGATGTCACTAATATTCTCGCTTCTGTGTCAAGGCTATACTCACTCGTGCTTAAGGGCTATTCTCACTTCTGCTTAAGGGGCATTCTCAAGTCTGTGTAAGGGCTATCCTCAAAGGGTATGTTTAGCGCTGCGCTAAAGCGGATCAGGGGACGGTTCTTTGTTCTGTTCTCCCGTCTGAGTCCACAGTTTTCGAGCAAGAGATTTGGGAGGTTGTGTAAAAATAACTATCTTTGCCCCAGATTATTTAGGTTTGAGAATAACGTTATGAAGAATATGGTGAAACGGAGTTTATGGATATTGGCTGCCATCCTGACGATAGGCAGCTCGACAGTCCTGACGTCGTGTAGCAAGGATGACCTTGAAATTCCACAACCCAAACCACAGCCAGTCATTCTTAAAGGCGAAGCTGCCGTGGCGTGGACAAAGGAACATCTTGACTCGCTGGTGAACGTATATATGGCCGAATGTGGGAATCTACTGGATCCCGATATGACAAGAGACCTGCTGAAGTGCATCGGCTACACACGCCTGAATGTGCTCGACTATAGGGAGGCTGGCTGGGTGATAGACAGTGTGGTATTCATCCGGCTGATGGACCGTGCCGCTGAAGCTAACAAGAAGACTATTCTCTTCACGATGGGTATGTACGGATGCGGCAAGACGACAAGCATTAACAACAATCCGGAACTGAAGAAGTTAGCCGATGAGGCAGGTGTAATCTCCGAAGGTGCTTACAACAATGTGAAATACTTTGACGAGATGGTGGTCAAAAGTGGCAAGAGGGGATTTGAGCCTCAACTCCTTTATGTATATAACGATGCTGAGACTGGCTATACCAACTGCATGGAGCGACTGATTCATTCGAACCGTGCCGTGACTTGTGAGGCATATTTCTCGGTATTCCCACAGTTCGATGGCAGGGTGGAGTACATCGAAGAGCATTATCCCGATATGAAGTTCTACTGTGTTGACAACAGCCACAACAATGGTGGCAAACTCGTGACAAATGAAGAAGCTAAGTTGTGGGATTACTCGATGACCGAAGACTTACAGCAGAAACTCTATGCCATCAAACAGTCTTATATTGACTCTGGCAAACTGACCACCGAGCAGATTATAGCTTTACAGTGAATTTGTGCCATTTTCTGTATTTGGGCGCTTTCCACTAACCTAAGATGCTCTATGCATAATGGTAAAAACAAAGCAAGCGACACACCACAACGGGTATGCCGCTTGTTTTTATAGGAGAATGTTCTTAATTTGCGAGAGTGCTCTTTCTCATCAGAACTCGCTCCATGCCTTGATTTCGATGTCGTCGAGGCTCTTCGTGCAGAAGGCGTTGATGAAAGCGGAGGCAAGACGGGAGTTGGTGATGAGGGGAATGTTGAGGTCGATGGCTGCACGACGAATCTTGTAGCCATTGGTGAGTTCGCCCACAGAGAGGTTCTTAGGCACATTCACCACCATGTCAATCTCGTGGCTGTGAAGCAAATCAAGTGCTTGCGGTTGCACGCCTTCTTCGCTGGGCCAGTGGACGAGCGTGTTCTTGATGCCGTTCTCTTCCAGATAGCGGGATGTGCCACCTGTTGCATAGAGTTGGTAGCCGTGCTCAATAAGCTGCTGGGCTGCACGGAGCATATCTGCTTTCTGCTTACCAGGACCTGTCGAGAGAAGAACTCCTTTCTTTGGAATGCGATGACCGACGGAGAGCATAGCGCAGAGCAGGGCAGAGGCGGTGTCGTCACCAATACATCCCACCTCGCCGGTTGATGCCATATCGACACCGAGCACTGGGTCAGCCTTCTGCAAGCGGTTGAACGAGAACTGCGAAGCCTTGATGCCCACGTAGTCGAGGTCGAAGAGATTCTTTTCTGGACGTTCAAAGGGCAAGCCCAGCATAATCTTTGTCGCCAATTCAATGAGGTTGAGCTTCAGCACCTTGCTGACAAATGGGAACGAACGTGAAGCGCGGAGATTACACTCAATGACGCGCAAGTGGTTCTGTTCGGCAAGGAACTGGATGTTGAAAGGTCCAGAGATGTTCAACTCCTTGGCAATCTTTTTCGACACCTTCTTGATTTGACGCACGGTCTCCACGTAGATTTTCTGTGGAGGGAACTGAATCGTGGCATCTCCAGAATGAACACCGGCAAATTCGATGTGCTCGCTGATGGCGTAAGCAATGATTTCACCATCTTTTGCCACAGCATCCATCTCAATCTCCTTGTTGTGCTCATGGAACTTGCTCACCACCACAGGGTGCTTCTTGCTGATGTTGGCAGCCAACTGGAGGAAACGCTCCAATTCATCTTGGTTGGAGCAGACATTCATGGCAGCACCGCTGAGCACATAGGAAGGACGCACCAAGACGGGGAATCCTACTTTCTCGATGAACTGGTTGATGTCATCCATCGAGGTAAGTGCCGCCCATGCTGGCTGATCCACTCCGATGCGGTCACACATGGCAGAGAACTTGTCGCGGTCTTCTGCGTTGTCGATGCTCTTGGCAGAAGTGCCGAGGATGGGCACACGTTCACTGTCAAGACGCATGGCAAGGTTGTTCGGAATCTGTCCACCCGTTGAAACAATCACGCCATGTGGGTTCTCCAATTCGATGATGTCCATGACACGTTCGAAGGTCAGTTCATCGAAGTAGAGACGGTCACACATATCGTAATCTGTGGACACCGTTTCCGGATTGTAGTTAATCATCACAGAACGGAATCCATTCTTTCTAATTGTATTAAGTGCTTGAACGCCACACCAGTCAAACTCTACACTTGAACCAATTCTATAGGCACCGCTTCCAAGAACGATGATGGAGTTGCGGTCATTCTCGTAAGTGATGTCATGCGCCACACCACTATAGGTGAGATATAGATAATTGGTCTGTGCGGGATACTCAGCAGCCAGTGTGTCAATCTGCTTCACTACAGGAAGAATGCCCATTTGCTTACGGAGTTCACGCACCAATTTTGTGGCAATTTCGGGGTCAATCATTGTTTCAAGACCTACAGCGCGGGAGATTTGGAAATCAGTAAATCCCTGCACCTTGGCACGACGCATCAGTTCTACATCCACGTTCTGAATAGCCCCTTTCTCTTGCAGTTCGACGTAGGTGTTGAGAATGTTCTGCAATTTATAAAGGAACCATGTGTCAATCTTTGTAAGGTCATGAATCTGATCCACTGTGTAACCGCTATGCAGCGCCTTCTCCACCACCAAAACGCGTTTGTCGGTGGGTGCTTTGAGTGCAGCATCCACATCTTCAATCTCCAATTCGTGATTGCCCACAAAGCCATGAAGACCTTGTCCAATCATGCGGAGACCTTTCTGGATGGCTTCTTCAAAAGTGCGTCCAATCGCCATCACTTCACCCACCGATTTCATGGATGAGCCTAATTCGCGGTCAACGCCACGGAACTTACCGAGGTCCCAGCGAGGAATCTTGCACACCACATAGTCAAGCGCAGGCTCGAAGAATGCAGACGTGGTCTTGGTGACAGAGTTCTTCAAATCGAAGAGTCCATAACCGAGACCGAGTTTGGCAGCAACGAATGCCAATGGATAACCTGTTGCTTTCGAAGCCAAAGCTGAAGAACGTGACAGACGAGCATTCACCTCAATCACACGATAGTCCTCGCTTTCAGGGTCGAACGCATACTGCACGTTACACTCGCCTACGATGCCGATGTGACGGATTATCTTGATGGCGAGGGCGCGGAGTTTGTGGTATTCGCTGTTGGTGAGTGTCTGCGAAGGAGCAATCACGATGCTCTCACCTGTATGGATGCCCAGTGGGTCAAAGTTCTCCATGTTGCAGACGGTGATGCAGTTGTCGAAACGGTCACGCACCACTTCATATTCAATTTCCTTCCAACCCTTCAGCGATTTCTCCACCAACACCTGAGGAGAGAAGGAGAAGGCCTTCTCTGCCAACTTGTTCAGTTCCTCCTCATTGTCGCAGAAACCGGAACCCAGACCTCCGAGTGCATAAGCAGCGCGGATGATGACGGGATAGCCAAGGTCGGCAGCTGCTTTCCTTGCTTCTTCAATCGTTTCACAGGCGTGGCTCTTGATGGTTTTCACGTCAATCTCGTCCAGTTTCTTCACGAAGAGTTCGCGGTCTTCTGTGTCAATGATTGCCTGAACGGGCGTGCCAAGCACCTTTACGTTATATTTCTCCAGAATCTTTTGTTGATAGAGAGCCACACCGCAGTTCAGTGCAGTCTGTCCACCAAATGCCAAGAGGATGCCTTGCGGCTTTTCCTTCTGGATGACCTTTTCTACAAAAAACGGTGTCACGGGCAAGAAATAAATCTTGTCGGCAACACCCTCGGAAGTCTGCACCGTGGCAATATTGGGATTGATGAGCACCGTTTCGATGCCCTCTTCCTTCAATGCTTTCAAAGCCTGGCTGCCTGAATAGTCAAACTCGCCAGCTTCACCAATCTTTAAGGCTCCAGAGCCTAAGAGAAGAACTTTCTTAATATTTGAATCCAACATCGTCTTTGAGTCTTAAAGGAGTTTTACGAAATCATCAAAAAGGAATTCAGTATCGACAGGTCCACTTGCTGCTTCGGGGTGGAATTGAGCGGAGAACCAAGGGTGTTTCGTGTGACGGATACCCTCGTTGGAGCCATCGTTCATGTTGACGAAAAGCGGTTCCCAATCAGATGGAAGGGTTTTGCTGTCCACAGCGTATCCATGATTCTGCGAGGTGATGAAGCACCGTTTCGTGCCCACCTGCTGTACGGGTTGGTTGTGCGAACGATGACCGTATTTCAATTTGTATATTGTGGCACCAGCAGCCTTTGCCAGCAGTTGGTTACCCATGCAGATACCCATGCAGGGGCGCACTTTCCCTTTCTCCTTTTCTGCATCAAGGAACTTCTTGATGTTTTTCACTGCATCTATTGCTGTGTCGGGGTCGCCAGGACCATTGGCAAGGAAAAGTCCGTCAAATTCAAGCTCGTTGAAATCGTAGTCCCATGGAACACGAATCACTTCAACCCCACGCTTGAGCAGACAGCGGATGATGTTGTTTTTCACACCGCAATCCACAAGCACAACCTTTTTGCCCTGTCCTTCACCATAGCGGATGACCTCCTTGCATGAAACCTTTGCAATATAATTCACTCCCTCATATTGTGCAGAGGGAATGTTGTCTGGCTCGTCGTCGAAAAGAATCTTGCCCATCATCACACCATGCTCACGCAATACTTTCGTGAGGTGACGCGTGTCAATTCCTGTGATGCCTGGCACCTGTTCACGTTTCAGCCAGTCAGCAAGACTTTCTTTTGCGTTCCAATGCGAATATGCAGTGCTGTAGTCGCTCACAATGATGGCCTCGGCATGGATTTTCTCACTTTCCATGAACGTGGCGATACCGTTCTGCTCAATGCTGAAAGGAGGCACGCCATAGTTGCCGACAAGAGGGTAGGTGAGCACCATCATCTGACCAGCATACGATGGGTCTGTCAAACTCTCAGGATAGCCCATCATAGCAGTATTGAAGACGACCTCGCCAGCCACAGGTTTTTCATAACCGAAAGATTGCCCGTGGAAAGCTGTGCCGTCTTCTAATAGAAGTGTAACGTTTCTCATTTATGTGTTTGTTTTTTATTCCACTGTTACTGATTTTGCCAAGTTTCGTGGCTGATCCACATCCTTGCCTTTCGCTACAGCGATGTAGTATGCAAGCATTTGCAACGGGATGGAAGCCAAGAGTGGTTCGAGACATTCCTCTGTGTGAGGCAGCTCAATCACCGCGTCAGCCATCTTGCGGATGGTTTCGTCGCCTTCACTCACAATGGCGATGACACGTGCCTTTCTTGCCTTGATTTCCTGAATGTTGCTGACCACCTTTTCGTAGAGCACATTCTTTGTGGCAACCACCACCACAGGCATTTCATCATCAATCAAAGCAATAGGACCGTGCTTCATCTCTGCGGCAGGATAACCTTCTGCATGAATGTAAGAGATCTCCTTCAACTTCAGCGCGCCTTCCAACGCCACTGGGTAGTTGTAGCCACGTCCCAGATAGAGGAAGTTGTGCGCATAGGTGAAGATGCGGCTGATGTCCTTGATGGCATCGCCTTGTTGGAGCAGCTGTTCCATCTTTTCGGGAATGTCATTCAGCGCTTTCAGCACATTGGAATATCGTATGTTGTCAATTGTTCCTCTCTCCTTGCCCAATGCCAAAGCCAGCATCGTGAGCACGGTCACCTGACCTGTGAAAGCTTTTGTGGAAGCCACACCGATTTCTGGTCCTACGTGAATGTAAGAACCTGTATGGGTGGCACGTGGAATGCTGGAACCGATGGCGTTACAGATACCATAGATGAATGCTCCCTTGCTCTTTGCCAGTTCAATGGCGGCCAATGTGTCGGCTGTTTCTCCAGACTGACTGATGGCAATCACCACATCCTGTTCGTTGATAACCGGTTTGCTGTAACGGAACTCACTGGCGTATTCCACCTCGACAGGAATCTGGCAGAAGTCTTCAATCAGTTGCTTGCCAATCAATCCTGCGTGCCAAGAGGTTCCGCAAGCCACGATGATGATGCGGCGTGGGTTGATGAGGTGCTTTCTGTTGTCGATGATGGCTGAAAGCACCACGTTGTTTGCCTCCACATTCACACGTCCTCGCATGCAGTCTTTCAGACAATCGGGCTGTTCAAAAATTTCCTTCAGCATGAAGTGGGGGAAACCGCCTTTCTCTATCTGTGCCAAATTGAGGTCAACTTTCGTCACCTCATGTTCCATCTTCTCGTTGTTGAAATCAACCACTTCCACTTCTTTACCGCGACGAATCACGGCAATGTCCTTGTCGTCAAGATAGATGACCTTATCTGTGTATTCAATGATAGGGCTGGCATCAGAACCCAGGAAGAACTCTTCCTCACCGATACCCACCACCAGAGGGCTGCTCTTGCGGGCTGCAATGATTTGGTCGGGATCGTCCTTGTCAAGAATGGCGATGGCGTATGCACCAATCACTGAACGCAGCGCGATGCGCACAGCCGTGAGCAAATCCACGTTCTTCTTCGTGCGTACATATTCTATAAGTTGCACCAGCACTTCCGTGTCGGTGTTGCTCTTGAACTCAATGCCGTGTTCCTGCAATTGCTTTTTCAGCACGGCATAGTTCTCAATGATACCATTATGGATGATGGCAAGATTGCCCGTAAATGAAATGTGTGGGTGTGCGTTGGTAGAATTGGGTTCTCCGTGAGTCGCCCAACGTGTGTGGGCAATACCAACTGTTCCTGTCGTGTCCTTGTCTGACGCATAAGCCTCCAAGTCTGCCACTTTTCCCTTGGTCTTGTAAACCCTTAAATCTCCGTTTTCAGTTAGGAGAGCAACTCCTGCACTGTCATAACCTCTGTATTCCAAACGCTTAAGTCCCTTAATCAAAACAGGGTAGGCACTACGTTTGCCTAAATAACCTACAATTCCACACATAATAGCATTTCATTTTGTTTGTGCAAAGGTACGGAATAATTTTCTTTTTAACATTGTTTTTCCATAATTTTTTTATATTTGAAAGTAAAAATACGCTTTTGTGTTACTAAATGTCACGAGAGAGCATGCCTTGCAATCAGACATGCTCTCTCGTGTTCTATTGTTTTTTAGGGTTGTGACCCCGTTATTTCAGTTCCTCGCTGGTGTATCCTTCTGGCAGCCGTCGGCAGTTGTAACCCGATGCCATGATTTCACCGTATGCTCCTGCTGAGAGGAGGGCGAGAAGGTCGCCGCGATGAGTCTTGGGCAGCAGGATGTCTTTGTCGAAGGTGTCGGAAGACTCGCAGATGGGACCTACCACATCATACTTCCCATCTGCCTCCTTGCTGTTGAGGTTGATGATTTTGTGGTGGGCATCGTAGAGGGCAGGGCGGATGAGTTCCGTGAAACCTGCATCGACGATGGCGAACTTCTTGATGGCATTCTCCTTCACGTAGAGCACCTTGGTGATGAGGGCACCGCATTGTGCTACAACGGCACGTCCCAACTCGAAGTGAACGGTTTGTCCGGGACGCACCTTCAGATGCTGCTCATACACAGCGAAGTAGTCCTTGAAGTTGGGGATGGGATTGTTCTGAGGATCTTTGTAGTCAACGCCAAGACCACCACCAACATTGATGATTTCTAAATGGATGCCCTGTGCTTCCAGACGGTCTTGCAAGTCGTTGATGCGGTGGGCGAGGGCGATGAAGTCATCCATTTCCAAAATCTGCGAACCGATGTGGAAGTGGAGTCCTTTGAACTGCACGTTCTTCATCGATTGTGCCAAACTGATGACTTTCTCCATGTCCTGCATGTCGATGCCGAACTTGTTTTCTGCCAAACCAGTGGTGATGTTAGCATGCGTATGGGCGCCCACGTTGGGATTGATGCGGAAACATACCGTTGCCACTTTACCTTTGCGAGTGGCAATCTCGTTGATGACTTCCAATTCTGGGATGCTCTCCACATTGAAGCAGAAGATGTCCTTATCCAAACCCAACTCAATCTCCCAATCGCTTTTTCCTACACCAGCAAAGACAATCTTGTTGGCTGGGAAACCTGCCTTCAACACCTGTTCTATCTCGCCACCCGATACGCAGTCAATGCCCAATCCTGCCTCATTGATGACTTGGAGCACCTTGAGGTTGGCATTGGCTTTCACGGCATAGTGAACGAAATAGTTGTCGTGCTTCTTGATTTCTGTATTGATGGCGTCAAGTGTCTGACGCAGAATGTTTGTGTCGTAATAGTAGAAAGGTGTGCGGATGCCCGCAAACCTTTCCACATTCATGTCTATGCCCATATTATTTAGTTGTTAAACAGGTGGTCGGAGAGTGATTGCAATGCCTTCTTCTTATCGCTTGCTGAGATGAGGAAGGAAATGTTGTGGTTAGAACCACCGTATGAAATCATGCGTACAGGAATCTCCTTGAGTGCCTCTGTAGCCTTGCTTTCGAAACCAACATTCTCTGCTTCGAGGTCACCCACCACGCAGATGATGCACATATCCTTGTCCACATGCACATGACCGAACTTCTTCAGCTCGTTCACGATGGCTTCAAGATGGGTGGCATTGTCGATAGACACGCTCACACCTACTTCTGAAGTGGCAATCATGTCGATGGAAGTCTTGTACGACTCGAAAATCTCAAACACCTTGCGCAGGAAACCGTATGCCAGCAACATGCGTGAAGAAGTGATTTTGATGGCGGTGATGTTGTCCTTTGCAGCCACAGCCTTGATCTTTCCACGCTCTGTTTCGTTGCTGATTACAGTGCCGGGAGCAGTTGGATCCATCGTGTTGAGCAGCTTCACAGGAATGCCTGCATACTTGGCTGGCTGCACACATGTTGGGTGCAGAATCTTCGCACCGAAATATGCCAATTCAGCAGCTTCCTCAAAGTGCAGGTGATTGACAGGTGAGGTGTTCTCCACAAAACGAGGGTCGTTGTTGTGCATGCCGTCAATGTCTGTCCAGATTTGAATCTCCGATGCGCCTACAGCAGCACCGATGAGCGATGCCGTATAGTCAGAGCCACCACGCTGCAGGTTGTCCACCTCGCCGTATGCGTTGCGGCAGATGAAGCCCTGAGTGATGTAGATTTCCTTGCCGGGATTTGCGTCAAGCTGCACCTTGATTTTCTCGCGGATATATTCAAGGTCAGGCTCTGAGTTCTTGTCTGTGCGCATGAACTCCAAAGCAGGAATCAGAGCTGCGTTGCAACCCTGCTCGATGAGGTAGTTTGTCACCATGTTGGTGGACATGATTTCACCTTGTGCCACGATGATTTTCTCCTCAAACATTGTGAAGATGCCTTTTGTGAACGAACGCAGGTAGTCAAACTCCTCCTTCAGGAAGGCAAGTGTCTTCTGCTTTGTGGCATCGGTGGTGTAGAGTTCATCTACGTGCTTCTTGTATTTCTTTTCGAGGGTGTTGATTGTTTCGTTTGCACCTTCAGGGTTCTTCTTGTAGAGGTAGTCAGCAATTTCCACCAGTGAGTTGGTCGTACCCGACATAGCTGAGAGCACGACGATTTTCTGCTCTCCATCGGTGATGAGTTTCACGACATCCTTCATTCGCTGAGGGGTGCCTACGGATGTTCCGCCAAACTTAAGTACTTTCATAATTATATATAATGTGTAATTTTAATCTATTTCATCTACTGTATTGTCGTCCACGGGTTCCTGCAACGTCACGTCAGTCAGTTGGTGGTTCTCGCAGAGCAGCTGGCGTCCTGGGAACTCTTCAATCAAGTTCAGGTTGTGGGTGATCATCACGACCGTGCTGCCTGCCTTGCAGATTTGCCGCAGCAGTTCCACAATCTGACGTCCTGTCTCGGCATCGAGGTTGCCAGTCGGCTCATCGGCAAGGATGAGTTTCGGTCTGTTGAGAATGGCGCGCGCAATGACGATACGCTGCTGTTCACCGCCTGACAGTTCTGAAGGCATCTTGTATCCCTTCGTTGACATGCCCACCAGTTCGAGCACATCGCTGATGCGTTGGTTGATGTCCACCTTGTTCTTCCATCCCGTCGCCTTCAGCACGAAACGCAGATTAGCATCCACCGTGCGGTCAGTCAGCAGTTGGAAGTCCTGAAAGATGATGCCCAGCTTCTTTCTCAGTTCGGGCAGATGGCGGCGCTTCAGTTCCGTCATGTCATAATCCATCACTCTTGCCTCACCTTCCTTCACGGGAATTTCTCCGTAGAGGGTTTTGAGGAAAGAGCTCTTGCCAGTGCCCACCTTGCCCGTGAGATAGACGAATTCTCCTTCGCCAATCTGCACGTTCACATCTTGCAGCACCAGTTGCGATTCCTGATAGACGTTGACGCCTTTGTAATCAATCAGATTCACCTTGATATTAACATTTTAGCAATTTGCAATTTACAATTATCAATTTCCACTCTCTGCATGGCAAATTGTACATTGTACATTGTCAAATGGTACATGACATTAGTGTTTGTGCCAGTTGGGGTCATGGCGTTCAGCCAGCTCGGCAGCCAAATCCTCGATGGTCAAGCCCTTTGAGGTGAGCAGCACGATGAGGTGGTAGAGCATGTCAGAAGCCTCATACACCAGACGCTCGTTGTTGTTGGCAACAGCCTCGATAACTGCCTCCAGTGCTTCTTCGCCCACCTTCTGTGCCATGCGGTGGCATCCATCCTTGAAGAGGGAAGTGGTGTAACTGCCTTCAGGCATTTCCTCGTGACGCTTCTCGATGAAACGCTGCAGCTCCACAAGGAACATGATGGGGTTGTCGTTCTTCTCATCCCAGCAAGTGTCTGCACCCGTGTGGCACACAGGACCTACAGGGTTTGCCTTGATGAGCAGCGTGTCCTTGTCGCAGTCGTTCAGAATCTCCACCACATTGAGGAAGTTTCCGCTCGTTTCACCCTTTGTCCAGAGTGTCTGACGAGTGCGGCTGTAGAACGTCACCTTACCAGTTTCAACCGTCTTCTTATATGCCTCCTCGTTCATGAAGCCGAGCATCAGCACTTTCAGCGTCTTTGCATCCTGCACAATGGCAGGCACAAGACCATCCATTTTCTTGAAATCAATTTCCATATCTTATAGTTGTTATATTCTCACATTCACCCCTTCGCTCCGCAAATACTGTTTCAGTTCTGGGATGGGTATTTCTCCGAAGTGGAACACGCTGGCTGCCAAAGCCGCATCGCTGTGCCCGTTCATGAACGTGTCGCGGAAGTGCTCCTTGCATCCTGCACCGCCAGAGGCAATCACAGGGATGGTCAGTGTGTCAGCCAACTTCCGCAGGGCTGCATCGGCAAAACCGCGCTTCACACCGTCATGATTCATCGACGTGAACAGAATCTCGCCCGCACCTCTCTCGTTCACCTCCTTTGCCCAGTCGAAGAGCTTATATTCAGTCGGCACACGGCCACCATTCACATAGCAGCGCCAATCACCGTCAATTCTCGGGTCACCATTCTCATGCACCATGTCATCCTCACATTTCGCATCAATCGCCACCACACACACCTGACTGCCAAAGTTCTTCACAATCTCGTCAATCAGTTCAGGGCGACGCAATGCAGCTGAATTCACACTCACCTTGTCGGCACCGGCATTCAGCAGCCTGTCCACATCGCTCAACTCGTTGATGCCGCCACCCACCGTGAAGGGGATGTTGATTTCCTGCGCAATCCTCTTCACCAACTCCGTGAAGGTCTTTCTTCCTTCATGCGAAGCCGTGATGTCGAGATACACCAATTCATCTGCACCCTGCTCGCTGTAGAGCTTGCCCAACTCAATCGGGTCGCCCGCCTGTCGCAGGTTCACGAAGTTCGTTCCCTTCACTGTCTGCCCGTCCTTAATGTCCAGACAAGGTATGATTCTCTTAGCTAACATCCTCAAGCCTAACTCTTAATTCAAAACACTAAACTCTAAACACTAAACACTAAACCCTATACTCTAAACCCTAAACTCTCAACTCTCAATTTTCTCCCACATACTTCTCCAACTCTTCCATCTTAATCTTCCCCTCATAAATAGCCTTGCCGAACACCACAGCAGGAATGCCTGCAGAATTCAGCAAATCGATGTCCTCAATGCAGCTCACGCCACCACTGGCAATCAGATAGAGATTAGGGAATTCCTTCATGATGTCCTCATAGAGGCTGATGGCAGGGCCCTCCAGCATGCCGTCCTTGCTGATGTCGGTGCAGAGCACATTGTCCACACCCTTCGCCACATAGCGCTGCAGGAACGGCAGCAGTTCGTCCTCTCCCTCTTCTTTCCAGCCATTGATGCTGATGCGTCCGTTCTTCACGTCAGCTCCGAGGATAATCTTGTTGTCGTTGTACTTCTCAAGCCAAGTCTCAAACAGGGTGGGGTTCTTCACCGCCACGCTGCCGATGGTCACCATCGTGGCGCCGCTGGCAAAAGCGATGTCGATGTCCTCATCGCTCTTGATGCCCCCACCGAAGTCAATCACCAGACTTGTGTGGTCGGCAATGCGCTCGACAGTCTTGTAGTTCACGATGTGCTGCGAACGCGCACCATCCAAATCCACTGTGTGCAAACGTCTGATGCCATGAGCCTCAAACATCTTCGCCACTTCCAGCGGATCTTCGTTATAGACCTTCTTCGTGTCGTAGTCGCCTTGTGTCAGACGTACACATTTACCGTCAATAATATCTATTGCGGGAATTATTTCAATCATATACTTTTCTAAGTGGGAATGTGAAATTGGAAATATGAAATTGAATGATTCGCTAATGGCAAGGACTCAATTCCTAATCCTTCATTCCTAATTCCTCATTGTTATAAAGTTCGTCAATATCCGTTCGCCCACGCTTCCGCTCTTTTCGGGGTGGAACTGCGTCGCATAGAAATTGTCCTTATGCAGCGCAGAAGAGTAGGGCTGAATGTAGTCAGTGGTCGCAATCGTCCATTCGCAGGTGGGCACATAGAAACTGTGGATGAAATACACAAACTCAGGCTTCTCAAAACCCTTGAACAACTCCGACTTCGTCTGCTCAATGGTGTTCCATCCCATCTGGGGCACCTTGTCCTCATGGCGCTGCGGCATGAACCTCTTCACATCCACATCAAATACACCCAGGCAATCCGTGTCCTGCTCCTCGCTGTGGCGGCACAACAGCTGCATGCCGATGCAGATGCCCAGCACAGGCTGCTTCAACCCCACAATCACCTCATCCAGCCGATGCGCCTTCAGATACGCCATCGTGCTGTGTGCCTCGCCCTGTCCTGGGAAAATCACGCGGTCAGCCCCCTGAATCTTCTCCACATCATCTGTCACCACAGGCTCAATGCCCATGCGTCTCACCGCATTCTCCACCGAACCGATGTTCCCTGCATTATATTTTACGATTGCTATGTTCATTTTGCTTCACTAAACCACTAAAAACGGGTACAAAGGTACGCATTTTCCCCGACATACACACAATATTTAATAAGAAAATGCAGGTTTCCCACCTTCTTTTCAGTCTTATGGACGTATGTAGCGCATGGGAAATGAGAAAAAAGCTGTTCACAAATCATTCCAAGAAAATCTGAAAACCTTGCAAAAGTGCAAAAATAGTCACCAAACCTTGTACTATTCCAAAGGTTGCAACTCGTTTGTGGGCAAGACTTACGTTCGTTTGTGGGCAAGACTTACGTTCGTTTGTGGGGAACACTTGCATGCGCTTGTGGGGAACACTTGCATGTGCTTGTGGGGAACACTTGCATGCGCTTGTGGGGAACACTTGCATGCGCTTGTGAAAATGACCAGGTGCGCACCACGCACCACGTGCCATTTTCAATTTTTCATTTCCGCACCACGCTTGTTTCAAGTAAGTTTATATTATATATATATAATATAAAAATATATATACACATTCATGATTCCCTGTTGCGCACCATGAAAAAACAGAAATGGTGCGTGGTGCGTGGTGCGTTGGTGTGTCAAATTGTTAAATTTTGTCTCGCTAAAGAAATAATAAACGTAAACCTTCCTTTGTCATGAATATGGTTTGTTTGTCGTTGTTACAGGCTTATTGTTTGTGTTTGACAATAAAATTTCATAAATAAGTGTATAAGTATCGCAAATATTCCTTGATTATTCTTATCTTTGCCCTTTGAAACCATATTATTGCAGAAAGTTGATGAAATTAAAGAAACGAAAAATCAAGTATGCTGCCATCTTTTTTGTCTGCTGGTTTGTCCTTCTGGTCTTCCTCGTGGATGGAGTTTTGAAATTCCAGACATTGGTGGATTATGTTGGGTCGTACGCGATTGTTGAGGTGGCGTTGCTATTATTAGTCATTCTACCCACATTGGCAGTTTATAAATTCACAAAAGAATAAATGATGCCATATGGAAAAGACATATTATTCGAGGACGGAGCTGAGCGATGATGTGCTGATGCTGATGGCAAAGGTGTCGGCATTGCTCAAACAGTTGAACAGCCTTACATTGGCAGAACAGGCTGAAAAGCAGGAGATTATCAGAGAACTGTTTGGCTCCGTTGGCAGCAATCCCTTCGTTGGTGACAACTTCCATTGCGACTTTGGACAAAACATTCATGTTGGCGACAATTTTCATGCCGACTACAATTGTACAATGCTCGACTTGGCAGAGATTCACATCGGCAATAACTGTCTGATTGGGCCAGACGTTGGCATCTACACAGCAGGTCACCGTTTGGAGCCTGAATGCCGCATGCTTGATGTCTATGGTCTGCCTATCGCCATTGGCAACGATGTTTGGATAGGTGGTCATTCCACCATATTGCCCGGCGTGTCCATCGGTGATGGAGCCGTAGTAGCAGCTGGTGCCGTCGTGACAAAGGATGTAGAACCGAATACCATTGTTGGTGGCGTTCCTGCCAAGGTAATAAAAAAGATAGAGATAAAAGACAGATAAATTGGAATTTAGCGGTATGAAAGTAGAATTGCGGAAATGGTGTTTGGCTGACAAAAAAGAACTGAAGGAATTATGCAATGCCGTTGATAGAACATACTTGTCAGACAGATTGCCGAATCCTTATACAGAAGATGATGCTAATTGGTGGCTGAATATGGTTGCCAAAAGCGAAGGCATTGACGGAACTTTTCGCGCAATGGTCGTAGATGGGAAGATTGTTGGTAGTGTTTCCGTTGAACGAAAAGCAGATATATACAGGCTTGACGGCGAA
>ONDH01000058.1 GCA_900316505.1 uncultured Prevotellaceae bacterium
ACGCCACCGCCGCTAAACAGGTAGCCAATCCTCTTTAACAACATAATTAGTATTAGAAAGTGAAGAAGGGATTCCCAACACGGGAGTCCCTTCTTCATCTATTCATCTTTGCAAATGTTTCTTGCCTTGATGGATGTAGATGCCCTTGGTAGCAGGAGGAGGAGTGGGTATGCCAGAGAGGGTATACCATCTATTGTTGGGGGCGACAGAAACATTGGTGTGATTGATTCCGGTGGTTTGTCCTGCCTTGTAGAGTACCCGATCGAAGTTATAGTAACCATTGTTGATGAAAGGCATGGTGTGGGTCAACATATCATGGTTGGTGAATATGACTTTCACAGGCGCCGCCTCGCTGACAGCAGGTCCTGTCCATCGCCAGATTTTGCATCCATCGACAGTGGTTCCTACGAATTCGCAGAGGTCACCACCTTGACTGCTGCACAAGTCAGCAGTGCCACCTTCCACAAGCACCTTGCAGTAGATAGGTTCACCCCAACAGAAACGGGGCTCCTCAAAGTAGGCACAATAGTTGCCATCGACAGCAGTCACGCAAGCTGGCGCGTCATCAGGTTGGGTGTAGTCAGGCTCTTCAGGAGCAGGAAGAGGCTTGGCATCAACATCCGGAAAAACCGTAAGGCGTAACTCGGTGCATCCGTAAGGCACAAGGTCGATGTATTGTGTGGCATCGCTCAGTAGGGTGAGGTGTCCTTGCTCGGGCAAGGCTGGGGTGTAACGGTTATCCTCGAGACTCCATTCGATTTGCTTGACGGGGATGCGCAAGTGGACAGGTGCATATTTGAGGTCGAAAGGAATGGTGCCGCCCACCTTTTCTACGGCTTGGTCGGTGGCAACAATCTCCTGCCCATCGTTGGCAAAGGCATAGTTGAAGTTGCCTGTGGGTGTGATGTTCCAACACTTGAAGTCAGGATTCTCAGACTTCTTGCCGTGCATGTTGGCATACTCCTCCGTGTCCTCTTCCTTTCGCTGTGGGATGGCATAGGCATAGAGCAGTGGACCACGTTGGAAATAGATGCCTTGTCCTTCGAGTGTCTTCTTCTCTACTGGCATGGGTAAAGTCAGGGTGATATCATCGCCGTCTTTCACCGCATCGGGCAGTTGGACGAAGGAGCCTGCCGGCAAGACAAGGTTGGCTGCCTTGCCGTTGATGGCCACCGAAGCAGCTGAACACCATGTAGGGATGCGCAGTGTCAGGGGCAGACTTGCTCCCTCAGCTCCGCTGACATGGAAAAGGAGTGTTTCACCAAACGGGTAGTTGGTCTCACAGAGGATGGTCATATCGCCCTTGTCTGTTGGGAACGTGGCTTGACTGGGACCATAAAGGGCTGCCACAGCACCCCCCTTGCTGTCAGTCATCCACATGCGACCTACGAAATTCGGCAACATACGGTTCACATTGCCCGAGCAACACTCAGTTTCATGTGTGGGACGGTATGCCGTCCACGTGGAACCATGCTTGTACAGGTTGTGGTTCGACGAACCAGTGGCTATGAATTGGTTGACCGACGAGAAGTATTGCATGGAGCGGAAATCTTTGGTGATGGCACCCATGCCAGCGTTGTAAATGGCTAGTTCCATCTTGTCCGCCCACTCTGCTTCGCCTGTCACCTGAAGGAAATGGCTCATTGTCCATGTATAATCGACGATGACACATGTCTCGTGGCTCACACTGATGTCGTTACCCATCAGAAACTCCGCACTCGTAGGCACCCCATCAGGCAACATGGACTCACGCTCCACCTTGCGCACAGCAGTCATGGCGAGGTCGAGGTAATGTTGCTTGCCCGTATAGGCATAGAGCAGCAAAGGGAGTTTCAGCATCTCCGAGAAGGTAACGGCATGCATGTAGAAGCGTTCATCGCCCATAATGGTCGTTTCATCCACTGCAAATTTGTATTGCACCGCCCATGCATCCTCAGCCAACTGCAACAGTTTCTCGTTGCCCGTTTTGCCGTATGTCCAAAGAATGCCCTCGATGGACAAGATATTGCGTCCTCCCACAATGCCTCCAGCAAGATCTTGTGGTGTAAAATTCAGGTAGTGCTTCTCCAACGCCTCAGGGATTCTGGCATCGCCATCGTGCTCATACTTCGCTTGCAAAACACGGAAGAAAACGGACATGGGCCACGTGATGCCCTCCAACGTGGAATTACCCAACACTCCCTTGTCACTGGGATGTGACAAGGTGTATTCGATACCCTCCATCGCCTTGTTGACCATCTCGTCGGCATTCAGTTCATAACCCAATTTCAACAAACCCTCGGTGTAGTAGGCTGTCTGCTCATAGCGCCACCAGTTGTCGCCATAACTCTCGTCTGAACGTGATATCTCTCCCGCCCAAAGACACGAGTTATAGGGATAGGACAGTGCTTCGGGATGTCCTGTCAAACCATCATGCTGACGTTGCAACATCGTATTCAGCCAATATTTAGGATGGATTTCAGAAACTCCGCCTGTGATGAACTTACAGTTAGTTTGTGCTACAGCATTGGTGACAATGCTGCTGAGCAGCACCATGATGAGGGTAAAGATTATCTTCTTCATTGTCTTTTGTATTGGTTTTGCAAAGTTACGAATAAGTGAGAGAAAAAACAAATACATATTTAAGTTTTTCCGAACGAGAGTAACTTCGAGCAAAGCTCAACGGTACAATTAAGTTAGGAATTAGGAGTTAGGAGTTGCCATGCGGGGTGCAAGCGTTCAACATTATGCATTAAGTAGCCGTTAAAATTTATTTTTGTCCACCTACTTGTCTTTTATC
>ONDH01000011.1 GCA_900316505.1 uncultured Prevotellaceae bacterium
ATTTACAGTACTCCCCCTATTAGTAATCCCCCAACCCAACCAATTTTTCACAATTTCACATTTCACAATTTCACACCACACAAATTTTTTCAGGGGTTTTATTTGGTAACACAATTGGTTTTTTATCAATAAGTTAAGAGGGGGTTTTATGTTTGTACTCCTGATGATATGGTCACTTTTTTCCCTGTTTTTTCATGATTCGCCTCCCTCGTTATTATGATTCGTGCCCCTCATTTTTGACCTCTTTACGCCCCGTTTTTACCCTCACCCCACTTCTTTTTCACCCCTCTTTTGCTCAATTTTTAAACAAAAGAAGCATGCCCATTAGACATGCTTCCTGATCTGTCTTTATGTTGTTACTTAACCTGCTGCTATGGAATGAACACCCGTTTGCCGTCTTTGATGTAGATGCCCTTCGTGGGGGTGGTCACGGGTACACCTTGCAGCGTATAAAACCAGCCCATGCGCTGGGCGTTTTTCCTTTTGTCAGGTGACAACGGGATGGCTTCTATCTCAGAGGTGAATTCGTTGAATTGCCACCAGTCCCAATTGAAGAGGGTGCCTGTGTCGGTGCCCGTGAAACTGAAATGAATAGCATGGGTTCCTGTGGGGACGGTTGTGAGGTCGAAGGTTTGTTCTGCCCACACATTGTCACCTCCTGTGGCTGCGATGGGGATGCGCGCCAGCAACTTGCCCTTGGCATGGTCTTGACGGATGACGAGTGTACCCTTGCCATTGGCAGAGGCAACACGGAGGGTGATGGACTTGGCACCTTCAGTACCGAAATCAAGGTTCGCCACACGCATGGAATCACCTGCATGGATGCCTGTGACATACACACCCGTATCTTCATTACCAACCACGCTGATGCCAACTGCGGCATTGAGGGTCTCAGCCTGCTGAGGGATGTAGGGACTCATGGTACGGAGGGCTTTCACCCCTTTATGGGTGGCTGTGATGGGTTTGATGGTACCATCATCATTAAAATGCATTTCTTCCACTGCCATGCTGCGATTGAAACCACCACCCCCTTTGGGTGCCCAACCTGTGTGATAGAAGAAATAGTCCTTGCCCTGATAGTGCACCATACCGCTGTGGTTGGTGAAAGAACCTGTGTCCTGCTGTTTCATCACAATGCCCTTGTACTCCCAAGGACCTTCAGGACTTTTACTCATGCTATATGAAATATGCTCGGGCACACCACCTGCTGCATACATGAGGTAGTAGTTGTCACCTCGTTTGTCGAGCCAGGGACCTTCTTCGTAGCAGTCCTTGCCTGTCACCTGATCATCCACTTTCACACCCCCGAATGCTTCTTTTGTCAGGGGCACCTCAACAATGCCGTTCTTGCCAATGTTGGTGTTGATGGAAATCATCACACTGCTTAATTTGGCATAGCGCAGTTTGTTATTGCCCCAATAGAGATAGGCTTGTCCATCATCGTCGATGAAGACGGTAGGGTCGATGTCACCTCCTTCGCCTGTATCGAAGAGAGGTTTTTTGAGCACATCCTTGAAAGGACCAGAAGGCTTCTTACTTCGTCCCAAACCAATGTAGTGACGCCAATCGTTGGGTTTGGAGAGGCACATATACCAATAGTAATAGTCACCCTTCTTGACACACTGACTTGCCCAACAGGTACCCTCATCTCCCCACTTGAAGGCGGTACGTGGCATGGCTTCACCGTGGTCTGTCCAATTGACCATATCAACCGTGGAATAGACACGCCAACGCTCCATGTAGTAGAAGTCGTTCACACCTGGCACGTTCATGTCTTCATCGCAATACACATAGAGGCTGTCGTTGCCTTCGAATACCATGGGGGCAGGGTCAGCCGTATAACAATGGGACACGATAGGGTTTTGTGCGTTGAGAGAAACAACGGACAACAGACTACAGACTACGGATACTATTTTCTTTTTCATAATCTTCTTTTTTCGAACACGAATGACACGAATTTACACGAATAAAGATTAGTTTGATTGGCTACGCCGAGCTAAAGGTTCGAGAGATTCGTGTTCGTTTTTATTTAATCACGATTATTTTACCGTTCACGATGTATGCACCTTTCTCAGTGGGCTTCCCCTCCAGTTTCACACCACTCAACGTACACCAACTGTCCGTTGTCTGTTGTCCGTTGTCCGTTGTCGAATCGGAGATGTCCTTGATGTCAGAACCAACAGGTGCCACTTGGTAGGTCTTGCCTGCCTCGGTGGCGATGTCGTACTCATACACGGTCTTGACGGAGAGTTTGGGGGCTGTACTCAGCGACTTTGCCAACAATGGTGTCTTGATGTCAGCAGGAGCATAGAGCGGATTCGGGCACTCACCCTTGGCTTCGGTCAGCCCTTCACCTTCAAGGGGCACATAAGAACGCAGACGAAGCACACCACCTATCGTGGAATGGATGTTTGCCACTTGCAAAGAGCCTTCATCCCATACCATATCCACCTCGAAACCACCACGAGCACGTAAGCCCGATACGGAACCTTTGGTCCACTTGGTGGGCAGAGAGGGCAACAGATGAACGGCACCATCATGGCTCTGCAACAGCATCTCGGCAATGCCTGCCGTAGCACCGAAGTTACCGTCTATCTGGAAAGGTGGATGAGCATCGAAAAGATTGGGGAAGGTACGTCCATCGGGATATTTCTTGGTGTCGTCATCCGATTCGGAGGGCAGGAGTTTAAGCATGTTGCTCAGGATGGTCATGGCATGGTCGCCATCGAGCATACGAGCCCAGAAGCATATCTTCCAACCCAGACTCCAGCCTGTTGCTTCATCACCACGATCCTTGAGGGTCTGCTTGGCAGCAGCAAAGAGTTCGTTGTGGGAATAAGGACTAATCTGGTTGGAAGGGAAGAGTCCATAGAGGTGAGAGATGTGACGATGATGATATTCACTGCCATCAGCATCAATGAGCCACTCCTGCAACTGCTTGCGACTGCCTATCTGCATAGGAGGCAACTGAGCCAACGTTTCTTTGAGTGTCTGCTGATAAGCAGCATCCTCGCCCAGTATCTCAGCCGCTTTCAATGTATTGGACAGGGCATCGAAGACAATCTGGTTGTCCATGGTGCATCCTGCCGTGATGGGGGTTGACTTGCCTGAAGGACCTTGTTCGGGACTGACGGAAGGAACCACCACGAGCCAATTGTTGTAACCAGGATGGGGTTGCATATAGTCGAGATAGAAGTCAGCAGTACCCTTGATAACAGGATACCACTCGCGAAGAAATTCCTTATCGCCTGTGTAGAGATAGTGCTGCCACAGATGAGTAGCAAGCCAAGCACCTCCGTTGGGGTACATGCCCCAGAAGGCACCATCGACAGGACCTGCAATGCGCCAGATGTCGGTATTGTGGTGTGCCATCCAGCCATCGCATCCATACATCTGCTTGGCAGTCACAGCACCTGTCTCGCTCAAATCCTTGATCATCGCGAAAAGAGGCTCGGAGGTCTCGGAGAGGTTGCAGACCTCAGCAGGCCAGTAGTTCATCTCAGCATTGATGTTGATGGTATATTTCGAATCCCAAGGAGCATCGCGCTTGTCGTTCCACACACCTTGCAGGTTGGCTGGCTGACCACCTGGCTGTGAGGAGGAAATGAGCAGGTAACGTCCATAGTTGAAGAGCAGCGCCACCATGCCCCAGTCCTTACTGCCCGTGAAGGCATCCAGTCGTTTGTCTGTAGGCAGATCGCTGTTGGATGTGGATGGCAAGGAGAGGTGTACACGATTGTATTGCTTCTGGTATGCCTCGATATGACGAGCCAACAGAGTCTCATAGTCATATTGGGCGGCATCTTCCAAGTATTTCTGGTTCTTCGCTGCTGCATCGCCTGTGACATCATTGTAACTGACAAAATTGGTCGCAGCAGAGATATACAGGGTCGCCGTCTTGGCGTTTCTCACATAAAGAACACCAGAAGAGCCGTTGACGGTCACCTTGCCGTCGCACTCCACTTTATAGACACATTGTGCCTTCAGTTTGCTGTCAACACCTTCATGTCCCACACCCTGAATGGTGGCAATAATGCCGTCCAATCCCTTCTTGTAGGTGGTATTGAAGGTGCAGGAGTGTTGAATCATGAAGTTCATTTCCTTATCAGACTCCAAACGCATGACTATCACACCATCAGCCATCGAAGCAAAGGTGGTTCTCGAACAATCATAGTAAGAGCCGTCGCTATCTTTCACTTTGAAGGTCACTTTCGAAAGGGCTGTCTGCAAGTCCAGTTCACGACGGAAGTCTGTCACATTGTTGGCAGAAAAATTCATGTGGGTCATTTTCAAACTGCCCAAAGTGAGATACTTCATGCCATGAGGACCTTTGACAAACTGGTTGTTGATAAGAGTCTCAGCCTGTGACTCCTTGCCACTGAAGATGAGATCTCTGACCTGATCCAAATAATTGAGGGAGGTCTTGCTGTTGTTGTTGTGAGGACCACCCGACCAGAAGGTCTCTTCGTTCAACTGTATCTCATCTGTTTGAGTGCCTCCATACAGCATCGCCCCCAGATGGGAGTTGCCAATGGGGAGTGCTTCCAGCCATATTTGGGCAGGAGTGTCATACCATAGTTTCTCTGTGTTGTCATTTTGTGCGTTGAGAGAGACAACGGACAAGAGACAACTGACTACGGATACTATTATTTTTTTCATTTCTTTGTGATTGGTTGTCTATTACTTAATACTTTCCAAGAAATCGCGGAGCTGTTCAGCATCCACATCTCCCATCTGATACTCCTTCTCGGCATCATCCTTGACCATCTTGAGCCACAAGGAATAGGCTTCTTCCGCTTCCTGCATCCAATGGTCACGGTCAATGAAGAGGCTGTCGCCACAGTTCTGCATGATGAAGTTGGCATAAGCCTGCTCATTCTGGTTGTAATTGCGATGAATCTGCATGAGAATCTCCTTCAAATCATCAATGGTGCTGATGACGCCACTCTCCAAATCACGCACCACGCCATCCAACTCACTCTTCATTGCTCTCTTCGGTGTCGGCAGTGTTGTTCTGGAAACAACGGTAAAGGAAGAGCTTGAGCACCAAATCATAATACTGGATGCCTTTCAGCAAGGAGGCACGTTTCATCTTGCAGCCATGATAAGTGAACACCTCCGTATTCTCAGGATTTTTCTTCAAGAGGTCTTCAAGGATGGTCTTGCCATCGAGAACAGACTGCACGATATAAGGATTTGGAAAGGCGAAATTGATGATGTCATTGCGCGAACTGAGCGGGCGCTTATCACGTTTCGGCCATTTGCCCACATCGCGCCATGTGCCCACAGTGCGGATGTTGATGCCCGGCACCAATGCCGTCTCACGCCCTTCAGCAATGACATAACTGAAGGGGAGTTTCTGCACCTGTGGGTGGTTCTGCACCTTACCCATCACCATGGAGAAACTACCAATATGGGCAGGCCAGAGAATGTGACTTCCCGAAGCCGTCTTGCTGCCACGATCCAATGTGCCCCAATGGATAGGACCCATTTTGTAGGCATGGTTACTTTGGTTGGTGCCCGAACCGGCATTGTAGAAAGAGAAGGCACCGCCAATGAGAAGGGTGCTCTTGTGATGACTTGTGGCGAAAGGACCACAGAAGGCTGCACAAGACTCGCCATTGTCCATATAGCTATTGGCAAAGAAGACGCTCGCCTCGGAAGAGAAGCCCTTACCCACATGCACCGACTCACCGACAAAGCTGCAATACACCTTTGCGCCATCAATCACACTGGCACCAGCAGCCACGATGCTGTCTTCGATGATGACATCAGAGCCAATGAGCGTGCCTGCATCGTCGGTGCTGAGAATCGTGCAATTGGTCAGTTTGCAGCTGCCCTGCACCTCACACCCCTCGCCAATGCGCACATTATTCATCTCCTTCACGCCCACCACACGCGAACCAGCCCCAATGTGGGGAGTTGAAGGTTGAGAGTTGTCAATTGACTGTTTTGCCAACTCTTTCGTCTTGGGGAAATTCACCATCAACCATGCCAATTGCGCCGTCAGCCCCTCACAAATAATGATGTTGGCATCACCTCCCTCGTTCAGCACAGAAATCTCCGTGCCATTACCGAAGGTGCTGTCCTCCTGATTCGTGATGATGCCAATGTTTGACACATAGCAACGGTCACCTATCTGTGTATTGGAGATGTAGCCACGCACATTCTCCACCAGACAGTCGTCGCCAATGATGACATTGCGCAACGTGGCATTCCGCACACAGCAACGGCGACGGAATCCTTCTTCCACTTCCACAGAGCCGCTCAAACCGCCAATCTCCACATGGCCATAGAGCAGAACGTTCGTCATTTGTGAAGGCACAAAAGCCTCATCCACCAAGATGTCAGTCCAATCATCTGCCCAACATCCACGCTCTTCCAACTGAGCGATTTCATTTACTGTCAGTTCTCTCATTCTATTTCTCCGTTTGTGTTATAGTTGTCATACAAAAAGTCGTTGTAAGGGTACTTCTGCACATGCAGTTCACGCACCCGTTTGTAGAGCAGTACCCTGAACTCATCCATATTCTCCCGTTCTTTTGCCGAAATGAAGAAGCAGTTCTCGTTGAGCTTCGCCATCCACGTCTTCATCAGTTCATCCAACGGGATATTTTCCTTTGTGCGGGGAGTCAGGTCATCTGCCTCCTTCTCCACCCATGTGTAGGCATCAATCTTGTTGAACACAATCATCTGTGGTTTGTCAGCACATCCGAGGTCGCCCAAAGTCTTGTCCACCACCTGTATCTGCTCTTCAAAATCAGGGTGACTGATATCCACCACGTGCAGCAGCAGGTCAGCCTCCCTCACCTCGTCCAGTGTGCTCTTGAACGACTCCACCAAATCGGTGGGCAGTTTACGGATGAAACCCACCGTGTCTGACAAAAGGAAAGGCAGGTTCTCGACGATGACCTTCCGCACCGTCGTGTCCAGTGTGGCAAAAAGTTTATTCTCCGCAAAGATGTCACTCTTCGAAAGCAAGTTCATCAGCGTGGACTTTCCCACATTCGTATAGCCCACCAGAGCCACACGGATGAGCCTGCCACGATTCTTCCGCTGAGTGGTCTTCTGCTGGTCAATCTCGACCAAACGCTGTTTCAAGAGGGAGATGCGATGACGGATGATACGTTGGTCCATCTCCAGCTGCGTCTCACCAGGACCACGAAGTCCCACGCTACCACCTCGCTGGCGTTCCAAGTGTGTCCACAATCGTGTCAGTCGGGGCAGCATATAGCGATACTGCGCCAGCTCCACCTGCGTCTTAGCCGCTGCCGTCTGGGCACGCATGGCAAAGATGTCGAGGATGAGACTGGTGCGGTCCAATATCTTCACCTGCAAAGCCTTCTCAATGTTCCTGATTTGTTTGGCAGACAACTCATCATCGAAAATGACCATCCCTACAGGGTCTTCCTCATCGTCTTTCTGCTTGATGAACGCAGCAATCTCCTCCAACTTTCCACTGCCAATGTAAGTGATGCTGCTCGGACCATTCACTCGTTGGGTGAACCGTCGAATCACCTTCGCACCAGCCGTCTCCGCCAAGAACTCCAGCTCGTTCAGATATTCCGTTGTCTTCCGTTCGTTCTGCTGAGGCGTGACGAGACCCACAATGACCGCAGTCTCCACTTTCGTCTCAGATATGATAAACTCTTTCATACAAGTTTTTATTTGGTTGCAAAGATAGTTATTTTAATTAGGAATTAGGAATTAGGAATTAGGAATTGTTACTTTTTCAATGAAAAAACACCCTGAATCGCAAATAATTCCTAATTCCTAATTCCTAATTCCCAATTCTTCCCTACCTTTGCACCCGATTTGAATAATCAGGGCTACGCCTCAGCATAGTTAAAACAAGTTTTGCTCTGCATTCGGCTTGCACCCGATTTGAAAAATGAGAGTCCTAATCGTCAACACATCTGAACGCGTCGGAGGTGCAGCCATTGCAGCCAATCGCCTCATGGAAGCCTTGAAAAAGAACGGAGTCAAGGTGAAGATGCTTGTGCGCGACAAGCAGACCGACCGCCTCACCGTCCTGCCTGTAAGGAACGGCTGGATGCAACCCCTCAAGTTTGTCTGGGAACGGCTATGCATCTTCATTGCCAACAACTTCAGCCGAAAGAACCTCTTTCAGGTGGACATAGCCAACACAGGCACCGACATCACCCAGCTCACCGAGTTTCAGAGGGCAGACGTCATCCACCTGCATTGGATCAACCAAGGATTCCTCTCCCTTTCCGACATCAGCCACATCTTCCAGTCGGGCAAGCGGGTGGTCATCACCCTGCACGACCAATGGTATTTCACGGGCATCTGCCACTATTCGGGCGACTGTCAGAAATACACAAGCCTATGTCACGACTGCCCACTGATGAACGGCAGCCTCTGGGGTGACCTCGCCAAAAGGGTGTTCCTGCAAAAGGAGAAAATATATGGCACCGCCTCCCTCACGTTTGTCGGATGCAGTCAGTGGATGGCAGACTTAGCCAAGACCTCACGGCTCACTCAGGGGCACAAGGTGGTCAGCATACCCAATGCCATCAACACCGAGCGCTTCCTTCCCATGGACAAGGCAGAAGCACGTCGAGCCTTCCGTTTGCCACAAGACAAGCAGCTGCTCCTCTTTGGCTGTCAACGCATCACCGACGAGCGCAAGGGATTCACACTGCTGGTCGAGGCTCTCCAGCTCATCAAGAAGACACATCCCGACGTAGCTCAAGCCACAGAAGTGGTGGTGGTGGGAGGTCAGGCAGAGTACGTGCGCAAACAAGTGCCCTTCGACATCATTCCCGTCAACTACGTCAGCGACCCCCAACGCATGGTCATGCTCTACAATGCAGTGGATGTTTATGTCACCCCCTCGCTGCAGGACAACCTGCCCAACACCATCATGGAAGCCCTGGCATGCGGCACACCCTGTGTCGGATTCAAGGTGGGAGGCATCCCCGAAATGATTGACCACAAGAAGAACGGCTACGTGGCAACCTATAAAGACGCACAAGACTTTGCCGACGGCATCCTTTGGACACTCGCCACCGACCATCCTACATTGAGTCGGCAGGCACGCAACAAGGTGATGACCACCTACAGCGAAAATGCCGTGGCACGAAAATACATTGATGTCTATGAAAATTAGCATCATCACTGTCACATACAACGCCGAAGCCACCATCGGGCGCACCATGGAGAGCGTGGCGCAACAAACCCATCCCGACGTCGAACACCTCATCATCGATGGAGCTTCCACCGACAGGACATTGGACATTGCTCGCCGCTATCCCCATGCCATCATCAGCAGCGAACCCGACAAAGGACTCTACGACGCCATGAACAAGGGGCTGAAGAAAGCCACAGGCGACTACCTCTGCTTCCTGAATGCTGGCGACAAACTGCACAGCAAGGAGACACTGGCACACATCGCAGCCTCTCTCCCATCCCCACAACACGGGAACGGCGTGGCAATACTGTATGGTGACACCCATATCGTTGACGATGAAGGCAATTTCCTGCGCAATCGGCGTCTGACACCCCCCGAGCACCTCACATGGCGCTCCTTCCGGCAAGGCATGCTCGTCTGCCATCAAGCCTTCTACGTCAACCGTCAGCTTGCACCTCTCTACGACACGCGCTATCGGTTCTCCGCAGACTTCGACTGGTGCATCCGCTGCATGAAAGAAGGAGAGCGCCTCGGCATGGAAAATCTATTCATCAAGGAACCCCTTGCCGACTATCTCAACGAGGGCATGACCACCGCCAATCGGCGAGCCTCCCTCAACGAACGATTCAGGATAATGGCAAAGCACTATGGGCTTGTGCCAACAATTATACAACACATTTGGTTTATATTCAGAGTATTAGTTAAAAAGTAAAAAGAGCATGAAGAGATTTCGTCCCTCCAAACCAGAGTTGGTTTATGCACTCAAGAATTACAACAAGAAGAAATTTACAGCCGACCTCATGGCTGGCATCATCGTGGGCATCGTTGCACTTCCCTTGGCCATCGCTTTTGGCATTGCATCAGGTGTGTCACCCGAAAAAGGTATTCTCACAGCCATCATAGCAGGTTTCGCCATCAGCGCATTCGGTGGCAGTCGTGTACAAATAGGCGGACCCACAGGTGCCTTCATCATCATCATCTATGGCATTATCCAGCAGTACGGACTCACAGGGCTTGCCATTGCCACAGTTCTGGCAGGACTCTTCCTCATCTTGCTCGGAGTGTTGCGCCTCGGCACCATCATCCGCTACATTCCCTACCCCATCATCGTAGGTTTCACGAGCGGTATTGCACTGACCATCTTCTCCACCCAGGTAAAAGACTTGCTCGGTCTCCACATAGAGGGAGCTGTGCCAGCTGATTTCATCGAGAAATGGGTATGCTACATACAGAACTTCTCCACCATCGACCTTGCCACAGCCATCGTCGGTGTCTTATCCGTGGTCATCATAGCCTGCACCCCTTTCATCAGCAAGAAAGTGCCTGGTTCACTCATCGCCATCATCGTCATGACCGTCGCAGGCATCATCATGACGAACTACTTTGGCATCCATGTCGACACCATCGGAGACAGGTTCGAAATCAACCCCTCCCTGCCAGAAGCAGATGTCCCCTCGCTGAATTGGGACAACATCAAGGGTTTGCTCTCACCAGCACTCACCATAGCAGTGCTCGGTGCCATCGAGAGTCTTCTCTCCGCCACAGTGGCAGATGGTATCATTGGACACAAGCACGACTCAAATCAGGAACTCATTGGTCAGGGCATTGCCAACGTGCTCAGCCCCATCTTCGGAGGCATCCCAGCCACAGGTGCCATCGCCCGCACCATGACCAACATCAACAATGGCGGTAAGACTCCTGTTGCCGGCATCATTCATGCCGTGGTGCTGCTCCTCATATACTTTTTCCTGATGCCTTATGCTAAATATATCCCAATGGCTTGTTTGGCAGGAGTGCTTGTAGTGGTCAGCTACAACATGAGCGGCTGGCGCACCATCCGTGAGATGATGCACAACCCCAAGAGTGACATCTTTGTGCTTTGGCTCACTTTCGGGCTCACCGTCATTTTCGACTTGACCATTGCCATCGAAGTGGGCTTGATGCTGGCATGCCTCCTCTGCATGCGTCGTATGGCAGAGACCACCCAAGTGAGTGTGCTCACCGACGATGACGAGATAGACCCCACTGCAGAGACCGACTTGGCAGAGAATCCCAACATTGAGCACTTGGCGATTCCCGAGAATGTGGAAGTGTATGAAATCAATGGCCCTTATTTCTTCGGTATAGCCAACAAGTTCGAAGAGGTGATGGTGCGCATGAAAGAACGTCCGCAAGTACGTATCATCCGTATGCGCAAGGTGCCCTTCATCGATTCTACAGGCATGCACAACCTGACCAATCTCATCGAGATGTCGAAAAAAGAAGGTATCAAGATTATCCTTTCGGGTGTCAACGATTATGTACGTAGTGTTCTTGTCAAAAATGGCTTCAACGAACTCATTGGCGAAGAGAACATTTGCCCGAATATCAATGTTGCTCTCGAGAAATCCAAGCAATAGTCATTCACACTGCTCCTTTTTTGTTCATTTTTAGTCATTTCCTCATTTTTTTTGAGGAAAGGCTTGTTTGTGTAGCAAATAATTCATACCTTTGTCACCTAAAATTATGCCATCTCTCTTGCGTGAGAGTTGGTGTCAGAGACTAACTAATAACGACTTCATCCTATTTATACATTATTAATAATAAGGGAACGAGTCAAATGTTTAACTAATCTTTATTAATTAATTACTAACTCATTATGAAGAAATCAGTACTTCTTTTTGCAAGTTTATTGCTTGCAGCGGTGAGTGCTATTGCACAACCCGCGAAGCCCACTGTGACCTATTCCGACTGGGCATCGGTGGAAGAAAAAGCTGACATCTACCTCTACAATGTGGAGGCTGGTATGTTTCTTTCTGCCGGCAGTGCATGGGGAACCCGTGCTTCCCTAGTTGGCACAAAAGACAAGAGCACCTACAATGACCTGATTATGGGGGCAGGAGAATTTAAGGGAAACAAGTGGTTTATTGCTGCTGCACAAGACCAGCGAGATGGTAAAGCCTGCTACATGTTCGAAAACAAGAGCGGGAAAAACTATCTGACCGCAGACAACAAAGACGGCATTTGGGTGGATGGTGACACCGGTCGTCCTTATGACGGATGGTACATCGCCAAAGACAATGGCGACAAGACCTTCCAGTTGGGTTACATGCTGAGAACCGAGAAGAAAGACGAGGCTGGTAACGTCATCAAAGAAGGTGACAAAACCGTATATGAGTACTCTTCCATGGGTATCTTCGGCGTACAAAAATTCGACGAAGGAAACCTTGACACCTATCTTGACGAAAGTACAGCTTACAGCACATGGGCTATCGTCAGCGCTTCTGAGTATGATGAAAAACTGCCAGCTTTCAAACTCTACTACATCGCTAAAGGTTTGGAAAAACTCGTTGCTGACGCCAAGGAGCTCGGCATTGAAGCAGATTTCTCTTCCTACGAAGCTTTGCTCGTCAAAGAAGGTGTTACTTACGATGAAATCAAGACTGCCATTGACAAGTTCTCTCCAACTGTTAACTTCGGTAAGGTGATTGCTGATGCCAAGAAGGCTGATCCTGCACGTGACTGGTCTAAGTATGAAGCAATCTATGTTAATCCTGAATCAACTAATGAAATCTTCACTACCAACACGAACCTTATCAAGGCATTCTTGGCATTGAAGAAGGCTGTTGACGATGCAAAGGCATTGGATGCTGCTAAAACATTTGCTCAAGCAGAGGCTCTTTATGCTGATGATGAGGCTGCACAGGCTGACATTGAAGCTGAGACCAAGCGTGTGAATGCTTACAGTTCACTGAAGAAAGCTCTTGACGAAGCAACACAAAAGGGCTGCACTGTAACTGATTACACCGCAGTTTACAACAATGCTGAATCAACAGCTGAAGCTCTTGCTCAAGCAGAAGAGGCCGTAAAGAATATTATTACCGCGCATGATATCGCTGATACTGTAAAAGATGCGTCAGCAGACAATCCAGCAGACCTCACTTCATACATTGTAAACTCAACATTCGACACCATCGGTGACTTCACAGGTTGGTCTACAGGTTTCGGTGCCGGTGGTGACAAATCCACTTGTGCTGAGGTTTGGCGCAATTCATTTGATGTATATCAGGACATTAAGGGATTGCCAGAAGGTGTCTATATGGTTGCTTGTAATGGCTATTCTCGTCATAACGATAATCATATTGATGATTATGCTCAGTGGAAGAGTGGTGCTGTTTCCGAAACAAAAATCTACATGAAGTCTGAAACACTTGGACAATACTTCACTCCTGTAATGTTTGTATCACAGGGTGGTAGTGTGGATAATAAGATTGGAAACGGAGGTCAGACAGATTACGCATACGAAGAGGGAGGAGTAAAGCATACTTTGTATTGTCCTAACTCAATGGTTGCTGCTGTTGACTACTTCCATGATGGTACCAATCGTTATCGCAACGAGGCTTATGGACCATTGGCTGCTGGAGAAACTCTGAGAATTGGAGTTAGCAATACAAATAAAATGTACTGGTCTATTTTCGACGACTTCCAGCTCTTCTATTTTGGTAATGGTGCTGATGCTTACAAGAAGTGGGCTGAAAGCGTGAAGAGCAAATATAATATTAGTTTCGAAGGAGAAACATATTATGGCAAGCCAGAAAAGCAGAACTATGAGACTATTCTTGCAACATTGTCAGATGCTAGCAACAAAGATGCTGTTTCTGCTGCCATCTTGAACGTAGATGCTGCTGTTGAGAAGGTTACGACCAGTAAGACTAACTACGCTGCTTACGTTGCGGCATTGGCTACTGCACAGAAATGGCTGGAGGAGAATGTTGGTGATGATGACAACTTCTACAAGCTTTCAGACTACATGGAAGCTGAAAATGCTGAGGATGTAGCTAGTTGGGAATTCCCGAACGGTCCTGTCAAGGTGATTATCCCTGATTATGGGGTTGGTGGATTTGAAGGTATTCTTTCTGCTGAAGACATCGCAGCTGAAACTACCTACTTGCAAAACTTGTTGACAGAAGCTACAAGAACTACACTCGCTGACGGTTCTGACCTGACCAACTTGATTAAGAACCCTGCTTTCGACAGCAACACTCTCGAAGGATGGACCAACAAGGACAGCAAGGCTGCTATTAATTCTAAATGCGTCGAAGCTTATGGTAAAGCAGACTTTGATGTCTATCAAGAAGTAGCAGACCTTCCTGAAGGTTTGTACGAAATTTCCGTACAGGGTTTCTACCGCTATGTACGTCCTGAAACCACTCCACTTGGAGCTTACGAGATCTATCAAAACCAAGAGGTTTCTTACGTGAAGCCAGGTGGTTCTCCTGCATTTGTATATATGAACAAGATGACCACTCCATTTGTGAACATCTATACAGAGCCAAAGGAGGCTGGTTTCTACGGAGGTGGCTATCAAGAAACTACTGACGGGAAATTCTTCCCCAACGACATGGGCTCCGCTGCCACTGCATTCGATGCTGGCATGTACACGCAGAAGGCATATGGTCTTGTGAAGGAAGGTGAAGTGATGCGTATCGGTGTGAAGGGTAGCACAAATGCACCAAACGATAACTCTTGGGTTATCTTCGACAACTTCAAGTTGACCTACCGTGCAAAGAACCCAGAGGTTGTTACGACTGTATTGAACAGCAAATCTCAAGAACTGGCTGAGTTCATCGAGAACAACTCTGATGCCATGACTGAGCCAATTCTTCAATTAGCGAAAGATGCTTACACGGAATCTACCAAGACCAATCTCAACAATACAGCAAAGTATGATGTGCTGATTGAAACTAATGAGGCACTCGTTGCTGCTCAGGAAAACATCAAGTTGATTGATGCTTATAAGGCTGCAGAGCAGGCTTATGATGATGCATGCACTGCTTTGGAAACCGTTGATCCTAATGCTGCTATTTTTGCAGAAGTCAAGGAGATGGACGAGGAAATTGCAGGTGATGCATATATGGATTTGAATAATGAAGAGCTGGATGATTTGACCGTTAGAGTGAAGGCTTTGACTGATAAAGTGAATGCAGCTAAAGCAGACGCTGAGATGAAGAAGGTCAAGGAAGAAATGGCATCTGCTTCAGACGATGACCCATACGATGCAACAAGCTTCATTGTGAACCCAGACTTGAGTATTGGCAAGGCTGATGGTTGGACTGTAATGGCTCTGGGACAGAACAACGGATACCAAGACAACAGCACTTACACGAATGGTGATGCTTCTCTGAACCAATTTATCGAGTGTTGGAGACCGGGTGCAATATTGGACGATGGTACTATCGAACAAACTACTGCCGCTACTCTCCCAGCAGGTACTTACACACTCGGTGCAGACATCAATGCTAAGTGGCAAAATGATGCAAATGTAGCAATCGAAGGACTCGTCCTCTTTGTCAGCGATGCTGAAGGCAAGACTAACTCTACGTTGCTTGACACTCAGGATGCTTCTCCAAAGCATTTCGATGTGACATTCAAGTTGGATAAAGAATCCGTTATTACTCTTGGTGTAATGGCTAAGTCTACTAACGCTAACTGGTTGGCAGCAGACAACTTCAAACTCACGTACTATGGTACAGCCAGCGCGAAGGAAGAATCTGGCGATGCAGGTGATGCCAACGCTATCGAAGGTGTTGAGGAAGCAGCTCCAGCAGCTAAGACTATCGTAGCTATCTACAACGCAGCTGGTGCTCAGATCAGCACTCTCCAGCCAGGTATCAACATCGTGAAGTACGCTGACGGAACTACTAAGAAGATCTTTAAGAAATAAGCTGACGAACAGTCAATAACTGACACTCTATAAGAAAGTGGCGGGCTTCATGATGGAGCTCGCCACTTTTGGGACTCACCAGTATAATCGCGAGACTGTCTTGCTGATTAGTTGGATACAAAAAACAAATATTTAACCTTTTAACCATTTAACTTTAACCTTTGCGCTTCACTCCTCTAAACCCTAAACTCTAAACTCTAAACACAAGTGACCCTCACTCGCGCATGCAAGTGTTCCCCACAAACGAGTGTAAGTCTTGCTAACAAACGAACGTAAGTCTTGCCCACAAACGAGTTGCAAATCGTAGAATATTCTCGTTTTTGGGGTAAAAATGTAGAATATTCTCGTTTTTTCCGATTTTCGTAGAATATTTTGGTTATAACTCTTTCTTGACGTAACTTTGCAGAAAAAAGGAAATCACCCGTATAACCCTGTTTTGTGCCTATTCTTTTGGTGGAACAGAAGAAAAGATGTACTTTTGCAGTATGAAGAGCTTGTATCTGGACATCAAGTCGCTACTGACTGAGAGACAAATGGATGAAGGCGAGTCAAAAGCCATCGCCCTTCTGCTCTTGGAGAAGGTGTGCGGCATGACAACCACGGAGGTGCTGATGAATGCACCAAAAGGGGAAGCCCATCGGCAAGTACTGATTCAAATGGCTGAACGGGTGGCAAAGGGAGAGCCTGTGCAGTATGTGTTGGGCGAGGCGGATTTCTGCGGCATGTCTATCAAAGTGAGACCAGGAGTCCTCATTCCACGAAAGGAAACGGAAGAACTGGTCAACTGGATAGTGGAAAGCATTCACCCTAACCATCAACTGTCAACTGTCAATTGTCAATTGTCAACTGTCAACTGTCAATTGTCAACTGTCAACTGTCAACTTTTAGACATCGGAACAGGCAGCGGATGCATTGCTGTGGCTTTGGCAAAAAGGCTGGAGAATGCTGAGATGGAAGCATGGGATGTGAGTGAAGTGGCTTTACAGGTGGCAAAAGAGAATGCGGAAAGGCATGGTGTGCGAGTGAAGGTGAACAGGGTGGATGTACTCTCAACCCTCAACCCTCAACCCTCAACCCTCAACCGCTACAACGTCATTGTCAGCAACCCTCCCTACATTTGTGAAGAAGAGAAAGAGGAGATGGAAAGGAATGTGCTGGAGCACGAACCCTCTTTGGCGCTGTTCGTGCCCGACAAGGATCCTTTGCTCTTCTACAGGAGGATTGCGGATTTAGGATGTTCGATGCTGGCAAAGGATGGGATGCTCTTTTTTGAGATTAACCGCAGGTTTGGCAAGGAGGTGGTGAAAATGCTGCAGGAGATGGGATACCGAGATGTGGAACTGCGGCAGGACATGTTTGGCAACGACCGCATGGTGAAAGCAATAAAGCCACAATAATTTCGTTATAGATAGTATGAAAAAGTTCCTTCTCTACATATTATTCTGTCTGGCAGGCATCGAATGCTTGCACGCTGATGATTGGAAAATCTATGCGTCTTATCACAATGCCACTCAGGCGGTGAAGGCGGACTCTCGCATCTTTGTGCTTGCTAATGGCGACCTCTACAGTTACGACACGGAAGACCAAACGGTGGAACTCTATGACAAAACGAATGTGCTGAGCGACTTCGGCATTGCACACATTGCTTATTCTGCCTCTACGAAACAGTTGGTTGCCTTGTATGATAATGGCAACATCGACCTCATCGGCATGGATGAAACGAGATGGAACATGCCCGACCTGAAGATGAAGGCTTTGAGCGACAAGACCATCAACGAGCTGAAGGTGGTGGGCGGCGAGGCGCTCATCAGTCTCAATGCCGGTGTGGCGCTGCTGAATCTGTCAAAGGGGTATTTCGTGGATTTTTACACGTTCGATGGCAAGGTGACCAACGCGACCATTGTGGGGAAGAAAATCTATGTGAAGACTGCGACGGATGTGTTGGAGGGTGACCGCAGCCTCAACTTGTTAGACGTGAACAACTGGAAAAAGGTGGCAAGCGATGCAGTCGCTTTCGGACAGACGGATGAGGAAAGGAAGAACGAGGCGGCATTGTTGGAGAAAGTCAAGAATATTGTCCCCAACTCCCCTGTCAGAAATTGGTCATACAAGCTGAACATGGTGGGCAATCGTCTGTTGGTGGCAGGTGGTAATTTCTACTATCCCGAGGTGGAGTATGCGGGCACGGCGATGAAGTATGAGGATGGGGAATGGAGTGCCTTTGACGAGGAGGGTGCCATCAAACTCGTCGGAAAGGCTGTTTACCAAAATGTGACGGATGTGGTGCAAGACCCCAACGATGCGGAGCACCATTGGCTGGGCACGAAACGCAGTGGCATTTATGAGTTCAAGAACTATCAATTGGTGAACCACTATAGCTTTGACAACTCCCCGTTGACGAGCATCGTGCCAAACAACAAGCATGCCGACAGGTATGTACGTGTCACTGCCCTCAACTATGACAAGGACGGCAATCTGTGGATGTGCAATAACGAATGTGACACCATCGTACGCATTCTGAAGAAGGATGGCACTTGGAAGAGTTACTACTATAATGAAGTTGCCACGAAACCGACATGGGACCACACTTACTTTGACAGGCGCGGATGGGCATGGCTCAACTCGAGAAGAACCTCTTCTAATGGCGAATCGGGTTTGCTGGTCATTGACACTAAGGGCACCATCGACACGGATAAGGACGACCAACATCGCTATATCTCCACTTTCCGAAATCAGAATGGGGAAAGCTATACACCCGACCTCTATTATTGTGTGAAGGAAGACCTGAACGGAGAGCTATGGATGGGATGTACGAAGGGGATTTTCATGACCACCACTCCCGAAGAGGTCTTCAAGAGCAATTTCACTTTCACTCAACCCGTCGTGCCAAGAAATGACGGTTCAGGGTTGGGCGACTACCTGCTGAACGGCATCCCCGTGAAGTGCATTGCCATGGATGGCGGCAACCGCAAGTGGGTGGGTACGGTGAACAATGGCGTGTATCTGCTCAGTGCGAATGGAATGGAAACCATTGAGCATTTCACCACGGGAAACAGTCCCCTCATCAGCGATGAAATCAACGATATTGCCATTGATGGCGAGACAGGCGAGGTGTTCATTGCCACCAGCAAGGGGCTTTGTTCCTATCATGGCGACGCTACTGACCCCGCCCAATCGATGAGTTCGAGCAAACTGAAAGTCTTTCCCAACCCCGTACGTCCTGAGTATCAGGGAAACGTGCACATCACAGGACTGATGTACAACTCGGAAGTGAAGATTGTAAGTGCTGCTGGCAAGCTGGTCACAGAGGGAAAGAGTGTGGGTGGCGAATTCTCATGGGATTGCTGCCTGCCTAATGGCAGACGTGTGGGTTCCGGCATCTACTACGCACTCTGTACCGACGAAGACGGAAAGAACGGTGCCGTGGCAAAGATACTCATCATTCATTAATGCGCTACGCCACATGAAGTAATCGAAGCCAATTAGGAATGAGGAATTAGGAATGAGGAATGGAATCTGTCAACTGTCAACTGTCAATTGTCAACTGTCAACTGTCAACTGTCAACTATCAATTGTCATTCCCGTATATTGTGTGGAAGACACGCTCGACCGATGTCTGAAAAGCATCGTCAGCCAGTCGTACGCCAACTATGAGGTCATCTTGGTGGATGACGGTTCGCCTGACCGTTGCCCTGCCATGTGTGATGACTGGGCAGGACGAGATGCAAGAATCCGTGTGATTCATAAGGAACACGGAGGACTGAGCGATGCACGGAATGTGGGCATTGACGCGGCTATGGGACAATGGTTGGCTTTCATCGATTCGGACGACGAGCTGGGTGAGGGCACCTTGGAGCAGGTGATGCCGATGGTGGAGAGCTATGACATCGTGGAGTTCCCTTTCTATCGGGCTTATGGCAGTGAACGACAAACGCTGGTCTCTTTCGAACCAACGGTCTATGAGGACATGGAAACATACTGGCTGAAAGGGCTGGCATACGAACACACCTACGTATGGAACAAGATTTACAGGAAAAGCCTCTTTGATCATGTGCGTTTCCCGAAGGGGAAAGTGTTTGAGGACATGCACACCCTGCCACTGCTGTTGCGGCAGGCACGTCACATTGCCACCACCGACAAGGGGGTGTATTTCTACCACTGGAACAACAAGGGCATCACTGCCACTGCCGACGGATTGGCATTGGAAAGTCTGCTGAAAGCGCATCTGCAGGTCGGATGGATGGACGACCGTTGCTACATGCGTGTGCTGAACATCCAGATTTCTGTGTATGAACGGTTGAGAAAAGAGATTCTCCTGCCCTATCGCCCCGTTCACATCGGAACAAAGGGTTTAAGACCTGCAGAGAAGGTGAAAGCCGTGCTGCTCAGGGTGTTGGGCGTGAAGGGTGTGTGTGAATTGTTCTACAGATTACATAAAACCACCCTCGTATAAGCATTGAACAAAACATATTTCCACTCACTATGCCAACGGAGTGGGAAATAGCCAAGTTCACGCATGGCACCCACAATCTCCCTTTGAAATTGTCGGGTGTGCCTCTGACGAAGCAGCAAGCGCAACATGTCCACTGCCAGATAGTCGAGTTTATACTGCATGCAGGCTCTCCATTCGGAATCTGATTGTGCCATACCATCCAGCCGACTAAGCACCTTCACGAGGTCACGAAGTTTCTGTTGTTGCTTGAGCACATCCTTCGTTGTTGTGATGCTCTCGGCATGTAGCAAACGCTCATACCAGTCCACATTCAACGCCATGAACGAGGATGCCTGCACGAATGCCCTCACCGTGAAGTCTTCATCCTCGTGATAGATGCCCTCGGTGAAGTGTACATTTTCCTGTTCGAGAAATGCTCTTCTGAAGAAATAAGCCACCGCACACGGCATGAGATTGCGACCTTGCATGAAGGTGCGGGCGGGTACATAAAGGTGATTATAGGGAGGCACATAGCGTCGGTAGGGCATCCGTTTGCCTGCACCATCCACCTGCAAGATATTCACGCCCACAATGTCTATATCCTGACCGCCAAGCACATCAACTGGTGGTTGCGCTGCATAAATATGGTCATCGGCATCGACGAAACACACATATTTCCCCTTGGCACATCGCACACCGGCATTGCGGGCTGCACTCAATCCTCGGTTTTCCTGAGAAAGCACCACCACCTCGGCATGAGTCTTCTGGTAGTTTGCCAGCAACTCACCCGTTCCATCCGTGGAGCCATCATCCACAACGATGATTTCAAATCCATGGCCACGCATATTCAAACGCCCAATGCTGTCGAGACATTCCCGAAGGTAAGGCTCGGCATTGTAAGCGGGTATGATGAAAGACAGGAGGATGCTCATGTAAGGTGCTGATATATGTCGCGACAAAGGTAGATAAAAATGAGAAAAAAAGAAAATGAAAGGATGAAAAATGAGAAATGGGGAGTGAGGAATTGCCACTTTCTCAGCGAAAAAACATGCCGAATGGCAAAAAACTCTAAACTCTAAACTCTAAACTCTAAACTTTTCTTATCTTTGCATAACAAAAAACAACAGTATGCTCTCCATCCTCATCCCGACACGCGACTACACCTGCTATCAGCTGGTGGCTGACCTGCACGCTCAGGCTGAGGAACTGGGCATTCCCTACGAGATTCTGGTGGCTGAGGATGGAAGCCGTTCGCAGGTGAGCATCATTGCCAATCATAAGATGACGGAACTGAGCCATTGTCGCCATATTGTCAACAAGGAAAATGTGGGTCCTGCCAATATACGGAATCAGTTGGCAAGAGAAGCAAGGTTCAGTTGGATTCTCTTTATCGATTGCGATGCCAAGGTGGAGACAGCGGATTTTCTTGCCACTTATTATCGGCAGATGGGTAAGGCGGATGTTGTGGCGGGAGGATTGTTGCACCAAAAGGAAAACCATGACCCTCACCGTTCCTTGCGCTTCAAATATGAGAAGGAGGCTGACCTCCATCGCAGTGCGGCAGAACGAAACCTGAACCCCTATGACAAGTTCACCCCCTTCAATGTCATGATGCGCCGCTCCACTTTCCTATGTATTCTATTTGATAAAGACTGTCACGAATATGGTTATGAAGATGCTCTCTTCGGTGTGGAACTGAAGAAACGTGGCATCAGCATCCTGCATATTGACAACCCTCTCATCCACATGGGGTTGGACACCAACGAGCGTTTCATTGAAAAAACCGAGCAGGCGCTGCGCACACTGAAAACGCTGGGCGAAAGGATGGAACAGCATAGTCATGTGGGGAGAACGTACCGTATGTTTCAGCGGTTCCGTGCCACATGGATGCTTCAATGCACCTACAAAATCTTTGGCTCCGCGATTCGCCGCAACCTCCTTTCCCCTCACCCATCCCTCTTCCTCTTCTCCTTTTACAAACTCTGCTACTACAGCCAGTTGAAATTAGTTGACAGTTGAATTAACTGAAATGAAAGACTACCAGACATTGAAACGGAACCTGAAAAAGGATTTGAGCACACTGAGAAAGTGCAAAGTGGCGTTGTTGGGTGACAGCGCCACACAGATGTTGGCGACTGCCATCAAAGGGGAAGGAGTGGAGCGAGGTGTCTGCATTGATTTATGGGAGGCTGAGTACAATCAAGTGGAGCGACAAGTGATGGACAGAACAAGTTTGCTCTACACCCAAGATTTTCAATACACGATTGTGTTTCAGTCCACACACAAGGGAATGGAACAACATGCCTTGCTGAAAGAGGAAGAAAAGGCGAAATGGGCAGAAGAACGTCTGTCATTCGTCAGAACCTTGTGTGAAAACAGCAAGACACACATTATCTATTATAACTATCCCGAAATAGAGGACACGGTGTTCGGGTCTTATGCCAACAAGGTGGAAACATCATTCACCTACCAAGTCAGGAAACTCAACTACCAGTTGATGCAACTTTCGCAAGAGTGCAAGAATCTGTTTATCTGTGACTTGGCTGGAATACAAAACAAGATGGGGCGCGACCAGTTGTTCGACTCTGCCGTATACATCAACACCGAATTGCTACTCAGTCTGGATGCCTTGCCCATTGTGGCAAGTCGAACGCTCGACATCATCTGCGCCATTGAGGGGAAAGGAAAGAAATGCCTGATACTAGACCTCGACAACACCTTGTGGGGTGGCATTGTAGGTGATGATGGTTGGGAAGGAATACAGATTGGGCACGGATTGGGCATCGGAAAAGCGTTCACTGAATTTCAGGAATGGGTGAAAAAACTGAAAGAGCGGGGCATCATCATTGCTATATGTTCAAAAAACGATGAAGAAAAGGCAAAAGAACCATTCTTGAAAAACCCTGAAATGGTCTTGAAGCTGGAAGACATTGCCGTGTTTATTGCTAACTGGAAAAATAAGGCTGAAAACATTCAAGAGATTCAGCACATACTGAACATCGGATTCGATTCGATGGTGTTTCTTGACGACAACCCCTTCGAAAGAAACATGGTAAGAGAGCATCTGCCCGAGGTGACGGTGCCTGAACTGCCTGACGACCCGGGTCTTTATCTCGAATACCTCTATTCGCTCAACCTGTTTGAGACTGCCTCTTACAGCACAGCTGACCAAGACCGCACAAGGCAGTATCAGGCACAAGCACAAAGAGCCACTGCTTCCCAAACCTTCACCGATGAAAAGGCTTTTCTGAAAAGCCTCAACATGACGAGTGTGGTGAGAGGGTTCGACAAGTTCAACACACCCCGCGTGGCACAACTTTCGCAACGAAGCAACCAATTCAATTTGAGAACCATACGCTACACGGAAGCCAAAATCACGGAGATAGCCCAGAGCGATGCCTACATGCCTTTCAGCTTCACGTTGGATGACAAGTTCGGTGACAATGGCCTCATCGGGGTCATCATCCTACAGAAGCAAGGAAAAGACACACTCTTTGTGGACACATGGTTCATGTCGTGCCGTGTACTGAACAGAGGGATGGAAGACTTTATGCTGAACACCATCGTGGATGCCGCGAAACGAGCAGGCTTCAAACATCTCATCGGGGAATATCTTCCCACCCCGAAGAATCAAATGGTGGCAAAACACTATGACAGATTAGGGTTCACCCCCATCAAGCGGGAAACGGTCCAACAATACATACTGGACGTCGCTGGTTATCAGCCACGTGAATGCTATATTCATTCAACTGTCTGAAGTTACGACGTCAAACTTAATTATATTCATATAAAAAGACATGGAAAAAACTGACATACTGAAACAAGTACAAGACATCTTTCGAGACATTTTGGACGACGAAAACATCATTTTGTCCGATGCAAGCACGGCTGAAGACATTGAGGATTGGGATTCGTTGACCCACATTCAACTGATTAAGGCCATCGAAAAGAACTTCTCCATCCGCTTCACCAGCCGCGAGATTCTGTCATGGAACAATGTCGGTGAAATGCTTGACTGCATCAAGAGTAAGCTCTAATCAATATGGAGATCAATTCTACAGGATTCCTCTTGTTCTTCATCGTCGTTTTCTTGGTCTATTATATTCCTTTGAAAAACAGCGCGAAAGGACAGAATCTCTGGCTGCTGCTGTGCAGTTACATCTCTTTAGCCATCATCGATTGGCGAGTGTTGCCGCTGTTGATAGGTGCCACCAGCCTTTTCTATGGGTTGGGGCTCTGGATTGACCGCTACAACCATAGGGATGAACGGAAAGCTGAATGGATGACCACAGCAGGTGTCATTGCAGGTGTGGGCATTCTGGTGTATTTCAAGTATCTTGGCTTCCTCGTCGAAGCATCCATGCAGTTCCTGCAGCATCTCGGTTGGCAAGTGTCGCCCCTCACCCTCAACATCATGATGCCTGTTGGCGTCAGTTTCTTCACATTCAAACTCATCAGTTACATCGTTGAGATACATCGTTGCCACATGCCCCCGTGCCGTGATTTTGTAGCGTTTGCCACCTACATTGCCTTCTTTCCCACCTTTTTGTCTGGTCCCATCGACCGTCCCAAACCCTTCCTCAGCCAACTTCAGACAGCACGTTCCTTCACCTACCCTTCCGTAGAGAACCAAGCGGTGGACGGACTCCGTCAGATTCTGTGGGGACTCTTTAAGAAGGTGGTGGTGGCTGATTCATTCCTCCGATTCATCGAGGTGGGGTGGAGCAAGACCGATGAATGCACCCCCATGGCGTTGCTACTCGTCTTCCTCATCTATCCTGTACAACTGTACGCTGACTTTTCCGGTTATACTGACATGGCGATTGGCGTGGGCAAGATGCTGGGCATTCATGTGGCGAAGAACTTCAACTATCCCTTTTTTGCCCAGAACATGGCTGACTATTGGCGCCGTTGGCACATGTCACTCACCTCATGGTTGACCGACTATGTGTTCATGCCACTCAACATCCGATTTCGCGATTGGAACAATGCAGGCATCATCCTTGCATGTATGATCAACATGTTGGTGGTCGGCATCTGGCATGGAGCCAACTGGACCTACGCCTTGTTTGGTCTTTATCATGGCCTCCTGTTCATTCCCCTGATTCTCAACGGCACCTTTGCATCGAAGAAAAAAGTCAAGTTCGAAGGCTACATTCCCCCCATGGGGTATGTGGGCAAGATGCTTCTGACCTATCTGCTTGTCGCTGGCGGACTGCTGATTTTCCGTGCCGACTCCATCACAAGCCTGTTGCACTTCATCCGCAACATCGCCCTGGGAGTCTTCCCGCTCTGCGATGTCTCTTTGGATGCGAATCAGTTCCCCGTGGCGACCTTCCTTTTCACCCTCCTCATGTTGACGGCAGAATGGGTGGCGATGCGCAAAAAGAAGGAATACGCCCTGCAACTATCCACCGAATGGAAAACGTGGGTGCGTTACACGGCTTATATGGCACTTGTGCTGCTCTATCTACTGAAGGTTGGCGGTGCCCACCAGTTCATCTATGCACAGTTTTAAGACATGAAGCGTTTTCTACTGAAATTATCTTTATTCTCACTCCCTTGGCTCATTCTGTTAGTCCTTGCGGAGATATACGTGGAGAGTCTTCCCAACATCTCCCGCGACAAGCACCAATGGATGCTGAAACATGCTCCCACGGTGGAGACGCTGGTCTTGGGACATAGCCACACACTCTACGGCATCCGTCCCGATAGACTGGGCAAGCATGCCTTCTCCTTAGCCCAGCAGTCGCAAACCTACCGATATGACGCCTATTTGCTGACGCACTATCCGCTCACCCGACTGAAAACCATCATCCTTCCCTTCAATTACAGTTCCTTGTGGGAAGACTTTGAGCACCAGCCCAACGAGCAGTTTCAAGCCATGCGCTATCGCATCTACATGGACTGCGACATCCATCCCCGTCTGAGTTGGTATGGGTTCGAAATCATGTCGATGCCATTGGTAAGAGAAAAACTGAAAAGTCTCTTCACTCCCAGCCAGAACCATTGGGACAGTCTCGGATGGGCGACAGAATACACGAAAGAGGCTCGGGCTGCAGAATGGGACAATGGCAAAGTAAGGGCAGAGAGCAACACCTACACCGACACCACACTGGTCACGCTCAACGAGACCTTCCTCAGAACGATTTTTGAGGAATGCCGAAGTCGTCACATCAGCATCATCCTGCTGAACACCCCCGTTTCCCCGACGTTCAGAAGATGGGAGTCGAAAAGGCAGAAAGACATCAACCGGCAGGTGTTGGAACGGCTACTGGATGCCTATTCCGAGGTGGACTATCTTGACCTCGAGGCTGACGCCCGATTTGGCGATGCCGATTTCTACGATGGTGACCATCTGAACACAGAGGGCGCCACCAAACTCACGGACATCGTGAGGCAATTTCTATCTCATTCCCAGAAAGGACAGTGATGATAACCTCTTCGGGCAGTGGGAGTTCGCACACCTCATCAGCAAAAAGGTTGCTTTCGTAGCGGACATGCAGGCGGTAGCACCCGAGACGGGGCAGATAGAGGCGGCTCTTATGGAAAGTCCTCGTGCTCACTTCATCCTTCTCCATAGTGATCCCCTGGCGTTGCAGATAGAAAGTCTTTGAGGGGTCATCCACACTCTCCAGCACCAAATAGAGACGTCCTGCCATCTCGGCATTGTGATTCTTGAGCGTAAGGCTATAGACTGGATTCGAGTCATGTATCATGAAATCGGGGAAATCATAATCCTCCAGCGTCAGATAGGCATAAGAGGCGGTGTCGCTGCTAAGCGTCACGTCCTTTCCCTGCACATGCGCCAAAAGGTAGTTGGGAGTGCCTGTCGAGGTGCGAGCCTCACGCCATTCCTTTCCTCCATCAAGGGCATTGTCACGATACATCGGCACCATCGTATAGACACCGTCTTTCACCTCTGCAGGAATGGAAATTTGAAGCGTGTCAGTGTAGGTTATGTCCACAACCTCTTCCAATTCGAACTTCCGTTGATAGGTGTACAGCGGACACACCACCTCATCCCCATGTTTCAGCATGACGGCAATAGAATCGTCCAACAGATTCCACCCCACATTGGCAAGGTCATGCACCGTAACATCCACCTTGTTTCGGGGATAGACAGGGAGAGCATCCTCCTTCTCCCTTACTGCGCCAATATATTGAAAAGCAAAATTGTGCCGTTCAATATTTGTCGCTTGAGCATGATTCGAAGGCATCACCCCTATTGTAAACATCTGAAGGAAATTCATTCCGTTTTCCGGACTATCCTTATAGTACCACGTAGGTTGATCTGGAACCATATAAGGAAGATAAGTCCATCCGTCTCCATCGTTGTCGGGATTGCCCAGATGCACATGGAACCAATCGTTCTCGTCATAACCGTCAATCACAAAGGCATGACCACCAATGTTGCTGTATCCTGAAATCAGCACAGGGCGACCAGCCGCCAACTCCCTCTTCAACATCAGCGTGATTTCCTCCAACGAATAGAAATCGCGGAAGAGCAACTGAGTCCCCCTATCATAGCCAAAGTGATTCACCATCGCCATGGGCTGAAAAACGGAACGTGCCCCACTCGATTCCGCCCCGTAACTCGTACTGACTGCAATGCCGCAGTCACTGCTGAGCAATGCGATGGCATCAGCTTGTGTCGTAGTGTATCCCCCCTCTTCGTAGGCATCCAGAATATTCTTCCAGTCATAGGCATGTTCTGCAAAATTCGACGAAAGCCGCTGCTCACACCCTTTTATATCCACATATTCATGATAGCCCGTTCCATGTTTAGGCCATTCCCAATAGTGCATCACCTGGGTCATGGCGGTCGCCACACACCCCACCACACACCGCTGTCCCTGAGCATCCAGTGGGCACATATTATTATATGGGGCATATTGCGACCAAGCATCCTTGAGCAGTGGTTCCACACGCTGTGGCAGTGCCTGCTCCTCCACATAGTAACGGCTGCAACTGCGTATCAGACGCTGAGCCCAAACGGTTTGTGCAATCAGCAGCAATAATAATATGTCGAAAAGACGTTTCAGCATCTTGAGAGTTGACAATTGATAGTTTAGGGTTTAGAGTTTTAGACAGTTGACAATTAATAGTTTAGGGTTTAGAGTTTAGAGATTCAATTCCTCATTCCTAATTCCTCATTCCTAATTGTGAAAGATACATCGTACATAAAATTATTCTTGAACATAAATTCGTTGAACTCTGTTGCTGATGCCTGTCAGCACCTCGTATGGAATGGTGCCAAGGGCATCGCTGAGCACGGTGACTGGCAGGTGGTCGCCAAATATTTCCACTTGGTCACCCTCCTTGCAGTCGATGTCGGTCACGTCAATCATGCAGACATCCATGCAGATGTTACCCACATAGTCGGCTTTCTGCCCATTCACCAGACAATAGCAACCCCGATTGCCGAGATGACGGTTGAGACCATCGGCATAGCCAATTGGAATGGCTGCAATGCGGCTGTCACGTTCCAGGACGGTGCGACGCGAATAACCAATGCTGTCCCCCTTCGGCACATCACGAATCTGTAGGATGGTGGTCTTCAGTGTCGCCACATTATTCAATATATGGTTGTTGCGTGCATTGATGCCATAAAGTCCCAAACCCAGACGCACCATGTCCAAATGATATTCGGGGAAATGCTCTATGCCAGCAGAATTGCAGATGTGACGGATAATCTTATGGGAATAAGCAGCCTGCAACTGACGGCTGGCACGGTCGAAGAGGTCGAACTGACGATGAGAGAAGGCATCGAACTCATCGCCATCGCTGCCCACGAAATGGCTGAACACCGAACAAGGCACCAAAGCCGACTGCCTGTTCAACCGCTCAATCAGACGCGGCATGTCCTTTTCAGGATTGAAACCCAACCGATGCATGCCCGTGTCGAGTTTGATATGGATGGGGAAGTTCGTGATGCCTTCCTTCTCCGCAGCATAGATGAGTTGCTCCAGCAGGTCGAAACTGAACACCTCAGGTTCGAGGCTATAGTCGAACAGCATCTTGAACGAGGTGGTTTCTGGGTTCATAATCATGATGTTGGCAGTGATGCCCGCCTCGCGAAGGTCTGCCCCCTCGTCAGCCACAGCCACAGCCAGATAATCCACCCCATTGTCCTGCAACGTCTTGCTCGTCTCCAACGAACCCACGCCATACCCACTTGCCTTCACCATGCACACCATCTTCGTCTCAGGTTTCATGAAACGGCGATAATAGCGCACATTGTTGACAAGGGCATTGAGATTCACCTCCAAGATGGTTTGGTGCACCTTCAGCGTCAGGAGGTCGCTCACCTTATCGAAACGGAACTGACGGGCACCCTTGATGAGCACAAACTCATTGCGCAGCTGTTCAAACACCTCACTGCGGATGAGCGCATCAGTGGTGCGGAACATATAGTGCTCCATTGGGAAATACCCCTCACAAGCCATCAGTTCCTCGCCCACCCCAATCACTTTCTCTATACCGCGAGAGGCAGCCATCTGTGCCACACGCGAATAAAGGCTTCGGGGTGATTCTCCACTCTGAAGAATATCGCTGAGAATCAGGGTGCGATGCTGTTTCTTCGTTTCCGGACGGCGGCTCATGAAATCGAGGGCAATGTCCAACGACTGCACGTCAGAGTTGTAGGAGTCGTTGATGAGCGTACATCCATTCTTTCCGTCCTTCACCTCCAGACGCATCGCCACAGGTTCCAAACGGCTCATACGCTCGCATAAGACAGAGAGCCTCTCTGCCCTACGGGCATCTCCCCCGTGAAAGGGGAGACCATCCGGCTTGTTCATCCCCCCTTGGGGGGACAAGAGGAGGGCTTTCTCCACCGCCAACACAGTAGAAAAGCAAGTGATAGAGTTTTCGATGGAGGCATCATCAATGAAAGGAATGGTGTATTGCCCCACTTGTCCTTGATATTCAAAATGGATGGTTGCACGATGATTGTCCTTTTCCACCTGACGCACCTGCAACTTCACACGTTTCACCTCCTCAGGCAAGGTTTCAGCACACTGCTGGATGGAGGCATCCTCCGAGTTGAGAACCAATGTCTTACATCCCTTGAAAAGCTGCATCTTCTCAGCACACTTGATGCCATAACTCATAAAATTCTCCTGATGCGCTGCACCCAAGTTGGTCATGACACCAATGGTGGGTTTCACGATACGTTCCAATTTCGCCATCTCTCCGGGTTGCGAAATACCAGCCTCGATAATGGCGAGGTCATGATGAGGATTGATGAGCCACACGCTCAAAGGCACACCCACCTGACTGTTATAGCTGCGAGGTGAGCGGCACACGTTGAAATCGGGCGAAAGCAGCTGATACAGCCACTCCTTCACCGTTGTCTTACCATTCGAACCCGTGATGCCGATCACTGGAATGTTCAACTTGCTGCGATGATAAGCCGCCAAGTTCTGCAAAGCCTGCAAGGGAGACTTCACCACAAGGAAATTGCAAAGTCCCTTCCCTTCCTCCCCCCAAGGGGAAGTGTTGCCATCCGGATGGTTCATCCCCAATTGGGGGGACAAGAGGGGGGCCTCCTCCACCACAAAGTTGCGCACACCTCGACGGTACAACTCATCTATATACTTATGTCCATCGTTCTTCTCTGTCCGCAAAGCAAAGAAGAGCGTCTCCTCTGGAAAGCAAAGGCTTCGGCTGTCAATCAACAGCCAATTGATTTTTGCCTCTACTGTTCCTTTTCTCTCTGCGCCAATCACTTGCGCAATTTCATCTATGCTATACATATTCAAATCTTGTATTGCGGCAAGCCGCCGAAGAAAAAACAAATAAAAATAGGAAAAAATAGAGAAAAATTTGTTTTTATTTATTTTTACTTGTTTTTACCTATTTTTCTTTCGGCGGCTTGCCGCAACCTAATTTATAATTATTCGATGCTGGCTTTGGCGCCACTCTTTCGTTGCCTTCGCCACCACATCTTTGGTTTTATTGTCAAAGTAAGTGTCTTGGAACCGTTGCCAGATATACTCCACAGCCTGCGTTGAAGGATGAATCATATCATCGGCATAGAAGCGATAGTCACGCAGTTCATCCATCATGATTTCGTAAGAGGGGAAATAGCCGCATTTACTATTGGGCAACTGACCATTGACTATTTCATCCACAGCTTGGAGCAGAATCCCCTTTGAAATCTGGTTCACATGATAGCCGTCGCGCTTATGGCGGATAGGGCTGACCGTAAAGATGACCTTCAAATTCGGGTTCACACTTTCCAGCAATTGCAGGAGCATCTGCCATTGGTCAACGATGTCGTAGGCGTTCAGGCGTTCGCGCACAAAAAGGCTGTCCGGCTGTTTATGGCAGTTGGCGACCAGCATGCCCGTCTCCTTCAACCGATAAATGATGGCTGTTCCCAACGTGACAATCAGCACATCTGCGCCACGCAGAAAGTCTGCCACACGATGGGTGGTGCTGTTGATTCGTTCAACCACCGTTGCCACATCGGTAGAGGAGAAACTGCTGTGATGTAACCACGAGTGCCAACGCCCTTCCGCATCTTCAAAAACGGTGTGCCCCACACCGGTCAATCGACGTGCCCCACACCGGTCGACCGGTGTGCCCCACGTCGATATAGAGGCGCCGACAGAGGGTATAATACTGGAACGGGGAAGTTCAACTTCCTTTTCACTCAATGCCCTTAACAGGTTCACAGCGATGCTGGCAGGGTTGTACAATGTGCCGAACGGATTCACCATCGCCTCAAAGCCACCACGCACAAACCTCTGCCCAACCTCATCGGCAAAACACGAGCCGACCAGTAGCACCTTGGCTCCAGTCTCCATTTTCCATTCCGATGCAGGAATGTCTATGCGGGTCATCAGTTCCATGAAAAAGGGACATACAAGGCTTAATCGCCATAGTAGGAAAACTCCTCCTTCTTGCCATCAGCGTATGTGAAAGTGCCACCGTAAGTTTCGCCACAATGCACGAGTTCTCCCTCGGCATCGTATTCACCACTACTGGTGTACTGACCCTCGTAGCGTCCCACAAAGGCTTGGGTTTTGTGGTCGTAGGCATCGACCACGAGATTGCCTTCAATATCCCTGGAGGTTCCACCTTCCTCCAGCTTCTCCGTTTCATCCAGGGTCTGTTCGTAGCTGACCAGTCGAAGCACATAGATGGTGTCTTCATCGTGCTCTATATAGTTCGCCTGAGTCATTTGACCCTTGTCGTTCTCGACGATAAACATGCGTGGATCACCACCCTCACTCATACCAGCCATCAGCCAAGTGGTGATGTTGCCCTTGGGTGCAGGCGCATCTGCCAATGTGCGCGGCAACTCAGCAGAAGCAACGGCAACGGAATCGCTATCGGACAGCGTGCCGGTTTCCAACTTTGTAGTGTTTTTACAAGCGATAATGCCACCGATAGTCAAAGTGGCAACGACTGCAACAAGCAGTGACAAAAAAGCCTTCTTCATTTTCATATTTAGTATTTTACGTGTTCAATGGCTACAAAGGTACGTTTTTTTTGTCATTCACTCTTCACTTTTCGTTCAAAAGTCGTAACTTTGCAGCCGCAAAGTGTGTGAACACACTGCCTTTTTGATTTCAACAAACTAAAAAACATACGAACATTATGGCTAAGAAAGCACTTTTGATGATTCTCGACGGTTGGGGAATCGGTGACAAGGGTAAGGGTGACGTGATTTATCAGACACCCACTCCTTACATGGACTATCTGAACGCAAACTATCCTCACTCTGAGTTGCAGGCATCAGGCGAGAACGTAGGTCTCCCTGATGGACAGATGGGTAATTCAGAGGTGGGACACCTCAATATCGGTGCTGGACGCATCGTCTATCAGGATTTGGTGAAAATTAACCGCGCCTGTGCGGACAACTCCATCTTGGAGAACCCCGAAATCAAGTCGGCTTATAGCTACGCCAAGGAGAACGGCAAGAGCGTTCACCTGATGGGCTTGACTTCAACAGGCGGCGTTCACTCTGCTTTCAATCACATCCTGAAACTCATTGACATCGCCAAGGTATATGGCATTGAGAACTGCTATGTACACTGCTTCATGGACGGTCGTGACACTGACCCGAAGTCTGGCAAGGGTTTCATTGCAGACTTGCAGAAGCACATTGACGAGGTGGGCGTGGGTGCCATCGCCTCCATCATCGGTCGTTTTTATGCAATGGACCGCGACAAGCGTTGGGACCGCATCAAGGTGGCTTACGACCAGCTCGTACACGGCAAGGGACGTGAGGTGGCTGATATGGTCGAGGGTGTTCAATCTTGTTACGATACGCATACAGAGGAGCACAAGAACACCGACGAGTTTATGGAGCCACTCATCAACTGCAACGTGGATGGGCGCATCAAGGAAGGTGATGTTGTCATCTTCTTCAACTACCGCAACGACCGCGCGAAGGAGTTGACTATCGTGCTGACGCAGAAGGACATGGAAGAACAGGGCATGAAGACCATCCCTGGTTTGCAATATTACTGCATGACTCCTTACGACGCATCTTTCACTGGCGTTCACATCCTCTTCCCCAAGGAGAACGTGGAGAACACCCTCGGCGAATACATCGCATCAAAGGGCCTCAAGCAGTTGCATACGGCTGAAACGGAGAAATATGCACACGTGACCTTCTTCTTCAATGGTGGCCGTGAAGAACCCTTTGAGGGTGAAGACCGCATCTTGGTGAACTCTCCTAAGGTACCCACTTATGACATGAAGCCGGAAATGTCCGCTTTCGAAGTGAAGGACAAGCTTGTGGAAGCCATCAAGACCAACAAATACGACTGGATTGTGGTGAACTTCGCTAATGGTGATATGGTGGGTCACACTGGTGTATATACTGCCATCGAGGCTGCCGTAAAGGCAATTGACCAGTGCGTGAACGAGGTGGTGGAAACAGCCAAGAGCATGGATTATGAAACCATCATCATTGCTGACCACGGAAATGCCGACAATGCCCTCAATTCAGACGGCACTCCTAACACTGCGCACTCGCTCAATGCCGTTCCATTTATCTATGTGACGGAGAACAAGAATGCAAAGGTTCAGAATGGCGTCTTGGCAGACGTGGCTCCTTCCATCCTCCACATCATGGGCTTGGAACAACCCAAGGAAATGACTGGCAAGTGCCTCATTAACGATTAACATCATGCATAAACTATCCCTTTTCTTGATACTTGCCCTTTGTGCCATCGGCGCAAAGGCGCAGTTCTATGGCAAGGTGGTCGATGCCAGCAATGGCGAACCGATTCCCTTTGCCACCGCCAAGTATATTGGCACATCGGAAGGACGCGCGTCTGATATTGACGGAAACTTTGTCCTTCCTATCCTTAATAACTACAATAAGTTCGAGGTGTCTTTCTTGGGCTATAAGCCTGTGACAGTGACGGTGAACCGTGCACAATCGGAGATTCACAGCACTATCAAACTCTACCCAGAGGATTTCCTGCTGAACGAGGTGGTGGTGAAGAAGTCGAAGATTAAGTACAGCCGCAAGAACAACCCCGCAGTGGACCTCATGCGCAAGGTGATTGCCAACAAAAAACTGAGCGACATCAAGGAAAAGGATTTCTACCATTTCGACAAATACGAGAAGAAAACCTTCTCCTACAACGACGTGGAGAAGAGTTCCATCGCTGAAGTCTGCCCTGAGACAGGTAAACTGATCATCCCCATCATGGTGAATGAGACCTCTTCGGAGGAGAATTACCGCAAGGACCCTAAGGCAGTGAAGACCACCATCAACGCCAAGCGCAGCGACGGTTTCCAGTCGATGCTGTCATCAGGCGACATGCTCACCACTTACGTGAAGGACATCTTCACCGACGTGGACATCTACAAGGACAATGTGCGTCTGCTCCAGCACCCGTTTATCAGTCCTATCTCCACCAACGAGGCAATCGGCTTCTACCATTATTATATACAAGACACCATCATGTTGGACGATGAGCGTTGCATCGATGTGGCTTTCTTGCCGAACAACACGCAGGACTTCGGTTTCTCAGGACATCTCTTCATCACGGATGACAACCTTAATCAGGTGAAGCGTGCCGTGCTGAACATCCCCAACAACTCAGGTGTGAACTTCGTCGAGAACCTGCTGGTCATCCAGGATTTCATGACTTTGCCTACAGGTGAGCGTGTCATCAAGGTCGATAACATGGTGGTGGAGTTGAGCGGTCTCTATGGCGCCATCAAGTTCCAGTGCCAACGCTACTCCACTTACAGCAACTACAACTTTGACCCCATCACGGACAAGAAGGCTTTCAAGTCGCCTCAAATAGACCGTGTAATGGCTGACGCCGAACTGAAAGACTCCACTTACTGGGCTTCCATCCGCCCTATCCCATTGACCAACACGGAAAGCAATCTTGGAAAGTCGGTGGATAAGATTAACGAAGACCTCGGCGGTTTCTGGAAATTCCTTCTCACAGCTGTGGTCGAGAACTCTATCGAGTTGACTCCAAAGCCTAATAAAATTGACTTCATCCCGCTCAATGCCATCGTGTCGCACAACGATGTGGATGGCTGGCGCTATCAGGCAAGCCTGCAAACCACTGGTAACCTGTCTCCCCACTTCTTCGTGAGGGGTTATGGTGCCTACGGAACAAAGGACAAGAAGTGGAAATACAAGGGTGAACTGGAATATTCTTTCAACAAGAAGAAGTACATGGCACATGAGTTCCCCCGCCGCAGCATTATTGCCACCTATATGTACGACGACATGTCGCCTGTGGACAAGTTCTCGGGTACGTCAAAGGACAACGTGTACAGTTCGTTTAAGACCAGCAAAGTCGATCAGATGATGTATGTGAACGACATGAAACTGAAGTTCAACTACGAAACCAACAACTACATCACTTGGACAGCGACCCTCGACCACTCGAAGCTGACGCCAACTGGCAAACTCGTCTATCTGCGTAACGGTGATTACAACAACGGCATTGAGACCATCGTGCCTCACATCAAGACTTCCGACATCAAACTCGGTTTCCGCTATGCTCCACGCGAGACATTCATCAACAGTAAGCAGCAGCGTCTCCACATCAATAAGGACGCTCCTATCTTCACGCTGGAACACACTATCGGTATGGATGGCTTCTTGGGTGGACAATACAACTACAATGTCACCGAAGCCACCATCTTCAAGAAATTCTGGTTGCCTGGTGCATGTGGTTCCATCGAGGCATATTTGAAAGGTGGTCACCAATGGAACAAAGTGCCTTTCCCGATGCTCTTCACCCCTCAATCCAACCTCTCCTACTTCGTTCAGTTTGACAGTTGGTCGTTCAACATGCTCCGTAACATGGAGTTCCTCAACGACAGCTACGCCTCACTGTTCATCAACTGGAGCTTTGATGGAAAGATTCTCAACCGCATCCCGCTGTTGAAGAAGATGAAACTGCGTGAATACATCGGTTTCAAGATGCTCTACGGACACCTCTCTGACAGGAATAACCCCTTCGTAAAGACGGATGACAACGAACTCTTTGTCTTCCCAACGCGAGACAGACACCAGACAACATTCGTCATGGATGATACACCTTACATGGAACTCTCTGTCGGCATCAGCAACATCTTTAAGGTGCTTACCGTACAGTATGTGCGCCGCCTTAACTACAACAATATGCCAGACATCTATGGAGGTGACAAACTGAAAAAGAACGGAATCCGCTTTGCGGTGGACTTCAAGTTCTAATTTGCAACATAAATAGATATTTCAGGAAACAAAAGCGGGAAGGTATCATTCACCTTCCCGCTTTTCTAAAATATTTGTATCAAAATCTAAAATTTGTGTTACATAAGTTATACATTTTTAACAAGAATATACCGAACTTTGCCCCGAATACTTACCGTCTGATTATACCTTATATTATATAGGTGACAGACAGCCACAAACCCAAACAAGAAAGTTTTACCAAAACTATTAATAATTTATCAACTTTTTTACTAATTAAAACTATTTGTTATGAGAAAAATCTACACTTTGCTTCTGGCATTGGTAGCTTCAATGACTGCCTTTGCACAGAATCCTGACCCATCAAAATGGGAAAAGGGACAAAATGTGATTGCTGATCTCGGCATGAAGGATGTAGATCCAACACAGCCTTGGACAACAAAGAGCAATGGCGGATCTGCAGGCAAAGAAGGCAACTATGGCGAATACTGGAAGGGTGTTGGTCAGAAGTTCTTCTTCGATTACATTGACCAAAACGATGCCATGTATGGTGACCACGAAAAGGGTAGCACATGTATGGGTTACTATGGTGACGGTCACGTGACGGATGACAATCCAGATGTGTATCAGATAGTGAAGCTTCCTGCTGGTTACTACACCATTAGAGTACAAGCTTGCTATCGTGATGCCAGCGGTCAGCAGACTACTGATTGTTTCAATGCTTGGAAGAAAGGTCAAAGCAAGAAGAATGCTTGGGCGTATGCAGAGGAGTTCGCTGACGAGGCTAGTGCCATTGCTGGTGATGAGCCTGTGAGCACATTCAAGACTGCGATTCACCACATCTTCGACGTCAAGTGCCCTGAAAGCCTGTGCTCTTGGACTCCTAACGGTGACGACTGGAGAAACGACGGTAGTTTCGTGGTGATTGAACAAGAGATGAACAACAGAGGTAAGTTGGTGGATGTGGAGAAGACTTACTACTACCCAAGAAGTATCATTGGTGCAAGCTATTTCTTCCAGAAGGATTACTATTGGAACGAGTTCAAGATTTTGCTGGAGAAGGATGCTTATGTACGTATTGGCTACCGCAAGACTGACTACGTGACTGAAGACTGGCTGGCTCTGAGTGAGTGGCAGATTATCTACAATGATGGTTACACTACTGAAGCTCAGGTGGATTTTGCTTCTACAGAGTTTGATAATGAAAGCGCCGAGCTGGAGCAGTGGAAGGAACAATTCACAAATGCTGAGTTCGATGGTTTCGACAAGTCATTCACATCTGTGATTTCTGACAAGATTAGCGACGACATCCAGATTGCCGGTATGACATACGAATCGGTGACAGGTCAGGATCTGTTGAACTTCATCGCTGACCTCAAGCAGAAGAACCTTGACTATGAAGAGCTGTACCAGTATCTTGGTCACCTCTCTTTCGTGTTGGCAAAGTCTAAGTCTTTGATTGAAAGCACAGACTATCCAGGTAAGGCTGCTTTCCAAACTGCGTTCAATAATATTCTGAATAAGATTAACACTTGCTCAACTGCCGACTTTGAGGAGACTACTCCTTACGACTTCTGCATGAAGTACTTCAATGAACTCGCAGATGCACGTGGTGACTACCTCGAGACTCAGGAGGCTGACGAGAATGGCGCCAAGGACTTCTCTGCTGTGATTAACCACCCATGGTTCGTGAACGACGGTGTTGAGATTGTCAAGGACGAAGAGGGCAATTATTCCATCAACGAGGAAACTTGGCTGAATGCTGTTGGTGGCGGTGACGGTAACTACACTGACAAGCTGAAATATACGCAGGATGATGTTGAAATGAATCGTACGGAGATTGCTTCTGACGTGTCTATCGTGCTGAACGATGAGAACGTGAAGAACCAGTGGTTCCAGCGCATCCGTTATGAGGGCAAGACAAATGGTCTCTATATGTACTATGATGACAGAGGTCTTATCGGTGCTGCCGATACTTGGCACGCAGGTCTCTTCACCAGCGGTTCTATGGATGTATGTCAGAACATCGTCGGTCTTCCTTCTGGTTACTACAGCCTGAAGGCGCTCATCCGCGGATGGGGTGACGGTAACGGCAATTTCCACAACATCTTCATGGAGAACACCAATGGTGACGTGATGAAGTCGCCTATGGGTACTGCTGGCGATTCTGGTTGGCAGGAACTCACTACGGGTATCATCCACGTGAGTGACCGTCAGCTCCTGATTGGTGGTCAGTCTGATTACAATGCTCACTATACTGGTTTCCGTCTCCTCTTCTACGGTGAGGAACCTCCTGTGGAGAGCTTGATTAAGCAGGAAATCGCTGAGGTGAAGGAAGCTTCTGAGTCGCTCACTTTTGAGGGTGACAAGACGAAGGTGGCTGGTCTCATCGACAAGTGCAAGGCTCCTTACACCATTGAAAACTTCGAGGAGTACAGAGGTTATCTGGATGAAGCACGTAAGTACATCAAAGCCGCTACCAAGGAGTATGATAATCTCAAGGCTATTGACACTTATGCATCAGCCGCCAGTGTTGCCGGCAATTTCGCAGCAGATGCAAATGCTATCATTGCTCCTGCTCAGGAGGCTGTTTTGACACTGGGTGAGAACGCCAATGACACTTACAAGGACATTGATGCTGCCAACAAGCTCGCTGAAAAGTATATTGATTATATTAAGGTATATGCGGAGGCAAGCGCTCTTAATGACGCATCCCTCAATGCGACTCTTGCTAATCAGAAGGCAGAACTTGCTGCTGCTGTTTCGACAGCCAAGACACTCGACAAGTTCATGGAAAGTCTGAATACACCTATGAACATCGACAAGATGAAGAAACTGGGTGCTGCAAGTGCAACGGAGGCTGCTCCTGTTGACATCACTTCAATGCTCGTCAACCCAAGCTTCGACATGCATCAGGTGAATGGTGAATGGGTTGAAATCCTCAAAGTGGATGGTGAACCTTGGGAAAGAGGTTACGCTGATGGTTGGCAAGGTCTTGGCATCAACACGTATGACCAGACTATGCAACTCTCTCGCGGTCACTGCGAACTCTGGAACTCTGGCACAGGTGAATTCTATCAGGAACTCGTAGGTATGCCTGCTGGTAAGTATGAAATCAGCTGTCTGGCTGTTTACCGTGATGTAGACATTTCTGAGGAATCTGTGAATAAGTACGAAACTGAGGGCGAAAGCCACAATGCTGAAATCTATGCCAAGACTCAGTCGAGCGAGGCTTCTAACTACATCAAGGCTCAGGCAAGCCTCAAGGGTTCTGCTGACAGCTTCACTGAAGTGGTGAGAGGTTATGAAGTCGACGAAGAGACCAATCAGCCTTATGTAACCAAGGTAACAGTGCTTGGTCCTGAGGAAAACGTTGAAAAGTATGGTCAATTGGTTACTGAAACTGAAGGTTGGACTCACGTTGAAGTGGATGCAGAGGACAGAAGCCCATTTGATAAGATTATCAATGGCAGTTACTATCCAAACTCTTTGTACGGCATCTACCAGTGGTTTGTGAAGTCTCCTGAGAAGGTGAAGAACACTGTCACCATCGAGGTGAAGAACGGTGAGACACTCAGACTTGGTCTCCGCAAGCCAGAATCTGTTTCAAATGACTGCCTTACTTTCGACAGCTTCACAATCTCTTACCTCTCTGGCGACACCTTCAAGGAGGTTGCTTCAGGTATCGAAGAGGTTAGCAACGAAGCTCCAGCACAGAAGGTGCTCTACAACACTGCTGGTCAGATTGTTGACGACTCTTACAAGGGCATCGTCATCGACAGCGAGGGTAACAAATACCTCAAGAAGTAATATCTGAAAGAACTATACTGAAAAGCGAGGGTGCGGTCAACCGCACCCTCGCTTTTTATTTATCATTTATTTAAGTTTGACTTCGTCAAGCTGAAGGTTCGCAAGCTTCACTTTCTTGTAGTTATTGAAGTTAAAGAAGTTATAGAAGTTATCGCTTCGCTCAGTTGACAACGTTTGTAGCAGCGAGCGCATAGTTCAAACTTGCTTGAACTATGCCGAGTCGCGCCCAAACCTCAGCGTAGCTAATTGACAGTTGAGGGTTGAGGGTTGAGAGTTGAGGGTTGAGAGTTTAGAGATTCAATTCCTCATTCCTAATTGTACATCGTACATCGTACCTAATTTTCATTGCCTGAGTATCGTCGTTAACTCCTTTAACTTCGATTATTTCGTCACTTCCGAACCTTTAGCTCGACGAAGTCAAAGTTGAGTCATTGATCAATTGTCATTTATCATTTAGCGAAGCGCAAACGTTCACCTCTTCCTCATTTTCTGCCGACCACCATTCTTTCTTTCCCGTTTCGGCGCCTTGCCTGTATGCTTGGAACCGCGCTTGGGGGAATTCTGAACAAAAGGCTCGTAGAAGACGGGGGAATTGGTGTAGATGGAAGACTCGTGAGAGACAAGCTCGTAGTCGAGTTGCTTACGGAAGAGGTCGGCATGTGCCACCTTGATGCGGATGGGGTCACCGAGAGAGAAACGGTGGTGCGTCTGACGACCAACGAGACAGTAGTTCTTGTCGTCGAAGTCAAAAGCCTCATCTCCCAAGAATCGCACAGCGATGAGTCCTTCACAATGGTTCTCATCAATCTCTGCATACACACCAAACTCGTTCACGCCGCTGATGTGGGCATCGAACTCCTCACCCAGCTTGTCGGACATGAACTCCACTTGCTTGTACTTGATGCTGGCACGTTCAGCACTGGCAGCCAACTGCTCCATTTGTGAGGAGTGTTCGCAGAGATTTTCATATTTCTTCTGGCTTGCCGAAGCCCCACCCTGCTCATAACGGGTGAGCAGACGGTGCACCATCAGGTCGGGATAGCGTCGGATGGGCGAAGTGAAGTGGGTGTAATACTTGAAGCCCAAACCATAGTGCCCTATATTATAAGTTGAATAGACGGCTTTCTGCATAGCACGTAACGATGCCATCTCAATCAGGTTCTGCACACGGTTTCCCTGCACATCCCTGAGCAGTTTGTTCAGGCTGTGTGCCACATCCTCCTTCTTGCCTTGTGTCAAGAGCTGGAAACCGAAACGTGATGCCATACCAGCCAAGTTGTCGAGTTTATTGATGTCGGGCATATCATGGATACGATACGGGAGCGTCTTCGGCTTCTTTTCCAATCCGATACTCTCAGCCACCGCCTTGTTGGCAAGCAGCATGAATTCCTCCACCAGTTTGTTGGCATCTTTGGCATGTTTGAAATAGACACGGATGGGTTTCCCCTTTTCATCAATTTCAAAGCGGGGCTCTTCACGGTCAAAGTCGATGGAACCCTCCTTGAAACGCTGGTCACGCAAGTGATGAGCCATACGATTGAGCGTGATGAGCAGGTCGGCATACTCACCCTGACGATGGTCGGCAGGAACAGGTGTGACAGGAATCTTGGCAGGGTCAATCGGTGCAAGATTGTCACGGAAAGCGTTGAGTTCCGTGTCTGGCAACACCTCCTGTGCAGGAATGGGCTGCGTTGGTTGAATCTTTCCTTCACGAATCAGTTCACATTCCCGCGCCTCACCATTCTGTTCAAGCAGGTACTGAACCTCCTCATAAGTGTAACGTCGGCAACTCTTGATGACCGTATGCTTAATGCGACGGCTCAACACCTCCGCCTCCTCATTCATCTCGAAGATGACAGAGAAGGTGAGCTTCTCCTCATTAGGTCTGAGCGAACAAAGCATGTTACAGAGGTGCTCGGGCAACATCGGGATGGTACGGTCAACCAAGTAGATGGAAGTGGCACGTTGTTGTGCCTCTTGGTCAATCACCGAACCTTCCAACACATAGTGACTCACATCGGCGATATGCACACCCACTTCCCATAGTCCCTTCTTCAACTGTTTGATGGAAATGGCATCGTCGAAGTCTTTAGCATCACGCGGGTCAATGGTGATGGTGAAGGTATCGCGAAAATCTTCACGTTGGCTCAGTTCTTCAGCCGTAATACCTGCATCCAACTGATTGGCAGCAGCTTCTACCTTCTCTGGATACTTGTAGGGCAAGCCAAACTCTGCAAGGATGGCATGCATCTCAGTGTTGTTGTCGCCCTCATCCCCAAGCACGTCAATCACCTCACCAATCGGGTTGCGAGCCCCCATCGGCCAATCCGTGACTTTCACCACCACTTTCTGTCCATTCTTGGCACCCTTCAGTTTCTCCACAGGGATGATGATGTCACTCTGCAAGATTCCCGTCGGCACCGAAAGGAATGCCACACTATGCTGTACATCCAAAGTGCCGACAAAAGGCTTCTCGCGATGTTTCACAATCTCGATTACCTCTCCATGCAACTTGTGGTTGCCATATTTCTTGGCATGAATGCCCACCTTGACACGGTCGCCAGGCAGCGCATGATGCGTGTCTTCATCATAGATGGAGATGCCCATGCCGTCGTCGGTATCAACATAGTTGCGTCCGCCTGATGTACGGTTGAAAGTTCCCTCCACCACATGGGCGGTGCCACGAAAAATCAGGTTTCCATCGCGGTTCTTCACGATGTCTCCTTCCTCATGCATCTCGTTCAGAATATCCACACAAAGCATGCGCAACGGGTGCTTTGTCAACCCCATTTCGCTGAACACATTCTTCAGCGTGAGTGATCTTCCTTGGTTCCGGCTCAGGTAGTCACTCAACATGTCTCTCATTTCACGCTTGTTGATACTGGACTTGACCAGCCTTGATTCTTTCTTTGACATAGGCAACAATGATTTTGTGCACAAAGTTACAACTTTTCCTCCATAAAATAATATTTTTCCGTAAATTTGCAGCCAAATTGATAAAAAGCATGAAGATTCTGATTACTGGAGCAAGCGGTTTCATCGGAAGTTTCCTTTGTGAAGAAGGATTGAAACGGGGCATGGAAACATGGGCTGGCATGCGGGCACATTCCAGTCGCCGATGGCTGACAGACGAGCGGTTGAAGTTCGCCACACTCGACATGACCGATGCCATCAAACTCCGGGAACAACTCACCGCCTACAAGGAAACTGTGAGCAAGTGGGACATCATTATTCATGCGGCTGGTGCAACAAAGTGTTTGAAACGGGAGGACTTTGACCTGCACAATTTTCAATGCACAAAGAACCTGGTGAACACGCTCGACGAATTGGACATGTTGCCCGAACAGTTCCTGTATGTAAGTAGCCTCAGCGTGTTAGGTCCTATCCGTGAAGAACAGAATGCTGATGGTACCTACAACGACATGATGGCTTCCGACCAGCCAAAACCCAATACGGCATACGGAGAGAGCAAAGTGAAAAGCGAGGCGTTTCTTGCTGAAAAAAGCCTTGCTTCCAAGGGGAAGTTCCACTACACCGTTTTCCGTCCCACAGGCGTGTATGGTCCTCGTGAAAAGGACTATTTCATGATGGCGAAATCCATCAAGCAGCACGTCGATTTTGCAGTGGGCTACAAAAAACAGGTCATCACGTTTGTGTATGTGCGCGACCTCGTAGGAGCCATTTTTGCTGCCATCGGAAAGAACGATGTAGCAGATGGGAAAGCATATTTTGTCAGCGATGGCTGCAATTACGATAGTCGTGCCTTCAGCGACCTCATTCAGAAGGAGTTGAATGTTAAGAACGTTCTGCACATCAAGGCTCCATTGTGGCTGTTAAAAGGTATTTCTGCGGTGGCTGAAGGCTTTTCAAAACTGACGAAGAAACCCAGCACCTTGAATGGCGACAAATACCGCATCATGCGCCAACGCAACTGGCAGTGCGACATCGCCCCATTGAAGAAAGACCTCGGTTTCACCCCTGAATGGCAACTGGAACGAGGAGTGAAAGAATGTATGAACTGGTACAAAGAAAACAAATGGATATAAAGAACAAATACTTCAAGAAAAACTACGAAAAAGGGTTGTGGAGCATGGAAAGCATCACGCTGATTTACATGCTGTTCACCACTATCCTCATTGGCATCTATTGGAAGAATCTTTCCGACCCGACAAGCATGATTGTCACACGTGTCATCATGCTTGCAGCAATAGCAGGCATGTACGGCATCTATCGTTGGTATCCTTGCCGTGCCTTACGCATCTTGCGAGTCTTTCCTCCCCTGCTCGGCTTGATATTCTGGTATCCGGAAACCTACGACTTCTGTTCACAACTCCCCTATCTTGACCACATCTTCGCAGGAATCGACCAGACACTCTTTGGTTGCCAACCAGCCCTTGTGTTCAACACCATTGTGACCAGCACTTTCTGGAGCGAAGCCTTCAACATGGGCTATTATGCCTATTACTATATGATGGGTGCTACCCTCATCTTCTATCTGCTTTGCCGCTATCCAGAGGCTGACAAGGCGGGATTTGTGTTCCTTGCCTCCTTCTTCCTCTTCTACGTAATTTACGAGTTTCTGCCCGTAGCAGGACCCCAATATTACTTCAAGGCGGTGGGTGTGGAAACAGCCGATTCGGGTGTCTTCCCTGCTGTCGGTTATTACTTCCAAACCCACACGGAGATGCTGATGCCCGAAATCAAGGGCATCTTCAGCCAACTCGTCTTAGGAGCACAAGAGGTGGGCGAACGACCCACTGCCGCATTCCCCAGCAGTCATGTGGGCATGAGTACGGTGACGATGCTGTTGGCGTGGAAAGCAAAGAACAAGTGGCTTTTCTGGCTCATGATGCCTTTGTATCTGCTGCTATGCTGTGCAACGGTCTATATACAGGCACATTACCTCATCGACTCCATCTGTGGATTCTTCGCAGCGGTGCTTTTCTTCTGGCTGACCAGTCAGATGTATGACCGCATCCACTCTCGCCGCATGGCAAATAGTAAATTGTAAATTGTCAAATTGTAAATTACCAAAATGACGATCATCTATCCATCCCCCATATTCGGTCCCGTTCATAGTCGCCGTCTCGGCATATCGCTGGGCATCAACCTCTTGCCCGGTGATGGTAAGTGCTGCTCTTTTGACTGCATCTATTGTGAGTGCGGTTTCAATCACGATTTCGTGCCTAAGCAGAAAATGCCCACACGGGAAGAAGTGCGGGATGCGCTTGAGAATCAACTTATCAAGATGAAAGACGAAGGGACAGCCCCCGATGTGCTGACCTTTGCAGGGAATGGTGAACCAACTCTTCACCCTCACTTCCCTGAAATCATCGAAGACACCCTGACTCTCCGTCACCAATACTTCCCCAATGCCAAGGTGAGCGTCTTGACCAATGCCACCCAAATCCTGCGCCCAGCGGTGTTTGATGCCTTATGCAAGGTGGACAACAACATCTGCAAACTCGACACCATCTCTCCTGACTACATTGCGCTTATCGACCGCCCCAACGGCAACTACGATGTGCTGACAATCATCGAAGGGCTGAAGAGATTCGGCAACCGCTGCGTGATCCAGACAATGTTCATGAAGGGCGAATACGAAGGGAAGTCGGTTGACAACACGAGCGAGGCATTTGTGCAACCCTGGCTTCAAACCATTCAGGCAATACAGCCACGCGAAGTGATGATTTATACCATTGACCGAGAAACTCCTGCCCATCAACTGAAGAAAGCATCGCCAGAAGAACTGGATGCCATCGGCGAACAAGTGCGAAAACTGGGCTTAGCTTGCTCCGTCGCCTATTAAGCAACATCCTCCTCGAGGAGGCTTCCATCTCCTCAAAAGGGGTGAGACTCTCACCTATGTCATAGGTCAGACTCTCACCTACCCCATAGGTGAGAGTCTCATCCCTTTTATGATAAAGAAAACAACATTGAAGCATGAAAAACTTAGTATTCCTTACCGGTGCGGGCATGTCGGCTGAGAGCGGCATCAGCACCTTCCGCGACAGCGGTGGCCTCTGGGAACAGTATCCCGTAGAGGCAGTGGCAAGCATCCAAGGCTACGAACGTGACCCTGAACTGGTGCAGCAATTCTACAACGAGCGCCGTCAGCAACTGAGCAGCGTAGTGCCCAACGAAGGTCACAAACTGGTGGCAAGCCTTGAGGACAAGTTCAACGTAACGGTCATCACACAGAATGTTGACAATCTGCATGAACGTGCTGGTTCAAAGAATATTATCCACCTGCACGGAGAACTGATGAAAGCCACATCATCGCGCGATCCTAACAATCCGAGCTGCATCGTCACCTTGCCCGAAGACAACCCCGTTATCAAGATGGGCGACAAGGCGAAAGACGGCAGTCAGCTTCGTCCTTTCATCGTATGGTTTGGCGAAAGCGTACCCATGATTGAACCCGCCATCGAAAAGGTGAGAGAAGCAGATATTCTCGTCATCATTGGCACCTCGCTCAATGTTTATCCCGCTGCCGGATTGCTGAATTATGCCAATGGGCATTGCAAAATATATCTCATCGATCCCAAAGAAGTACCTTACAACCCAAGCCTGGGCATTCATCACATCATGAAGGGAGCCAGCGAGGGGATGAAAGAGTTGTGCAGGCTGTTGGAAGAGGAGAAGTAAAAAGTGAAGAGTGAAAAATCCAAGTTACTTGCCATCCAGATGATTAGATACTTAGATTTTTCACTCTTCACTCTTCACTTTTCACTTTAATACATCCTAATATAGCATAAAATCCGTTAAAATCGGGCGTAACGCTTCGCCAATGCAAAAAATGTTCGTAATTTTGCACCGTTTTGTATATTGGCTTATTGCGAACAATGAAGAATTTAGATAAAAAGCATACGTTCAAGAGCATGACCGTGCTGATGATTATCGTGTTTACACTCGCGTCATGCATGGGAAGCGATAATATTGAAACCACACCCGAATGTGCCATTACAGGCTTCTCGGTCAGCAGCATCACCAGCGATGTCAAGACCAAGAAGTATGATCAATATGGTCACGCCTCTGACACACTTGTCTCGAGAACGATATACGGCAGTCAGATTTTCTTTAATATCGACCAACTGAACGGACACATCTACACCGTCGATTCACTGCCTAACTGGGTGGACTTATCAAAAGTGATAGCGAACGTCAATGCCCAGGGAAATGTCTATTACAAGTTGCAGGAGAACGACGAACTCTACTATCCGCTAAATTCCGGCTCGACAATCATCGATTTCAACAAAACCGTTGAGTTGTTGTGTGAATCGACAGACAAACTTTCCAAAAGAATTTACAAGGTGGACATCTATAAGCATGTGGGAAACACCGACACGCTGGAATGGGAAGCCATCACTTCCGACCTTACCATCACAGGAGCCAGCAAAGCGTTCCATATTGACGGCAAAGTCTTTGTTTTTGCCCAAAACGACCATCACCAGCCAGTCGTGACCATTGCCGCTGCTGATGATGCCTCCCAATGGAGCACACCAACAACTATCCCTGTGGACAACAGTTCCATAGTGCTTTTCAACCACAACTTCTATGGTTTGGGCGACGACGGCTACATCTACCGTTCCAATCCTGCACAGCAGGCTACCACATGGACAAAAGCCTCCAATCAATCAGTGGAGCGTCTGTTGGCAGCGGATGCATACTACCTCTATGCTTACGATGGCACATCCATCATCGGGTCATCCGACCTCAACACATGGACAGTGGACAAGGCGGTTGACTTGGACATGTTACCAGAGACGTCCATCAACGCCATCACCTATCCTTCCGGCACGAACTCCAACCTGCAGATGGTGGTGATGACCGGAATTTCAAGTCAGAACAGCAAAAACGGGGTGACATGGTGCAAAAGTTCCACATTGGACACGAGCACCAACCTGCCTTGGGCTTACATACAAGTGACTCCTGACAACACCTACGGAATGCCACACTTCGATTACCCCAGCGTGACCTATTACAACGAAGCGCTGTATGCCATCGGAGTGGAGAATGATGCTTACGCCGAACTGTACCGTTCAGACGACAATGGCATCACGTGGCATCCTCAATCGGAGAAATATCCCACGCCTAAAGACCTGAAACCGGTCAATGGAGCAGCCAGCATCGTGGCAGTGGGCAAAGATCTATGGATTATCCAAGAAAACGGCAAGGTATGGCAAGGCTCTATACAATAATTGCAACCATCCTCCTCGCCGTGAATGTCCATGCGCAAGAGTTAGAATATGCGTTGGAGATCGGCGCGATGGGCGGTCCTGGTTTCTATATGGGTGACGCCAACACCAACGGCTTCTACAAGAATGTGACGATGGCTGGCGGATTGATGGGACGATACAACATCAACCCACGTATGGCACTCAAATTCGACCTCGGCTTCGGAAGCGTGAAGGGCGATGCCAGCAAGGGCAAGAACAAGTTCCCCGAAAAGACGGGACAGAAATGGGACTTCAACAACTCGTTGGTTGACGTGGGTTGCCAATACGAACTCAACTTCTGGGGCTATGGCACTGGAACAGGATTCAAAGGCAGCAAGCGACTCTCACCTTACATCCAAATGGGATTGGGATTCACCTACGGCAACAAGGAACTGACCATGAACATTCCCGTTGGATTTGGCATCAAATATAAGTTCAAGCCACGCTGGAATGTGGGAATCGATTGGTCCATGCGTTTCTCCATGAGCGACAAATTGGATGGTATCGAAGACCCTTACAAAGTCAAGAGCGGGTTCTTGAAGAACAAGGACAGCTACTCATGGACGATGGTGTACATCTCCTACGACCTTTGTCCAAAGTATAGAAAGTGTAACAACGATTAAGACAACATAATCATGTATAAAGAGCAAATAGATATGACCCGATTGCCACGCCACATTGCCATCATTATGGATGGTAACGGACGATGGGCAAAAGCGCAAGGCAAAGAACGCACCTTCGGTCACCAGGAAGGGGCTGAACGCGTGCATGACATCATGACCGAAGCTGTCAAATTGGGTATTGATTATCTCACTCTCTATACATTCTCCACTGAAAACTGGAATCGCCCCGAAGAAGAGGTGGCGGCTTTGATGGCATTGCTGCTTAAGCACCTGGAAGAGGAACTCTTCATGAAGAACAACGCCCGTTTCCGTGTGATTGGTGACACTCAACGACTGCCACAAACCGTACAGGAAGCATGCGCCTATCTGGAGAAACGCACCAGCAACAACACTGGCACCTGCATGGTGCTGGCACTCAGCTACTCTTCTAAATGGGAAATCACCCAAGCGGTAAAGAAAATTGCCACTAAAGTGAAGGAAGGAACACTCAACGCCGAGGACATCTGCGAAGAAACCATCACGCAGCACCTTGCCACCAACTTTATGCCCGACCCGGAACTGATGATCCGCACCGGCGGTGAGGAAAGGCTGAGCAACTACCTATTGTGGCAGTGTGCCTACTCTGAGTTCTACTTCACGGGAACCTACTGGCCCGACTTCCATGAGGAAGACCTCTGCAAGGCGATTGTAGACTATCAGGGACGCCAACGCCGCTTCGGCAAAACTGGCGAACAAGTGACTGAGAAAAAATAACGATATACATTATATAATATACATGAGGATTTTAAGATTCATCATACTCACATCCGTCTTTCTTCTTTCTTCGTTTGTGACTCTCAAGGCACAAGTGCAGACAGAGCCAAACGTCGTATACGGACAAGAGAAGAAGTACGAGATTGGAGGAATCGCTGTGGAAGGTGTCACAAACTACGACGACTACATACTCATCGGACTTTCAGGACTCACCGTTGGCGAGATGATTTCCGTACCTGGCGATGAAATCACGGCTGCAGTCAAAAGATATTGGAAACAAGGACTCTTCTCTTCTGTGAAAATTGCGGCAGACAGTATCGTGGATGGAAAGGTCTATCTGAAAATTGCCCTTGCCATGCGCCCACGCGTGTCGCAAGTCAACATCAATGGTGTGAAGAAGTCGGAACACGATGACCTGATGGAGAAAATGGGCATTGTGAAAGGCAATCAGCTGACTCCCAACATGGTGGACAAGGCAAAGATCATCGCCAAAAGATACTTTGACGAGAAAGGTTTCAAGAATGCTGAGGTGAACATCATGCAGCACGATGACCTTACACAGCAAGGGCAACTCATTGTTGATGTCAACATTGACAAGAAGGAAAAAGTGAAGGTCAACAAAATCCACATCTCTGGTAATGAGCATCTTGCCACCAAGAAGTTCCATGGTGGATTCTTCTCAGGCGGTCTCTTGAAGAAAACCAACGAGAAAGGCTTTAAAAGCCTCTTCAAAGCCAAGAAATTCGTTAAGGACAAGTTTGATGAGGATAAGGAGCGTGTGATTGAGAAATATAACGAACTTGGTTTCCGCGATGCCTATATCGACGCGGACAGTGTGGTTAATGTGGGTGAGAATCTCGTGGATGTATACCTCCATATTGACGAGGGCGAGAAATACTATGTACGCAACATCAGTTGGGTGGGCAACACGCTCTATAGCACGGAGGCACTCCAAAAGACACTCCAGATGAAGCGTGGCGACGTGTACAACACAAAACACATCCGCAAACGCCTGTTGGAAGACGAGCAATCAGTGACCAACAGCTACTTCAACCAAGGTTATGTCTTCAATCAGGTCAACAGTGTGGAAGTAGATGTGGATGGCGACTCCATCGACCTCGAAATCCGTATTTCCGAGGGCATCCAGAGTACTATCAACAAAATCAAGATTTATGGTAACACCCGTGTGTACGAGGAAGTTGTGCGTCGTGAGTTCTTGCTGAAACCCGGTGACCTCTTCTCCATGGATGCCTTCAAACAGACATACATGGAAATTGCACAGATGGGACATTTCGATCCGGAAGCCATGAATCCTAACGAGTGGATCAAGCCCGACCAGATCAATGGAACCGTCGACCTCGAAGTGGGTTTGACCCCGAAAGCAAGTGACCAGATTGAGTTCTCGCTCGGATGGGGACAGACAGGTGTCATCGGTAAGGTGGGATTGAAGTTCACCAACTTCTCCATGCGCAACCTCTTCGGCAAGAACCGCCTCCATCGCGGTATCTTCCCACAAGGTGACGCACAGGAATTGGAACTCAGTGCTTCCACAAATGGCTCTTACTATCAGTCATACAGCATCTCGTTCCTCGACCCATGGTTCGGTCGTAAGCGTCCTAACCAACTCTCTGTCAGCGCGTTCTTCTCTCGCCAGACAGACATCAGCAGCAGTTACTACAACAGCAGTTACTACAACAACTACTATAATATGCTGTATGGTATGGGCAACTACAACAGCAGTTACTACAACAACTACTCCAACTACTACGACCCAGACAAATACATTGAGCTGTTCGGTGTGAGCATCGGTTTTGGAAAGCGCCTATCATGGCCTGACAACAACTTCCGATTCAGTGCATCGCTCGGTTACACACGATACATGATGAAGAACTGGGACTACTTCATCATTCAGAACGGCAACTGTAACAACATCAACATGACGCTCAACTTGTCACGTTCGATGCTTGACAGCGGTATGTTTCCACGTAGTGGTTCACAAATCAGTGCATCGGTGACGTTCACACCACCCTACTCTCTTTGGGACGGAGTGGACTATGAGCACTTGGCGACTGACCCCCGCAATGCCAACTACCAGAACGACATGAGCCGTAAGTACAAGTGGATTGAGTATCACAAGTGGAAATTCAACTCTCGATTCTTCACTCCATTAGGCAGTGCCCAAAAGTGTTTTGTCCTGATGACACGCTTTGATTTCGGTCTTCTTGGTCATTACAACATACACAAGAAGTCACCATTCGAGACCTTCTATGTGGGTGGTGATGGTATGTCTGGATACTCCTCCACATACTATTCTGAAACCATTGGTCTGCGTGGTTATGACAATGGTGCCCTCACACAAGGTTACAACTATGGCTATGCTTACGACCGTATGACACTCGAGCTGCGTTACCCACTCCTGCTGCAAGGCTCCACTAACATCTACGGATTGGCATTTGCCGAAGCTGGTAACGCTTGGCCAGAACTGAAGAAATTCAATCCTTTCGATATGAAACGTTCAGCTGGTATCGGTGTTCGACTCTTCCTTCCGATGGTCGGTTTGATGGGTCTTGACTGGGCATACGGCTTTGACAAAATCAACGGAACGAAAACCTATAGCGGAAGTCAGTTCCACTTCATTCTTGGACAAGAATTTTAACCCCCTATACAACGACTCTGATTATTCTCAAAAAATCCAAAATATGAAAAAGCTTTTATTGACCCTCACCGTGCTTTTGGCATCCATCGCTGCCAATGCACAGAAGTTTGCGCTTGTTGACATGGAGTACATCCTCAAGAATGTGCCCGCTTACGAACGCGCCAACGAACAGCTCAACCAAGTTTCAAAAAAGTGGGAAGGCGAAGTGGAAGCATTGCTCAACGAGGCTGAAACACTCTACAAGAAATACCAATCTGAATCAGTGTTCCTCTCCGATGCACAAAAAACCAAGGCTGAAGAAGCCATCATGGCTAAGGAGAAGGAAGCCAGCGATTTGAAAAAGAAATACTTTGGTGGGGAAGGCGAGCTTTACAAGAAGCGTCAGAGCCTGCTCGCACCCATTCAAGACGAAATCTACAACGCCGTCAAGGACATCTGTGACCAAAAAGGTTACCAGCTTGTACTCGATCGTGCTTCTGGTGGTAGCATCATCTATGCCTCCCCAAAGATTGACATCAGCGAGGAAGTGCTCCTGAAACTAGGCTACACCCACTAAAAACATTCTTTTGAAGACAAGACTATCCAGAAGAGAAACAAAACAATTAAAAACCTAATAACTCAACAAAAACAATGAAAAAGATTATTTTCGCGATGCTCTTGGCTTTGCCAATGACCACGTTCGCACAGAAAATTGGACACGTAGATGTAGATGCAGTTGCTCAGGGCATGGCTGAGGTTACTGCACTCCAGACAGAAATTCAGAATCTCCAGAAGCAGTTCGATGATGAGCTGAAGCGCAAGGAAGCTGACATTCAGGCAAAGAACGATGCCTATGAGAAGGAAAAGGCAACCCTCTCTGAGACACTCCGCACTTATCGTGAGCAGGACATCCAGAAGGCCATCCAGGAATACCGTCAGTTTGGCGAGACCAGCGAACAGGAACTGCAGAAAACCTATCAAACCAAGATGGGTGAGATTCAGGAGAAAATCATGAAAGCAGTACAAGAAGTGGGTGCCGCTGGTGGCTTCACTTATATCATTCCTGCCGGCGCATGCGCTTACATTGGTACAGGTGCCACCGACATCACCAGCCAGGTGAAAGCGAAGGTGGGCGCTAAGTAAGGCTTAGAGTTTAGAGTCTAGTGTTTAGAGTTTAGAGCTTAAAGCTTAGGACTTATAACTTTTATATGAAGAAAATATTCACATTGATAGCACTGTTTGCTTGTGTTGGCATGATTGCGGCACAGGAAACAGTGCTTTCCTCTTCCAACACCCCTCAGCAGGTACTCATTCAGCCTCAACACTTCGGTTATCTCTCCTACAACGACGTGCTTCACGCCATGCCTCAATATCAGCAGGCGATGAAAAGTCTGGAAGAACTGAAGAAGACCTACGACCAAGAGATGGAACGGGCAGAACAAGACTTCTCCAAGAAATTCACCGAATATCTTGACGGGCAGAAGACTTTCCCTGAGAACATCATGCTCAAACGTCAGAAGGAGCTGCAACAGCTGATGGAACAAAGTCTCCATTTCCAAAAGGAAGCCCAAGAACTGCTGACCAAGGCAGAGGAAGAACTGATGGAACCCGTCCACACATTGCTGAAGGATGCCATCAATGCTGTCGGCAAGAAACGAAACTATGCCTACGTGCTCAACACCGATGTCAACGCCTATCCTTACATCAGCAGCGATGGCGAAAACTGTACCGATGCAGTGCTGATTGAGTTGGGCATTAAATAAAATGGTACATTGTAAATGACCTCAGGCAATATTGGCATCTTCGATTCCGGCTTTGGCGGACTGACCATCCTTGATGGCATCCGTCAACGCATGCCAGAATACGATTACATCTATCTCGGCGACAATGCGCGTGCCCCCTACGGTACGCGTTCGTTCGATGTGGTGTATGAGTTCACCCTCCAAGCCGTCAAGAAACTCTTCGAGATGGATTGCCCGTTGGTCATTCTCGGTTGCAACACCGCCTCAGCCAAAGCCCTGCGTTCCATTCAGCAGAAGTACCTTCCCAAGTATGCTCCCGACCGACGCGTGCTCGGCGTGATTCGTCCAACGGCTGAAGTGGTGGGCACAATCTCCCGCACCAAACACATCGGGGTGCTTGCCACAGAAGGAACCATCAAGTCAGAGTCCTATAAATTGGAAATCGAAAAATTGCACCCTGACTGCACCATCGTCGGACAAGCCTGTCCCATGTGGGTTCCCCTCGTCGAGAACAACGAATTCGACAAACCCGGTGCGGACTATTTCGTCAAGGACTCCCTCCAGAAACTCCTCAACCAAGACCCTCTCATCGACACCATCATCCTTGGCTGCACCCATTATCCCCTGCTGCTCCCGAAAATAAAGCAGCAACTCGCTCAACTCTCAACTGTCAACTGTCAATTGTCAACTGTCAATTGTCAACTGTCAACTCCCCAAATCATTCCCCAAGGTCAATACATCGCCTCCAGCCTTGAGGATTATCTTCGCCGTCATCCTGAAATGGATGAAAGGCTCACCCGTGGAGGCACATGCCAATACCTCACCACCGAATCTGCCAGCAAGTTCCGCGAATGTGCCAGCCTCTTCCTCCACGAAGAAGTCAATGCACAACACATCACGCTTAGCTAATCAGGTTTATTCTTCCCCTCATATCCGCAGTATTTCTATAGCGAAGCGGATAGCGTCGCATCATCAATAAGGCACTTCAGCTGAACTACACTCCTCTCTCTCCTTGAAAAAGTTAGAGAAATATTTGGAGGAGAAAGAAAAATGTAGTTAATTTGCAAGCGAATAAATAGAAAACACAATGAATACAACAGCATCTTATCAAACATTGAATCTGACAGTGCCTCACGCAGATGTGAGTTTCTTGAGAACTCTGTCGAAAAAGATGGGGTGGAATATCCGTGCAGAGCGTAAAAGCGGGATAGAGAAGGGACTTGATGACATTCGCAAAGGAAAACTGTATCATGCGAAGAACTCCGAAGATTTATTGAAACAAATCCTTGGATAAGTTATGTACGAAGTCATATATACTGGTCAGTTCAAGCGATCCCTGAAACTTTGTGTCCGTCGCGGACTTGATGTCACAATCTTCACAAAGGCACTTGACATTCTGCAGGCAAAGGGTGAACTACCTCAAGAGTATAAGCCACACAAACTCCAAGGTAAATACAAAGGTTGTTGGGAATGTCATTTACAACCTGATTGGTTGTTAATATGGCAACAGAATGACAATCAATTGTATTTGATTCTTGTCGATACTGGCACACATTCAGATGTATTCTAAAAGAAGACTACCAATAAACTAGAAAAAGGTATCCAAATAACAAGCCCACCGCTACCTGATGCGATGGGCTTTTCTTGGGTCGGGATGACGTGACTCGAACACGCGACCCCTACGTCCCGAACGTAGTGCGCTACCAACTGCGCTACATCCCGATTTTCATAATCGGGTGCAAAGATACAAAAAAGTTAGGAGTTAGAAGTGACCACTCGGAAGTTTTTTTGAACACAGGAGCATTTTGAGGGAAAAATTGCAAACTAAATGTTGCAACTCCTTTGCAAAAGTAGTCAAAAAAGGGGCGGGAAATGATAAATAAATAAAAAAAAGAAGAAAAGATAAGCGTGTCCCTTTGCCCATAGCGGAGAAATGCTTAACTTTGTGCTTGATTTTGACAAAATCCGTGGAACTTCTTGGTTTCATGGAATGTTAGTTAAGCATCAATAATACGGTAAAGAGATTAATTATTCATTAAATTTATAAACACAAAAGTACTATGGCATTAGATTTGACAAAGTATGGTATCACTGGTTCTACAGTGATTGCACACAATCCTTCTTACGAGGAGCTTTACAAGGCTGAAGTTGACCCATCTCTCACTGGTTACGAGGTTGGTCAGGAAACTGAACTCGGCGCTGTGAACGTGATGACTGGTATCTTCACAGGTCGTTCTCCTAAGGATAAGTACATCGTGGATAACGATGAGAGCCACAACAACGTATGGTGGACTTCTGAGGAGTACAAGAACGACAACCACCCAATGTCTGAAGATGTATGGGCTAAGGTGAAGGAAATCGCAAAGAAGGAGCTCTCTAACAAGAACCTCTATGTAGTTGATGCATTCTGCGGTGCAAACGAGGCTACTCGTCTCGCTGTTCGCTTCATCGTTGAGGTGGCTTGGCAGGCTCACTTCGTTGAGAACATGTTCATCCGTCCAACAGAGGAGGAACTGAAGAACTTCGAACCAAACTTCGTCATCTACAACGCTTCTAAGGCTAAGGTGGAGAACTACAAGGAACTCGGCCTCAACTCTGAAACTTGTGTTGCCTTCAACACTAAGAGCCGCGAGCAGGTAATCATCAACACTTGGTATGGTGGTGAGATGAAGAAGGGTATGTTCTCTATGCAGAACTACTACCTCCCACTCAAGGGCATCGCTTCTATGCACTGCTCTGCCAACACTGATATGGAAGGTAAGAACACTGCTATCTTCTTCGGTCTCTCTGGTACAGGTAAGACTACCCTTTCTACCGATCCTAAGCGTCTCCTCATCGGTGACGACGAGCACGGATGGGACGACGAGGGCGTGTTCAACCTCGAAGGTGGTTGCTACGCTAAGGTGATCAACCTCTCTAAGGAAAACGAGCCTGACATCTACGGTGCTATCAAGCGCGACGCTCTCCTCGAGAACGTAACGGTAGCTAAGGACGGTAAGATTGACTTCGCTGACAAGAGCGTAACTGAGAACACTCGTGTGTCTTACCCAATCGACCACATCAAGAACATTGTGAAGAAGGTGGCTGGCAAGAGCGCTGGTCCTGCAGCAAAGAACGTTATCTTCCTTTCTGCTGACGCATTCGGCGTGCTGCCTCCAGTGTCTATCCTCACTCCTGAGCAGACTCAGTACTACTTCCTCTCTGGTTTCACTGCAAAGCTCGCAGGTACAGAGCGTGGTATCACTGAACCTACTCCTACTTTCTCTGCTTGCTTCGGTCAGGCATTCCTCGAGCTGCACCCAACGAAGTATGCTGAGGAGCTCGTGAAGAAGATGCAGAAGAGCGGCGCTAAGGCTTACCTCGTCAACACTGGTTGGAACGGTACTGGCAAGCGCATCTCTATTCCTGATACTCGTGGTATCATCGACGCTATCCTCGATGGTTCTATCCTCAAGGCTGAGACTAAGAAGATTCCATTCTTCGACTTCGAGGTTCCAACAGCTCTGCCAAACGTGAACCCAGCTATCCTCGACCCACGCGACACTTATGCTGACGCTTCTGTATGGGAAGAGAAGGCTAAGGATCTCGCTGGCCGCTTCATCAAGAACTTCAACAAGTACACCACCAACGAAGCTGGTAAGGCTCTCGTTGCAGCTGGTCCAAAGCTCTAAGCTTTACACTTGTTCATTCATAGCAAAGTGGCACTCGACAACCTCGGGTGCCACTTTTTTACATCTTAAAAACAAAATTAACCAATTAACCAATTAACTTTAACCTTTTAAGGGGTCTTTAACTTCCCAAAGCAATGTTACTGGAATTTTTCACTTTTCACCCTTCACTTTTCAATTTAATTTTTCACTTTTCAATCAATTTTCGTACCTTTGCATCAAAAGCAACAAACAATGGCAAAACAAAAGTTTTATGTAGTGTGGAATGGTACCGAAGATGGGGTCTACACCTCATGGGAGGCATGCAAAGAGGCTGTGGAAGGCTTCTCTGGGGCAAAATATCAAGCCTTCAAGACAGAAGCAGAGGCAGAAGAGGCATTTGAGATGGGGTATGAAGCGTGGAAAGAGCATGAGAAGGAATTAGGAATGAGGAATGAGGAATTAGGAATTGGTACTAATTCAGCAACAGAACGCACCATTCCCAAATCCTCGGAATCCATTTCTCATTCCTCATTCCTAATTCCTAATTCTTCCGAAGCCATTGCTGTCGATGCCGCCTGTTCCGGCAATCCTGGCAAGATGGAATATCGTGGCGTGTATCTTCGTACCGGCAAGGAGATATTCCACTATGGTCCAGTGTGGGGCACCAACAACATCGGGGAGTTCCTTGCCATTGTGCATGGTCTTGCGTTGCTGAAACAGAAAGGGTTACACACCATGCCCATCTACAGTGACAGTGTGAATGCCCAACTGTGGGTTAAGCGGAAGAAGTGCAAAACCACGTTGGAGCGTAACGAAAAGAGCGAAGCCCTCTACCAGCTCATCGAACGTGCAGAGAAATGGCTCAGAGAAAACCCCTACCAAAACCCCATCATCAAGTGGCCCACGGAGGAATGGGGAGAGATACCTGCCGATTTCGGGCGAAAACACTAAAAAATTCCTAACTCCTAATTCCTAACTCCTAACTTTTCACTATCTTTGTACCCAAATCAAAAACAATCTATTCTCAATCATAATTATCTGTTAAATGGGAAGAGTTCTTATCATCGGTGCAGGAGGCGTTGCCTCAGTGGCTGCACATAAAGTCGCCCAAAACAGCGACGTGTTTACCGACATCATGATTGCCAGCCGCACAGAATCCAAGTGCAAGGCATTGGCAAAGGCGATAGAGGACAAGGGATTGGTGCCAAAGGGTAGCATCAAGACTGCACATGTAGATGCTGACAATGTGCCAGAACTGGTGGCACTCTTCAACAGCTACAAGCCCGACCTTGTGATGAACCTCGCACTGCCCTATCAAGACTTGACCATCATGGAGGCTTGTCTGCAAAGCGGAGTGAGCTATCTTGACACAGCCAACTATGAGCCAAAAGACGAGGCACATTTCGAATACTCCTGGCAATGGGCATTCAAGGAGCGTTTCGAACAGGCTGGTCTCACCGCCATCCTCGGTTGTGGTTTCGACCCTGGCGTGACTTCCATCTATACGGCATATGCTGCCAAGCATCACTTCGACGAGATTCGTTATCTCGACATCGTCGATTGCAACGCAGGCGACCACCACAAGGCATTTGCCACGAACTTCAACCCCGAAATCAACATCCGCGAAATCACCCAGAAGGGCCTCTACTGGGAAAATGGTCAATGGGTGGAGACTGAGCCGCTGGAGATTCACAAGCCACTGAACTATCCCGAGATTGGTCCTAAGGAGTCCTATCTGCTCCACCACGAGGAGATAGAGTCCTTGGTGAAGAACTACCCCACCATCAAGCGCGCCCGTTTCTGGATGACATTCGGTGAACAATATCTGAAGCATCTGGAGGTGATTCAGAACATTGGCATGAGCCGCATCGACGAGATAGAATACACCGCCGAGGCAGCTGACGGCAGTGGTCCTGTCAAGGTGAAGATTGTGCCTTTGCAGTTCTTGAAGGCTGTATTGCCCAACCCACAAGACCTTGGCGAGAACTATGAAGGTCAGACCTCCATCGGTTGTCGCATCCGAGGCATCAAAGACGGCAAGGAACGCACCTATTACGTCTATAATAACTGTTCTCACCGTGCCGCCTATGAAGAGACAGGCATGCAGGGTGTCAGCTACACCACAGGTGTTCCAGCCATGATTGGAGCCATGATGTTCATGAAAGGCATCTGGAAACGTCCCGGCGTTTGGAATGTCGAGGAATTTGATCCCGACCCATTCATGGAACAGCTGAACACACAAGGTCTGCCTTGGCACGAGATTTTTGACGGAGACCTGGAATTGTAATTCCACAATAGCACGGAGAGTCATCATTCCAAGACGGCATGGACATTTACACGATTATCCGACTGTACCGACGCATACAGAGTCCGAGGATAAAGTTGATGGGGATATTGGCACTGCATGTACTGAGGCGCAGATACATCAATATGTTCTTCGACCCCACACTCAGTTGCAATCTGCGATGCCGAATGTGTTATTTTAGTGACCCTGAAACCCGGAAGGAGATGCATGGCTGTTTCACGGAAGAAGACATTCAGGCAATCGCACATTCCCTCTTCCATCGAGTGCTGAGACTACAGATTGGATGTGGTGCCGAACCTACAACGTTCAAATATTTAGATGAAACCATCAGTCTGGCATCGGAATGCGGAGTGCCGCACATCTCCATGACGACCAATGGACAGTTGCTGACACTTGACAAGTTGAAGCGATTGGTGGGGCACGGACTTGATGAAATCATCCTTTCAGTGCATGGGCTGTCTGAAAGCGTCTATGAGGACATGATGCCGAATGCTAAATTCGCACAGTTTCTCCTAACGCTCGAGAATCTAAAGACCATCAAGGCAGAACATTCACAACTGAAAATAAGGCTGAATTACACCATCAATGCTGACAACATTCAGGATTTGGCGTTGTTACCAAAGATTTTCTCCGAATTGAAGCCGAACGTCATTCAACTCCGTCCCATCCAAAAGATAGGCGAGTCGGACTACAATAACTTCTCGATGGAGCAGATTCTCCAATTGTACGACGAATACGTGAAGCCAGCCGTGAAGTTTTGCGAAGATAATGGCATCACTTGCATCTATCCACAACGAGAGAACTTGATGTCAATAGGTCATAAGGATAATGCTGTCAACCACGTCAATTCAGTGATAGAGATGCTGCCATGCTTCCAGTTGTCGCCCTTTAACGGATGGAAAGAAAAGATAGACCCCTACCACGAAACCTTTGAGGACTATTGCCGCCGTACTAACCGCGTCAAATTCATGCTCAATCTTCTTTTCGGTAGAGTCGATTCTGAACATAAGGAAGAAGAGGGAACGACAAAGGCTTTGAATTACCAGATTAAACGGTAACAATCATGACAATGATATAGTACAAGAAGGCAATGATATAATAGTACAAGAAAATTAACTTCTACTCAACAAAATACAAAACTATGGCAAAGACTCAAAAAGAAGAGGCGAACCTGTCGCCTCAGCAGCAGAAGATGAAAGCACTTCAAGCTGCTATGGAAAAGATAGAGAAGAGCTTCGGAAAGGGCGCCATCATGAAGATGGGCGATGACAATATCGAACACATCGACGTCATTCCTTCCGGTTCTATCGGACTCAACGCCGCACTGGGTGTGGGCGGTTATCCAAAGGGACGTATCATCGAGATTTTCGGTCCCGAATCATCTGGTAAGACCACACTCGCCATTCATGCCATTGCCGAGTGTCAGAAGACAGGCGGTGTGGCAGCATTCATCGATGCTGAGCACGCTTTCGACCGTTTCTATGCAGAGAAGTTGGGCGTGGACATTGACAATCTCCTCATCAGCCAGCCCGACAATGGTGAGCAGGCATTGGAGATTGCCGACCAGCTCATCCGTTCCAGTGCCGTCGACATCATCGTCATCGACTCTGTGGCTGCCTTGACGCCTAAGGCTGAGATTGAGGGCGACATGGGTGACAGCAAGGTAGGTCTGCATGCTCGTCTGATGAGTCAGGCGCTTCGCAAACTCACCGGCACCATCAACAAGACCAACACCACCTGCATCTTCATCAACCAGTTGCGTGAGAAGATTGGCGTCATGTTTGGCAATCCCGAGACCACTACTGGTGGTAATGCCTTGAAATTCTATGCCAGCGTTCGCATCGATGTGCGCAAGAGCACACCCATCAAGAACGGCGACGAGGTTCTGGGTAACCTCACCAAGATTAAGATTGTGAAGAACAAGGTGGCACCTCCATTCCGTCGTTGCGAGTTCGACATCATGTATGGCGAAGGCATCAGCAAGAGTGGCGAAATTGTCGACCTTGGTGTTGATGCAGGCATTCTCCAGAAGAGCGGCAGCTGGTTCAGCTACGAAGGCACCCGTTTGGCACAAGGTCGTGATGCCACCAAGCAGCTCATGATTGACAATCCCGAACTGGCAGAGGAGATTGAGCAGAAGATCATGGCAAAAATCTCTGGCAGCGACTTCGTTCCTTCTTCCAACGACACCGCCGAGGAATAAGGCAAAGCCACTCCATACAACGAGACAGCAAAAAGAATCGTCAAAGGGTTTCAGCGCCCCTTGACGATTCTCTTTATTTCGTTCAGTTTGTTCAGTGCCTCCAAAGGTGTAAGACTGTCAATGTCGAGATTCATGATCTCGTCGCGTATCTGACAAAGCACCGGATCATCCAGTTGGAAGAAACTCAGCTGCATGCCGCTCTTGCTCACCGTCTGGATAGTATCCGTCTTCGGACGGCTGATGCCATCGCCCGAATTGTTCGCCTCCAGCTCCTTCAGCACCTGCTCAGCTCTCGCCACCACATTCGGTGCCATGCCTGCAATCTTCGCCACATGAATACCAAACGAGTGTTCACTGCCACCCGGCAACAACTTTCTCATGAAGATGACACGTCCGTTCACCTCCTTCACACTCACGTTGAAGTTCTTCACCCTCGGCAACATCTTCTCCATCTCGTTCAGTTCGTGATAGTGAGTGGCAAAAAGTGTCCTCGCATGTGCCTTGCCATTCTCATGGATATGTTCCACAATCGCCCAGGCAATTGAGATACCGTCATATGTGGACGTGCCACGACCCAGTTCGTCAAACAGCACCAACGAGCGCGCACTCAAATTGTTCAAGATGCTGGCAGCTTCGTTCATCTCCACCATGAACGTCGATTCGCCCACCGAGATGTTATCCGATGCTCCCACACGCGTGAATATCTTGTCCGTCAATCCTATCCTCGCACTGTCGGCAGGCACAAAACTACCTATCTGTGCCATGATGGTGATGAGCGCTGTCTGTCTGAGCAGTGCCGACTTACCCGCCATGTTAGGACCCGTCAGGATGATGATTTGCTGCTTATCCGAATCAAGATAGAGGTCATTCGCCACATACTCCTCCCCCACTGGCATCTGCCGTTCAATCACGGGGTGTCTGCCCTGCTTGATGTCGATAATCAGACTATCATCCACCACAGGGCGGTTATAGCGATACTCCTTCGCCGCCAACGCAAACGACAGCAGACAGTCTATCTGTCCAATCATCTGCGCATTCGTCTGAATCTGCGGAATATAATTCGAGGCATCCACCACCAAGTCATTAAACAGGCGCATCTCCAGACTCAGAATCTTCTCCTCCGCACCCAGAATCTTCTCCTCATACTCCTTCAGTTCCTGCGTGATATACCGTTCCGCTTGTGTCAGCGTCTGCTTTCTGATCCAATCCTGCGGCACCATATCCTTGTAGGTGTTCCTCACCTCCATATAGTAGCCAAACACATTGTTGAAGCCAATCTTCAAACTCTGAATGCCCGTTGCTTCAGCCTCCCGCTGCTGAATCTGCAAGAGATAGTCCTTACCCGAATAGGCAATCCTTCTGAGTTCATCCAGTTCGTCGTTCACACCGTCGGCAATCACCCCACCCTTGTTCACCAGCACTGGCGGTGAAGGGTTCAGCTCCTTCTCAATGCGCTCACGCAAAGCCACACAGGCATCCAGCTGCTCACCCATCCTTCTCAGGCTCTCACTCTCCGCTTCCACACACATATTCTTCATCGGCTCAATCGCCTTCAGTGCCAACATCAGCTGCACCATCTCACGCGGATTCACTCTTCCCACCGCCACCTTGCTGGCAATCCGCTCCAAATCTCCTATCTGATGCAGCAACTCCTCTATGGCATCTCTCAATTCTGGCTCCTTGAAAAAGTATTCCACCACGTTCTGACGCTCCACGATGGGCTTCACCCCCTTCAGCGGAAACACCACCCATCGCCTCAACATTCTCGCACCCATCGGGCTCACCGTCTTGTCAATCACCGACAAGAGGCTGTTGCCGCCCTCGTTCATCGTACCCAACAGTTCCAGACTCCTCACCGTGAACTTATCCATCCTCACATACCTGTTCTCCTCAATCTGACGGATACTTCTGATGTGCGAGATATGCGTGTGCAACGTCTGTTCCAGATAGTACAGCACAGCTCCAGCCGCCACAACACCGTTCTTCAGATGCTCCACACCGTAACCCTTCAGGTTCTTCGTGCCAAAATGCGACAGCAGCTTCTTCCGAGCAGCCTCATCCGTATAAATCCAGTCATCCAGTTCATAAGTGAAAAACTTGCCGCCAAAATTCCCCTCAAACATCGGGCGCTTTCCACGTTCAAACAGCACCTCCTTCGGTGAGAAATTCGTCAACAACTTCTCCACATAATCCGTCGTACCCTCCGCACACAGAAACTCACCCGTCGAAATGTCCAGCAGCGCCACACCACAGGCATTCTTCCCGAAATGCACCGATGCCAGGAAATTGTTCTCCTTCACACTCAGCACATTGTCCGTCAACGCCACACCCGGTGTCACCAACTCCGTGATGCCACGCTTCACCAGCTTCTTCGCCAGTTTCGGGTCTTCCAGCTGGTCACAAATCGCCACACGCTTACCAGCCCTGATCAGCTTCGGCAGATACGAATCCAAGGCATGATAAGGAAAGCCAGCCATTGCCGTACCACTTGCCGACGTGCCCGCCACACTGCTGCGCTTCGTCAGCGTGATGCCCAATATCTCGGCAGCCACCGCCGCATCCTCGTTGTAGGTCTCGTAGAAGTCGCCACAACGAAACAACAGCAAAGCATCGGGATGCTTTGCCTTAAAATCATAAAACTGACGCATCATCGGGGTCAGCTCGTCCTTCTTCGCCATAGAATCATGTAATTTGCCACAAAGATACGATTTAGTTAGTGAAAAAACTTAAAAAACATTGTTATAAAAGTTGAAAAAGAAACAATTGTGGGGATTTCTTGCTAATTTTGCACCCAATGTCATTTAATGTACAATTAGACAATGGACAATGGACGATGGACGATGAATCTTTCAGAATGAGGAATGAGGAATGAGGAATGAGGAAAGATGCGGTTGAGCGAGTGCAGAGGTCAAGCTAGTTTGAACTATGCCGAGTGTGAGCATCTTCGGCGAAGCCAATTAGGAACCTTTAGCTCGACGGAGTCAATTGAATCTCTAATCTCTAAACTCTAAACCCTAATCTCTAGACTCTCAACTGTCAATTGTCAACTGTCAATTGTCAACTGTCTAAAACTCTAAACTAAACTCTCCCCCTTGGGGGAGTCGGAGGGGGCTTTTTTATGCGGTTGTGTGGTCATACTGTGATACGTTTCTTGATGCTGTCGGCAGTTCTGCTGATAGCCATTTCTCCGTGTCAGGCACAAGAGGTGGTGGCTTCTCGCGAAAACGACCGCGCCATGACAGGCGAACCCATCTTCTCCCACGGCATGTACTACACCGGCATGGTCAACTACGAAGGCGAGATGATACCCTCATTCCTCTTCGCCGACTACTACGTGTTCGCGGATCTCGTCTTCAAAAACAAAGCCCAAGCCAAGAAATACTACAAGATAGCCAACAACATCAAGAAGGTCTATCCCATCGCCTGCGAAATTCGCAAGACCGTCGATAAGACCATCGCCCACATGGACTCCCTTCCCACCAAGAAAGAGAAGGACGCCTACCTCAAGCAACAGGAAAAAGAGCTCAAGGCCATCTACTACCCCAAACTCAAGAAACTCACCTTCGCACAAGGCAAACTCCTCATCAAACTCATCGACCGCCAGTGCGACATGACAGGCTACGAACTCATCAAGAAATACATGGGTGGCTTCAAAGCAGGCTTCTACAACGCCTTCGCCTCCCTCTTCGGAGCCAGCCTAAAAAAAGAATACGACCCCGAAGTGGACGACCGCCTCACCGAACGCGCCATCCTGCTGATTGAGAGCGGACAAATGTAAACGTATGTACAATTGGACGATTTACAATGTACAATTTGCCGTGCGAGATGAAAAACCGTAAATTGAAAATCACTGAGATGGGACGCATGAACATCGAAGAGTTCCGTGCGTCAGAAAAGATGCCCCTCATCGTTGTGCTCGACGACGTGAGGAGCATGTACAACGTAGGCAGTGTGTTCCGCACCGCCGATGCCTTCCGTGTCGAAGCCATCTACCTCTGTGGCATCACCGCCCAACCGCCCCATCCCGAAATACACAAGACTGCCCTTGGTGCAGAAGACACCGTCGCATGGCAACACTTCCCCACCGCCCTCGATGCCGTCAACACCCTCAAACAACAAGGCTACACCGTCTTCTCCATCGAACAATGCGAAGGCTCCACACTTTTAAATGAGTTAGGAACCTTTAGCTCGACGGAGTCAATGAGGAGTGAGGAGTTAGGAGTGCACAATAACCCTAAACCCTCAACTGTCAACCCTCAACCCTCAACTGTCAACTGTCAACTGTCAACTGTCAACTCCAAATACGCTCTCATCCTCGGCAACGAAGTCAAAGGAGTCCATCAAGAAGTCGTTGATGCCTCCGATGGTTGCATCGAGATTCCCCAATACGGCACCAAGCACTCCCTCAACGTCAGCACCACCGCCGGCATCGTCATCTGGGAATTCGCCAAACACCTGCTGATATAACCCAAAATCTAAGTTACCTTGCTCTTAGAAGTCATGGTCAGGGTTAGGGTTTCAATTGACTCCGTCGAGCTAAAGGTTCCTCATTCCTCATTTTTTCATTTTCTCATTTCAGCGTAGCGCACCGCGAAGCGCATTCATTCCCTCATTTTTTCATTTTAGCGAAGCGCACCGCGCAGCACATTTCACTTATATTTACATCCGAAAATGTGATTTTTCTTTGATTTTTTATGCCGAAAATGTGATTTTTAGCTTAAATTTACATCCGAAAATGTGATTTTATACTTATATTTGTAGCCGAAAATGTGATTTATGTGACATGAAACTGCTAAAAAGAAAGATAGACAAGTATCTTTGGGATTGGAAAAGCAACCCAAATAGAAAACCGCTGATAGTGAAAGGCGCCCGTCAGATTGGCAAGACGGAGTCCATCAGAGCATTCGGCGAGGCTAACTATGAGTCGGTCATCGAGATCAACTTTGTACTTCAGAAGAAGTTCAGGGATATCTTTGTCGACGGCTACGAAGTGGAGACCATCATCAAGAACATCTCGCTGTTGGAACCCTCATGGCGGTTCATCCCCAACAAGACACTGATTTTCTTCGATGAGCTACAGAAGTGCCCCGACTGTGCCACCTCGCTCAAGTCGTTCTGCCAGGACAAACGGTATGATGTTATCTGCTCTGGTTCGATGATGGGCATCTATTACGAGGAAATCGAGAGCAATGCCGTAGGCTTTAAGGATGACTATGATATGTTTTCGATGGACTTCGAGGAGTTTCTGTGGGCCAAGGGCTACCAGCCGGAACAGATTGAAGACCTGTATCGTCACATGGTGGAATTGAAACCGTTTTCGCAGTTGGAGATGGACACCATCATGAATGTGTTCCGCGACTATATGAGTCTCGGTGGGATGCCCGAGGTGGTGAAGATGTACATCGACAACGGTCACTTTGGAGGCACGTTGGAACTGCAACGCCAACTGCTGAAGGACTATGAGGAGGATATCACAAAGTATGCTAAGCAGATGGACAAGGCCAAGCTTCTGGCCGTTTATAACCATATTTCTACTTTCTTGGCAAAGGACAACAAGAAATACCAGATTACAAAGATAGCTACAGGAGCCCGTAACAGAGAATATGTGGGGGCTGTCGACTGGCTGAAGGAGGCTGGTGTCATCAACGTCTGCTATTGTTTGAACAACGTAGAGTTACCTCTGAAGGGCAACTACAATGCCGATTACTATAAGCTGTACTATCACGACACGGGCCTGCTCATCGCTTCGCTCGACGAGGAAGCACAGGAGGATCTGCGTGCCAACAAGAACTTTGGCACCTATAAGGGGGCTATATATGAGAATATTGTAGGCGAGATGCTGCGCAAGTCTGGCTATGAGCAGCTTTATTTTTACAAGCGCGAGAATCCCGCCCTCGAAATGGATTTCTTTGTTCGTGATGCCAACTCGCTGATACCCGTTGAAGTGAAAGCCAAGGACAACGCCACCGCTTCGCTCAACAATCTCATCAAGTGGGAATCATATCCTGATGTGAAATACGGCATCAAGCTCGGCTACAAGAACATCGGTTGGAATGGCCAGTTCTATACCTTCCCGTATTTCCTTGCCTTCCTCTTAAAACGTTTTTTAAAGGAAATGAATGTGACGAGAGAGCAACATGAATATTGACGTGTGAATTAAGGAATATTGACGTATGAATTGACGAATATTGACGTGTAAAACAAAAAAATCAATGATTTATTCGACGTGAACCTTTAGCTCGGCGAAGCCAATCATCGTCAATCTAAACGTCAATCTTCAGCTCAATGTGGTCAAAATCACAGCATCTTTCATTTTCTCATTTTTTCATTTTTTCATTCCAGCGAAGCGCCACGCCGCGCAAGGCGTTCTTTCAGTGTTTTTCTGTGCTTTCCGTGTGACTCAATCAAGCCCAAAAGGGGCTTTCAAATCAGTTCAATCCGTTCAATCGTTCCGCAGGAACTTGTTTTTATAAAGACATATCCCTTTGGGATGATTAAGCAGATTCAACGGATTTTGATTTTGGAAAGATTTGTACGATTTGGCTTCGCCGAGCTAAAGGTTCTGCCCGCAAGGCACTCCCCCCTTACGCCGCGCAAGGCGTTCTTTTATCCGTGTTTTCCGTGCTTTCCGTGTGAGCCACTCAGAGCCGTGCAAGGCTCTATAAAGAACATGTCACACAGATATTCACAGAAATAATTGTTCGCACAGCATCTTTCATTTTCTCATTCTTTCATTCTTTCATTCCAGCGAAGCGCACCGCGCCCCGCAAGGCTCCATAAGCATAAAATTGCACTGTTTGAGTGCAATTTTTGCAAAATAATGCACTACTTTAGTGCAAAACTGTTATCTTTGCACCCAAAATCATCATTTATAAAGGGAAAAAGTTCTTTAACGCAACTCTCTGAAATTCAATTGTTTTTAATTTGCAAGAGAAAAAACGTTAACGATGACTCAAGAAGAACTTGTAAAGAAATCAAAGGAAGAGATTCTTGCCTTATTGCAAGGTATCAATCGAACCGGCATTGACAATATACTCAAGTACCTGCAGGAGAGTACATACTTTACTGCACGTTGTCATTCGCATCACCAATTCCGTGGTGGATTAGCTGTGCATTCGTTAGGGGTTTATAAGGAGTTCGAACAGCTGAATACAGGCTTGCCAGATGATTCGATTCGTATCGTGTCCTTGTTGCATGATATATGTAAAGCCCATCATCCCAAATACGACCATATTGGTAAAAGCCGTCATGGATATCGCTCTGCAAAACTACTCAGTGCATTAGGCTTAAAATTCAATATTGGAGAGTACTATGCCATTGAAAAGCATATGCATCGCATTAAGCATACCCCGACCGAAGGTGTATATGGTATTCGTGACATGATACGCCATTATCTTCATCAGGCCGACCATCGTGATGCAGGCACATTCCCTAAAGATTTCAATAGTTATACAACTATCAGAAATCCAAAATATATCGTCGACTCCTATATCTATACAACGTGCAAGAAAGGGAAGGAAGTCTTGATAGATGACCTACATAATAATCATAGTGAATTCTATTCGGCTTTTTACAAACTTATTCCTTGATTAACGCAATAATAGATAATAATGCCACTCACCCGTCCCCGTGGCATATGAAGTTTACGACGATACCTATTTACAATTTGACCATTTACCATGTACATTTTAATTCGTTAGTTGACAGTTAACAGTTGAAATTGACAACAAAACAAAGGCATAAATGTGACCTTAGTACTACCTTACCACTACGAACCCACCACATTACTACTACAAACCCAAGGAACCGAAGGACTAAAGAACAACAAAGGAGGGCTCTTATGCACACTCTATCCATACTCTAAGCTGGTTCCAGGCTTACTCTAAGCATACTGTTTGAGTATGCCTACCTGCTCCCTTTCTGCTTATTGCATCATGCCTTAAATACATGTTTTCTATATTTCCTTTTGAACAGACCATGCAGAAAGAATAAAAGCGCGAAGTTCTATGTATGAGACTCCGTTAGGTATATGGGTGAGACACTGACACCTGTATGGGTGAGACACCGATACCTGTATGGGTGAGATACCGACACCTGTATGGGTGAGATACCTCAACAGCTGTGGGCTGGCAAATTGGAAGTGCCAGAATTGACTAGTACCCCCCCAATGGACCACCATGTATTATATGAAACAAAATTGGGTGAAAATGTGTAATGTTGAGAGTTGAGGGTCGAGGGTTTAGAGAGGCTGACATGGTGCAGAGATGAAATTTTACCTTTTAACCATTTTACCTTTGGACAAGTTAGGAGTTACCATGCAGGATGTAAGCATCGCGTTAGCCTCTCTAAACACTAAAATCTAAAACCTAAACAAAAGTTTTCCTCACTGCCTCTTGCAAGTGTATTTCACAAACGAATGCAAGTCTTGCCCGTAAATGAACGTTAGTGTCCTTCAGAAACGAGTTGCAAAACATAGAATAGTTTACCACAAAAAATGAGAATAGTCTAAACATTTGCGATTTGTTTAGACTTTTCTAATGAGTATGTTTCTGTTCAGAAGAACATGAGGGGCAATGAGTTCTTCCGTTTCTGCGAAAGTTCGCTCTTCATGCGCGTAATGGCGATTTTGAAGAAGAAGGCGATGAGGTGTTCATCGGTTCCTTCTATGCGAATTTGTTTAAGGGCAGAGATATAAGCGGAACGCTCTTCAATGGGAATGATGAGTAAGGGGTGACTGGCACGAAGCAAGATGAAGTTTGAGAGCAAACGGCCTGTTCTCCCGTTGCCGTCACGGAAGGGATGCAGATACTCATAGTATCCGTGCCATTTTGCTGAGACAATCATGGGATGCTGCCCGTCATGAAGAGCTTTTTCGGTAGAGGTCATCAAGTTGGGAACACGGGCTATCAGCGTTTCGTGGTCACCAAACATGGTGTCACCAGCTGCCATGTCTTCTGTCGTGTATTCGCCAGGTATGGCATCGGGAACACGGTATTGAAGTGTATGCTCTGTCACCAGACGGTTCACCTCCTTCAACAAAACTTCATCAAACGGACTCTCCAAATGACTCGTCATGTAGTCGAAAGCACGAAAGTGGTCAGCCATCTCTGTGCATTCCAGCAACGAGCGCCCCACTGGAATCATTGCCATGCCTAGTTCGCGAAGGATTCTTGTATCATCCACTGTGAATGAGTTTCCCTCGATAGCGCAAGAATGGGCAGAGAACAGAATCTCGTTGTATTCCATCCACTGCTGATGCCCCATCTTGTCAGCTATCTTCTGCTGATACTCCAAACGGATGCGTTCGTATTCTTCTATTTCCTTCTCGAACATCGTTAAAAATAGAGGATAAAGTATTTAACTCAACTTTTGGGGCGCTGCTACATCCGTTCGGGCATCTCGATGCCGAGCAAGCCCATGCCGAGGCTGATGACTTTGGCAACTGCCTGAGCAAGGGAGAGACGGAAGAGTTTGAGGGTCTCGTCGGTCTCGCCGAGGATGGTGAAGTCGTGGTAGAACTGGTTGAACGCCTTGGTGAGTTCGTAGCAGTAGTTGCAGATGCCAGAGGGGCTGTAGTCGGTGCCTGCCTGACGAACTGCCACGGGGAACTGGTTGAGCTTCTGGATGAGCTCGGTTTCTTTTGTGGACAGTTGACAGTTGACAGTTGACAATTGGGCGGGGATGACCACTCCTTGGTCTTTGGCTTTGCGAAGAATGGAGGCGATGCGGGCATAGGTGTACTGAATGAAGGGACCTGTGTTGCCGTTGAAGTCGATGGACTCTTCAGGGTTGAAGAGCATGTTCTTGCGGGCATCGACCTTGAGGATGAAGTATTTGAGTGCGCCAAGTCCCACCTTGCGTGCCACCTCACGTGCCTCTTCTTCAGGCATTTCGGTCTGTTTGACACGCTCCTTACTGGCTTCGTAAGCATCAGCTATCATGGCTGCCATGAGGTCGTCGGCATCGACTACGGTACCTTCGCGGCTCTTCATCTTGCCGTTGGGAAGTTCGACCATGCCATAGGAGAAGTGGACAAGGTCTTTGCCCCATTTGAAGCCGAGTTTGTCGAGGAGGATGGAGAGCACCTGAAAGTGGTAGTTCTGCTCGTTGCCCACTACGTAGATCATCTTGTCGATGGGGAAGTCTTGGAAACGGAGTTTGGCGGTGCCGATGTCCTGTGTCATATAGACGGAGGTGCCATCGGAACGGAGAAGGAGTTTTTCGTCAAGCCCTTCGCCTGTGAGGTCTGCCCACACAGAACCATCATCGCGACGATAGAAAAGTCCTTTCTGAAGGCCTTCGATGACTTTCTCCTTACCTTCGAGGTAGGTGTCTGATTCGTAGTATATCTTGTCGAAGCTGACGCCCATCATCTTGTAGGTTTCGTCGAAACCCGCATAAACCCATTCGTTCATCTTGCGCCAGAGGGCACGCACTTCGGAGTCGTTGCGCTCCCACTTGACGAGCATCTCGTGGGCTTCCTTGATGAGGGGTGCTTCCTGCTTGGCTGTCTCTTCGTCCATGCCTTGTGCGACGAGCTGCTTGACCTCTTCGCGGTAGTGCTTGTCGAAGGCCACGTAGTAGTCGCCAATGAGGTGGTCGCCCTTCTTGCCAGAGGATTCAGGTGTTTCGCCATTGCCCCACTTGAGCCATGCAAGCATGGACTTGCAGATGTGGATGCCGCGGTCGTTGACGATGTTGGTCTTGACCACCTTGTTACCATTGGCTTCGACAATACGTGCGAGGGCACTGCCGAGGAGGTTGTTCCTGACGTGTCCGAGGTGGAGGGGCTTGTTGGTGTTGGGCGATGAGTATTCAATCATCACGAGCGGACTCTTGTCGGTGACGGGTTGGAAACCGAACTGTGGGTCGGCATTGACTTGATTGAGCAGGTCAATCCATGGGGCATCGCTGATGACGAGGTTGAGGAATCCCTTGACCACGTTGTATTTGGCAACCACATCGCCTGCATTCTCCACAAGGTATTTACCTATCTCTTCACCCACCATTTCGGGGGACTTGCGTGCTGCCTTGACAAAGGGGAACACCACCACGGTGAGGTGCCCTTCAAATTCATCACGGGTCTTCTGCAACTGCACCTGCTGAGCGGGTGCTTCAAAGCCATAGAGCGACTTGACTGCCGCCTGTACGCCTTCTATCAGTTTTTCTTCTATTGTCATTTTGCAAAAATATTATCTAAAATCTTTTTATGTGAAAAGTGAAAAACTAAAAGTGAAAAGTTAGGAGTTAGGAGTTGCCATGCGGCGTGTTGGAATCCTGTTTACTATGGATACTTTCACTGTTAATTTTTAAATTTTAGTTTTTGACTCGGAATGCTAAAATCTCACGCCGAAGGAGGCTTTGGCACTCCAATCGTTGATGTGTCCGTGTCCTGTCTTGTAGCGATAGCTGAAGGTGTCGAACTGTGCGTAGAGGCTGACGAAATAGCGGCTCCACTGGTAGGCGACGGTGGCACGGGCATCGAAGTTGATGCTCACACGACCATTACGGTTTTGAGTTCCATAGGGTTCGAGCGTAAGGTCGTTCTCTGTGAACAGATAGGCATGATTCCAATCATACTCGTCGGGGTCGCAGTAGTGCAGATCTTCCTTATTATCGGCAATGTACTGGTTGAGCCTTTCGACATTCTCTGCCTCAGGAGCATCGTTGTTCCAGATATTCTTCAAATCGTCTTCTGGCACCCAAAGTTTCTTGTATTTCACATAGTCCTTGTCGTCATCGTCAGAGAGGGCAAAGGTCTTTCGTGAATAGGGGGAGTCGTAGAGCGACACCTTGATTTTGTCGTAGAAGGTCAGAGAGGGCAGCACGGTGGCATTGATGAGCCATCCCTTTGCTGGCACCCAGTTGTAGGAGTAACCGGCACTCACGCTTGCCTGCCATTGTCTGATGGTGCCCACCTTGCTCATCATCATGACGAAGTCGGCATCGAGATTGTTGGCAAAGGCATATTTGGAATGGAAGAACGAAATGCCAGCAATGGGCGAACCTGCCGAACGCTTCTGAATGACAGCCTGACGACGAGCGGCTGCATAGGAGAAACGCTTGTAGTTGAAGATGTAGAAGCCATTCAGATAGAGGGTGCGCGCCTTGATGGGGTCCATCAGGCTATAGGAGTCTTTGTCACCTACCACACCCATCTCTCCTGTCTCCTCATCCACATAATGTATTTTCATGTCCACCTCGGGCTCGTCGGTCTTGAAGGTGTGGTACCGGAAGTTCAGGCTGTAGAACTTGCCTGTAGATGTGAGTGTGAGGCTAGTTCCTTTGTCACCGCCCACATTGACTGCATATCCGATGCCATGTCCACGATAACCTACCCATGCACCTACCGATGTGCTCACCTTCGTCAATATGCGGGGGTTCCAATCGATGCCCTCGCCAGGTTCTGCCTTGGGGAATTGGCTACCATCCATGGTGGAGTTCATCTTCAAGTCGGTCTGGTCATAGGCATTCTGCACCATCACCGACCAGGGCTGCTTGGGCATCTCTATGTAGCGAGGGTCATGTCCCCTCACACGAGTGGAGTCGAAAAAAGTGGTGACCTTATCATACACCCCTTTCAGTCCACGTTTAGATGCGACTGAATCGGAGTTGGCTGAGTTCTGTGCAAAACCAGACAGGGTGCAAGCAAGCAACATGGAAATGAAGATGATTCGCATAGTGTTTCTGTTTTTGTTAGTATTTTGTCTGCAAAGATAAGAAAAAGTTAGGAGTTAGGAGTTAGGAGTTAGGAGTTATTTAAAAAAAGAAGGAACTTAACAGTCCTTTCACAACAAAAAGGACTGCTTTTCTCACGAAGAGCAGTCCTCAAACCAATAAAAATCAATTTACCAATATATAGTAGAAAGAGAGAGAAATTCGAATGCAGAATGAAATAAGCACGTTTATTTCTTATGCTGAGATGCATCCTCTCTTATGTAAAGAGAGAGAAAATCGTCTTATCTGCGACCTCCACCTGTACGTCCTCCCACTGCTGCACCTCCACCACGAGTGCCCATGCTTGCGCCTGCACTGCTACGGGTTCCGATACTTGTACTGGAGCTGGTGCGTGTGCCGATGTTGCTGCTGCCACGAGAAGGCAGGGTTGGAGCAGTTGTGGTCGTGCTGCGAGTGGCACCATTGAAGCGAGAAGAGCTGTTGATGTTGCTGCCGCTGCGCATGCTGCTGCCGGCATTGGCACCCACGTTGGTGCGCATCTCATGACGGTTAGCTTCCACAACGCTGTTCGTAGTCACATTCGTGTTGGGAGTCGTAGGACGAGTCACATTCACGTTAGGAGCTGTTGGACGAGTCACGTTCACGTTGGTGTTCACATTCACGTTACGGTTGACGTTCACGTTGGTGTTCGTATTACGGTTCACATTGGTATTCATGTTGCCGTTCATGCGTGGAGCCATATCGTTAGCTCTGCCTGTGCGGGGCGCTGCGCCACGGTATGCACCATTGTTGGGAACCATGCCACCACGAGGACCCATATCGCCGCGAGGCACATTGTGAGGAGGAGGAGCCATTCTGTCCCTTCTGGGCGCCATGCCACGGAAGAAGTGACCCCCTGTGTAGGTTACCAATGGGCGAGGAGCGCGGTAGTAGTAGCGGTTCACCCCATAGCGGTCGTAGTCGTAGATGCTGAATCGCCAGCCACGGTTTGCAAACACGATAGGACGATAGAAGTAGGTGTAGTTGATTACACGGTTCCAGAGTCTTGTGCCGAGCAAATTGCGGAGTGCAATATCGCGTGCAGCCACCACTGCCATGTAGTCGTCGTAGTAGTAACCCAATGCCACATCGTCCAGATACTCATTCACGCCCCAAATGTAGTCGTAGTTGATGCGATATATCTCGTCAATGACGAATGGGTCGCTGATACCAAGTGTGTAAGCCATGCGGTCGGTCAAGAACCGTGCATTGCTGCGCATAGCTGCGATGCTCATGCTCTGAGCGTTGACTGTCATTGCTCCGATGAAGAGGATGACTGCTGCGAGTGTAGTTCTTAAAGCCTTCATAATCGTATTCTTTTAAAGTGTTAATACTTTGTTTATTTCTATGTTGTTTGACCTTCCAAGAGTCGCTCCACTGTCGGGCTTTTCTTTTGTTGTCGATGCAAAGTTACGGCAAAAAGAAACCCCTCGCAAATGGCATTTTCCTATTTGCGAGGGGTTTTTCCCTATTTGGCGAGGGGTCATGCGAAGGGAAGTTCCAACTGCACGGCTCCCAACAGATTGAAAGTCATTCGATGATAAGGCGTTGTGCCATGATTCTCAATGCCTTGCCGATGTTCCTTTGTAGGATAGCCCGCATTGTGATCCCAACCATAGAAAGGAAACTCCTGATGCAATTTTTTCATGTAATCATCGCGATAAGTCTTTGCCAAGATGGATGCCGCAGCAATGGAGAGGTATTTCCCGTCACCTTTCACGATGGTGGTGTGAGGAATCAACCCCCCTCTTATTCCCCCAAGAGGAGAAGAACCATCCGGACGGTTTCCCTCCCCCTTGGGGGCTGGGGAACTATACGGCAGGAACTTGTTGCCGTCGATAATCAAATGCTCTGGCCGCACCTTCAACCCGTCAATGGCACGGTGCATTGCCGTGATGCTGGCACGCAGGATGTTCATCTCGTCAATCTCTTGTGGAGTGACAACACCTAATGCCCATGCCACTGCATCGCGTTCTATCTCCTCGCGCAACCGATAGCGCTGCTTGGCAGAGAGCTGCTTGGAGTCGTTCAGCAGGTCATTATGGTAGTCGGGCGGCAAGATGACCGCTGCAGCATACACACTACCCGCCAAACATCCTCTGCCAGCCTCATCACAGCCAGCTTCGATGACACCTTGCTTATAATATGGTAATAACATTGATTGAAGTTTCGGGAGTTATTTTTTCAACAACTAATTTTCCGAATGTGGCGAATCGTTTTTAATGGGCAAGCCCGACGAATGAAATCCTGCTGATTTCTCCGAATGCGGAACGCCCGCCATTCGTTTTCCTTCGTTGCCGTCCCACGGCATTGAAAAGAAAATAGATTCGTTTCATTAGTTCTATTGGCTACGCCGAGCTAAAGGTTCGTTGTTAAAGAAATCTGTAAGTGGTTTTTATAACTTCCGAAATTTGAGACATTGAAAATTCAGGAGTTATCGAAGTTAATCACATGCAAGCCTTTAGCGACGAAGTCAAACTTCTGATTGATTATTATTTGGGCTGTTTGCCGATATATGCCAGGATGCCACCATCTACATATAATATGTGTCCGTTCACTGCATCGGAAGCTTTCGATGCCAAGAACACGGCAGGACCACCCAACTCTTCAGGGTCAAGCCATCGACCTGCAGGAGTTTTGGCACAAATGAAAGAATCGAACGGATGACGGCTGCCATCAGGTTGACGCTCACGCAAAGGAGCTGTCTGAGGAGTGGCGATGTAGCCTGGACCAATGGCATTGCATTGGATGTTGTATTCGCCATATTCGGAGCAGATGTTGCGTGTGAGCATCTTCAAGCCACCTTTGGCAGCAGCATAGGCACTCACCGTCTCACGCCCCAACTCACTCATCATGGAGCAGATATTGATAATCTTGCCCTCCCTGCGCTCCATCATCTCAGGCAGCACAGCACTGGCACAAATGTATGGAGCCACGAGGTCGATGTCAATCACTTCCTGAAACTCAGCACGAGCCATCTCATGCATGGGGATGCGCTTGATGATGCCTGCATTGTTCACGAGAATGTCAATCTGCCCCACCTCCTGATGAATCTTCTCCACCAGCTCCTTCACTCCCTTCTCATCGGTCACGTCACAAAGGTAGCCCTTCACATTCGTGATGCCTGCCGCCTTGTAGTTGTCAAGCCCCACTTGCAAAGACTCCTTGCTTCGGGCGTTGAACACCACTGTTTTCGCACCAGCCTTTACAAAAGCCTTGGCGATGTTGAAACCAATACCATAAGAAGCGCCTGTCACCCAAGCGTTCTTACCTTCCAAAGAAAATTCAGATAAATCTGCCATAAGATATTTGTTTTAGTTAATTAGTTCGGTTTGCAAAGGTAGCACAAATTGAATACAATACAAAATAAAAAAGCTATTTTTATGCATATTGGCGAGATGAAAAGTGCATAAAAGAAGCCCCTGCGCTTCCAACTTGGGCACCGACTTCGGAATCAACCTGCAGTGCGCTTGGGGAAGGTTGGGGCTATGCTTTTTTGTCTAATGTGGGGGCAAAGTTAGCGTTTTTGGAGCATTTAGTTGTATATTTCATTAGAAAACTTTAATTTTGTGGCGATTTTTAACATTAAAAGGATTATTTATGCGTTTCACTGAACTTGCATACCCCATTTTTGAGCAAGCAATAAAGGATTATCATATACACGACAATATTGACCAGCCAGTCAAGAATCCATACGAGGCTGGATGCATCGAACACGACCTGTATATGAAGAACTGGATTGACACGGTGCAGTGGCATTTTGAGGACATCATACGCGACCCTCAGATTGACCCCGCAGAGGCACTGGTGCTGAAAAGACGCATCGACAAGAGCAATCAGGACAGAACAGATTTGGTGGAGACGATTGACTCGTGGTTCTGGACAAAATATAAGGACGTGTCGGTGAAGGCTGATGCCACCATCAATACGGAGAGCCCTGCATGGGCTGTGGACAGATTGTCAATTCTTGCCCTGAAGATTTATCACATGAAGGAGCAGGTGGAGCGCAAGGATGCATCTGCCGAGCACAAGGCAACGTGTCAGAAGAAGCTGGATGTGCTTTTGGAACAAAGAAAAGACCTCTCAACTGCCATTGACCAATTGATTGAGGACATCGAGGCGGGTAGAAAATACATGAAAGTGTATAAGCAGATGAAGATGTATAACGACCCAGACACGAATCCTGTGCTGTATAAAAAATAGAGGATGAGAATCGGTTTCGACGCTAAGCGTCTGTACAACAATTTCACGGGTTTGGGAAACCACAGCAGAACGACGATTGACATTCTGACTGCTGAGTTTCCCAACAATGAATATTGGCTGTACACACCAAAGGTGAGACTGAACGGGGCAACACTGCCATACATCGGGAAGAAGGGATGCCACACAGTGACTCCCAAAGGGGTGATGAGAGGCAGTGCGTGGAGAACGTACGGACTGGTGAACCAGATGAAGAAGGACTCCATTGATGTGTTCCACGGATTGAGCAACGAGATGCCTGTGGGGCTATTCCATTCGGGCATTGCATCAGTGGTGACCATTCACGATGTGGCGTTCAAGACATTCCCTGACATGTATCATTGGCACGACCGAAAGATTTATGACATGAAGTGGCAATATGCCTGCAATCATGCTGACCACATCATCTGCATCAGCGAATGCACGAAGAAGGATGTGCTGGAGTTTTACAATGTGCCGGAACATAAAGTGGAGGTAATCTACCAACCCGTGAATCCTATCTACTATCAGAAACCCATGGAACGTGCCGACCTGCCTCCTTATCTGTTGTATGTAGGCAGTGTGAATTCAAGAAAGAATTTGTTAGGTGTAGTGAAAGCCATGGAACAGATGCCCAAGGATTTGCAATTGCCGCTGGTGGTAGTGGGTGGCGGCGGAAGCTACAAGCAGAAAGTGAAGCAATACATAGCGGAGAAGGGCATGGAAAGCCGTGTAATGTGGCCAGACATGATGGATGCTGACGGGCTGAAACGACTCTACACGAATGCGGAGATGCTGGTCTATCCTTCTTTCTACGAAGGCTTTGGATTGCCAGTGGTGGAGGCTCAATTGTGTGGATGTCCTGTAGTGACAAGCAATGTGAGCAGTTTGCCTGAGGCAGGAGGACCTTTCGCTTTGCAAGCCGACCCCAACAGTCCTGAAGACATCTGCGAAAAGATGACACGATTGCTCACTGACACGGAATTGCGACAGAAAACCATCGAAGGTGGCAGGCAATATGCATCAGAGACCTTTGACCCTCGAAAATTGGCAAGACAGCTGATGGGAGTATATGAAAAACTAAAAAACTAAAAGAGATATGAATTTTCTTGACAGAAATGAATTTAATTTTGAGCCTTCACAGAAAGTGAAGGACGCTATCAAGAACTTTGACCCAAAGGATTTGTGCTTCTATACACGTATCTACGATCAGGGGAAAAAAAGTGTGGTCAGCGTGCGCGTAAGCGAGATTTATGGAGTGCCTGAGGAACAAGTGTTGCTGGCATATGGTGGTGAGGACATCCTAAAGAATTCCATCCACTATTTCCTGACGAAGGGGGACAACAGAAAAATTCTTATCCCAGAGTTTTCATGGTGGTACTACAACAGAGTGGCAAGTGAATGTGACGGTGTGTTTGAGATGTATCCCTTGCATGAGCAGGAGGACACTTTTGCCTATGACGTGAATGAAATCATCGAATACACCAACCGTGTACATCCTCGCATGTTGTTGCTGGCTTCGCCAAATAATCCTACGGGCAACAGCTTGAGCAGTGAGGAAATCGGACACATTATGGAGAATATCCCTAACGATACGATGGTGCTGGTGGATGAGGCATACGCGTCGTTCATCACAAGCGATGTTGATTATATTGCCCCCTTGGTGAACAAATATTCCAACCTCATCATTTCACGCACATTGTCGAAGTTCTACGGATTGCCAGGACTTCGCTGTGGTTTTGGTTTCATCGGTAAGGGACACGACCAATTCTTGAGCTATGTGAACAAATATTTAGGCTACAACCGCTTCAGTGAGGCGGTGGCTTTGGCTGCCCTTGACAGCGATGAGCACTACCGTAAGGTGGCTGAACAGATGGATTGGGGACGTCAGCTATACAAGAAGGAGCTGGGCAATCTGCCCGGTTTCAAGGTGTATAAGAGTGTAGCCAACTTCATCCTCATCAAGTATCCTATTGCCATCAAGGAAGCTTTGCAAAAAGAATTGGCTGCACAGGACTACAAAATCAAGTTTATGGGCGACCCGGGCTTGGAGTCATGCTTACGCATCACACTCGGAAGACCCGAACAGACACAAGTCGTATGTGACACTATCAAAAAGGTCTTCCTCAACTCTAAACTCTAAACTCTCGACCCTAAACTCTAAACTCTCTACATGAAAGCAGTGATTCTTGCAGCAGGTATCGCATCACGTCTGCGCCCCCTCACGAATGACCGTCCTAAGTGTCTGTTGGAAATCGGTGGAAAATGTCTCTTACAACGCTCATTCGACGGACTTATTCAGAACGGAATCACGGAGTTCGTAGTGGTGACGGGCTATCTGCATGAACAAATAGAGGCATTCCTCAACAACCGATACCAGGAGGTTTCCATTACATATATTTATAATGAGCAGTATGCCTCCACCAACAACATCTATTCCCTTTGGTTGGCACGTCCAGAAGTGGAGGGAAAGGAGATGCTGCTGTTGGACAGCGATATTCTCTTCGACCCCCAAATTGTGGCACGTCTCTTAGCTTCCGAGCATCAGGACATACTCGCCCTCAACAATCACCCATTAGGTGAGGAGGAAATGAAGATTGTGCCTGATGGGGAGGGTAAAGTGAAGGAAATCAGCAAGACTTGTGCCATTTCCGATGCAGCAGGCGAGTCTATTGGCATCGAAAGAATGTCTGCTTCTTACACCACTGCCTTATATAAAGAACTGAAGGTAATGATGGAGCAGGAGGGGCTGGTCAATATTTTCTACGAACGTGCCTTCGAACGGCTTATTCCACAAGGTCACACTTTCTGGATAGAAGACACCACCGATCTTTTCTCTACCGAACTGGACACGGTGGAGGATTTCAATTCTGCCAAGGAACTCATTCCTGCCGAACTGTATTAACCAGCCCATGCGTTGGGCGATTCCCCTTACATCTGTAAGCCTCAACTCTTAACTCCGAACTCTCATGGCTTCTTACGACATACGTCCACTGCAATTGCGTATCCTCGACATCCTGATGGCCGTGCATCAAGTGTGTGAGGAGCATGGATTGCGGTATTACATCATTGCAGGCACCTTGCTGGGGGCTGTACGGCACAAGGGCTTTATCCCATGGGACGACGACCTTGATATCGGTATGCCACGCAAAGATTATGACCTGCTGATGGCTCATGCCAAGGATTGGATGCCTGAGCCTTTCGAGGTGGTGAGTTACGAAACCGACAAGACCTACCCTTTGCCGTTTGCAAAGATTCAAGATGCCAGCACCACGCTGATTGAACGCATGCACCTGAAATATCTGGGAGGCATCTATATTGACGTATTTCCATTGGATGGCATGACTGCCAACCCGATTGTGCAGCGCTGGCACTTCGCCAGATATTTCTATCTGAAAAAGGTGCAATATTTCCTCTACCGTGACCCTTACCGGCATGGGCATGGACCTTCTTCATGGATTCCCTTGCTGTGTAGAAAGTTCTACACGTTGGAGGAGGTGCAGGAGAAGATGAAACGAATGCAGAAAGCGTATGACTTTGATGCTTCAGAACTGGTGGTTGACCATGATGATGGAAGAAAGGGCATCATGCCACGCAGCATCTTGGGCACACCCACGCCCATTCTTTTTGAGGGCAAACAGGTGATGGGCGCAGAAAATCCTGATGCTTATCTGTCACAGAAATATGGAGACTACATGACCATTCCACCTGGTCCCAAGCAGAAGCAACACAATTTCCATTTGTTGGATTTGGAGAAGAGTTACCGAGAAGGAGTCCATTGAATGAGGATTCCTTCTCTTATTTTTCTCAACTTCGACTTCAGTTATTTTTTCTTTTTTCCGCAGCGAACAGATGGGCGCATGGACAAAGCCAAGGTGTTTCCCGTCAGAAAAACAGGAATCAGATACCAATTCTTGGGTGAGAACAACTTCATCACAATGTTCTCAAAACGGAACAGTCCTGTCATGAATGGGTGATGGTATTTACTGTAGCAATAGATTTTGGAAATGAACCGCTCCTTACGGATGGCTTTCTTGTCTCCACCAGACGATGCACCATGGGCGTGCAGGAACCTGACAGTGGGATAAACCACATTCTGATAGCCTAAGCCTTCCAATCGGCGAGCAATGTCGTATTCCTCATGAAAGAGGAAGATATTCGTATCAAAACCTCCTATTTCCCAAAACACTTCAGCACGGAACATCATGAAACTACCATTGATTTCGGACACGACAAAAGGTTCAGTGCGGGTGAGGTCACTACGCTTGGGATAGCGTTTGGGAAAAAGGTGCTCAAAAATGTCATCGCCAAACAAATCACGACGAATGCCGAACTTGTGACGGAAAGCATAGGCAGTGCCGTGAGGGCGGTATTGCTGGGGTGTGATGACACCTGCTTCGGGATGAGTGGAGAGGTAGTTCACCAAGGGGGTGATGCAGTCTTCCACCAATAAGACATCGCTGTTCAGAAAACAAAGGAAATCGCCCTCGGCTTGTTCTGCACCTAACATATTGCCTAACCCGAACCCCATATTGAGCTTACTCCTGACGATGGGATGACGCCCCTGAATAAGCTGCAACAAGTGCTCATAGTTCGCCTGCTCACTGTGGTTGTCCACAATGATAATCTCATAGTCCTCCACCCCATGGAACGTTTCTATGGATTGAACACATTGAGCCGTAATGTCAGGCGTATTGTAATTTAAGATGATGAAAGATACCATGTAATTTACAATTTGACAATGTACTATGTACAATTTATTTGATGGACAATGGGGATACGTAGTTTAGGCTTTCTTCTTACGCATCTTATGTTTCAGTTCCCTTCTTCGTTCGAAAGCTTCAAGTTTCTGAATAGCCAATGTTGTTGCCCATTGCGCATCCCATCCCCGCAACTCAGCATACTTGCCGATGAGTTTCTTCAAGGCAGGACGCACATGTGTCAGGCGCATCAGGTTCCTGACACACTCTTCGCGGCTGGGATTCTCCACAAACTTGGAACGATTGATGTCTATGGTCGTGATGTGATATCCCGTGGAAGATTCCTTGTCTTCCCGATAGAGGAAATTGGAAAGGTTGGTGTCACCATGCAGAAAACCTTTCTCATGCATGTCAACGAGAAAATGTGCCAAAGCATCGAAAAGGTCATCGTGCTGCTCCCATTCCTCACGCAAGATGCGGGCATCGGGATCGCCACAATAAGTTGTGACGATATAGCCTTGTTTGTACAATCCCCAATGATAACCTTCTATACAAGCAATGGGGTCGGGAGTGCTGATACCCAGTTCCTGCAATTTCAGAGCATAGGTGTAGGCTCGCTTGGCTTTGCTCGGACGACGGAATGTGTAGTCGAAGCGTTGGTGGAAAAGTGAAGGGTGAAATCGCTTGACGACAATTTTCTCCCCACTCTCCAGTTTGAACACTCTCACCTGATTACGCGAATCATAAATGAGCACACCCTCCCTGTCGAACTTATGGGGCACTTCATTGACGAACTGCGTCAATGATTCATATTTAGGATTGACTATACTCTTATACGTCATCAGGCAATCGTGATATTGTTCTGTTTGGCAAATTCGCGATAGGGCAATTCCAAATTGATGTAATAGAAGTTATGCTGTATCTGCTTCTCCTTGGGTGGGGGTGTCATGTAGTCGCCATACATCTCGGTCAGATACTGGTGGGCGTCTGACACACCCAAGAACTTCTTGCCCTCGAACTCATATTCCTTGGGCTCTCCGAGTATCTTCTTCGCCACTATGCCACGGAACACGGAGTCGTAGTCTATCACCTGTTCACAGTCGTCAAACTTGTACTGCGTCATCAAACGCTGCACCTTGTCCTGCAACTGCTGGAGGGAATACATCTTGTGGATGAGCAGCGGCCACCATGAACGTGGTCCTTTGCCGTGCTTGAAGGGGTCTCTGCCACGGAAGAAGAGCAGATGGCGCCAGAATTTATACTTTTTCAGGTGCTTGGTCGCCACAGCCTTGTCTGACGGGATGCCGTCGATGGGGAAGATGTCCACATAGATGCCTTCGGGAAAGTTGAAGTCGGGACGTTCCAACACCGTGGTGCTGGAATCTTCCACTTTGGCAAATGGGTAGGGATAGTCGGAACGGTTGTGAGGACCCACCACCTCGAAGGGTGCTGGCATCCATTCGTGGCAGTGTGCCAGCAGAAGGTCGTAGTCGGGACGGGGCATGCAAATGTCCATGTCGTCATCCCAAGGTATGAATCCCTTGTGTCGCACAGCCCCGAGCATGGTTCCTGCCCATAAGTAATAGCGCAGATGGTGCTCACGACACACCTTGTCGATGCATTCGAGCATGGGGACAAGCCTTGCCTGCAAGGTCTTGATGTCGTAGTTGGCAGTATTGATTAGTCGCATAATTCCTTATTTAAGTTCGCAAGTGCTCAACTTTCTTGTAGTTATCGAATTGAGAGAAGTTATCGACGTTTGTTATGCTGTTGTCCTTCTCGTAGCTAGGTATCGTCGTTGACTCGTTTACTCCATTTACTTCGTCACTTCCGAAAGTTGAGTTCCTTGTATAATTTCACATAAGCTGCAATGTGCTTCTCGTAACTGAATTCCTTGGCATGGTTCTTCACCTTCTCTATCTGGGTGGCATCAGCATAAAAGCCTGCAAGTCGCTGTTTCACCACCGCTGCCATGTCGTCTGGATGCAGATGCTCCCACACCATGGCGCAATCGCCACAAATCTCGGGCAGGCAGGTGGCTGTGGAAATGAACACAGCCTTGCCGAATTGCATCGCCTCTATGGCTGGCAGTCCAAAACCTTCGCCTACGCTGGGGAAGAGAAATGCCTCGCAATGTCGATAGAGCCACACTTTCTCTTCTGCTGAGATTTTTCCTGTCAAATAGGCATTCTTGGTGGGCAACTGCTCTATGTGTTCACGCACCACCTTAGAATAGGCAAAATGGTCGTCTCCACACACATACAGGTCATGGTCGGGGAAGTGCTTCATCATGTCCACCAGCAGATGGAAGTTCTTTTTGGGACGTATCTGTCCGATGGCAAAGAAGAATGGTCTGCCTGTGGCAAAAGTCGGTTTGCTTTCGGGCTGTCCGGTGATGTCCTCCACTCCATTGTAGATGACCCTGACGGGCTTTCCCTTCAGGTTGAACTGTTCCTCAATCTGTTTCCCCACAAACTTGGAGATACAGGTGACAGCATCTGCCTGATTGATGGCATGCTGCAGAACAATTTTATGCTTCTGCTGACGAATCCAATTCTTTTCGGTGAGGTAGTTCAAGTCGTGAATGGTCAACACAAACTTGCCACACTGCCCACGTCTGCGTTTCAATTGCTGCTGCGTGATGGAATGCCACAAGTCCACCGATGGCAATCCCTTGCTGAAATACTTATGAAACTTACGCCGCACGTGTGTCGTTTCCACCAATGGACCAAAATCCTTCTCATAGGCAGGAGGTAACAGAAAATGAAACTTCAACGCCTCATCTTCCATCTTCGAGTACCATTCAGCGTAATTCTTGGCAATCTGACCAAAACCGCTGGTAGGATTGCCTATATCGCACAAGTCGAGCAAGACCGTTTTCTTTTCCATGCCACAAAGGTAGAGAATAATTGGGAATTAGGAATGAGGAATTAGGAATTATTTGCCAATCAAGGTGTTTTTTCACAGAAAAGAAACAATTCCTCATTCATCATTCCTCATTCCTCATTATTTTTCACTACCTTTGCCCACATGAATATACTCGTCGTACGATTTCGTCAGATGGGCGATGCCATCCTCGCCACCTCGTTGCTCAACACGCTGCGCCACAACTTTCCTGAGGCACAGATTCATTTTGTGCTGAATGAGAAGATTGCCCCCCTGTTTGAAGGGCATCCTTCCATTGACCGCATCATCACGTTCACCGAAGAGGAGCGCCACCATCTCATTCACTACCTGAAACGCGTGTGGCAAATCGTACACCAAACGCACTATGATGTCATCATCGACATGCGCAGCACTGCCAACACCATGCTGTTTGCACGATTTTCACCCCACACTCCCTATCGCATCGGAGTGAAGAAGGGATACACCCGTTTGGCATTCAACCACATGATTCCACCTTGTGGCAGCAAATCGATGGTGGAGCACGACGTCAGTTTCGCCTCACCCCTCAATGCCATCCAGCCCATCCAACCCGTGAAGGAGTTTACCCTCCACATCACCGACGAAGAGAAGCAGTCGTTTGGGAACTACCTGCAAAAGCAAGGCATCAATCTCTCCAAACCCATTATGCTGGCAAATGTCACTGCCAAACTGGCTTCGAAAGTGTGGAACGAGGACCGCATGGTGTGGGTGCTTGACCAATTCATCAAACAATACCCCGACTTTCAGATTCTTTTCAACTACGCCCCAGGACAAGAGAAAACCAATGCCTTCCGTGTCTATGAGAAATTGGGCAAACCCCAACAAGTGTTCATCGATGTACAGGCACGTTCATCCAGAGAACTGGTGGCGATGGGCTATTTCATGACACTCTTCTTTGGCAACGAAGGTGGCGCACGTCACATCATGCATGCCACAGGATGTCCCTCATTGGTCATCTGCGCCCCTGGCAACAACAAGTCTGTGTGGCTGCCACAAAACAGTGTACCTGCTGAAGGCATTGCCGCTACCGACCTTGCCAACTCTCAAACATTGGCATCCATGAGCAAGGAGCAACAATACGACCTCATCACCCAAGAACTGGTGTGGGAAAAACTGAAAGATCTCGTGCAACGCTTGCCTTAGAGGGAATCATCTTGCTCATTTTAGGGATTTCCCTACACTTTCATCTTACTAGATACTCTACCTTTGCCCCGCTTTTCGAAAAACGAGAAGCGTTTTCAACATATATCATATCACGTAATGAACACATCAATGACAAATCGCAATTGGCACCCCATAGGGGATGCTTGGGAAAGATGCAACACGCATTAGCGTTGTAATCAACCCTTGTGCATTGTGTATTTGCCATTGCCCGAACTGCCACTGAGGCAGGGAGGACAGCCAGCGATGTGTTCTTTGACATTTTGTTACAATCCAGCTACAGTTGTTTCATGAACTGACGTGGCTTTCCCTCATCGGGGATATGCCACCTACTTCCGTATGCTATTTTCAAAACTATCTGTCAAATCAAATTACGTGTTTATTATGGTATATCAAATTAAAGTGGAAAACTTAAAGAATGGTCAAGAGACCATCATCATGGCACCAGCCCATGCGTGTGTAGAAACCCTGTGCCCTAAAATCAAGGTTGCGCTCCAACTTCCTTATGTCGATCATGCTTGTCACCGATTCGTGGCACGCGGCACCACTTATGTGGTCAGCGAGCACATGATATCAGAGCAGGAAATCATTTGGGAGAATGATCGCAATCCTGGACGCTACCGATGCAGCGAGAAGATTTCCATCGAGCGAATCTTCACCACCATCGGTTCCAGCATCAAATACTACCAAGATACCTGGTATGTAGGGACATACGACATCCGCTGCACCCTCCTCAAACGGGTGTCTTGACAACGTGGGGAGCATCGTTCAGCTCCACCACTTCCAAATCTTTGATTTCCCTGCCATCGATGGCGAAGCGCACCAGCGTTCTGACCTCATGGAAACCATACCGTCCAGCCGCACCGGGATTGATATGCAGGCACCCGATGGTGGGGTCATTCATCACTTTCAGCAAATGAGAGTGCCCAGAAATGAAGAGCTGAGGTGGATGGGCATAGATTTGACGTCGGATACTGGCATCGTACTTGCCCGGATAGCCTCCGATATGCTTCATCAGCACATCCACCTCCTCACATTTCCAGCGATACACTTCAGGAAACTTGATGCGCACGTCGCCACTGTCGATGTTGCCATACACAGCACGCAGAGGTGCAATCTGTGCCAAGCGGTCAGCCACATCCATACTTCCGATGTCGCCCGCATGCCAGATTTCGTCACATTCCTTGAAGTACTTCTCGTAACGTTCATCCCAACACCCGTGGGTGTCGGAAAGCAAACCTATCCTTCTCATTCTTCATTCACAGGCATGGGTTCCGCTTTCGCATCCCGCTTCTTCATCAAGGTGGCAATCATATTTCTCACCTCATAAGGGTGCTGCACAAACTCCACTCTGTGAGCCGTGCCGCCACTGCCCACCAGTTCGATGGCACCAGTCTTCAGCATTCTTTCGAAGAAAGTTTGGTAGAAGTTCACTGTCTCCACCTTGAAGAGTGGTATCTCCGTCATCTTGATGTCGAAGATACCATCCTTCTGGATGAAGCGGTTGTTCGTGATGGCAAACTCCGTACGGTTGCGGATGAAATAGCCAAAACCTATGAGTCCAATGCCCACCAGACACACCACCACGCAAGCACAGAAGAGTGCCAGCATGTTGTTGTTGAAGTCATTGTAGTGCGTATAAGCAATGACCACCATACCTGCCACACTCAGCAGAATGAGCAGGAAGCCCCACGCCGTGTAGCGAAAATTGTACGACCAGTGCAAGCGCCCCTTGAAGATGACCTTCTCGCCTGGTTCCAATGTCTTTTCAATAAAGTTTGCCATAATACATTGTATGTTTATTCGTCCTTTTCGAAGATACTGCACCACTTATACACCCAGTGGGTGCGACAGCCGCAGGACGTGAAGTTTAGGGCTTTCAGTTCGTCCTTGTGCCCTTTGGGGATGTAAATCACAAAGTCCCATTCGCCAGAATGCGGTGATCCGTAGCGGGTGCCCACGGTGGTGCTTCCCTTCTGGTTTATGATTTTTGAGCGTTGGGCAGACACGTGGATGGCGCCCATGCCGACGTCTTCGAGGTCAAAGTTGAGTCCTGCCGATTCACTGAGATACCAGCCGTTCTCGGGCGCGTTGAGATTGAGGGTCGTGTGGAGCACCAGCGAGTCGCCGGCTTCTATCCGGGCTGGAGGTGCGTCGATGGTGGCGGTAAAGGTGCTGGTGTGCGGACGATACCAGTAGCCTTCGTCGAAGTCGCTGAGGAAAGCTTTTCCCGTCCATCTCTCCACCTTCTTGTGGTGCCCGGCAGAAGCGGAATAGACCACACTTTTCTCGCCTTCGCTGGAGCTGGGGGTGCGGTTGATGTCGGTGCGCACGAGCCACCAGGAGCGGTACTCGTCGAGGCTGTCGGCTTTCTGCTTGAGTTTGCCCTTGGAGAAGCCTTTCCAGGCCAGCCATCGTTGGAACTTCTCGTAGTCGGGATAGAATTCAAGGTATTTCTCGACGATGAGGCAGAGGGTGTAATCAACGCTGTTCTGCCGTTCGCGTCCGGGGATGTCTCCATTCACGACCAGTTCCTTGCGGAAGCGTTCCATCAGGATATGGATTCGGGTCAGTCGCTGGATGTAGTCGAAGCCGAGTTTGTCGAAGATGGGCTGTTTGGTTAGTTCGAACTCTGGGCTTTCCCACAGGGCAATCAACTTTCTGAGTTCCGCCTTTTTCTTCTCAATCTCCCAGTTGTTGACATAGCGTTCCTCAAACTGCTTGCGGATTTCTTCTTCGGTCATGCCGAATTTCGCCATTGCCGCAGACAGACGTCGGACTGCAAAGGCGTTCCAGTCGTCATTGCTCATGCGACCGTCGCTGTTAGCGTTGCGGGCATAGACGTTGTACATGTCAATCATCTCGTTGCTGGCCCAGAACTCCTTCAGGACCTTCATGTACCTGGCACTTTCCTGCATCAGCTTGATCTGGGGAACGAGTTTGGTGGAGAAGGACTTCAGCTGGTCCACTGCAAAGTTCTTCGCATATTTCTTGACGTAGTCCCATGCTATCTCTGTCGAACTGTCTCCCTTGCCCAGACGCTTCCCCAGTTCTTCCATGTTCTCCTTGGTCAGATGCTTTTCCAATTCCTCCACAATCTTCTTGTTCTTGCCCTCCTTCGTCACGCGGGTGTGCTTGTACCGGTCCTTCAACTCGTCATACTCCACCTTGTCCACCTCCTTGTCACCCTTGAGTTTCTCGAAAAGCATCTCCAGCATCTTGGCCTTCGCCTTCTCTTCCAGTTTCTTGGCGATGGTCTCTGCCGTGGTGCCTTCATCGTAAGCTTCAATCATATCGACGGCTTCCTGTATGTACTCATTGTCGCCCAACGCCTCGCGAGCCAGCATGCCCATCAGGGCATTCTCTCCGAAACCGATGTCGCTGGCGAAACTTTCCAGCTTCTCCTTCAGCGTGGCTTCCACATCGGTGTCACAAGCATTGGCCTTCCACTCGCTGACGCAGATGCGCTCAATGAAGAGTTCCCGCCTCTTTTCTTTGTCCATCTTGGCGGCTCCTGCCCAGCAGAAGTGGCTGGTCTCGAAGGAGACGACTCCTCGCTTGATCCCCTCAATCTCAGGAATCATGTATATCGGGCCGTCATCGGTGATGAGCACGCCCACCAGGTCGATGTAGTCTTCTTTGGGGATGCTCTTCGGGATGTCGAAACTCACCTTGGCCATCCTGTCCAGCTGTACGTGCTCATCGCCCTTCTGGGTTAGCAGCAGTGGACTGGAGATGAACTCACAATCATAGAGCTGCAACTGCTCCATCTGTTCCGGGGTGGCGACCTGGCACTCGATGTCGTCCGCACTTTGCGGCAACTTCACCACATAGCCCTTACCTCTCAGCGTGTGTCCGCCCCCCAACACAAATAGCACGATGGGCAAAAGGAGCATTAGGAAACGAAAGATGCGGCCAAGCCCCCCACAGGCGACCACCAACACGATGCGGTTTTCCCTCTGCCGCATTATATGACGGATGCTCGTGATGGCCTGTTCCAGCCAGCGTTTGAGGTCGTACCAGATTGTTTCCATATCCATATTGTTTTTAAGTCCATACAGCATGAGTCGCCCCCACTCCCATCATCCCTATCCACAGACCCACGTCGCAAAGGTACAGAAAAAAAAGGAATACACAAAGAAAAAACAACAAAAAAACAACACCCACCATCATTTCACATCCTACCGCCATCCGTCCCCCACACCAGAGGCACCACCACCTTCATCACCACATTTCTACCCATATTGTACACACCCATTCTTCCTGTCGTCCCATTGATGTCCGTGTATTTCAGTCGGCTCAAATGATTCTGATAGGCTCTATTGAAGAGGTTGTCGGCAGTCACATACAGTTCTGCCACCTTCTTCTTCCTGATCATCACATCCGTACCAGCAGAGAGATTCAACAGTGTGTAGCTCGGTGTTGCCGTTTCGGTCTGGTCAGCCCTGTAGTAGTGGTTCTGTCGCAGAAAACACTCCAACCCCAGTGCCACATAGGCATTGTTCAGCACCTTGCCATGATGCGTCAGTTCATACTTCACCTCCGAAGTCCAGCGCGGAGCAGGGGTGAAAGGCAGATAGCGCGTCTCCTCGGGCTGATGCAGCTGTCGGGCATCCACAAACGAAAAGGTGTTGCCGAAGTGCAGACGATGAATCGGGTGTACATCCACTCCTGCTTCAAAACCTAACAATCGGGCATCACCTTGTGTGTATTCGTAGGTCTTATACCCCTCCTCCATCACCACATCCACACGCTTCGTGAAGATGTAGTTGCTGATTCTGTTGGCAAAGAGCGCCACCTGCGCTTCTACGTATTTCGAGGTGAAATCCACACCCAAATCAGCCTGCCAACTATACTCCGACTTCAGATGGGCATTGCCCAACTCGTAACGCACCGTGCCCTCATGCACACCGTCAGCACCCAGTTCACTCATGTTGGGCGCACGGAACCCACGAGCCACATTCATCCTCACATTCCAATGCTCATCCGCATTCCACACGGCACCCACACTTCCTGTCACCCCCTCAAAATCCTTCGTGTGGTCATATTTCAAATGGCGATGGTCATAACGCACACCACCATTCAGCGTCCAGCTCTTCCACTCCTTGCTCACCGTGGCATAACCACCCATGTCAAACAGTCGGTACTCCGGAATCAACGCCTCTTCTCCCAAATTCTGCGATTTCTGCCACATGCCGTTCACACCGGCAGCCACTTTCCATCCGTCAAACTCCTGCGTCAGATACCTCACATCATAGGTCACTGTATGCAACTTAAAAAACACCTCATACTCATCCGCACACTCCTCAAACTCCTGCCTCCTATTCTGCTGATAACCCACCGTCGCCTTCAGATAGCCCTTAGGCAGATTGAACGAGTTGTCCCACACCGCTTTGTAGTGCTTCACCTGCTGGAAAGGCAAGGTCTTATGATACGTCTTCAACCCATACGTTTCATCACGTTCCAGCTCTCCCGTCTCCTCATCACGTTCACCTTCCACAATACTCGGCGTCAAATGGAAACACGTCCAAGTCAGATGCGAGTGTCCCCACTTCTTATCTAATCCCAGCATCAGCCTTCCTGCCCTTTCTCTGAACTGCGAACCAGGCACATAGCCATCATACTTATTCTTATAGGCATGCGCCATCTTGTCCGAAAAACGTGCATCCCACACAAAACCACCATGATTGCCAGCCCCGTTCAGCGAGTAAGCAAACAATCCGTTGTTCGTTTGGTACTCCGTGCTGATGTTCGCCCGCACTTCGCCCTCCATCGGCGATGGTGCATCATGCAGAATCAGCACACCCGCCATCGCATCCGAACCATACATCAGCGAGGCTGGACCCTTCAGTATCTCTACAGAGCCGACACCATTGCCATCCACTTCCACACCATGTTCATCACCCCACTGCTGACCCTCCTGTCGCACTCCTTCGTTCATCACGACGATGCGGTTATAACCCAAACCTCTGATGATAGGTTTTGAGATACCGCCACCCGTGGTCACCTGTGCCATTCCCGGCTGCTTCGCCACTGCATCAATCACGTTCGTCGAGGTGGTCTGACGGAGTTCTTTTCCTGTCACCACTGAAATGGGCGTTGTCGAGTGCTTCAATTTCGTGTCGCCCGTCACACCCGTCACCATCACCTCGTTCAATTGCAAGTGCTGATAAAACACATCCGTGCTATCTGCCACCTGCCTGCCATCGTTTCCCATACGATGGTTTTGTGCCGTCATCGTCATGGCACAGCACAACAATGACAGCATCACATAGCTTGTCTTCATTCTAAATTCTTTTTAATAAAATTGTTGACGTTTCTTTAATTCTCTCCTGTAAACATACAAGAAACAGGAGGAGCACGCCCGAAGACAACACCCCTCACACCAGCCACAACACCTTGTGCTGTCCTACATTGAGGGGTTATGTGAATAAATCGTTTTGCCGTGAAAACCAACATCGGCGCAATCAGGAAAGGCAACGTCAGGAACTGGCAGAGCACACAGTCAAACGAGCATACCGTCACACAGCTGAAATGCCCGGCATGTGGCACATGATGCACACATTCCTCACAATGATTACCATCTGGATGCGCTAGAGGATGCACATGAAGAGACGACAACACCAGCATTGGCAGGAACACCGCCAACAACACCAAAGAAGAATAATATCGCCTTGCCGTCTCTTTCATTTGTTTATTTGACTACAAAGGTACGGCAAAAAAATGAGTGAGAAAAAATTTTTTATTTTTTTCTGCTTTTTTTCTTTCTTCTTTTAAAGGCAGGTGCCTAAATCCCCACCACTTTACAAACTAAAAATCAACGCATTGCAAAAGGTTTAAATCCACATCCCTATATCTCTTATAGGAAATCCCCTACCCTTTGGGGATTTTCAGTTTGAAACCCAGTACAAAAGGCCGTAACTTTGCATCGTCAACCAAAAGGAACGACAATTTCAAACAACAACGAAATTTATAAAAACTAAAACAATAATTAATAACAAATAAAAAACTACAATTATGAAAAAGTTCATCACCATCGCTCTCGCAGCAGTCATCGCAATCAGTGCTAAC
>ONDH01000042.1 GCA_900316505.1 uncultured Prevotellaceae bacterium
ATATTATTATTATTACAGCTCTCTTCAATCTGTGAAAAATGAAATTTTACCATTTTACCATTTTACCATTTTACCGTGTCAACTAATTGACAGTTGACAATTGACAGTTAGGCTAACGCAATGCTTGCACCCCGCATGGCAATTCCTAATTCCTCATTCCTAATTCCTCATTCAGAAACATGCGTCTCCTCCACTGCCATCATCAAGTGTATTCCACAAACGAATGTAAGTGTTGCTAACAAACGAACGTAAGTCTTGCCCACAAACGAGTTGCAAGATAGAGAATATTCTCTGTTTTATGCCAGAAATCGAGAATATTCTCGTGCCGTAACTTTGCAGCGGATTCAGTTGAAAACGAGTCCCTCCAACTCACCCAATTGGGAGAGAAAGGCAAGCGGAAGCGCGCACCGCAAAGACCCTGAACTCTCAACCCTAAACACTAAACCCTAAACCCTAAACTCTAAACACTAAACTCTAAACACTAAACCAAAAACTCTAAACTCTAAACACAAGTGTTCCTCACTCGCGCTTGCAAGTGTATTCCACAAACGAACGTAAGTCTTGCTAACAAACGAACGTAAGTCTTGCCCACAAACGAGTTGCATCCTTTGGAATAGTACAAGATTTGGGGACAATATTTGCAAAAGTACAAGGATTTCATTTTTTTTTGGATTTTTTTGGTGGTCACTTTTTCTTGACGTAACTTTGCAACGTAAAATGGAAGGCAAATGAAACAAATATTTTTGAGTATCGTAAGTTTTGTGTGGGGCATCGCCGGGTATGCCGCAGTGGTGAGTCAGTCGGGCAATGCCGTGACCATCTGCCCTGACAGGGGTGAGGCGCGTGTGATACGTCTGCAGGTGGTGGATGACGGCATCATCCGTGTTCGTGCCACCAGCGAGGATGCGCTTCCGGAGAAGGAACAGAGCCTCATCGTGCTGAAGGAGATGAGGGAGAGGGGAATGAAGCGAGGAGGTCAGCTGCCCTGGTGTGAAGTGAAGGAGGGCAAGGAAGATGTGACGGTGAGGACGAGGAAGATGAGTGCCGTGGTGGCGAAGAGTGACGGAAGAATCGTGTTCTACGACGCAGCTGGACAGGTGCTGCTGAGAGAGGCGGTGGACGGAAAGACGTTCAAGGAGTTTCAGGTGCCTGAACGTGAGATTGGCAGTGGACAGCCCACCAAGGAGCAGCAGCAGGGGTTGAGTTGGCGACTGCTCTTCGACAGCCCTGCCGACGAGGCGTTCTACGGATTGGGACAGCATCAATCGGAGGAGCTGAACATGAAGGGAAAGAACGAGGATTTGTTTCAGTATAACACGAAGGTGGCTGTGCCGTTTGTGGTGTCGAACAAGAACTATGGTGTGCTGTGGGACAGCTATTCGTACTGCCGATTCGGCAATCCTGAGGACTACCTGCAACTGAACCGCGCGTTCCGCCTCTACGACAAGGAGGGAAAGGAAGGTCACTTGACAGGCACCTACACGGACAGAGGGGGCAGGCAGCTGGTGCGCGAGGAGGACTCGCTGTATTTTGAGTATGCCCTACCCGACCACTCCGAGATTGGCAAGACCGACAAGGGCGGCATTCAGAACTTGCCAAAGGGGTTCCGACTGGAAGGTGCGAAGGTGGTGTATGAGGGCAGCATCGAGGCTCCCGAGACGAGCAGCTACCAGTTCATCCTCTACTATGCAGGCTACATCAAGGTGTATGTGGGTGGCAAGGAAGTGGTGGCAGAGCGTTGGCGCACTGCATGGAATCCGAACGCGTATAAGTTTGCTGTGCCACTGAAACGGGGTGAGAAGACGGCGCTGCGCATTGAGTGGCAACCCGACGGCAGTGTGAGCTACTGCGGATTGCGTGTGGCTGCACCTCGCACAACGGAGGAACAGGGACAGCTGAGCATCTGGAGCGAGATGAGCCGTGACATGGATTACTATGTGATTGCGGGCAAAAATATGGATGAGGTCATCAGTGGCTACCGTACCCTGACGGGCAAGGCGCCTGTGTATCCGAAATGGGTGATGGGGTTCTGGCAGAGCCGCGAACGCTACAAGACGGCTGACGAGTTGACGGGCACGTTGGAAGAGTTCCGCAAACGCCACATCCCCATCGACAACATCGTGCAAGACTGGAACTACTGGAAGGAGGACGAATGGGGCAGCCACGATTTTGAGACAGCGCGTTTCCCTGACCCGCAGGGCATGCTGGACAAGGTGCATCAGCTGCATGGCAGGTACATGATCAGCGTGTGGCCGAAGTTCTACTGCAGCACCGACCACTACAAGGAGCTGGACAGCAAGGGTTGGATGTATCAGCAGGCTGTGAAGGACGACATACGCGACTGGGTGGGTCCCGGTTATGTGGGTTCGTTCTACGATGCCTATGCGGAGGGGGCGAGGAAACTGTTCTGGCAACAGATGGACGAGCATCTCTATTCGAAATACAACTACGGCATTGATGCGTGGTGGATGGATGCCTCGGAACCGAACGTGAGAGACTGCACCCCGATGTGGTATCGCAAGGCATTGTGCGGTTCGACAGCTCTGGGCACCTCGACGGAATATTTCAACGCCTACAGCATCGTGAATGCCGATGCCATCTACAACGGACAACGGAGCACATGGAAAGCATTGGCAGGGAAGAAAGGGGCTGAACCCCGTGTGTTCCTGCTCACACGCAGCGGCTTTGCTGGAGAGCAACGCTACTCCACTGCCACATGGAGCGGTGACATCGGCACACGTTGGGAGGACATGCGGGCACAGATGACGGCAGGCATGAATTACAGCCTCTCAGGTCTTCCTTTCTGGGGAATGGATCAGGGCGGTTTCTGTGTGGAGAACCGCTATGTGAGGGCACAGCAGGTTTACGACCAGACGCATCAGGAGAATGATGACCTGAAGGAATGGCGGGAACTGCAAGCGAGATGGAACCAGTTTGGCTGTTTCATCCCCATCTACAGAGCGCATGGTCAGTGGCCCTTGCGTGAGGTGTGGAACATCGCTCCCGAGGGGCATCCTGCCTATGAGAGCATCGTGTGGTATCACCGTCTGCGCTATCGGATGATGCCCTACCTCTATTCGATGGCTGGATGGGTGCATCTGCACGACTACACAATGATGCGCGCACTGGTGATGGATTTCAATGGCGACAAGAATGTGCAGGACATCAAAGACCAATGGATGTTCGGTCCTTCACTGATGGCTTGTCCTGTGAGCACATATCAGGCAAGGAGCAGGGAGGTGTATTTCCCGAAGGAATGCGGCTGGTACGACCTCTACACGGGCAAGAAGGTCATTGACAGTGCCAACAGAAATGAACCCTCAACCCTCAACTCTACACCCTCAGCCCTAAACTCTACACTCTCAACTCTAAACCCTAAACCCTCAACTCTAAACCCCACACCCTCCAACCGTACTTTAGTCATCGATGCTCCTTACGAGCGCATCCCAGTGTTTGTGCCGGAAGGTGCCATCCTGCCCATCGGTCCCGACATGGAATGGAGCGACGAGAAGCCTGCGGAACTCATTGACCTGTACATCTATGCCGGACGTGACGGACAGTTTGAACTCTATGAGGATGAGGGCACCAACTACAACTATGAAAAGGGCGCTTTCAGCACCATCAGCATCCAGTATGACGATGTCCGTAAGGTGGTGACCATCGGAGAGCGGAAGGGCAAGTTTGAGGGGATGCTGAAGCAACGACAATTCAACATCGTGCTTGTCACACCCAACAGTGCACAACCATTGGCATCGGGAAAGGCAAACGGAAGGCTTGTGAACTATACGGGGAAAGCCCTGAGCGTGAATCTGAGCAATGCCAATTAAATGCCAACTCTTGTTTCCCTCATGTTGCCAATGATGGTAGCGTGAGGGTTTCTTGTCAAAAGTTGGTGAGTAAAGCGTTTTTTTTCGGTTTTTGGAGAAATAAAGCGAGGGAGTGTGCTTGGATTCAGGTATTTTTCCGTATTTTTGCAAAATGAAGACTCCTGCAAGGAGCAGAACTTAGCCTAACATGTATAACTAAGGAAAAAATAACAATGAAAAAAAACACTATCCTCGCAGTGCTGATGGCAATGGCTGCAATGACAGCACAAGCACAAACCTATCTTGACACGAACGCTCCTCTGGAAGAGCGAGTGAAAGATGCGCTGAGCCGCATGACCACCCATGAGAAAGTACAAATTCTGCATGCACAGAGTAAGTTCACGAGTGCGGGCGTGCCAAGGTTGGGTATCCGTCAGCTGAACATGGACGATGGTCCTCACGGTGTGCGCGAGGAGCTGGAATGGAACACGTGGAATCCTGCGAAATGGACGAACGACTACATCGTGGCGTTCCCGTCGCTGACGTGTCTGGCTGCCACGTGGAACACAGAGATGTCAACGGCATACGGCAACGCGGTGAGCGAGGAGTTTGCGTTCAGAGGCAAGGACATCATGTTAGGTCCTGGTGTGAACATCCAGCGCACCCCACTGAACGGACGTGCGTTTGAGTATATGGGAGAAGACCCGTTCTTGGCTGGTGAGATGGTGGTGCCATACATCAAGGCTGCACAAGCAAACGGCATTGCCTGCTGTCTGAAGCATTTCGTGCTGAACGACCAAGAGACGGATCGTTTTGGCATCAACGTGAATGTGTCTGACCGTGCGATGCGAGAGATTTATCTGCGCCCGTTCCAGAAGGCGGTGGAGAAGGCACATGTCTATACCATCATGGGCTCCTACAACAAATGGAAGGGTGTGCACTGCTGTCACAACGACGAGCTGCTGAACGGCATCTTGAAGAAGGAATGGAATTGGGATGGTGCGCTCGTCAGCGACTGGGGAGGTGCAACGAATGGTCTGGAAGCTGCCACGGGTGGCTTGGACATCGAGATGGGCACCTACACAGATGGCAAGACGAAGGAGAGCGAGTTTGGCTATGAAATGTACTATCTGGGCAATCCGTTCGAACAATTGCTGAAAGACGGAAAGGTGCCAATGAGCGTGCTGGATGAGAAGGCAAGCCGTGTGCTGCGCACCATCTTCCGCACGTCGATGAATCCGAAGAAGGTGATTGGCAACCAGTGTTCGGAAGCGCACTACGATGTGTGCCGTCAGATTGGCGAGGAGGGCATCGTGCTTTTGAAGAATGAGAAGAACATCTTACCTCTTGACCCCTCGAAGTGGACGAAATATCACAATGTGCTGGTGGTGGGCGAGAATGCCACACGTTCGCTGACACAAGGTGGTGGTTCGTCAGAACTGAAGACCTTGCGCGACATCAGTCCTCTGGATGCACTCAAGAAGCAGTATGAGCAGATGGTGGATTATGCACAGGGCTATTATTCAGGCAAGGCAATGTATGACCATGTGGACAAGCTTGACGAGGCTAAGCAGGCAGAACTGAAAGCACAGGCATTGGAAGCTGCAAAGGGTGCCGACCTCATCATCTTCATCGGTGGTCTGAACAAGAACACACACCAGGACTGTGAGAATGGTGACCGTGAAAGCTATGACCTGCCATACGGACAGAACGAGCTGATTTCGGAATTGGCAAAGATTCAGAAGAACATCGTGGTGGTGACTTTCGGTGGCAACCCCTACTCCATGCCTTGGCTGAAGGAGGTGGCTGGTGTGGTGCACTGCTGGTATTTGGGCAGCGAATCAGGAACAGCACTTGTCAATGTGTTGAGCGGAGAGGTGTGTCCCAGCGGAAAACTGCCTGTGACGTTTGCCGAGAAGTATGAGGATTATCCATACGTGCAATATGGCAAGGAGGCATATCCAGGTGTGAACAAGGAGGTGTACTACAAGGAGGGCATCTTTGTGGGTTACCGCCATTTCAGCTCCAACAACGTGAAACCACTCTTCCCATTCGGTTTCGGATTGAGCTACACGAAGTTTGCTTATGGCAAGCCAACCACAACGATGGAGGGTGACAACATCGTGGTGCAGACAACCATCACCAACACGGGCAAGGTGGCTGGCAAGGAGATTGCACAGGTGTATTTGTCAGCTCCCAAAAGCAATGTGGAACGCCCAGTGAAGGAACTGAAGGGCTTCGGAAAGACCAAGCTGCTGCAACCTGGCGAAAGCGAGACTCTGCGCATCACCATCCCGAAGGAAGAACTGAACTATTGGGACGAAACCAAACACGGATGGGCACGAATCACGGGCCCTTACACCTTCAATGTGGGTGCCAGCGTGGATGACATCAGAGGAAAAGTGGAGGTTGACAATTGACAGTTGACAGTTGACAATTGACAATTGACAGTTGATAGTTGACAATTGAAACGTGAAACTTGGATAGATGCATGTTATTGGACGATATATCGGTGCGTTAGTCCTCACGATGTGGGGATTGGCGGGTTATGCTCAGGAGAACATCTGTTTTTCACCGCGCATCAGGACGTTGCAGGTGAAGGTGGATGGCGAATGGGGTAAGCCGTCGGTGATGCTATTGAGTCAGGGGCATGGTGTGGAAATCAGTTTTGATGACTTGCAGGCGCAGTATGAGCGATACACCTACACCATCACACACTGCAATGCTGACTGGACACCGAGCGACTTGCTGACAAGCGACTACATGACAGGGTTCGCTGAACAACGCATTGATGACTATGAGCCTGCACTGGGCACTGAAGTGAAATATTGCCACTATTGGCTGAATCTGCCAAACAGGGACACCCAACTGCTGGTGTCGGGAAACTACCGTGTGGACATCTTCGAAGACGGTGAGGAAGAACCGGTGGCACAAGCGTGTTTCTCAGTGCTGGAACCACGTGTGGGAGTGGACATCGATGTGACTGCCAATACGGACATCGACACATTTGACAGTCATCAGCAGGTGAATTTCACAGTGAATCACAGGGGCTACGCAATGAGCAATCCCGTGACTGAACTGAAATATATCGTCATACAGAACCGACGTTGGGACAACCATGTGGAGAACTTGCGCCCCACACTGATGCAGGTGGACAGGCTCATCTTCAATCATAACCGTGCGCTCATCTTCGATGCAGGCAATGAATACCGACGTTTCGAGATGCTGGACGAGTATGTGCCAACGATGCGGGTGGAACACATGGAGTTTGACGGTGACTATTACCATGCCGTGCTGTATGACGATGCGCAGCGCATCAACTACCTGTATGACGAGGACCAGAACGGACGCTACCTTGTGAGAAATGGCGACAATGTGGAGAACGACACGGAGAGTGACTATTTCTTCACACACTTCACCTTGAAGATGCCGAAGGTGGCAGGTGGAGAGGTATATCTGTTCGGTGACTTGACAAACAACCGCATGGAGGAGAGATACAAGATGGAATATAACCTGATTGACCATCAGTATGAACTGGTGGTGCCGCTGAAGCAAGGCTCGTACAACTACATGTACATGTTCAAGCGCGACGACGAGGAAGTGGGATTGACACGTCCCTGTGAGGGAGATTTCCATCTGACAGAGAATGAATATGAGGTGTATGTGTACCACCGTCCGTTCGGAGAACGATATGACCGACTGGTGGGATTCAGGAAAATCAAAAGCAAATGATGAGAAAGCTCTTACTTTTCATACTGCTGGCACTACCCTGCTACGGCAATTCGCAGAGTCTGCAGAGCCAACTGACCACATGGGCAGAAAACTATACACGCAAGGACTGCAACATCAAACCATCAACTGTGGTGTCGTGTGACATCGACAACGACGAGGAAAGCATCCGCATCGTGTTGGGTGGTGGTTTTCAGGAACAGCATTTCACACCCGATGTGGTGGAGAATGTGTACAAGGACATCCGCTCCTTCCTGCCCATCACCCAGAAGGGATATGAGGTGGTGGTGGAGACGGACGGGCGTGCCATCGAGGATTTGGTGCCCATGTTTTTCAGAAAGGGAAAGAAAGACGCATCACGACTTCTGGATGAAACTTACGAGGGAGAGCCGTGGGTGAGAAATACGTCACGCCCCTACTCTGCCGAGAAAGGATTGGAAGGAAACCACATCGCACTATGGCAAAGTCATGGGCGATATTACAGACAGGAGAAGGATGACTGGTATTGGCAACGTCCAAGGCTGTTCTGCACAACAGAAGACCTCTTTTCGCAGACGTTTGTCATCCCGTTCATCATCCCCATGCTGGAGAATGCCGGTGCTGTGGTGTTCACACCAAGGGAACGTGACTACCAGACACATGAGGTGATTGTGGACAATGATCAGCCGCACAAGGGTGGCACCTACATCGAGTCGTTCCGGCACAAGCAAAAGAATGTGAAGTGGCAAACGGCTGAAGGGCATGGGTTTGCACAATACAAGGCGGTGTATGAGTCGTGTGATTCTCCTTTCACGGATGGCAGTGCCCGCTATGTGCCCACCGTATCGTCACCCAAAGATGAAGGCATTGCACAATGGATTCCCAACATTCCTGAAGAGGGAAAGTATGCTGTATATGTGACCTACCCCACCCACAAGAAGGCGGTGGATGATGCCACCTATACGGTCTATCATAAAGGAGGAAAGACACAATTCAAGGTGAACCAGCAAATGGGTGGTGGCACATGGGTGTATCTCGGAACGTTTGAATTTGACGAGGGAGAACACAACTACGGCATGGTGTCGCTTTCCAACCACAGCAAGCACAAGGGTGTGGTGAGTGCCGATGCGGTACGCTTTGGAGGCGGTATGGGCAACATCGTTCCAGAAGGTCACAACGGAAGGGTGCGCCCCTCCGGATTGCCTCGATGGGCAGAAGCTGCCAAGTATAGCGTGCAATGGTTTGGATTTCCATATAAGATTCATACTGAACCATTTGGAGATAACGACTACAACAATGACATTAACTCACGTTCAGCAGCTGTCAACTACCTTTCTGGAGGTTCTGTCTATAATCCGGAACGGGAGGATGGACTGAATGTGCCACTCGACATCTCGGTGGCTTTCCACACAGATGCAGGCGTGAAAACGGATGATGCTTTCGTGGGTTCGTTGGGTGTCTATATGACGGATTTCAATGAGGGAAAGACAGGAGCAGGAATGGACAGATTTGTGTCGAGAGACCTCATCAGCATGTTCCTCACCAACTTCACCACCGATCTGAAGAAATACCGTTGGCAGGTGCGGCAGCTATGGAACCGCAACTATGGAGAGGCAAGGGCACCCATGCCACCTGCTTGCATTCTCGAGATGCTCTCCCACCAGAATTTTGCCGACATGCGAATGGCATACGACCCGCATTTCAAGTTTGACCTCTCACGCTCGGTGTATAAGACCATCGTGAAATATATTGCTACACTGTATCAGCGCGATTATGTCATTCAGCCTCTGCCTGTAGAGAACTTTGCCATCACACTGAATGAGCAGAAGCGCACCGCCACCCTGTCGTGGACACCTGTCGATGACCCACTGGAACCGACTGCGAAAGCCAAGGAATACATTCTCTACACACGTCGCGGACATCAGGGTTTTGACAATGGTGTGGTTGTGAAGGGAACATCCCACGCTGTGGAACTCAATCCTGACGAGGTCTATTCCTTCAAGGTCACAGCCTTGAATGAGGGAGGTGAGAGCTTCCCGTCAGAGGTGCTTTCTTGTGGCATTTCCTCACAAAACAAGGGCACGGTGCTGGTGGTGAATGCTTTCACAAGACTGGAAGGTCCTAAGGTGATTGACACGCAGACGGAATGTGGGTTTGACTTAGATGCTGACCCTGGAGTGCCTTATGGTGCTTACACGGGCTTCTGTGGCAGACAACGCTACTTCGACCGTTCGAAAGCTGGAAGTGAAGCTTCTGACGGACTGGGCATGAGTGGTATGGAATTGGAAGGACAACTGATGATGGGCAACACGTTTGACTATCCTGTCATTCATGGTCGCGCCATCATGCTCACGGGTAACCACTCCTTCACATCATGCAGTGAGAAGGCTCTACTGGAAGGGAAAGTGAAACTCTCCGACTACCCTATCATCGACCTCATCTACGGCACTCAGAAGCGATTTGAAAGCCGTACCAATTCACTCGTTGAACAATACTACAACAATGGTGGCAAGGTGTTGATGAGTGCTGCAAACGCTGGCTGCCCCTCCATCGGTGGCACCATTGCCGGTCAACTGTCAACTTCCAACTCTCAACTCTCCACTCTCTCCGGTTGTGGTCTCACGTTTGACATCTATCGTGGCATGAACCCCAAGAGTTACTGTGTGCCTGCACCATCGATATTGGCACCTGCAGGCTCAGCCTTTGCCATTCTCACTTATAATAATGGCAACTGTGCCGCCATTGCACAGCAACAACGCTTTGTGCGACTCGGTTTCCCATTGGAGAGCATCGCTGACCGCAAGAAACTCAACGCCCTCACGAAAGCCTTCCTCAACTTTTTAGATAATTGACAAATTCAAACTGTCAATTGTCAACTGTCAACTATCACCTACCATGACTTGGCTTCCAACAACAAAAAAAGAACTCGAACGCCTCGGTTGGGATCACCTTGATGTCATCCTCTTTTCTGCAGATGCCTACGTGGACCACCCCTCTTTTGCAGCGGCGGTCATTGGACGTGTTTTGGAAGCGGAAGGTCTGAAGGTGGCTATTGTGCCACAACCTGACTGGCATGGGGATTTCCGCGACTTCAAGAAACTTGGACGTCCACGTCTCTTCTTCGGCATTGCTCCTGGTGCGATGGATTCGATGGTGAATAAATACACAGCGAACAAACGTCTCCGTTCAGAAGATGCCTACTCGCCTGACGGTCGTCATGATCTCAGACCTGAATATCCCACCATCGTCTATACACGCATTCTCAAGGAACTATTCCCCGATGTGCCTGTGGTCATTGGCGGCATTGAGGCAAGCATGCGACGTCTCACCCATTACGACTATTGGCAAGACAAGCTTCTGCCCTCCATTCTCGTACCTTCTGGTGCCGATCTCCTCATCTACGGCATGGGCGAAAAACCGATGATTTCTTTGGCACAACTCCTTGTTGAACAGGATTGCGAGATAGACGTGAAGATGTTTCGCAATCTCATGGCAAGGTTTCCACAGAAACAAACGGTCTCTTTGCTGCAAAAGAATGAGATACCAGGAGGAATACGTCCTGATGACATCCTTTTGCACAGCCACGAAGAGTGTCTCCGCAACAAGAAAGCACAAGCAGAAAACTTCCGTCATATCGAAGAGGAGTCGAACAAATATGCCGCACAGCGCATCATCCAACCCATCAATTGTCAACCCTCAACTGTCAATTGTCAATTGTCAACTGTCAATTGTCAACTGTCAACTGTCAACTCTTACCTCGTCGTCAACCCACCTTATCAACCCCTCACACAAGACGAGCTTGACCACTCTTTCGACCTCCCCTACACCCGTCTGCCTCATCCAAAATATAAAGGAAAACGCATCCCTGCTTACGACATGATTAAGTTCTCTGTATGTCTGCATCGAGGCTGTTTCGGAGGGTGTGCTTTCTGCACCATCTCTGCCCATCAGGGAAAATTCATCACCTCGCGCAGTAAGGAAAGCATTCTGAAGGAGGTTAAAGCCATCACACAACTGCCCGACTTCAAGGGGTACTTGAGTGACTTGGGTGGCCCTTCTGCCAATATGTATGCCATGCATGGCAAGAACCTTGACCTTTGCCATCAGTGCAAACGTCCTTCCTGCATCCATCCACACATCTGCAAGAATCTTAACACCGACCACTCCCAACTCCTTGACATCTATCGTGCTGTTGATGCCATTCCGGGCATCAAGAAGAGTTTCATCGGTTCTGGTGTACGTTATGACCTCCTGCTTCACGATACGGGTGATGAACGCATCAACCAGAACAACAGGAAATATACAGAGGAACTCATCACCAAACACGTCAGCGGTCGTTTGAAGGTGGCTCCTGAACACACCTCTGACCGTGTGCTCAACCTCATGCGCAAACCCTCTTTCAAACTCTTCCATGAGTTCAAACGCATCTTCGACGATATCAACCGCCGCAAGAATCTGCGTCAGCAAATCATCCCCTACTTCATCAGCAGTCATCCGGGATGCACCGCAGAGGACATGGCAGAGCTGGCAGTACAGACAAAAGACCTCAATTTCCAATTGGAGCAGGTGCAAGACTTCACCCCCACCCCCATGACGGTGTCAACTGAAGCGTGGTACACAGGATTTCATCCCTACACCCTACAACCCGTCTTTTCTGCCAAGACACAAAAAGAAAAGCTTGCCCAGCGTCAATTCTTCTTCTGGTACAAGCCTTCCGAACGGCAAAACATCACCCGTTTGCTCCGTCAGATGGGGCGCTCTGACCTCATTCAAAAACTCTTTGGACGCAAATAGAAACGTTTGTCACTCCACTTTCTTTCGTTCTCGCCACAACTGCCACGAATTCACCAAATTGTGCCATAGCGAATAGAACCCGCCAGCCAAGGCAGTTACGGGATCCAAAAACGTATAGCCCATCCATATCGCAAACACCGTATTCTTTTGACCAAGACTCTGTGTGCCAGCCACTGGTTCTCCATGCCGACGTCCTATCAACCGTCCAAGCACGAACTGCGCAAGACAACAAATGAGCGATGCGACAGCAATGCCCACCATCGTCCAAGCTCCCTCTTCACTATGCACCAAGGCTTTTACTGACACGCCTATCGCCAATGCCAATGAAACAGCCCACAAGTTAAACGCCAGATTCGTCTGTCGAAGAATGAAGGCATGAAACTTTGGGAACAGATGACGCACAAACCATGCCACCACCAACGGTAAGATGAGCAAGGGGAACACCTTTGCCAATATCAACAGGAAAGACACTTCAAAACCCATGGCTGCATGGGCACTTTCATGCAGAAAAGGCACCATCGCCGGTACTGCCAACGACACCGCCATGTTGATGAGACAGGTGTAACTCACCACCACATTCGCATTGCCATGCAATCTTGTCGTCACCACTGCTGCAGCCGTCGCTGTAGGGCATATCATACATATCATTGCACTCTCAATCACCACACGTCCTGCCACATCAGGCATAAACACAATCAACAAACCCATCGCCACGAAACTCACCACCTGAATCGCCAGCAGTTCCAACATCCATGCGCGTGGTTTCAATTCCCTGATGCTCATACGACAGAAACTCACGAACAGCATACAGAACAGCAATGCCGGTTGCACATAGCTAATCGCACGGTTCACCCACTCATGCGTACCATCCAATGCAGGGATGTTCACATATATATAATATGCCGCCACACCTGCCGCCATCGCAATCGGCAACATCCAGTTCTTCACAAATCCAAGCACTTTCATGTCCGTTCTCATTTTCAATTGCAAAGATAAGGATTTTTTCACTTTCTTTTTATAACTTTGCACAACGAAACCACTCAATATGAAGAAAAAGAACGATATCATCATTCCCGAAGGACTCCACGAGGTACTCCTCCACGCCTGTTGTGCTCCTTGCTCCTCTGCCATTGTGGAGTGGATGCTCCAGCACGATATTCGTCCCACAATCTTCTACTTCAACCCCAACATCTATCCCCGTGAAGAATACGACATCCGAAAGAATGAAAGCAAACGTCATGCCGACAGCCTCAACATCCCTTGGATAGATGGTGATTACAATCATGAACAATGGTTACAACAGATTCAGGGTTTGGAGAATGAGCCAGAACGTGGTTCACGCTGTCTTCAGTGCTTCCGCATACGACTCACTGCCACAGCCCTGCAAGCAAAAGCGCTAAACATCCCCCACTTTGCCACCACCCTCGCCTCCTCCCGTTGGAAGAGCCTTGAGCAAATCACACAAGCAGGTCTTGCTGCTCAGGAAGCCGTGGAAGGCACGCTCTTTTGGGCACAAAACTGGCGCAAAGGAGGACTACAAGACCGTCGGAATGAACTCCTCCATGAATACAACTTCTACAACCAGCAATATTGTGGTTGTGAATTCAGCATGCGTTAACACAAACTTGAATCCTGAAACTTGAATCCTGAATCAGAACAAAATCTTCCATGAAGAGCTGATGCTGTAGCGGTTCTTCATGTAAGAGGAAAATGTGTGGTAATAGTCACAAGTGAAACCCCATGCATAGTTATGGGAATCCAGACACTCATAGGTGATGCCAAGTCCCATTTCAAACTTGGTCTCATCAGAAATGGTATAAGATTTCGTGCCATCGGTGAAGGTGTCACCATCCACCAAACGAACACCTGCAAAGGCACGTGTGGAAAGGCGTTGTCCCAATGTGAAAGGCGTAGAGAGCTTGCCACCCAAGTCGAAGTGATAGAGGTTGAGATGACCGCCGCTAAAGACGTTCTTTGTGTCATACACCTTTGCTTGTGCATCCACTGCACGAGTCATCAATTCCACCGCCACCTTAGGCGTGACAAACCATGTCATGTCTGCACCTGCTGACACCGCTGCACCCGTCTTGACACGTGCATCTTCAAAACGGATGCTACGGTCACCTATCTCAGTTCCCATAATGAACGAAAAGCCCGTTGCCTTCTCGTTAAACTTCATCAAGCGCAGCACATCCCTCTTCCGCAGTTCCGGTTTGTTGATGCCCTTCTCACCAAAAATCTTGTCGGTGAGGAAATATGCCAAATTCGTGCTCATCACACCAATGCCAGCACCCATATAAAGGTCATTCATCCAATGCTTGTTGTGATTGACACGCAAAAATTCTGTTCCAGCAGCCGTCATATATCCTCCCACGGCAATCCATGGAGAAATATAACCATACTCACGGTTCAAGATGGTGGCAGAAGCAAAAGCAAAACTGGTGTGTCCCGATGGGAACGAATGCAAGTCGCTTTGGTCAGGGCGTCCCTCATCAATCGTATGCTTCAGCAATTCTGTTGCACCAAAAGAGATTCCGAATGCCATTGCGTTGGCAGTCAGCATTCTCTCTGTCTTCGAACGGCTCTTCACGCCAGCCGCCTTCAATGCCCAGTTTGCCAACAACGGAACACCTGCCACTCCGTAGTCACTCCAGTTGCAAGCATCCCCTTTCGCATCGAAACGGGCATCATGAGTGATGAAACTATGGTCTGTCCATGACAACAGAAGCCCTCTCACCAAATGCAGAGCACCATCCGTCTGGAACGACATCTCTTTCTTCAATCGCGTCTCATTATACGACTGAATCACTTTCTCCACCTTCTTCTGCTGCTCCGTCCGTTCAAACTCTGCAATAATGGAATCCACTTCATTGATAAAGTTAGAATCAGTCAGTTCCACCTGAGCAAAAGATGCAGGCAGAAAAGAAAAAAGAAAAAGGACGAGAAAGATAATACGAGACATCGGATATTTTTATCAAATAAAAAACTAAAAGTGAAAGACACTTACCATCAAGATGGAAGATACCCTCACTTTTAGTTCTTATTTATTCATTTAAGCTTCAGGAGTTAAAGAAGGAGTTAAAGAGGAAGATAAGTCCTGCGCGTAGCGCTTAACTTCATTTTTCACTCCCATTTTAACTTCAATTATAACTTCCGAAATTTAACTTCCGAAAATTACTGAGCGAGCTTGCCGTCAGAACCGAGCACATTCACAATCTTGTGGATGTACATCTTCTTCATGTTCTCACGAGCTGGCTTCAGATACTGACGTGGGTCGAAGTCTCCAGGATGCTCAGCAAGGTGCTTGCGGATAGCAGCTGTCATAGCAAGACGAGAGTCAGAGTCGATGTTGATTTTGCATACTGCAGACTTGGCAGCCTTGCGGAGTTGCTCTTCTGGAATACCGATAGCAGCCTCGAGGTGACCGCCGTACTTGTTGATAGTGTTTACTTCGTCCATTGGAACTGAAGAAGAGCCGTGGAGCACGATTGGGAAGCCAGGGAGCTTCTTCTCTATCTCAGCGAGGATGTCGAATGCCAATGGGGGTGGCACGAGAACGCCGTTTACGAGTGTGCACTGCTCTGGAGTGAACTTGTGAGCACCGTGAGAAGTACCGATAGAGATAGCGAGAGAGTCGCAACCTGTACGAGTAGCGAAGTCAATCACCTCTTCTGGCTTTGTGTAGTGAGATTCAGCAGACTGAACTTCATCCTCAACACCAGCGAGCACACCCAGCTCAGCCTCAACAGTTACGTCGAACTGGTGAGCATAGTCAACCACCTTCTTAGCAAGAGCCACGTTCTCTTCGTATGGGAGTGAAGAACCGTCAATCATCACAGAAGAGAAACCGTTGTCGATACAATCCTTACAGAGTTCGAAGCTGTCACCGTGGTCGAGGTGAAGCACGATTTCTGGATGCTCGCAACCGAGTTCCTTTGCATACTCCACAGCACCCTTGGCAAGGTTACGGAGGATAGTGCCGTTAGCGTAGTTACGTGCGCCCTTTGACACCTGCATGATGACAGGAGACTTAGTTTCAACTGCAGCCATCACGATAGCCTGCATCTGCTCCATTGTGTTGAAGTTGAAAGCTGGAATAGCGTAACCGCCAGCAACAGCTCTCTTGAACATCTCGCGTGTATTCACGAGACCAAGTTCTTTGTAGCTAATCATAATTTTTTTATTTATAAATTAAAAATAAATATATGTGTCTCTAAAAACGAATGCAAAGGTACGAAAAAGTTTAGAGATGAGAGATTAGAGAGGAGAGTTTTTTTCTTTACGGGGTACTTTTTTGTGGATAAAGATAAAAAATCCCCTCTTTTGTTTTGTCCGTTTGATAAAAAGTCGTACCTTTGCACCGCTTTTAGAAATATTATTTGTTACACCAGCAGTATTATATTGACTGTATAAAACAAAAAACAAAATGAAAAAAGGTATTCACCCAGAAAACTATCGCCCTGTCATCTTCAAGGACATGTCAAACGGCGATATGTTCCTGTCCCGCTCTACAGCTAAGTCTAACGAGACTGAAGTATTTGAAGGTCAGGAATATCCACTCATCAAGATTGAAATTTCTTCTACTTCTCACCCCTTCTACACTGGTAAGGCTAAGCTTGTCGACACTGCAGGTCGCGTTGATAAGTTCATGAACCGCTGGGCTGTCATGAAGAAGAAGTAAAAGACACTTCATCATAACACAAAGGAGACTTCACCATCGTGAGGCCTCCTTTCTTTTTCCCATCCCACATCGTACATCCCACATCGTACATCTTACATCATCCATCTTACATCTTACTTCTTACATCTTACTTCTTCCATCTCTCCCTCCACTCCCGCAATTGGAAATACAAGTCTTCCCAAAAGCTGAACACTCGATAGGAACGGAAGGGATAGTGTCCCAACCTGGCTTTGAGTGACCATGGAATCCGTTGAGGTTCGATGGTTTGAAGCATGCTGGCGAACAGTGTCTGTATCTCTTCATGCTCTTCCGCATTGAACGCATTTCTGTGCAGACGATAATACCAATAGCAATCAACAAGGTTGAGCCAACGGTGACGCTCGTAGAAATCAAGCACCTCCTGTTTGTCTGTCAGGGAAAGAGCCTCCAATTGACGTTTCATCGAGAGATTGGCGGGCATATAGTCGAAACGTCGGATGGAACAGGCATTAGTCATGGATGCGGCATGCTTGCGATAATAATAACGTCCCTTGCAGCTCACCACCTTCTCGGCATTGAGATAGTGCAGGCGTGTGGTGTTATCATCGCTGTAGAGTCGGCAACTGTCATCGTACGGAAATCGTTTGAAAAGGTCTGCCTTTGCCACATACAAGCCATGCAATGACCAGTCGAGGCTCAATCGGAATGCCTCTTCCCCACTCCATTCAGTCTTCGTCGTACGCAGTGGATAGTCTTCCTCACATCCGTCCTCCTCATGGTGCAGAATCAGTTCCATCAAGGCACAGGGAGCCCCCGTTTCCTCCAAAGAGCGGCACGCCTGTTCCAACGTGTCGGGAGCATACCAGTCGTCAGCATCCAGCATGGCGATATACTTTCCTTTGGCAAACTGGATGCCCAGATTCCTCGCCTTTGCCTGCCCGCTGTTGGCAGGAGTTCGAAGCACCTGAAACCGTTTGTCTTCCTGAGCATATTCCTGCAAAATGGAATAGGATGCATCTGTTGAGCAGTCATCGATGCAGATGAACTGACACTCCTTCAGTGTCTGGTTCTTCAGGGAATCCAGACATTGCCGAAGATAGTTCTCCGCATTATACACCGCTGTCAACACCGTCACTTCCGCCATAACTTTTTCTTCAAATCAGAGATAATATTTGTTTCGCTCTTCAACACCCTGAAAGAAACAAAGAACGACACCACCAGCATCAAACCCGTCACGAGTTTCATCCAGGGATTCTCGTGAAGCGCAGTGAGCACCGCCACTGTGAAACAGGCAAAGAGGAACACGTATATCTTCATCCTGCTGAAATTAAAACGGTAACCATAGTGGATACCATAGACAACATGAACCAGCAGCATATCGAGCAGTCCTGCTACCGACAAAGCCCAACCGGCACCTTCCAATCCCCACCACTTGAAGGCGTATGGAATGGCGATGGCGATGAAAATGTCATACACCAGTTCTGTGAACATATACATGCGCGAGTCGCCCTTGGCAAGTGCCAGATAGGCAATGGGCAATGCGAATGCCTTGAAGAACATGAAGAACGAAGCACAGATGGCCATCGGCACAGCATCGACAAACTCGCTGGAGAAGAGCAAAGGCACAATGACCGGCATGGCGAGCACGAAGAGCGTGAGCACTGGCGCCATCAGCATCACCCCCACCTCTATCTGCTGGTTGATGGTCTTGTTCATGCGCGACAAATCATGCTGTGCGGCTGAAAGACGAGGGAAATAATCCGCCTCGAACGCCACAAACACAATGTTGGCATAACTGACCGCCAGAATGTAGCCGCTGTTGTAAAGCCCCACATCAGCCAATTCACCGAATCGCAAAATCAAGGTACGGATGACATACTCGGCACCTTGTCCGAAAATGCCGGCGATGATGTAACCGACACCCAGTTTCAGCATCGGAACACCATTCTTGTATTCATCTTTGGAAAAGAGCGAAACACTCCAAGGAACAACCTTCGTGGATTCTCGCAGATGGATGGCAAGCACCGCCGCTTGGCACAACACCAACGAGCAGACAATGCCCTCAATGCCCCAAAACAGGAAGATGGGCGTGCTGATGAGCAAGGTGGCAAGGGCACCGAAAACAGACACCAGCGCCACCTTCTTCAGCTTCTTCATCCCCTTCAGGATAGCCAGCTCCCCACCTTGCACGGCAAGCATCCCCACCATCAAGGAGAGGACGAGGAAATGAGGAGCATAGTCATAATTCTCGAAAGTCCAATAACTGATGTGACGCGACAGAGCCAGACACACCAGCATGCCCAGCAGACCGGCACACAGGCACCATGTGCGCACAGTACGCACAAAGCGGAACACTTCCTCCTCTGTTCCCTGGTCAAACAGTTCTGCCACATGTTTGACAGCACTGAACGACAGACCAAAATCTGTGGATTGGTTAATCAGCTTAATGGCATTGTTGAACAGATTGATCAATGCCATTCCCGAAGGACCCAAAAACTCCGAAACCACCTTGTTTCGTGCCACGGAAACAAGCATCGTGATGCCCTGAATACCACCAAACAGACCCGTGTATTTCAGCACATGGTCATAGGTTGCATCGCTTTCTTGCACCGTGTGAGGAGTTTTTTCTGCCATCTTCGATAAAATATCGTGCAAAGATAACGCTTTTTTCTTGAATAATAACTAATTTTGCATCGAAAACATTGACATATGAAGATTGTAATACTTGACGCCTACACCGTTGACCAAGGCGAACTGACTTGGGACGGATTGAAAGAATTGGCAGAAGTGGAAGTCTATGAACGCACAGCACCCGAAGAAGTGATTGCCCGATGCAAAGGAGCAGAGATGGTGCTCACCAACAAGGTGGTGCTCGATGCCGCCACGCTCAACATGCTTCCACGCTTGCAATATATTGGTGTGCTCGCCACAGGATACAATGTCGTTGACCTTGAAGTGGCAAGCAAGCAGAACATCGTGGTGACCAACATTCCTGCCTACTCCACGGAAAGTGTGGCACAGATGGTGTTTTGCCACATCCTCAACATTGTCAGCCATGTGGACTACTATGCCATCGAAAACCGCTCAGGCAGATGGACGAACTCACCCGATTTCTGCTATCTCGACCATGACCTCTTCGAACTCAACGGCAAGAAAATGGGCATCATCGGGCTTGGCAACACAGGCATGGCGACCGCACGCATCGCTGCAGGTTTCGGTCTTCAAGTGCTCGCATACACATCCAAGGATGAAGACGAACTCCCCTATGGCATCATGAAGGCAGACCTCGACACCCTCTTCGAGCAGTGCGACATCGTGTCGCTCCACTGCCCCCTCACAGAAGACACGCTGCACCTGGTCAATGCCGAACGCCTCGCCAACATGAAATCATCCGCCATCCTCATCAACACAGGACGTGGTCCTCTCGTCGATGACGCCGCAGTGGCAGATGCACTCAACAACGACCAGATAGCCGCTTATGGTGCAGATGTGCTCACCACCGAGCCCCCCACAGCAGACAATCCCCTCCTCTCTGCCAAAAACAGCTATCTCACCCCTCACATTGCATGGGCAACGAGAGAAGCAAGACAGCGTCTCATCAACATCTGCACAGAAAACGTACGTGCCTACTTAGACGGTGAACCCGTCAATCAGGTGAACTAAGCCAAATCCGTGGTTAATAAAAACATATCCGTGTCATCACTGCCATCCGTATGACATTTATCGCAAAAACAAAAATTTAACAATTTAACAATTTAACACCAAAGACAGGCTCAATGCGTTTCTCTGTGAAGTGGAATATCGGCCTTGCCTCCAGATTGCCCTTCGTGATACGGAATGCCCGTTCCACGTACCAAAGACTGTGATATTGGGCTACTACCTGCTCGTCGGCTAACGAATACTGATTATCAACGAGTTACAAAGTTTTTGTAAACCACTGGCGACTCTTTTACGACACATTCTGCACGTTTTTACACGCTCATGGCAACGAAAACGTGTTTTTACGGCAGAAAATTCCGAATCTCGAAAAAACTATTGTCCCAGGAACTCTGATGCCATACGGTTAATTTCATCAATATCCACCGGTTCAAGCACGATTTCTTCTGGTTGTAAGTTCAGCAGGAACTGCATATAGCTTGGGAGAGTTAACAGATGCCCTTCCCTGCCTATATTGTAATCACCGAACTTTATAATCTGTTTGACATGATACTTCTCTGGGTGGTTCAAAACAGTTCTTGCACTTTTAGCCTTGCTTGACTTTGCCTTGACTTCCAGCGGAACACACTCTCCGTTCATTCGTACAAGAAAATCCAATTCCAATCCTGAATCTTTGTGGAAATAGTAAAGGTTCTGCGTTTTCTTGTGAAGTGTGTCGGCCATCAGATTCTCGTATATAGCACCTTTGAAACCGCCAAGATTGCCTTGAAGAATGTCAGCGCGTGTTCCCTCTCCAAGCATCTCTACGAGCAAGCCTATATCGGACATATAGACTTTGAAAACATTGTCCTTGGCATTGCCTTCCATCGGAAGCCCAGTGATGTCAGTATTGTAGCAGCGGCAGATAATACCTGCATCTTCCAACCATTGCAGCGACCCGGCATAAGTCTCTCCGCGCCCTCCTGGCTTCACCTTACTGTACTGGAATTTTTTGTTTTCCTTTGCCAACTGTTTTGGTACGGAGTTGAAACACTCACGGATATGTGGCTTGTCTTTGTC
>ONDH01000023.1 GCA_900316505.1 uncultured Prevotellaceae bacterium
AAAATCGGAAAAAACGAGAATATTCTCGATTTCTGGCATAAAACAGAGAATATTCTCTATCTTGCAACTCGTTTGTGGGCAAGACTTACGTTCGTTTGTGAGGAACACTTACGTTCGTTTGTGGGGAACACTTGATGATGGCAGTGAGGGGCACTTGTGATTAGAGTTTAGGGTTTAGAGTTTAGGGTTTAGGGTTTAGAGGAGTGAAGCGAAAAGGTTAAAGTTAATAGGTTAATTGGTTAATTTCATTTTTTGCAGATTGAAGAGAGCTGTAATAATAATAATATAATTATAATAATAATAATTTAAATTTAAAAAACCCTCCTATATTCCCCCCTATAAACTATCCCCCAAACCTCATTTTGCAAATTTTACCTTTTTACCATTTTACCATTTTACCCTTAATGTCTTTTCTTCTTGAATCACAACACCTTGTAGGAATTAAACCCTAAAAGGGCGTGTCACAAAGCAATTCCCAAAATGCCTCACTTTTGATGATTTACACCCCATTTTTTGATGTCACATGGTCATTTTTTGAGGTGTACTACCCTAATTTTTGACATCCCTAAGGGCATTTTGGGGGGTGCTGACACACATTTTGGGGAACACGGATTGACCAGATTTGACGGATTTTTTCGGTTCACCAGTAAAACCCTGTGTGTGGATTTGGATAAATCCCGTAAATCCGTTGAATCTGCTTAATCATCCCAAAGGGATATGTCTTTATAAAAACAAGTTCCTGCGGAACGATTGAACGGATTGAACTGATTTGACACAGATAAAAAACGCCTTGTGCGGCGTGTTGGAATGGGAGAAACAAATGTGAATAATACCCATAATTTTATCCACAAATCATCTTTTCCGAAACACGGATTGACCAGATTGGGCGGATTTATTCATTTCAGATTATTTTTGAGGAAGAGATGTTGTTTGTGTGCAAAATAAGATGTATCTTTGCAAAACAAAACCTGAAACATGTATGGTGAAGTTGAGATTTCATAATTCGGTGAAGCCTTTTGTGAAGTGGGCTGGTGGCAAGGGGCAATTGCTGCCGCAACTTGACAAGTGTCTGCCTGTGGGGTTGGAGAACAGGGAGTTTACGTATGTGGAGCCGTTTGTAGGTGGAGGGGCGATGCTGTTTCACATGTTGCAGAAGTTCCCGAAAATTGGGAAGGTGGTTATCAATGACATCAATCCTTATTTGGTGACGGCATATAGAACCATCAAGAATCAACCAGACGAGTTGATTGAACGGCTTTCTTTTTTTGAAAGTCAGTATTTTGCATTGGAGGATGAAGAAGCAAAGAAGGCTTTCTTTTTAGGTGCACGGGAGATTTTCAATGAGGAGGATTTGGATGACGTGGACCGTACAAAATATCTGATTTTTTTGAACAGGACTTGTTTCAATGGTCTGTATCGTGTAAATTCGAAGGGTAATTTCAATGTGCCTTTTGGAAAGTATTTGCACCCCACTATTTGCAATAGGGATATTATCAAGGCAGACAGCGAGGCTTTGAATCGGGTAGATGTCACTATTTTGAATGGCGATTTTGAACACACGCTTGATAATATAGATGATGGTTACGCCTTCTTCTATTTCGATCCTCCTTATCGCCCTTTGAATGCCACATCAAGTTTCACTTCTTATTCAAAGGAGGATTTCAACGATGAGGAACAGATTAGGCTGCGTGATTTCTGCGCCCTGCTCAATGAACGTATGGATGTGGATTGGATGTTGAGCAATGCGGATTGTTCCGCAAAGAACCCAGAAGACAGGTTTTTCGAAAACGCTTACGCAGATTTCTATATCAGCAGAGTTTTTGCCTCTCGTGCCATCAATGCAAATCCGAGCAAACGCGGAAAACTGACGGAATTGCTCATCAGTAATTATCCACCAGAGGGTTATGGGGTGAGAGTGGCTGAAGATGTGGATTTCTATAATCAAGCAATATAGTATGCATACAAAAGAACAATTTGATGTATTCATGTCGCAGCTGAAAGAAACAAATGCGACACTTGATTTCTATTGTGATTTCAAGAAGATAAACAGCAATGTTGACGCCATTTCCATGAAACTGAATCAATTGAACTATTTGATTGGTCAAGAAGATTTGGATGGTGCGATTCGTAGGCTTTGGAACGAAAATCCGAAAGTGTTTAATGTTATGGATGTTCTGATTGCTGTACGAACTGCTGACAACAAAAAGGCGATTCTGTCTGATGGTAGTATCAAGTTGATTAGCAATTTCTTTGATGATGTAGAAGGTGTGATAGAGTTTATACATGGTACAGGGCTTGATGAAGTGTTCAAGAACAAGCAGGTGAAGAATCTTGTGGATTATGTTTTTGGTGTGGAAACAGGATTGGACACTAATGCGAGGAAGAATAGAAGTGGGCATCTGATGGAAGGTCAAGTGGCATCCATTTTTGATAAGGCTGGTGTTGAATATCGGCAGGAGGTTTACTCTACGGAATATCCAGAATTGTCTGTTCTCGGAGAAGATAAAAAACGCTTTGATTTTGTTGTCAAGACAAAGGGTTGCACCTATCTGATGGAGGTGAATTTTTATAGTGGAGGTGGTTCTAAACTGAATGAGGTGGCTCGTGCATATTCTGAACTTTCTCCCAAAATCAACGATGTGGAAGGGTATGAATTTGTGTGGATTACGGATGGAATCGGATGGAAATCTGCTCGCAATAAATTGGAAGAGGCTTTTTATGCCATCCCTAATGTGTATAATTTGACAACAATACAGGAGTTTATAAATAAGATAAGAAAAGAAGGTTAGAAAGACAATAAGAGATGGGGAAGATAAAGCCTTTTTTCAAGTCTGAAAGCCACGACTTCAACTTGATTTGTGGTGACACGTTTGAATTGCTTTCACAGTTCAACTTCCATTTTGACATGATATTTGCTGATCCCCCTTATTTTCTCTCGAATGATGGCATATCAATTCAGAGCGGAGAGGTGGTCAGCGTAAATAAAGGTGACTGGGATAAGGGGCTTTCGCCAAAGGAGATGAACGATTTCAACTTGCGTTGGATTTCACTTTGCCGTGACAAGTTGAAAGATAATGGCACAATTTGGATTAGTGGAACGTATCATAATATTTTCAGCGTTGCCAATGCCCTCACTACGTTGGGCTTTAAGATACTGAATGTGGTGACATGGGCAAAAACAAACCCACCGCCAAACATTTCCTGCCGCTACTTCACCTATTCCACTGAGTTCATCATCTGGGCAAGGAAAAAAGAGAAGGTGGCACACTATTATAACTACGAATTGATGAAGCACATCAATGGTGACAAGCAGATGCGTGATGTGTGGAACTTACCTGCCATTGCCCAATGGGAAAAGTCATGTGGCAAGCACCCTACACAGAAGCCTTTATGTGTGCTTTCACGCATTATCATGGCAAGCACGAAGCCAGGGGCGTGGATTCTTGACCCGTTTGCAGGAAGTAGCACCACAGGTATTGCTGCCAACCTGTTAGGTCGAAGATACCTCGGTATTGAACGTGAGAAGGAGTTTGCCACAATGGGCAGGAAAAGACGTGAGGAGATAGAGGACATTAGCACCTATGTGTCTTTCCGCAAGAAGATATCGGACATCGTGAAGGCAGAGGACACGCAGACGACTTTTTCTCTCCAAGAGAATGGGGGTGAAGATTCTTTGCCATTCTTGAAATAGACGCCAGTTTAACATCACAAGTGTGCTCTAAGAAGATGTGGGGGGTAATGGTAACTGACACCCTCATTTGTAATCTCCCATTTTACACTTTATCTACCTCCATACTTGTTACACCGTGAAGCAATGGGCATTTCACCCATTTTTCACGGTTTTTTTGGTGGTGTTTTGCTTGGTTTTTTGTATGTGGTTGATTATCATGAATATGATTTTTGGGGGGCATTTTTCTTGAATTTTTCTTGAAAATAAGTACGCTTTTGCTTGGCGTACTCACGCTTCATCGAAACAATAGAAGAGGCACACACCCTCTTCTTTGGTAAAATGGTAAAATGGTAAATTTTTTGTTTTTGCAACCACAAAAACAAGACACTTACATTCATTAATATGTACGATGGACGATGTACGATGTATCTTTCACAATTAGGAATGAGGAATTAGGAATTACGAATTGAATCTCTAAACTCTAAACTCTAAACCCTAAACCCTAAACTCTAAACCCTAAACTCTAAACTCTAAACCCTAAACTCTAAACACAAGTGTCCCTCACAAACGAGTTGCATCCTTTGCAATTGTGCAAGATTTGTGGACAATGTTTGCAAAAGTACAAGGATTTCATTTTTTCTTGGATTTTTTTGGTGGTCACTTTTTCTTGACGTAAATTTGCAACAGAAATAACAAATAATAGAAAGACGTATGAAAGAATTGGATTTGCATCTTCATGTCCTGGTCAAACAGGAAGAGGAACTCACTCCCGAGGAGGTCGAGCTGCTGGATGAAGCACGACGTGCCACTTACCGCAGCTATGCTCCCTACTCTCACTTCTCTGTGGGCGCTGCCGTTGCATTGGCTGATGGCACTATCGTGAGCGGCAGTAATCAGGAGAATGCCGCCTACCCTTCCGGACTTTGTGCTGAACGTACAGCGGTGTTCTATGCCAATTCACAATATCCCGACCAACCCATTCGCCGCATTTGCATTGTGGCACGAGATACAAAGGGAGAGTTCCTGCAACGCCCCATCTCTCCTTGCGGTGCTTGCCGTCAGGTATTGCTTGAAGCTGAGCAACGGGCAGGTGGCGACATCGAAGTTCTTCTTTATGGCACAGAGGGTATTTACGCCATCAGCAGCGTCAAGGATTTGCTGCCTTTGTGCTTTGAACTCCCTGGAAGGAAGTGAAAAGTGAAGAGTGAAAAGTGAAAAATCTAAGTAACCGAAGCTATTCCGAATTAGGAATGAGGGGTGAGGAGGTATCCTATAAATCCGATGAATCTGCTTAATCATCGCGAAGCGGTATGTCTTTATATAAACAAGTTCCTTCGGAACGATTGAGCGAATTGAGCGGATGGAGCGGAGATATTTTTAACCACAGATTTATCGGATGAAACGGATTATTTTTAACAACGAATAGAACTAATGAAACGAATCTTTATTTCTTTTCAATGCCGTGGGACGGCAACGAAGGGAAACGAATGGCGGGCGTTCTGCATTCGGAGAAATCAGCAGGATTTCATTCGTCGGGCTTGCCCATTAAAAACGATTCGCCACATTCGGAAAATTGGCTACGCCGAGCTAAAGGTTCGTTGTTGAAAATAATAAGTCCGATGAATCCGTTGAATCTGCTTAATCATCGCGAAGCGGTATGTCTTTATATAAACAAGTTCCTTCGGAACGATTGAGCGAATTGAGCGGATGTAACGGAGATATTTTTAACCACAGATTTATCGGATGAAACGGATTTTTTTTTGATTAATCGGATGAGAGCCTCGAGAGGCTCTTGCAACAGAACCGAAAAACAGAGAAATCCAGTTACTGTTCACCTTGTCATTTCCACATTTCAACAAAATGAAGATTTTTGCTGATAAAAGTTGGGGAAATATTTTGTCATATCAGCAAAAAGGTGTAACTTTGCAGCCGATTTATGTCGGAAAGGCTCGGACAAGTGGGTACAGAGTGGTGCTCCGCCTCCCGATGGAACCCTAAACAATTCAAAAACAAAATGTACGTAATTGCAGAAATTCAGGGTCAGCAGTTCAAGGTTGAAGAGGGCAAAAAGCTCTACATTCACCACATGCAGAATGTGGAAACTGGTGCAACTGTTGAGATTGAGAAAGTGTTGTTGGCTGACAACGACGGTGTAGTAACAGTAGGCACTCCCACTGTGGAGGGCGCAAAGGTTGTGCTCGAGGTGCTTGTTCCACTCATCAAGGGTGACAAGGTGCTCGTGTTCCACAAGCGTCGCCGCAAGGGTTACCGTAAGATGAGAGGTTACCGTGACCAGTTCACTCAGGTTCTCGTTAAGTCTATTGTGGCATAAGCCCGTGGACAAGAAAACAATCAATTTAATCAATCACATTTAAGACAGTTTTTCAACATGGCACATAAAAAAGGTGTAGGTAGTTCTAAGAACGGCCGTGAGTCACACTCAAAACGACTCGGTTTGAAGCACTTCGGTGGTGAGACAGTCAAGGCTGGCAACATTATCGTTCGTCAGCGTGGCACAAAGCATCACCCTGGTAAGAATGTAGGTATTGGTAAGGATGACACGCTGTATGCTTTGATTGACGGCGTGGTGGTGTTCAAGCGTGGTCGCGAAAACCGCAGCACAGTATCTATCCAGCCAGTAGCTGCTGAGGCTTAACTGCTTTTGAAAAGAAAATGCAATGGGCAATGGTCAAATAAGGCTGTTGCCCATTCTTTTTTACAAGAACAATGACGAGGAAAGAACGATATGAGCGTTTCATGGCTTATTTTCAAGTGGCAATGCCTGAAGCGAACACTGAACTGCAGTATGAGAATGCGTTCCAGCTGCTCTGTGCGGTGATGTTGTCGGCACAGTGTACGGACAAGCGGGTGAACATGGTGACGCCTGCTTTGTTTGATACGTACCCCACCCCACTTGCCATGTCTGTCGCCACCAAGGATGAGGTGCTGCAATATGTGAAATCAGTCAGCTATCCGAACAGCAAGGCTGAACATCTGGTGCAGATGGCTCGCTTACTGATGGAAAGGCATGGCGGTGAAGTGCCTGCCGACTTTGATGCATTGGTAGCACTGCCAGGTGTTGGAAGAAAGACTGCGAATGTAATGTTGAGCGTGGCATGGGGAGAGGCAAGGATGGCAGTTGACACGCACGTGTTTCGCGTGAGCCACCGCATCGGTTTGGTGTCGGAGAAATGCACAACACCCTATGCCGTGGAGAAGGAGCTGGTGAAGCATATTCCTGACGAACTGATTCCAAGAGCGCACCATTGGCTGATTCTGCACGGACGTTATGTGTGCAAGAGTCAGAAACCTAAATGTGGTGAATGCGGCATCAGGGCTTTCTGCAAAGAGGGTTCAAAGCACCAGCAGAATGTATAGAAGCAAGGAACCATTATAGAGCAATCCCTTTAGCATAAAGAACACCGTGCCATCATCACCCAGCAAGGGAAGGATGCCAGTGAAGCGGAGGCATCCCATCAACTGGCTTGCCAAGAAGAGCATCACGAAATAGTTGGGCATGGCGGCAAATATGGACACATGTGCCTGAATGAAGTCGCGCATGGTGGTGAACCGTCCTGACGTGTATCCATAGACATTCCCTATGAAGATGGCAAGACATGCCAGCAATCCGTAGAATCCTTTGGAAAATGCTGAATGCTCGATGGAGCCAAAGGCACTGAGCAGCACAGCATCGGGCAAGACAAGGAGTAGCGAGAAGAAACTCAGCACCACAAGCACGGAAACACCCGTGATTTGCAGTGCCCGTTGCTGCTTGAGCGAAAGGTGGGAACGGAATGCCCGTAAGATACCTGAATCGCGCAGGACACTCATCGCCATCAACCCCACGAGTATCTTTGCGATGTGTACTTCAGCGAAGTTGGGGATGATGTTACTACACATCCAACGTATGCCACGAGGCGTCAGCAAGCCCTGCACACCATCGACATAGATGCTCAGCACCCACGATACGAAAAGCAGGAGCACCAATGCTATGAGCAACCCCCAAAAGAGGTATTTCAAAACACGTCGGATATGGTCTCGGTAGGTCATTCGTCGTCTGGTTCGAGGTTGTCAATGTCAAGGATGCGCAGTTCGATGGCTTTCGTGGCAAGGCGCGTGGCATTCACGGGTTCATGGTCTTCGCCAAAAAGGCGGTTCGTGAGGTCATTCTGACGTTTCTCGATAGATTTCACGCCGAATGGCATGCCCTTCAACGCTGCAATCATGTCTTTCGTATAGCCAAGTGCCAAATGACGGAGGAAGCGCTCGTCGTACTCGTCAATGTCGTAATCAAGAAAAGCTTCCTGTCGCATGGACTCATTGATGACGGATTGACGGAAACGCTGCAGTATCTTTTCGAGAATGGGTTGATTGAACACCATACGTTTGCCATTGAGCACACTCTGCACATCGCCCTTGGTGAGCAGTTCACCGCTCTTCAAGATGATGCCATCGGTACCAGCATCAAGGGCATCCACCCACAGCTTCTCATTCATGATTTCACCAGTGAAGATGAGCACATGTACATCTGGATAGCGACGGCGCAACTGTTTGCACACATCGACACCTGCTGTGGTTGAGCCGCCCAAACCAAGGTCAAGCAACACCAGATCGGGCTGGCTATCACGCATCAGACGCCAAAGCTCCGTCTCATTCATGGCGGTGCCCACTATCTCCGCTTCAGGAATCTCTGAACGGAATATCTCAACTGTACCCTTCATTTCGAGGGCTACATCTTCGACTATTATCACTTTGAAAGGATCCATTTTGTTTGGTTTTATAAGTTGATGATTCGATTGATTCTTGGTATCATGACACAACAGGAAGGGTGAAGACGAATCTTGAGCCCTGACCATCGTCAATGTTTTCGACATAGATGCGGCATCCGCGACGTGCCGAGTAGGCATCGTGCTCTCTAACAATCTGGCGGCTAATCATATATTGCGCTCCAGAAAGGGTGTCGCTCTTGGCGTCATACTTGATATTATCTATGTAGAAGAGTTGCGGTATCTCCTCTTCGTCATAACGGTATGCTGTATCGGTAAATGCAAATTTAGCAAAACCATCCGACACTTCAAAATCCAACAACAGGTCACCACCCGATTCATGTTCAAAATAGAGGGAGATGATGTTGTCAAGAAGTGTCTGAATAAAGATTCTGTCACCTTGTATCATCAGTTTCTGCATGCCCTGCACTTTGATGGCAGTCTTTCCGCGGGATTTCTTCTGCTGCTTCTTGAACGAGCGTGTTGCCATCTCTCCTATGTCGTGAGCAGAAAGCATGGTACGTTTGAACAGCACTTTCTCCACCTGTTTTCCTGCACAAGTGCTGAGGATAGTGAACACTTCCTTATAATATGAAAGCAATTCGTCGATGTCGTTGATGGTTGTAGCTTGCACTGACACATTCGTATCGGACAAAGCAGCATCCACAATCTGCTTGATGCGGTTCGGATAGTACATGGTCTCATGCTTCAATGTGGAGAGGCAGTTGTCCATAATCTGATTGCGCACATACACCTTCTGTTGCTCGTTGTCTATGCGAAGGCGTTCATCCTGCTTCAATTCCAGCAGCTCCTTCATCTCATCCACCTTGTGATAAGAGAAATAGGTATGGATGCTCATGAATTGTGCCACGAGATTGATAATGAGTGCCTCTTCGTCTTGCAACTTGCCATCGATGAAATGAACACCCAACACACCTGTCACCTGATCGCTTGTGCCAGGCACAAACATCGGATAGGCACGGAAACGCCCATTGCTGCTGACCACTTCCTGATGCTGACGATAAGCGGACTGCATCATGCTCTCATAGACATTGCGCTCTTCCACCTTCCCCGTAAAGTGATACTGAAATTGGTCGGACGAATCATTGTAGGGCTGCATCATGCCCACTGTGTCTGCTGTCTTGATGTCGGAGAGATTCTGATGCAGCACTGCCGGCAATGTCTGCTCCGTAGCCGTGAAGACATTGTTGTTCAGCTGAATGAACTGACGCAGATTGAAGATGAACAGCTGGGTGTTGCGGTAATGCAGGAAGAAATAGGTTGCCAACACCAAAAACAGCAATACACCCAAAAGAATGGCAGTGGTCTTCTTGTTGCGGTTTGCCATCCTGATGTCATTGCAATACCCTTCCAATGTGGGGTCAGTACTAGTCAACTTATAGAGTCGTGTGAACACCTCGCTGTTATAATGGTACAGACTGTTCCTGTTCAACGATAATGCTGAAATCGCCACCTCATTGCGGACACCAATAATCAAATCATAATCGGTGTCCATGCCAGATTTCCACCACTCCACCTCAGCCATGTCGGGACCTTCCAAGGTCATCAGATGTTTGCCCTTAGGCACTTGTTCCAGATAGTAGCGGTTGAAGCACTGAATGGCAGAATCAGCATACACTATGGCACGTGCATAGTCTCCCGTCACATTGGCGGTGAAGATGCTATCTGCATACATCTCAGCATCAGGCAGATGGACTTCTGCCATCATCATAGCGCACTGCATGAACATGCCAACGCACATCATCAGTTTCAGCACACCTTTTGGCAGACGGAAGAAGAAACGGCTTCCCTTCCCCATTTCACTCTCCACACCAAACTCGCACACATTGAACACAGCATTGGTCTTCTTGTACTTGCCGATGATGCCTTTGCAGTTCATCAAACCAAAACCAAAACCTTTGTTCTGCAAAATGTCGGAAGCATGCACTCCTTCTGTTCCTATCTTGCTGGAATCATACACTTTCGAATTGTTCAAGGTGTCCACATCTTCTGCCGACATGCCATGTCCCGTGTCTGTCACAGACACCTCCACATAGGCATCAGTCTCTACAGCAGAGAGTTTCACCTGTCCTTCTGAGGGCGTGTATTTACGTGCATTATCCAAAAGCGTGTTCATCATGAAGAGCGTCAACGACTTATCCGCCTTCACCACTGCATCAGTATCATCCACTACCAGCGAGACTCCCTTGATGTCAAAGCTCTTGGTGCCATGCCGCAACGTCTCGAACAAGGGTTTCAGCGAGAAGTTCTCGATGTTCAACGTCACCATGCCTTGGCGTATCTTCACCCAATGGCCTAGCACATCATTATAGTCATTGATTTTGTCAACGAGTTCGCTCAGGTATTGGAAACGCTCACGGATGGTTTCAGGCTTGGCATCCTTGTCAGACTTCAACTTGTTGATTTCATGCAAGGCACGATCAAGGAAAGGCGTGATGCCGTTCACGATAGACATAGAAGTCAACTTCTCGATATATTGACGCTTATTCTCTTCGAGCCGCTTCTCAAACACATACGTCTCACTCTCCAGCCGCTGCTCTTCCTCTGAGAACTGAATATACTGCATGCCCTTCTGCTTCATCCAATTGTAGAAGACCTGCAACACATGGAACAGTTCCTTATCCAATCCCTTCATGGTTCGGAAGTCCATCGTTGTCCAATCCTTGCCTTTCACCTGCGGGAACAGACGTTCCACATCTGCATCGGCAATTCCATGCAATAATTCCTCCAAATCCTCCTCGTCCTCCATATTCTCGGACAAAGCAGACGACAAATGTTTACACACATCTATCACCTTGCTCAACTTCCTCACTTTCTTCCTATACTCCTCACGGCTCCGCTTGTTATAGACATACAACAGCCAAACCAGCACCACAATCGTCAAACCAAACACCCACAAGAGAAGATTGAGCACATGCTCCTCCTGTTTCAGGTTGCCTTCCTCCTGCTGCACACGCAAGTCTTGTCGAGTAGCGTCCAGAATGTCGAAATAAACATTGTGATTGTAATCAGATTCCGCTTTCAGACCTCTTGCACCATAAACAACACTCAACTGCTCACGCACCATTGCCAACCATTCAGGCACAGCAACGACAGCAGGAGTGACAATCCAGCGCATCTCAGTGGAAATTGTGTCGTCAGTATTCGTATAGGCACAAAGCAACTCATCGGGAGCATCATCCGTCCTTGGAGCATTTCTCATCATCTTACGGTGATGCTGGTTAATCAGTTCCAATGCATCCTCCATCTGCACCAATGCCAAACTGTCTTCATTTGCCCTCAGATAATAATCCGAGAGTGTGACGAGCACGGTTGTCTGTACAAAATCATTGCCATACAATTTGGCAAGTCGCAAAGCCCTATTCGCCAATTTCAGCTCCAATGGGACAAAGCCGAACTCACCTATCAGCTCTTCGATGAACACCCAACGTGAGGGTTTCAGTTCTCCACCCGACATGATGGACTTAGCCAAACCATTCAGAGCCAGTATTTCGTAATAGACATTACCGTTCTGACGGCTCATCGACAGAAGACGTATCAAGTTGCGTTGCGGTTCTTCGTCCATTGTCCATTGTCCATCGTCCATCGTACCTCGTACATCATACACGGATGTCAGGAACAAATAGGCAGATTGTCTGATAGAGTCGGTGGCAAACAAGTCCCTGTTCGTCTCCAGCCATTCAGCTTCCTCTTTCACCCCTTCATCCTGACGCATCTTCATGAAATAGTTCATCGACACCATGTGATAGTCGGTCTGAACAGCATTCCACAACACCTTCTGATGTTCCGTCATATCTTCCTTCTCCTCCTCCACATTCGCCAGACGTTCCAACGCGTCACTCCGATAGTCATAAAACTCCTTGCTCATCGAAAGCATCAGACACACAGACATCATATCCACATCAGCCATGCCACACAACAAGTCGTTGTTCGACTCATCCAGCACCTGCTTGTAGCACACCTGTGCAGAATCATACTCCATGCGCATGCCATACACATCACCCTTGTTCAGGAGTGCCTCATGAAAACCATCAGAATAGGTGGAGGTGTTGTATTTGTCAATCACCTGATTCACATAGTCAGATGCATCATCGAGCGAACGATACATGGCTTTATGCGCCATCACGTTTAGCGAGTCAATCTCACCCTGCTGCACGTCAGAAGCATCTCCACACGCCATCATGCAGAGAAGGATTGTCGGCAAAACAAGAAAAGATAATATGCGGGCTTGAAGGCGCATGGACAACGGATTTAGGCGTCTTGAATCATATAATAAGTGCAAAGGTAAAACAAAATTTTTGTTTTCCTCTTTTTTTCGACATTTTATTCATAACTTTGTAACAAAATATAACATAACGCGACTTGTGGAAGTGACGAAGTAATCGAAGCTACTCCGAATTAGGAATGAGGAGTTAGGAATGAGGAATTGCCATGCGGGGTGTAAGCATCGCGTCAGCCTAATTGTCAATTGTCAACTGTCAATTGTCAACTAAGCGCAGCGCTCAATTCGTTAACTTCGATTACTTCAAATAAATAAAACTCCCGAAACTTATATAACAAAAAACATGACCTATCAAGAAACTATAAACTATCTGTTCACGTCTGCCCCACTATTCCAGAATGTCGGTGGTGATGCCTACAAAGAAGGGCTTAGCAACACCCATCAGCTGGACACATATTTCGGGCATCCTCATCAGCAATACAAAACCATCCATGTGGCTGGTACAAACGGAAAAGGTTCCTGCTCACACACCTTAGCGGCTGTCTTGCATGCATCAGGGCTCAAAGTGGGACTCTTCACCTCGCCTCATTTAGTGGATTTCAGAGAGAGAATACGGGTGAATGGTGAGATGGTGAGCGAACAATACGTGATTGATTTCGTGGAACAACATCGTTCCTTTTTCGAACCGTTGCACCCATCGTTCTTTGAATTGACCACAGCCATGGCATTCAAGTATTTTGCAGAGCAGAGAGTGGATGTGGCAGTGGTGGAAGTGGGTTTGGGCGGCAGGTTGGATTGCACGAACATCATCACACCCGAAGTGTGCGTCATCACCAACATCAGTTTCGACCATGTGGCTTTTCTGGGTGACACTTTGGCTAAGATTGCTGGCGAGAAGGCTGGCATCATCAAGCCCAAGACGCCCGTGGTCATCGGTGAAGTGCTCAAAGAGACCAGACCTGTTTTTGAAACAAAAGCACAAGAGATGGATGCCCCCATCTTCTTCGCCGAAGAGGAAAAAGAAATCAGCAGTCATCGCTTTTGTCCCAAAGGAGGCATCAATTATCATACAGCAAAATACGGGAAAGTGCATGGAGAACTTGGCGGGTACTGCCAGCAGAAGAATGCATCCACCATCCTATGTGCCATCAGCAGACTGAAAGAAAAGGGATTCCGCATCAGCAACGAACACATCAGAGAGGGGTTCGCCCATGTGTGTGAGATGACTGGATTGATGGGGCGATGGCAGACATTGCGGACTGCCCCAAGAGTGGTTTGCGACACAGGGCACAACGTAGGAGGCTTCCGATGGATTACAAAACAATTAAGTAAAGTACACGCGCCCATGCGTGTAGTATTTGGTATGGTCAATGACAAGGACATCAGCGGTGTGCTCGCCATGATGCCCAAACACGCCACCTACTATTTCTGCCAGGCAAGCGTGAAACGTGCCCTGTCTCACGAGGAAATCAGACGGAAAGCCGAAGCATACGGACTGAAGGGCAAGGATTTCCCCACAGTCATGCAAGCCTACCAAGCGGCACTTGACGATGCCAGCACCGAAGATTTCATTTATGTTGGGGGGAGCAGTTTTGTGGTGGCAGACCTGCTTTCGGGCAGGGAATAGCAGAAAAGAAAGAGGCGAAAGCCCCTTTTTCTGTCAAAAAAACTAAAATCTGAAAAAATAATTGGTAGAAAGTTCGTTTAGTAAAAATATTTTCATTTAATTTGCAAAGAGAAATCTAAAACCGAATTATTAATCATCACTTAAAATAATTATTCTATGAGCACTATTCAACCAAAATTGAGTGGTCTTAAGGCCGAAAACTTCCAGAAGGTAGTGAAAGGCAAGAAAACAGACCTGTACACCCTTGTGAACAAGGATGGATATGAAGTATCAATCACCAACTACGGTGGCGCCATCGTTGCCATCATGGTACCCGGAAAGGACGGCAAGGTTGCCAACGTCATTCAGGGACATGACAACATCGATGACGTCATCAACTCTCCAGAGGCATACCTTTCCACACTGATAGGTCGTTTTGGCAACCGTATCGCAAAGGGTAAGTTCACACTGAACGGAAAAGAGTATCAGCTCGCCATCAACAACGAGCCCAACGCACTGCATGGCGGTCCCACAGGACTCCACTCACAGGTGTTTGAGGCTTTCCAAAGCGGCGAACAGAGCTTGACCCTCAACTGCATCCTCCCATACGGACATGAAGGTTTCACAGGTGAGGTGAAGATTTCAGTGGAATTCACTTGGACAGATGACAACGAGCTGGTCATTGAATATCTCGCTACCACCAACAAGAAGACCATCATCAACCTGACACATCACGCCTACTTCTCGCTTCAGGGCATTGCCAACCCAACACCGGGTATCGAAGACCAGCTTCTCGAACTGAACGGCGACTTCTTCATCCCCATCGACAACACCTGCATACCTACAGGTGAAATTCTCAAGGTGGCTGGCACCCCATTCGATTTCCGTACACCAAAAGCCATAGGTAAGGACATCGATGCCGACGACGAACAAATCAAGAACGGAAACGGCTACGACCACTGCTTCGTGCTGAACAAGAAAGAAGTGGGCGAACTCTCATTTGCAGCACGTCTGACAGATCCAAAGTCAGGGCGCACACTCGAAACATACACCACAGAACCCGGTATGCAGGTTTATTCCGACAATTGGGGCTCAGGCAACCCCATCCAATTGGGTTGCACAGCACCACGCCGTTCGGCCATCTGCTTTGAGTGCCAGCATTTCCCAGACTCGCCCAATCGTCCTTACTTCCCATCCACCGTGCTCAAGCCAGGTGAGAAGTACACACAGAAGACCATCTACAAATTTGGAGTTGAATAAAAACGCTACCCTATGAAACTAAAAATTGACGACGTACGCACGCGCTTTATCAAGCATCTTGGAGGAGAGCCAGGCTCCGTATATGCATCACCTGGTCGTATCAATCTCATTGGTGAGCATACCGACTACAACGGAGGGTTTGTTTTCCCAGGAGCAGTGGAACAAGGCATGATTGCTGAAATCCGTCCTAATGGAAGTCGCACCATCCGTGCCTACTCCATTGACCTGAAGGACTATGCAGAGTTCTCCCTCGATGACGAGAAAGGTCCACGTGCCAGCCATTTCCGCTACATCTTCGGAGTAGCACGTGAGATGATGGCACTTGGGGTACCCGTACAGGGGTTCGACACTGCTTTCGCTGGAGATGTGCCTAACGGTGCCGGCATGTCTTCATCAGCAGCCCTTGAAAGTTGCTATGCTTTTGCCATCAACGATTTATTTGGTGATAACAAAATCGACAAGATGACGCTTGCAAAAGTCGGTCAGGCGACAGAACATAAATACATCGGCGTAAACTGTGGCATCATGGATCAATTCGCATCGGTGTTTGGAAAGAAGGGACACCTCATGCGTCTCGATTGCCGTTCCGGTGAATACCAGTATTTCCCATGGAATCCTAAGGGCTACAAACTCGTACTCATCAATTCATGCGTCAAGCACGAACTTGTGGGTTCGCCCTATAATGACCGTCGTAAATCTTGTGAAAACTGTGTGAATGCAATCAAAGAGCTTCATCCCGAAAAAGAAATCACCACCCTACGCGAAGCCACTTGGGAAGAATTGAAGGAGATTGAGGGAAAAGTGTCTGCAGAAGACATCAAACGCGCAAACTTTGTGCTCGGCGAGAAAGACCGCGTCTTAGCTGTGTGCGATGCACTCGAAAAGGGTGATTACGAAGAAGTGGGACAAAAGATGTACGAAACTCACTATGGACTCTCCAAGGAGTACGAGGTGTCTTGCGAAGAACTTGACTTCTTAAATGATGTAGCCAAAGAATGTTCCGTCACCGGCTCACGTATCATGGGCGGTGGCTTCGGCGGTTGCACGATCAACCTTGTATCAGAGGAACTCTATGACCATTTTGTGACGACAGCTGTTTCCAAATTCCAGGAAAAATATGGGAAAAAGCCTATTGTCATCAATGTTGTGATTGGAGACGGAGCACGTAAGCTCTGCTAACTACATCAATAGATATTACTTGAACAAAAAGAGGGGGCGAATTGCAATTCGCCCCCTTCATGTGAAATATAGGATTTATCCTTGCTTGTGGTTGATGCACACACCTTGAAGATACCACTCATAGAGACGGTGAATACCTTCATCTATTTCAATAGTGTGATGCCATCCAAGACGATGAAGTTTGGATACATCCGTCAGTTTTTTCAGGGTACCATCAGGTTTTGTAGCATCCCATCGGAGTTCACCTTTGAAACCAATCTCATGCATGATGCGCTCAGCCACTTCCTTGATGGAGATTTCCTTACCTGTACCCACATTGATGTGACAGTTGCGAATTTCCTTTATTCCATCACGATTGACAATGAAGTCACTCTTTTCAACAACATCCTTGAAATCAACATTAAGGAGACAATACACCGATGCATCTGCCATCTCTTCACTCCATAGGAACTCACGCATGGGTGCCCCTGTTCCCCACAAGGTAACCGCTTCGGGTGTGATGCCGTAATGGCGCAACACTTGCAGAATGGTCATTTCATCGCTCATACCTGTTGCCATAATGGTTTGAGTGGCTTGTGTGTGTGCATCTTCCTGAGTTCCCTGCCCATCCATCATCTTGGGCACTTTCATGGAAACAGGACGAATGCCGAGATCTTTGCGCACCGATTCCCAATTACCCTCATTGAGGCACTTTGCCAAATGAATCTTACGAATCATGGCTGGGAGTACATGAGAGTTTTCGAGGTGGAAATTGTCATTAGGACCATAGAGGTTGGTCGGCATGACTGCAATATAGTTGGTGCCATATTGCAGATTGAATGACTCACACATTTTCAAACCTGCAATCTTAGCGATAGCATAAGGCTCGTTGGTGTATTCGAGTGGCGATGTAAGCAGACAATCTTCCGGCATTGGCTGTGGAGCTTCACCAGGATAGATGCATGTAGAACCGAGGAAGAGAAGTTTCTTGACACCATGCTTCCACGCTTCTCCTATCACATTTTGCTGAATCTGCAAATTCTGATAGATAAAGTCTGCACGATATTGCAGGTTCGCCATGATACCACCAACATGAGCAGCTGCAAGCACAACCGCATCAGGACGTTCTTCATCAAAAAACTCCTTGACAGCTACAGCATCAAGCAAATCCAGCTCGGAGTGAGATTTACCCACCAAATTGGTGTAGCCACGAGATTTAAGGTTGTTCCAAATAGCAGACCCAACCAAACCATGATGTCCGGCTACAAATATCTTTGAATGTTTGTCTAACATAAAATATAAAAGTGAACACTTACTTTACAAGTCCTTTCTCCAGGTACTCAGCCAAGTTGGTGCGCATCACTGATGCCACATGGTCTGCTGCCACTTTCTCCATATCGTGCTTCACCATGATGGAGACAAGCTGCTCGAATGAAGTGCTTTGAGGATTCCAACCCAATTTCTCTTTTGCCTTTGTGGGGTCACCCCATAGATTAACAACGTCTGTCGGACGATAGAAGTCAGGACTGACTTCCACAAGAGTCTTGCCAATCAAATTCTCGGGACCTGCGATGCAGACACCCTTTTCATCCATACCCTCACCCTCAAACTTCAATTCGATACCAGCAGCCTTGAACGCATAATAGGCAAACTCACGCACAGAATGCTGCACACCTGTTGCAATGACGAAATCTTCCGGTTTATCCTGTTGAAGAATCAACCACATGCACTCCACATAGTCCTTGGCGTAACCCCAATCACGAAGAGATGAGAGATTTCCAAGATACAACTTATCCTGTTTGCCCTGTGCAATACGTGCGGCTGCTAGCGTGATTTTGCGTGTAACAAAAGTTTCACCGCGACGTTCACTTTCATGATTGAAAAGAATGCCAGAACAGCAATACATATTGTAAGCCTCGCGGTACTCTTTCACAATCCAAAAGCCATAGAGTTTTGCCACGGCATATGGAGAATATGGATGGAAAGGTGTCTTCTCATTCTGAGGAACCTCCTCCACCTTGCCATACAGTTCGGAAGTGGATGCCTGATAGATGCGACACTGATCTGCCAGACCACACAGACGAACGGCTTCCAAAACACGGAGAACACCCACTGCATCAACATCTGCGGTGAATTCCGGAGAGTCAAAACTGACCTGAACATGTGACTGGGCTGCAAGATTGTAAATCTCAGTAGGTTTCACAGCACTGACCACTTGGAGAATTGACATTGAGTCTCCCAAATCGGCATAGTGAAGGTGAAAATTGGGAGTGCCTTCCAAATGGGCAATACGCTCACGGTAATCGACAGAAGAACGACGGATTGTACCATGAACTTCATATCCTTTCGCCAGTAAAAACTCAGACAGGTATGAGCCGTCTTGTCCAGTGATACCTGTAATTAATGCAACTTTTCTATCCATATATTATATATTCACTTCGCTTAATGTCACAAGTTTGTTAACTATAGCATAAATGGTCAGACCTGCAGCAGAGTGGATTTGCAACTTCCGTGCAATGTTGCGACGATGGGTGGTGACAGTGTTGACTGATAAACAAAGTGTATCAGCAATTTCCTTGTTCGACAAGCCCTTGGCCACACACACCACAATTTCCTTCTCGCGTTCAGAGAGCTGTTCTTCATTCGAAACAAGCATTGCATCCGATTCTTCTTCCGTTCTAACTTGGCGAGTCTTTGCCTGATGTTCCAAACGACGTACCGCTGGCACAAAAATGTTGTCCTCAACCAAACAGTGAATGCTCAAATCCTCTTCGGCTTGATAGATGGAGATAATGACAGCATTTAACTTCTCATTAATTTCTGTTTGGGGATAATACTGCATGAAGAGTTTCTTCAGCTCTTTCAATTTACTCTCTATTGCTTCGTGATGGCGCGACAGTAACTGACTATTCTCAATAGAGACAAATTCCCCATCAATCAACTTCTGTACATAGGCGTAAACGGTTGTTTCTTCATACTCCATATGCTTGCGCACCTCCTCCACATATTCATCAAAGAATTTCAGCACCAAAAATGCTATCTCATTTTGCACAGAACAATCAATGGCATTAAGCAAATGGAAACGAATGTTGGGAAACAAAAAACTCAAAAAGAAGGCATGAGTTCTTTTCAAATAGTCAAGCAAAGATGCCACACTGACGTGTTCCACACGTTGCGGGCGGTTCTCAGCCCCATCTTTGACATAGTTGATGACAGTCAAAAAAGTGTCAGCATTCACTCCACACTGATGGCACACATCTGTGATGGTTTTCTCTCCAAAACCCAAAGAAATGCCAAAACGACTCATGATTTGTAGCAATCGATAGTCGTTGGCTATCACATAACTCAGTTTGTCTGTCAATTTGTACTGACCAGCCATATATTTTCCCTCGATTGAAATCATAATTCTGACAGTTTACGTGAGAACGTACCATCCAGAATTACACAAACCTTTTCAAATTGTCGTACAAAGGTAAGGAAAAAAAACGAATGGCGTAGACACTTTTCACAAGAAAAATAATGAATTACTAACAATTGAGTATTGTTTGTTGTCTGAAAAGGTCGTAACTTTGCAAACCAATTGCAAAAGTATTTTTGTACCTTTGCACTCAAAAATAGGACATTCAATGAGATTATCAGAGTTGAAAACAGGACAGACTGCTGTCATTGTGCGCGTGATGGGACATGGTGGTTTCCGTAAACGCATTGTGGAAATGGGCTTCATTAAAGGTAAGAGCGTAGAGGTATTGCTCAATGCCCCTTTGCATGACCCCGTCAAATACAAGGTCATGGATTATGAAGTCAGCCTACGTCGTGCCGAAGCAGAACTGGTGGAGGTGGTGAGTGAAGAAGAAGCAAAGGAATGGGAGTCACTTCACCCGAACCAGAAAGGAATTCCTGCTGAAGAACATGAGGATGTCATGCATCGTTTGGCAAAAGTGAAGGAACACGAACTGAATGTAGTGTTTGTCGGAAATCCCAATAGCGGCAAAACCTCTCTTTTCAACATCGCAAGTGGAGCGCATGAACGTGTCGGCAACTATTCGGGTGTGACTGTAGATGCCAAAGTCGGCCATTTTGATTTCGAAAGTTATCATTTCAACCTTGTCGATTTGCCTGGCACCTACTCTCTGTCTGCCTACACCCCTGAAGAGCTCTATGTGCGTAAATACATCATCGAACAACATCCCGACATCATCATCAACGTGATTGATGCCAGTAATTTGGAGCGAAACCTCTACCTCACCACACAACTCATTGACATGGATGTGCCTATGATTATAGCGCTCAACATGTATGATGAACTGCGTGAGAGTGGCAACGTTCTTGACATACAGCAACTCGGAATATTGCTCGGTGCGCCCATTGTACCAACAGTGGGGAAAACGGGTGAAGGTGTGCATGAACTATTTCATCAAATCATAGAAATAGCAGAGGGCAAGCAAAAGACTGCCAGACACATACATGTCAATCATGGAGTTTTACTCGAAGAGAAGATTGAACGTATTGAGACTTTTATCCGCAAGAATCCAGAGCCTCATCATAACTATTCAGCACGTTTTCTCTCCATCAAACTATTGGAGAATGACCGACAGGTGGAAGGCATAGTCAAGAAGTTGGATAATGCCAAAGAAATCCTCGACGAAAGAGAATTGTGTCAAAAGGAGATTCTGGACGAAATACAAGAAGACAGCGAGTCTGCCATCACTGATGCTAAGTACGGTTTCGTGCAGGGGGCAATGAAAGAGACTTTCAAAAAGGTGCAGCGATACAAACGATTGATGACCAAACGCATTGATGCCGTCGTCACCCATCAGATATGGGGCTACCCTATTTTCTTGGCACTGATGTACTTCATGTTCTTCTGCACCTTTAACATCGGACAGTACCCAATGGATTGGATTGACGCTGCCGTGGGATGGCTCGGTGAAATGGTTGGTGCGTGGATGACAGACGGGGCGCTGAAAGACCTCATCATTGATGGCATTATCAGCGGCGTAGGTGGGGTAATCGTATTTTTACCCAACATCATGATTCTTTATGCGTTTATCTCATGGATGGAAGACAGCGGGTATATGGCTCGTGCTGCTTTCATTATGGATAAAATCATGCACCGCATGGGATTGCACGGCAAATCATTCATCCCCATGATCATGGGCTTTGGATGTAATATTCCTGCCATCATGGCGACACGCACCATCGAAGACCGCAAGTCACGACTTATTACCATGCTCATCATCCCGCTCATATCATGTTCAGCACGGCTACCCGTGTACATCATCATTATTTCAGCCTTCTTTCCACATCATGCGGCACTCACTCTCTTCTGTATGTATCTGATTGGCATCGTGTTCAGCGTTTTCATGGCAAAGGTGTTCAGCCGTTTTGTCATCAAAGGCGAGAGCAGCCCATTCGTTATGGAATTGCCTCCATACCGTATGCCTTCCATGAAGAGCGTAAGTCGTCACACTTGGGAAAAAGGCAAACAATATTTGAAGAAGATGGGTACAACCATTTTGGTAGCGAGCATTGCCGTATGGGCTCTCAGCTATTTCCCTCACCACGAGGAATTGAGCGAAGACATGCAGATGGAAGCAAGCTATATCGGACAGATTGGCAAGTTCATTGAACCTGTTATACAATCCTGCGGTTTGCAATGGAAGGAAGGTGTGGCACTCATTGCTGGTATCGGTGCCAAAGAAATTGTCGCCAGCACAATGTCCGTGCTCTATCATGGCAACATCGCAACAAGTGGAATGACCACTCTCTCAGCCTTCTGCTTCATGATTTTTGTGCTGCTCTATTTCCCATGCATTCCAACCTGCATAGGCATCAAACATGAGTCAGGGAAATGGAAATGGGCTTGTTTCACGGCTCTCTACACCACTCTCTCGGCTTGGATTATTTCCACTATTGTCTATCAAATAGGAATCTTATGTGGGTAACTGAGTTAGGAGTTAGGAATTAGGAATTGTCAATTGTCAACTATCAACTATCAACAATGGATCTCCAAAATATTATAGTATATTTTATTCTTGCATGTATAGCGGTGGTCATTATACTCCACATCTATCGACAGATGAGAGGAAAAAACCGAGGGTGTAACTGCGGTTCATGTCCGATGCACGATGGCGAGTGTCACTGCCATGATACTCAAAAATAAGTATAGACCATTCCCCTCATTCTTTCTTTATTTCGTTTTAGAAACTCCTGCACGTAGCGCTTAACTTCCCTTTCAACTCCCATTTTAACTTCATTTTTATCTTCCGAAAATTGAGTAATAGAAGTCTGTTTGCAACTTTTTCAAGGGAAAGTTTGGTGGGTTGGATAATTTGTCGTACTTTTGCATGATTTTTAAGCGACTCAATATTAAAAACAAAGAATATTATGGCAAAGAACAAACAACAAACGACTGATGAGCCAATCGCACTTGACGTACAATTGAGTAAAGGTGAGGCTTTCATCGAGAAAAATTGGAAGAAGATTGCTATTGTGCTTGGTGCTGTCATCGTGATTGTGGCAGGCATTTATGCCTACAAGCACTATATGGCAGGCAAGGAACTGGAGGCACAAAAGGCTATTGTCGGCGCACAGACTGCTTTTGCTCAACAGCAGTATGACCAAGCGCTGAAAGGTGAGGGCAACGTGAAAGGCTTTCTGAAAATCATCGACGAATTCAGCGGTACAGAAACAGCCAACTTGGCAAAACTCTACGCAGGTTTGGCTTATGCAAAGACTGACAAGGTGGATGAAGCCATCAAGATGTTGGAGGACTTCTCCGCTCAGGATGACGACATGGTTTCTCCTTCAGCCATTGCAGCTCTCGGTAACCTCTACGTGAAGAAAGGCGACAACGAGAAGGGCATTAAAACACTCATCAAGGCAGCTGAGGAAGCAGACAATGACGCAATAAGTCCTGTGTTCCTCCTTCAAGCAGGTGAGGTTTATGAGTCACTCGGACAGAACGACAAAGCCGTAGAGCTCTACAACAAGATCAAGAAACAGTACTTCCGTAGTCCTCTCTCTCAAGAGATTGACATGTATATCGAAAGAGCAACCAAATAAATTCAAGAGAAACAAGAACTATAAAAAGTGAAAAACTAAAAACTAAAAGTCAAAGTTACCACAGCCTTCTGTAAGCCTCGTAATCTTCACTTTTAGTTTTTAGTTTTTCACTTTTTAAGTTAAGGAGTTAGGAGTTAAATCTCTATACTATAGACTCTAAACTCTAAACCCTAAACTGTCAACTTTCAACTGTCAACTTTACACAATATGGCTACAAAGAATCACAACCTTTCCGACTATGACATCAATTCCGTACCGAATGCCACAGGAATGAAAGTAGGTATTGTCGTTTCAGAATGGAATGAGAATATCACTGCATCTTTGCTGGAAGGCGCCAAGCAGACACTGATGAAAAACGGAGTCTTTCCAGAGGACATCACAGTTATGACTGTACCTGGTAGTTTCGAACTGGTGTATGGTGCTTCGCAAATGGTGAAGACTGGCGTAGATGCCGTCATTGCCATCGGATGTGTCATTCGTGGTGAAACACCTCACGACCGCTACATCTGTCAGGGTGTCACCTACGGCTTGGCTCGGCTGAATGCGGTGCAGGATGTACCTGTCATCTACGGACTCATCACCACCCTCGACATGCAGCAGGCTGAAGAACGTGCGGGTGGCAACATGGGCAACAAAGGCGATGAATGCGCTGTGACTGCCATCAAGATGGTGGATTTCAAGAGAAAGGTTGAAAAGGCTTGAGAAAATATTAGTGAATGTTGTAGGTACAATGGTTGCCATCTATGCAGCCGTTGTCCTATTGTTCAGTTTGCCCTTCATGCAGCATGCCTTGGCAAACTGGGCTGCTAATTTGCTGACAGAGCAACTAGGTGCGAAGGCGGAAATCGGAAGTGCCAATCTTGGTTTTCTCAATCGCGTAATCCTGAATGATTTGACACTCTATGAACCGAACGGAAAAAAGATGGCAAGCGTTGCACGTGCTTCTGCCAGCATTGATTTATTGGCTCTGTTATCAAATCGGATTGACATCGGCACAGCACAGCTGTTCGGTGTAAAAGCAACGCTCTACAAGGAAACGCCAAACAATTCGCCCAATTACCAATTCATCATCGATGCTTTTAAGAAAGAGGAGAAGGAAGAGCCCACCCCATTGGATTTGCATATCGGCTCCCTCATTATGCGTCACACAGACGTGACTTACGACGTGAAGTCGGAAGCGTTGCAGAAAGGGACTCTTGACCCCAATCACCTCAACTTGCACGACTTTGGAATGAACATGGTGTTGCGATGTCTAACGGACGACTCGTTGAACGTGAATGTGCGTCGGTTACAAGGACAAGAACGCAATTCTGGCCTTACCATTCATGACTCCAATCTGAAAGTCGCAGCCAATAAACAATATGCCACACTCTCCGATTTGAGTGTGTCCATGCCTCATTCACAGATTAACTTAGATTCGCTCCAAGTAACCTATGGAGAATGGGAGACGAACAAATCTTTTCATTTCCACACTACAACGCTCAATGGTTACATATCACCTTCTGACCTTGCCCCACTCTACGAAAAACTCTCAACCATCAACTCTCAATTGCCAACTGTCAACTTTCAATTGTCAGCTACAGGTAATGAAAAGGAGATACTTGTGAAAGAGTGCAACATCAGCTCCGAGCATGAAGACTTGATGCTTCATGCTACGGCTCGCATCACTCATCCCCTTAACAAACAACAACGCAACATTTCTGCAGACATCAGCACGCTGCGCATCGGCAGTGATGATATGTTGGCGTTGGCAGACGCTTTTGCTCCTGACCATCATAAAGAGAGCCTTTTCAATGCTTTGCAGGAAATCACATACGATGGACAGGTGAATTACACTGCCAATGGAGAATGGATTTCACGGGGCAATCTCTCGACGGGCATTGGACATGCCACCTATGATATCATGTACGACCAAGAGCACTTTTTGACAGGTACCATCAGTGGTGACAGCATCAACATTGGCAAACTGCAAGAGGATGAACGGTTTGGCACTGCTTCATTCAACCTCGACCTTGCCATGAATTTGGACAATATACATCCATTCCCTATCGGCAAAGCATCTGGCACAATTCACAATATCCACTATAACGGCTACAATTATCAAAACATCAACTTGGACGCAAAAAGCACCGCCACAGAAATTTCCGGCACTGCAAACATCCATGATGAGAATGTGAAAGCCAATGCGGATTTTGCATACATAGATAGCCCGACAAAAGGAATAGATTTGAATGTGATACTTGAAGATTGTAGACCTAACAATTTGAATATCACAAACGAACACATAGGAGAAAGCATTTCGCTGAATGGCACCATTCATATGCAGGGGACTGACTTCAAACATCTGTATGGCAATGCCCAATTGGAAGACATCAACCTCACGACACCCACTGACCAATTCCATCTTGACGGCATCATGCTCGAAGCGGAGCAATTGGATAACGGAGAGAGCAAATATGTTGTGACGAGCGATGTGGTGTCAGGCAATATTCAGGGAGAAACCACGCTGATGGACATTGCCCAAAGTTTCATCAACCAGATGTCACGCCATCTTCCCATCATCTTCAAACCGCAGACGGAAAATCACATCTCCTCCTCAGCCCATTTCACTTATGATTTGACAGTAACGGATGCGCCTGTCCTGCACCATTTCATCGATGCTGATTACAGTCTTGGCACCCCAATCCGCATCTTCGGCAATCTGGATGCCTCCGAAGACAAGATGTCGTTCCAGTTAGATGTGCCCAACTTCATCTACAACGAAACGCCCTACAACGATATTGCTGTGGCATGCAATTCCTCCTATGACAACATGAACGTGCATGCCATCGCCTCCACCTTCAAGGAAAGTGACGACGATGAGATTCCATCCACATCAACCAAGTTCGATGTAATGGCAGACATACACGACAATCGCATCATTAGTGACCTTTACGTGAACACGACAGGAAGCAATGACATTATGCTCCAACTCCTGCCCATCATCCAACTCAGCGACTCGTTGGGCACCATGAAGACAGACATTGCTTTAAGGAAATCAACGGCAGTCATCAACGATACGGCATGGACTGTTTCGCCTGCTAACATCTCCTTCTACAAAAAGAACATTGAATGCCACAATGTTCGCTTTTCCAACAACAACACCAACAGTTTCCTCGCCATTGACGGCAAGGCTACCGACCTGCCCACCGATTCGTTGGTGGCAACACTGAATAACCTCGAAATCCAGTACATCATGTCGCTGGTCAATTGGAATGTGGTGCGCTTTGCCGGCAAAGCATCAGGTCGTACGGTGGTGAACAATGTGTTGGGAGGAGGTGTGCCTGATGTAAGGGCGAATTTGCAAGTCGAAAACCTTTCCATTCAGGAGGGACCTTTAGGCGATGCAAACATCAGTGCCCATTGGGACAAAGAGGTGGAAGGCATCGTGATAGATGGGCGAATGGTTGACCTCTACCAAGTGCCCGAAGGACTGACAGGGCGGACACGTAACGTCACAGGAGTCACAACCGTCAATGGTTGGCTTTCACCAGCCAAAAACGACATGCGGCTTGATGTCAACACACACAACACCAATGCTTCGTTCATCCACGGCTTCTTGGGAGGCGTGTTCAAAGAGGTGTCTGGATATGTGACAGGTCCCGTCAGCATCATCGGTCCCTTCAACAATGTCAACATCATCGCTGATGCGAGCCCCACGATGAACTTGCGGCTTCGTGCCACCAATGTGCCCTACCACATCGAAGGTGACACCATCCATATACGCCCCTACCTGTTCGATTTCCCCAACATCAGCATCTACGATCGTTTCGGGCATCGTTCAGTTCTCAACGGGCAAGTCACCCATCGCAATATGAAGAACTTCGCCTACCACTTCCAGACAGAACTCCACGAACTGCTGGCATACGACGAGAAGGAGTTCAATAGCGACAAGTTCCTCGCCACCGTCTTCGCCGACGGCGACCTGACCATCGATGGCAGCGATGGACACCCACTCTATGTGAACGCCAACGTCACACCAACCCGAGGTTCAGTTTTCGCCTATGATGCTGCCACACCTGATGCCATCACGGGCAACTCTTTCATCGAGTTCCGTGACCGCGATTCCATCATGACACTCAACCCTGACGCGCTTCGTCCACGCATCAGCAGCGAATCAAAAGACTCGCTTGCCATCGTCAAGGAAGCAAAACGAAACTACAATAGCGACATCTTCATCAATTTCGACATCAATCTCACTCCTGCCTGTGAGGTGAAGCTGCGTATGGACAACATCGAGGATGGGTATATGCGCACCTTCGGCAATGCCCATCTCAAAGCGAATTGGTACAACAAAGGTTCCTTCCAGATGTTTGGCAACTACAACATCTCCTCAGGTTCCTACCGTCTCTATCTGCAAGACATCATCTTCCGCGACTTGGCTCTCCAGCCTGGCTCTTTGGTCGAGTTTAACGGCAATCCTTTCGATGCCAACATCCACCTCATTTGCCACCACACCATCAATTCCGTGCCTCTCAGCGACCTCACCTCCACCACCGCCTTCTCGCAAAACAACAAGGTTAAGGTCATCTGCATCCTCGACATCACGGGAAAACTCGGTAACATGGACTTCAAGTTCAACATGGATTTGCCGAACGTGAACGAAGAAACACGCCAACTCGTGCGTTCCATGATCAATTCCGAAGAGGAAATGAACACACAGATGATCTATCTGCTCGGTTTGGGACGATTCTATCCAAACGAATATGCCCGTGCCAACGGAAACAACAACTCTGGTCAAGCGATGAACTCCCTACTCTCCTCCACCCTCAGTGGACAAATCAACCAGATGCTCAGCAACATGATAGGTCGTGACAGCAACTGGAACTTTGGTTCCTCACTCACAACCGGTGAGAAAGGATGGAACGACCTCGACGTGGAAGGTATCCTCGAAGGACGTCTGCTTGACGAACGCTTGCTCATCAATGGTGCCTTTGGTTATCGTGACAACGCCATGACCAACCGTTCCAGCTTTATAGGTGATTTTGAAGTGAAATGGAGAATGGACAAGAAAGGCAATCTTTACGTGAAAGCCTACAACCAAACCAACGACCGCTATTTCACCAAAGCTACCCTCAACACCCAAGGCATCGGACTCTCATGGCGACACGACTTCGAAAGCATTCGTAAAAGAATGAGGCAGAAAGAGGAAAAAGGAAAGAAAACTAAGAAAAAAGAATAGAGACTATACATATAATATTATTTACTAACATCTAAAATCAAACAACATGAAGAAAATGTTTTTGGGAGCACTCACACTGCTCCTTGCAGCAACATCCTGCAACAAAACGTCCAATCCAAATCAACTATTCAGCGAAGAAGCTATGGAGTACATTAAAACCGTTCCCTACGATGTCAATCGTACAGCGCTCTACAGCGCAGAAGACCTGTATGCAGGATATGACCCTGCAAAACCTGAGACATTCGATTCTTGTTACGACACCAAAGTCTATCAGCACTACATCGAGACTGGTAAACAAGCAAAGGATGTAGAAGAATCACTCGCACGAACCCTCCATGACCACTGCATCCACGTGGCACTCGACGAGTTCTTCAAAGAACACAACTCACGCCTCTGCATCGGCATCATGGGTGGTCACGCCCTCCTGCGCACCGACCCTATGTATAAGAAAGTGGTGCTCCTCAGCAAGCGACTCACAGAAGAAGGCTTTATCATGCTTAGCGGTGGTGGTCCTGGCGCTATGGAAGCAACTCACCTCGGTGCATGGTTGGCAGGCAGAACCGAAGCTGATGTAGATGATGCTGTCGAGATGCTCACCAAAGCTCCTTCTTTCAAGGACGAAGGTTGGCTCGCATCCTCCTTTGAGGTGATGAAGAAATATCCACGCCAAGGAGATTATGTCAGCCTCGGCATTCCTACATACCTCTATGGTCATGAGCCATCAGCACCTTTCGCCACCCACATCGCCAAGTTCTTTGAGAACAGCATCCGCGAAGACCTCATCCTTACCGTCGCATTCGGTGGCATCATTTACACTCCTGGCAGTGCAGGCACAATGCAGGAAATCTTCCAAGACGCTGTGCAGAACCATTACGAGTCCTTTGGATTCGCAAGTCCTATGATTTTCCTCGGCACCGAATTCTGGACAAAGGAAATGCCTGTTTATCCATTCCTCGAGAAGCTTGTCGAGATGGGCAAATACAAGAATCTGCAACTCACCCTCACCGATGATTTCGATGTTGTAGCAGATGAGTTGAACAAGTTCAAGAACAGCGCACCCAAGGAATAAGCATTTAAACCACAAGTCCATTTGTGCGTCAAAACCAACAAAGACATTCACCTAATCAATTTATTATCTAAACAAAACAAAAAAATGAAGAAAATTTATGTTGCAGCATTGCTCAGCCTCTCCATGACGGCAGCCAATGCACAAGAGCCAAACATCCCCATGTCCATGTTTGGCGGACAGCAGAACATCGATGTTAAATTTGACGAGTACAAGGCAGCACCTCAGGGTTTCGACCAAGAGCGTGCAGGAATTGAACGTGGTACAGTTCAACTCATCGAGTACCAATCAGCTTCAGTCGGCACCACTCGTAAAGCCAATGTCTATCTTCCTCCAAAGTACGACAAGAAGAAGAAATACAGCGTGCTCTACCTGCTCCACGGCATCGGTGGCGACGAGTGGGAATGGATGAACGACGGCGGTGTGCCCAACATCATCATGGACAACCTCTATGCCGACAAAAAAGTAAAAGACATGATCGTGGTGATGCCTAACGGACGTGCCGCAAAGGATGATTCACGTTCAGGAGGTTACGGTTCCGCACCAGCTTTCGGAGAATTTGACAAAGACCTTATCGGAAGCCTCATCCCATACATTGAGAAGAACTTCAGCGTATATACAGACAAAGACCATCGTGCCATTGCAGGTCTGTCAATGGGTGGTGGCCAGTCACTCAACTTCGGACTTGGCAACCTTGACAAGTTTGCCTATGTAGGCGGCTTCTCATCAGCACCCAACACCATGCGTGCAGCACAACTCATTCCCGATGTGGAGAAGGTGAAGAAGGAAAACAAACTCCTTTGGATGGTATGCGGTGGTGCCGACGGTCTGCTGTTCAACAGCACCCAACTGAAGGCATTCTGCGATGAGAAAGGCATCCCTTGCACTCTCATCAAATACCCAGAAGGCAAGCACGACTTCGTTGTTTGGAAGTATGGACTCTACAACTTCGCACAACTCATTTTCTAAGAGATAATACAAAGAAATGCCCCTTGACTCACAAGTTAAGGGGCATTTCTTATATCTTAAAACACAAGTGCAGGCAGTAACCGAGCAATAGCAAAACCAAAATAAGTGCCTATGGCATAGCCAAAAAGTCCAACAGCGATGCCTGGTCCTATGACAGCCTTATTGCCCAAAGCACTCCCCATCACAGGTGCAAATGGAGGCGAACAAATGAGCGAGATGCTCGTAGTGAGGGTTGTATCAGTGTCGATACGGAAAATGGCACTGAGCAGAACATGAAACAAGAGTGTCCCTATGGTGGCAACAAATGTGAACAGGAACAGATTGGGGTCAACATCTGTCAGCGTTTTCAAACTCACCTGCGATGCCACAGCCACACTGAAAATCAAGATGAAAAATGTGCCTGCTTCAAAAGTACGCTTGAGACTCCGCACCTTGGGATGGAGTGAAGCGAGGATGGAAAACAAACTGATGCTTAAGATAAACACCGATTGGAAGACATCTTTTGGGAAAAGGCACGCCACTCCTGCACCCAAAGCAAGAATGACAATAGTTAACAAGAGACTAAAACCCAAACTCCTCAAATTATCTTTTCTGAAGAGCCCAAAGAACAATTCGGCATCATGATTTTCAATCTGAATATGGGTATCCTCAACAGTCTTGTCATCTTTGAAGTCAGGCAGCAAGAACCGCAAGGTTTTCTTGCCGACAATGATAACGACAAAAAGATAGATGGCACTCATCACAGTGCTGTACGCAGAAACAAGGATGTAAGTGGCGTTATCCACTCCAAGGGCAATCTTCAAGGAGGCAAGGTTGGCGTTTCCTCCTGTGTAAAGCCCTGTCAGCATGCCACCAATTTTTGAGAATAGCGCCGAGTCTTGTTGACCATAAAGAAAGAATCCGATGGTGACGGCAATGGCACATCCCAACAATCCGAAAAGCGTCGACTTAATGAAGGCAGGTGCCAAACGAGCCCACGCCTTCAGATCAGCAGAGAACAAGAGCAAGGGAATCGCCAAAGGAATGGCTACAGATGCAACGAGCGTTTGTGTTTCATGAATCTCCGTTGTGTCGGGAATCAATCCCGTCATTCCCAATGCGCAACCAATGATGTATGCAATGATGATACTACCGACCTTGCGCAACATGGCGCTTTTATAGGTAAGATATAAAATGAGAAGTGGAGAGAACAGGCAGATAAGGACTACTAATACTTTCATGATGCAAAGTTACAAAAAAACAGGTGTCACAATGCATTTATTTATGAAAATTCTTTGCCAATTGCTAGAAAATCACTAACTTTGCAGCCGTTTTGTGGATGAAAGCCAAAGACACCAAGTGAATTTTAGATTTTATCAACATAATGTCTAACTTTATTAATTAAACAAACAATTTTTATTATTTATGGCAATTAAAGACATCAAACCGCTGGAAGGTTTCGATTGGGAGGCATTCGAAAACGACGGTGTGAGCGCTGCAGACAAAGCAGCCCAGAAAGCAGCCTACGAAGGCACTCTCAACAATGTGAACGACAACGAAGTTGTTGATGGTACTATCACTTCCATCAACGACCGCGAAGTTGTTGTGAACATCGGCTACAAGAGCGAAGGTATCATTGCACGCAGTGAGTTCCGTTACGCTCCAGATCTCAAGGTGGGTGACACCGTTGAGGTTTACATTGAAAATCAGGAAGACAAAAAAGGTCAGCTCGTTCTCTCTCACAAGAAGGCACGTCAGAGCCGTTCTTGGGAGCGCGTGAACGCTGCTTTGGAGAACGACGAAATCGTACAGGGTTTCGTAAAATGCCGCACAAAGGGTGGTATGATTGTTGACGTGCTCGGCACTGAGGCATTCCTTCCTGGTTCACAGATTGACGTGAAGCCTATCCGCGACTACGATACATTCGTTGGCAAGACCATGGAATTCAAGATTGTGAAAATCAATCAGGAGTTCCGCAACGTGGTTGTTAGCCACAAAGCACTCATCGAGGCTGAGCTCGAGCAGCAGAAGAAGGAAATCATCTCTAAGCTTGAGAAAGGTCAGATTCTCGAAGGTACTGTCAAGAACATCACCAACTACGGCGTATTCATCGACCTCGGTGGTGTTGACGGTCTCATCCACATCACAGACCTCTCTTGGGGCCGCGTAAGCGATCCTAAGGAAATTGTTCAGCTTGACCAGAAGCTCAACGTCGTTATCATCGACTTCGATGATGAGAAGAAGCGCATTGCTCTTGGTTTGAAGCAGTTGACTCCTCACCCATGGGATGCTCTTGATCCCAACCTCAAGGTTGGTGACAAAGTGAAGGGTAAGGTAGTTGTGATGGCTGACTACGGTGCATTCATTGAGATTGCACCTGGTGTAGAAGGTCTTATCCACGTATCTGAAATGTCATGGAGCGCACACCTCCACTCTGCACAAGAGTTCATGAAGGTGGGCGACGAAGTGGAAGCAGTTATCCTCACACTCGACCGCGAGGAGCGCAAGATGTCTCTCGGTGTTAAGCAGTTGAGAGAAGACCCATGGGAGAAAATCGAAGAGAAATATCCTGTCGGAAGCCAGCACACTGCAAAGGTACGCAACTTCACCAACTTCGGCGTATTCGTTGAGGTTGAAGAAGGTGTTGATGGTCTCATCCACATCTCTGACCTCTCTTGGACCAAGAAGGTTAAGCACCCATCTGAGTTCACTAAGATTGGTGAGCCAATCGAGGTACAGGTACTTGACATCGACAAGGAGAACCGTCGTCTTTCACTCGGTCACAAGCAGTTGGAAGAGAATCCTTGGGACAAGTTCGAAGAAGTGTTCACTCAGGATTCTGTACACCAGGGTAAGATTACAGAAGTGCTTGACAAGGGCGCTGTGATTGCACTCGAAGGTGGCGTTGAAGGCTTCGCAACTCCTAAGCACCTCGTGAAAGAAGATGGCAGCCAGGCTCAGCTCGGCGAAACCCTCGACTTCAAGGTGATTGAGTTCAACAAGGAAGCTAAGCGCATCATCCTTTCTCACTCTCGCATCTTCGAAGATGTTGCACGTGCTGAAGCTAAGGCAGCTAAGAAGGCAGAAGCAGCAGCTAAGAAGGCAAGCCGTCCTCAGAAGGAGCAGGCTCCAGTCATCAAGAACGTGGCAGCTTCAACTTCTCTCGGCGACATTGACGCTCTCGCAGCGCTCAAAGAGAAGATGGACGACGCTAAGGAATAATTGAATCGTACCAACGCAACATACCCAAGGGACATGTCCACAAGGATATGTCCCTTCTTTTCTACAAGTTTTTCAAGGAGTTAAGAAGTTAAAGAAGTTAAGGAGTTAAAGCCGAATGCTTAATTATGAATTATGAATTATGCATTATGAATTAAAATCCCCTTTTCACTCTTCACTTTTCACTTCCACACCCCTAATTCCAAATTCCTAATTCCAAAAACGATGAAAAGGATACTCCCCTACTTGCTATTGACCTCCATCCTGGCAATGACTGCGTGTGATGAGAAGAAAGACGACAAAGGTTTGAATAGCGACACCTATCTGGAAGAATATGAGAAGGCACCATCATGGGAGGAGCTTTTGGCTGATAGTATCGTGGTGAAAGAACATGTCGGCAAGGAATGTGCCGTCATCTGCAACAATCTCGACATTGCCACCGACAGACTGACACACGTCCTGTCCCCCGATGGGTTAATCAGCGCAAAAAAGATGTACCTGATGGCAACCAACAACCTGAGCACCGACATGAAGGGGTTGACCAACCATGAGATTTCGATGGTGAAGAGCCATCAGGCAGAAGCAGATAAGGCATACAGGAAGGCATGTCAAGAATATGAAGTGCCCGCCAGTGGTGTGATTGCCAACCTAAACGACATGATTAAAGGAATCGACAAGGTGAAAACCACGCAGGACATGTACCGCTACGAGAGTGGACGGCTCGGTGTGCTTCGCAATCTCGACCATGTTCATCTCTGTGTGGAACAGAACGACAAGAAAAACATCTCCGAGGTGAAACGACTGGCACTGACGCTGAAAAACCTATATGAGTCAAAGAAGCATGAACTGGGCATGAAATGATTTTACAGAAAATTTCCATCATTTGTTTTTCATTATCCATTATTATTCCTACCTTTGCACATCAACACCCTCATAACGATTAACCTATATGTTTGCAAAAGAGATATACATACAACGACGCGCTGAACTGAAACGTCGTGTGGGCGAAGGGCTCATCCTCCTGTTCGGCAATAATGACGCACCGAACAACTACCCTGCCAACACCTACCGCTTCCGTCAGGACAGTTGTTTCCTATACTATTTTGGTCTGAAACGCGAAGGGTTGGTCGGACTGATTGATGTGGACAACGACAAGGAGTACATCTTCGGCAACGACATTGACATCAACGACATCATCTGGTATGGTTATGTGCCATCCGTAAAAGAATTGGCAACCGAGGTGGGTGTGCAACACACAGCACCCATGAAAGAGCTGAAGACGTCGATTGATACAGCAAGAAGCCAAGGAAAGCCCATTCACTACATTCCTCAGTGCCGCCACGATTTGATGATTCAGCTGTCAGACCTCATCGGCATGCACCCATTGCAGTTAAACGCACAGGCTTCCGTCACGCTCATCAAAGCCATTGTTGACATGCGCTCCATCAAGAAGCCGGAAGAGGTGGAAGAACTCAAGAAGGCAGCCGACATCGGCTATCAGATGCACACCACAGCCATGAAACTATGTGCTCCGGGAGTGACAGAAAAGTACATCGCTGGTGTCATAGAAGGCATCGCCATGAGTCTTGGCGACCGCTATTCCTTCCAATCCATCCTCTCCATGCATGGTGAGATACAGCATGGATTCCCCAGTCACACCCCCATGGAAGCAGGACGGTTGATGCTATGCGATGCAGGCGCAGAGAACAAGGAGAACTATTGTTCAGACAACACACGCGTGACGCCCATTTCAGGCACCTTCACACAGCAACAGCGAGACATCTACACCGCCGTGGAAGCAGCGCACGATTGGGTGATAGCAAATGCCAGGCCCAACGTGAAATGGCTGGACATGCACATGGGAGCATGCCGTATCTTAACAGAACATCTGAAAGCCATCGGACTCATGAAAGGCGACACCGATGAAGCAGTCAAGGCAGGAGCACACGCGCTCTTCATGCCACACGGATTAGGTCACATGATGGGATTGGATGTGCATGACATGGAAGGGCTTGGACAGAACTACGTGGGTTTTGACGACGAAGTGCAACCCTCCACCCAGTTCGGGCTGAACTGCCTGCGTTGTGGCAGACGGTTGCAAGCGGGCTTCGTGATGACAGACGAACCAGGCATCTATTTCATCCCACATCTCATCGACCTCTGGAAGTCACAAGGCATCCACAAAGACTTCATCAATTACGAAGCCATTGAGCCATTCCGCCATTTCGGAGGAGTGCGTTTGGAAGACGACATCCTCATCACAGAAGATAGTTGCCGAATCATTGGAGACAAAGTTATTCCATATCATATCAACGAATTAGAAGAATTTGTTAAACAATCAAAATAGAATAAAATGAAAAAGACATTAATGACCATTGCACTATTTGCAGTCGGTGTAACCCTCTTTGCGCAAGACGTAAAAAAGGAAGAAGGGTTCCAATTCACAACGGTGAAAGAAATTCCAATCACATCCACCAAAAACCAGAACAATTCCGGCACCTGCTGGGCATTCTCCTCATTAGGATTCTTCGAGGCAGAACTGCTACGAATGGGTAAAGGCGAGTGGGATTTCTCCGAGATGTATCTTGCCCACAAGACATACGAAGACCGTGCAAAAGCAACCGTGCGCCTTCATGGCGACATGGATTTCAGTCAGGGAGGCTCATTCTACGACTGCGTGTATTGCATGCGTCACTACGGTATGATTCCACAATCAGCCATGCCCGAGCCAGGCACATTGCAAGGCGACTCCCTGCCCAACTTCACCGAGTTCTTCTCCATTCTCGAACCCATGGTGAGCGCAGTGGCAAAGGGCAAGCAGAAGAAGCTCTCCCCTATTTGGTTCCAACCCATCAACGCCACACTGGACACCTATCTTGGCGAATGCCCTACAGAGTTCACCTATAATGGGAAGACCTACACACCACAGTCATTCATGGCATCAACAGGCTTGAACATGGACGACTACATCAGCCTCACCTCCTTCTCCCACCATCCTTTCTACGAGCAGTTTGTCATTGAAGTGCAGGACAACTGGCGATGGGGACTTTCCTACAACCTGCCCCTCGACGAGTTCATGGAAGTGATGGAGAATGCCGTGCAGAACGGCTACACCTTCGCATGGGGAGCTGATGTCAGCGAGAACGGTTTCTCACGAGAAGGCATCGCCGTATGTCCCGACCTTCAGAAAGCAAAGGACACTGACGGCAGTGACTACTACCGCTGGTTCGGCAATTCAGGAGGCATCAACAATCGTGCCGCCTACACCGCACGTCCATGGCCAGAAATCACCGTCACACAGGAGATGCGTCAAGAAGCATACGACAACTGGGAAACCACAGACGACCACGGCATGTTGATTTACGGACTTGCCAAAGACCAGAACGGCAAAGAGTACTTCATGGTGAAAAATTCATGGGGCACCGATTACAAGTACAATGGTGTATGGTATGCCTCCAAAGCATTCGTGGCATACAAGACCTTGAACATCCTTGTCCACAAGGATGCCATCCCCAAGCCCATCGCCAAGAAGTTAGGCATCAAGTAACAAACCTTTCACATCTGAAAGAAAAATAGGTAGAGACACGTCTCCACCTATTTTTTTTCGAAGTTATTGAAGTTATCGAAGTGAGCGCTTTGCTCGAAGTGAGCGACGATACTTTAACAATGAAAGAATGAGAAAATGAAAAAATGAAAGCGAAAGAACGCCTCGCGCGGCGTGAGGAAGGAGAGCCCTGCGGGCAGAACCTTTAGCTCGGCGAAGCCAAATAAAACAAATCTTTTAAAAATCTCTCAAAATATATTTGTTTGATTTGTTTGGATTTGAAATATTTCTTTGTGAGCAAAGTGAACAAACTCACTAATTCCTCATTCCTAATTTTCATTGATTGGGTATCGCCATTCAACTCTCTGCCTCATTCTTTCATTTTCTCATTCTTTCATTTCAGCGAACTTTTTCATTCTTTCATTTCCTCATTTTTTCATTCTTCATCAGGATAGCCCTTACACAGACTTGAGAATACCCCTTAAGCAGAAGTGAGAATACCCCTTAAGCACGAGCGAGTATAGCCTTGACACAGAAGCGAGAATATTAGTGACATCGAGCTGAGTATATTGGTGACGTTTGATGTTGTATACGAGTGACATTGAAGTGTGTATACGAGTGACGCTGAAAGGTGTTGATGAACTACGTGCGCACCGTGCGCATCTCATTTCGCACACTCAGCGCATAATATTTCGTTCTTACAGCGCGTGTTATTTTGCGCTGGGTGCCCGTGTTTGGTGGAACAAGTGAATTAGTTCTTCAATATCACAGTATTACAATACATATAGAGAATTCTGGAGTACGTGACATTCTGTCCCTATTGTCACTACGTTTCGTTTTGAGGCGTTTACCACGAGGGCGTTAAGAAATGCGATTAGCATTATCAATATTCAATTCATTTTTGTTTTGCTTTAGTTCAGGACAGATTTTATCTAAAGTTTCATATTCGAGGGTTGTTCCATCATACGCTACACAGATTATTCTACCCAAAATGGCTTTAAATTTATCTTGTAGATCTTTACTAGTACAACAACTGTCGCCATGTCTAATCTTCTCACAATCCCCAATCCTGATATCAGAAAGTTTTCCTCCAGATAGCAGAAAAACACCATACCTAAATGGTTTATATTTGGAATGAAATTTCTCCTTAGTCATATAGCAACATAGTTTATATAAATCGCCCAAGATTAATTTGCCTGTTATTCGAGTCGTTCTTTTTATCTCGCATACTATTTTCTGAATGTCATCATCACCTTGATCATGATGTAATATTATATCTGGATATACCTTTAATTTGTTTTCATCAGAACAATTAAATTGTTCTGATTCGAGAATAATATCCCCATCTTCTATAAATTTATCAAGTTCCGCATTGAGTATGAGGGAGTGATCACAACTTTTCTCAATCAAATTCCCCCACTGACGATATACCTCGTAAGCAAAAACTCTTTCCAAATGAGGGTGATTAATTTTTTCTATTTTATGGACATCTGCACTCTTTACATCATAATACAAATATCGTTTCTCAACTTTACATATTGCATCAAACAAAATCTTAAAGTATTTGTTGTCTTTGCCAAATGGTAGGTCAACTTGTGGATATGGATTGTAAATCATATTTTTATGTTACAGATTCCTTTTGTTGTTCATTCCACCTCTCACAGATAGAACCCTTTAACCTGTGAGGAGTGATGTTTCTTATCTTTTTTAATATTGTGTTGCTAATTCCCACTCTAAATCACGTTCAAGCCTATCCTGTTCCTCCCTCATTTCCCGTTCCGTTCTATTCCATTCCTCCTCCAATTTTTGTGCCGCTCTGTTCGCTTCTTCTTCAGCATCTTTTACAGCTTTGTCATAGTCTTTTTCGGCTTGATCCCATGCTTCCTCCCACGCCTTCTGTTGGTACTCTGCTGTAGGAGCCCACTCTGCCTGGAAGTTATTTCCATCATATACGACATTTACATCTAAATCCACTTTCTTACCATCAAGGGTACAAGTCGCTAAACCCGTATAGATGTTGCCGTCTTGATGTATCAAATTGAAATTCGAAATCTTCAAGGTTTGTCCTTTTTCTTTCGTTTTTTCAATCATCATTTTACTCACTTCTTCCTGAAGCATCTCAATATCTGACTTTGAATCATCAGATGCGGCAAAACCGATAGCAAACAATGCCACGATTGATAATGTTAACAAATACTTTCTCATAATCTTTTCATTTTTAATTGTTAAACATAAATGATTTATTGTCGTTCGATATTATAAAAACCATCATTATTGCTGAATAACATTAGAAAACCGCACAATCACGATAGATGTCATCAACAATCTTTATATTTCCCAAATAACGTCCTGCTCCATGTAAACGCCATAATGGTGTTTCTTTATACTTATTTTTGCTCATGAAATGGATCCCATCGTGGTCTGCTTATTTGTTGATACAAGACCTCTATATTTTCTCCTATAAGAGAAAGAGTGACCCCTTCTCCCTCATTGATGATTTCAAACATTAAATGAAGCGTACTAACTTTATCCGTGAAAAGGTTTCTGCGTACAATGTCACATGTTATGAAATTATCCGAAATAGTATATGTTCCTTTGCCAGAGGCTCCATTATAGTAAATACATTCATTAAATTGATAGTCAGAGAAGACAACAAACGACACGGCACCTGCCCTTTCACCAGATGGATAAAAGAATAGACATGGGACTCCTCCATACCACCCATTCCTATTACACAGCCATGCGTATGTATTCTGGGATGCTGTTCTATAGAATATTTTTGCTGGGTTATTCTCTTCTTCCCACTTTCTTTGTTCCTCTTCCCTTTTCTTCTCTTGCCTCTCCTTCATGGCAATCAATTGAGATTCGGGAAGATGGTCAAATGTACTTTCTCCTTTTGTGTTGATAAAGCCCCAAATGCCATCCTTGCTTACAGCTGCAAGACCTTCAGAAAAACATTCGGCAGAATCATACTTTCCTAATGGAATGACTTCTTTTCCTTGTTTGTTAATGAAGCCATATTGTCCATCTCTTGATACAAGAGCAAGTCCATTGGAGAAGGATCCATCTATTTCACCATCCTCCTCTGCATCATAGATACAAGGTATTACGATTTTGCCATTTCTGTCCATGTATCCAATTTTCCAATCAGAATATACTATAGCTAGCCCTTCTGAGAAATCACCAATATTCTCATATTGGCAAGGAACAACCTCTTTCCCGTTCTTGTCAATGACACCATATTTTTCGTCTTGACATATTACAGCAAGCCCCTCAGAAAAAGAATTAGCCCATCCATATTTACATGGAATAACCTCTTTTCCTGTTTTATCAATGAAGCCCCAATTACCACCATCTTTGTATACTGTTGCAAGTCCTTCGCTAAAAGAATATACATGACCATAAATACATGGAATAACTTCTTTTCCTTTTTTATCAATGAAGCCCCAATTCTCCTCATCATTGCACACAGACGCAAGCCCTTCTTTGAAATTACCAACACCCCCATACTGCTTATCAGATAGATCCAAGAACACTTTTCCCGTCTTATCAATAAACCTCCAATCTTCATCTTGGCGTACAGCTGCAAGACCTTCGGAAAAATCTTCAGCCCAATCATATTTACATGGGATGACTTCTTCACCTTTTTTGTCTATAAAACCATACTTACCATCCTTAATCACTTTGGTCAGCCCTTCTGAAGTAGTGGAATAATGGGCATCCTCTTCCATGTCATACTTACAAGGGACTATAAGATTTCCTTTTTTATCCATATATCCTATTTTCCAATCATCATTGCTTACCATGACTAATCCTTCAGAAAAAACTCCTGCACCTTGAATGTCATTCTCTGCGAGTGTCTTAGCCAACCCTTCGAACGAATAATCTGTTCTGATGAAGAACCAATAAAACAGGCCACCACCGACAATGAATAAAGCCAGTAATCCTATTATGAGAGAGCGTGGAATTTTCTTGAAAAATGCGCCACTTCTGCCGAGAACCTTATTGTTGATGACAGACAAACCTTCCGTTTTGTAAGGCATACCACAATTGGAGCAGAATTGTTCATCTCCGACACGCTCATGTCCACATTTCTTGCAGAACTGTTTATCCGTCACTTCTGCTCCGCATTGCGGACAAAAATTCATTTGGTCATCCACCTTGTGACCATTTTTACAATATCGTGCCATATTCTTTATTATTTATTGTTGATAGTCAAATGTGCTTCTTCCTTTTTTGTCAACAAATCCCCATTCCTCATCTTTCCTCATTACTACAAGCCCTTCCTTGAAAGAATGAGAATAATAGTAATCATATTCGCATGGAATTACTTCCTTACCATGAACATCACAAAAACCATATTTATTTGCTTTCTCCACACATACAAATCCATCTGAGAGTAAATCTTTATATATCATTATCCCATCATATATACAAGGAATCACCTCTCTTCCTGTTGTATTAATTAGTCCCATTTTACCTTTTTGGGAAACATCTGCAAACCCTGCACAGAAATTGCCTACTTTACCATATTCACATTGTATAACCTCCTTTCCTGTAATATCAATGAATCCCCATTTCCCACTTTTATTTACTGCTGCAAGTCCTTCGGAAAAATCAGACACCCAATCGTATATATATGGTGTTATAGCTTTTCCCATTCTATTAAACACCCCCCATTTGTTTTCTTTTTTGATTATTATCATTCCTTGAGAAGATGTTATAACATTGTCATAAATACATGGTATGATTTCCTTTCCTGTCTTATCTACGCATCCATACCTTCCGTTTCTTTTCACACTAGCAACTCCATTTTCTGAGAAATCTTTCACCACATCGTATATACAAGAAACTATTTCTCTTCCTGTCTTGTCAACAAAACCATATTTCCCGTTTCTCATGACCCATGCGAAACCGTTTTTGAAAACATTAGCTTGTTCATATATAAACGGGGTGAGTTCTCTCCAGTTTTTATCAATAAATCCCAACCGACCATTTGTGCCATTGACCCATGCAAAGCCCTCCCTAAACCAACCTATTTTTTTGTATCTAAATGGTATTATGATTGAACCAGTCTTATCAATACATCCCCATTTCCCGTTTTCCTTCACACGAGCAAGTCCATTATAAAAACTTCCGACCTCATCATATTTGCATGGAACAACCTCTCTTCCTGTTTTGTCAACAAAGCCACATCTTCCGTTTTTCCTTACCTCTGCAAGTCCTTCTGAGAAATCGAAAGCCCAATCATATATGCATGGAATAACTTCTCTTCCTGTCTTATCAATAAATCCCCATTTCTCATCTTTATTAACGGCTGCAAGCCCTTCGTGAAATTCAGGACTGCCAAGAAGAACTTTATATATACAAGGAATTATTTCTTTTCCCTGCTTGTCAATAGCTCCGTACTTGCCATTTTTATTTACCCATGCTATTCCTTCCGTGAATTCACAAACATTTTGATATTTATTTTGCGACAAAATTCTTGCTAAGCCGGGAAGGGAATATTCGCATGTTATTATTTCATTACAGCCGACGAATGCTGATGATGCAATATCAACAACGGCATCTGACAAATCCACAGACAATCTTGAACAATTGGCAAAAGCTCTATTCCCGATAGTTCTAATGCCTTTTCCAAATTGAACGTGCTGCAATGATGAACAATTTTCGAAAGTTCTATCAGAAATATTTAATAATGAGTTAGGAAGAGTAAGTGAAGTTATTCCTGTATGGGAGAATGTTCCCTCACCCAAATTCTTTAAGCCTTCACCAAAAGTAATTGTAGATAACTCACGACATTCTGCAAATGCGTCTTTCCCGATATCTATCAACGAATTGGGAAATATGATAGAGGTGATACCTGTTCGTACAAAGGCACGTGCTCCAATAGAATTCAAGGAATTTCCATAAGTAACAGATCTTAAATCTTTACAATCAGCAAAAGCATCTTCTCCAAGAGTGGTCAACGAATTGGGCAGAATAATAGCAGTGAGACCTGTTTCTACAAAGGCACCTGCCCCAATGGATTTCAATGAATTGCTAAAAGTTACAGACTTTAATTGCTTGCAGCCAGAAAAGGCGTTTGCATTAATGTTCGTTAAAGAATTTGGCAAAACAACCATTGTTATCTTTGTTCCATTGATGAAACCTGCTTCTATTGTTTTTAATGAATTACCCAAAGAGAGTCTTTCAAGTTTCTCACATCCTTTGAAACAATTTCTTCCAAGGCTGTACAGATTGTTTCCTAAAGAGATATCTGTTAGCATCTTACAGTTTGCAAATGCATTTTCCATAACATACTGCAACTGATTGGAGAATGACACCTTCTGAAGGTTGTTACATCCACAAAAAGCATACTTCTTAACGAGTTTTATGGAGTTCCCTTCCACATTTGTGATTTCCGAACAATCACGAAAGGCTTCTTCTGCAATAACAGCAACAGCGTATTTGTTCCCTTTATAAGAAACAACTTCGGGTATGATGAGTTCTCCCTTTGCTTTCTTCTTAAAGCCAGTCAATTCTACGGCCTTTTCTTGCTCCGAAAAGACACGATACAATAAGCCCTTATTAGAAAACTCTTGTGCAAAAACCCGTGGGGTGAGCATCAATGTCACCACCAACAATGTAAAAATTCTTGTTCTCATAGTCTTGACTTTTTATATGTGAATTTCATTTAATAACCATTTTCCATCATTCGGAGGGCTTCTGCAGTTTGGCTGTACTGTTGTTGATATTCATAAATCAACTCAGCATCACCTATTCTTTCTGCTATACTGATTTGTTCCTGCTTGACACCAAGGATTGCTTGTGAAAGAGACGTGAAGCGTACAAGGTCCATTTGTCCCGTTCTTCTCATGCTGGCAATCTCGTCCGTCAGTTCAGTTCCTTTTCTCCCCAATTCTTTGAGACGTGCATAGCTTCTGGCGTTAGCGATGTCTGTACTGCTTGTAGTGTCATCATAACTTGTTTCTCCAGCTTTATGCATCCATTGCCCATCACCATAATCTAATCTGTGATTGGTGAAATCTATGTTGATGACCATATCCATGCCATCAATTACGGTTGCTTTAATAGCACCATCCTCTATCCTGAATGGATATTCATCTCGTTGGGAACTCATACTGCTATATTGGGTAATCCTATTGCCATTGATAATCAGATGACCTTTATAGCTACCTTGTTCATATACCCAATGCCCCTGCAACCAAGCGTATCGGTCACTTGTGGGGTCTTCTACTCCATCTGATTCATCTGTATATGAAGTGCTTTCATCCATAGACTCATTGCTCTCCACAGTTGAGTTATTAGTGGCAGATGTATCGGAATCAGAACCATTGTCATCCGATGCCGCAAAGCCTACGGCAAAAATTGCCATAATTAATATGGGAAAAATGTACTTTTTCATAGTTATTGAATATTAAGTATTGAACATAAATCTTTTCTATTATAGATAATGTATATAGCCGTTGGTATAGAATAGCAAAGAAAATCGTAAATATCAAAAGTTCCTGGTACAAAACCCACATATTGGAGCAGTTCACTACTGATAGTGGCAATGGGAACAATGAACAGAACACCATATTTCAATAAGTTTTTGTCCTCTTTCCAAACAGCATCCATCATCAGAAGGTAAGCTGCACAATACAGCCCGTCTGGAAGGCAGTATCGCACGATGTGAGGGAGATACCATGTCTGTGTATATACTCGCATGGCATCAATAGTAGAAGACAGCCCTATAGCTGAGCACCATTGGTAGATATTGAGGGATGTACTCCTGAACAACAGATAAATAGCGCAACCACACAGCAAGAAAAGACTCCCCAAGATAACTTGGAGTGCTCTCAGTGTTTTCCTCGAGGATTGTGTCATGGTTGCCATATAATCCCTCGTCAGGTATGCTATGGCTCAATAGCATGGTTTCACTTAAGGTCGTAAAATAAGGCACAAAAGAAAGGTGTGAGCCTTTGCCTGATTCTCCGAAAGTGGGTTCTGGACTGACCCGTGTGAAAAGAATAGTCTAAATACAGCTCACACCTTCGACGTATATGTGTACAGTGTGAACTGTAATCAACATCATACAATCGAAGTAGAGCGTGATACGGCTTTTCTTCTTCACACGAGTGTTTCGTGCATTAACCTTTCCTGAGTTTGCGAATTGTCCAGATTCACTTTCGGGAAAATAAGCGTACGCGCTTCTAATATGTCTGCCTCGGTTTTACCCGAAGGCATTGCAAATATCGGTAATCCATATGACACCTCCAAACATTTCTATAACTTTTTTCAAAAATAATTTGATTTGAACGAAAGGATTGAATGAAAAATCCGTAAATACGAGATTCCCAAAATGATTTTTTAACCTATTAACCAATTAACTTTAACCTTTGCATGGAGGAGTTAGGAGTTAGGAAAGATGCGGTTGAGTGAGTGCAGAGGTCAAATTTGTTTGAACTATGCCGAGCATGAGCATCTTCGGCGAAGCCAATTAGGAGTTGCCATACGGGATGTAAGAATCGCAAGATAAAAAAATGGAAGAACTATTTGAGTTGACAGTTAACAACTACAAACAACCTACCACCTTACCACTACGAACCTACTACCTTATCACTATCTTACCACTACGAACACAAGGAGCACTAAAGGACTAAAGGAGTACTAAAGGAACACCAAAGGAAGACTCTATGAGTGAGACCTCGTTGGGTGTATGGGTGAGATACAAACACATGTATGGGTGAGACACCGACACCTGTATGGGTGAGATACCTCAACGACTGTGGGCGAGCAAATGGAGAGTGGCAGGATAGGTTTAGTGCTAACCCTAATGGAGCACCAAGAGTAATATGAAACAGAATAGGATAAAAATGTGTAATGTTGAGGGCTCAAGAATGAAATTAACCTATTAACCAATTAACTTTAACCATACGCTGCGCTAAATGATAAATGACAAAGGGGAGCAAAAAAAATCTGTGAAATCTGTGGAATCTGTGAGAAATAAAAAAGCTCACACGGATAGCACGGATGACACGGATGGAACGCCTCGCGCGGCGCTACGCTAAAAGATAAATAAAAAATGATAATTGGGAATCAAAAAAAGGTTCACCAGTAAAACCCTGTGTGTGGATTTGGATAAATCCCATAAATCTGCTGAATCAGCTTAATCATCCCAAAGGGGTATGTTTTTATATAAACAAGTTTTTAACCACAGATTGCGGATTAAACAGATTTTCGCTTATGGATAAGCCATTACTCAGATTGATTCTGATTAATCGGATTAGAGCCTCGCACGGCTCTTGCAACCATCCGGATGGGCTTTCGCCAAGAAAGCGGAAATCTGAATCTGTCATAATCGGGATAAATAAATCCGTTAAATCAGCATTCTATGTTAAATTCCTAATAAATTTCTCGTTTTAACTATAAATTTAACACTTTGACCTTCATGCCACCTTGAGTGCTGCATAATAGTCGT
>ONDH01000045.1 GCA_900316505.1 uncultured Prevotellaceae bacterium
ACGACTATTATGCAGCACTCAAGGTGGCATGAAGGTCAAAGTGTTAAATTTACAGTTAAAACGAGAAATTTATTAGGAATTTAACATAGAATGCGGATTTTTTGACCACGAATTTGACGAATGCGAATTATTTGCTTTCTTGGCGAAAGCCCCGTCCGGATGGTTTCCCAAGAGCCGCCAAGGCTCTCCCAATTCGTGAAATTCGTGGTCGAAAATTATAAATCCGTTTAATCGGCTAAATCCGTGGTTTAATTTCTTGCGAGTGTATTTTGTTTAAGACAGACACAGGTGTTTACGAGTGAACCAAAAAACAAGCAAAAATATTTGTTATATCCTTGCTTGTTTTTATCTATGTTTCTTTCAGATAGTTCTTGGGAGCTTTGCCCCAAGCACCATTTTAATGAAGTTCTTGGGAACTTTGCCCCAAGCGCCATCGGCGGTTTGCCGACATCTACTTAGTAGTTGTGGAAGAGGGGCAACGCATTCCTCATAGTCTTATTCCCACAAAAGCACGGGCACGCCATTTTGTCTGACGGGTGTACTCATCAACATCACCCCAAAGCGTGGTGTTGAAGAGGAAGTTGGAACCCACAAAGTATTTCTTGTTGATATTATAAACGATGGCAGCGCGATTATTGACAATCGCCTCTGGGAAATGGGTGTCCTCGTCGCGCTTCACGCCATTCAGTTTCGTGTCGTTGTCGCTGATGACAATCAGACAGGGTTGTGCGGAGGCATGAAAGAGCCATTTACCAGCCACGAGGTTGTAGCCGTAACCGCCACCAATAGCAAAACTAAACATGGACAAACGGGTGTCACTCACTATGGCAGGCGCATCCTCGGTGCTTTTGATTCTTCCTCCCTGACACGTGAAACCTACAAGCCAGGAACCTGCAGAACGTTTCTGGATGTAAGATTGCGTAAAAGCGGCAGGATAGGAGAAATGGCGGTAGTTGAAAGCATAATATCCCGTTACGGTGACTAATGCCATTTTCAGGTCACCTCTATAGAGATGGAAAGTGCCGTCATTGTGGTGGATGTCGCCAGAGAGTGTCTCAGAGTTTTGATAATTCGCTTCCAAGCCGAAACGATTGCCATAGAAATTGAGGTTCAGTTCCAAATCCTTGTTCTTGCCTGCCAGACGAGCGGGATTGAGAGCCACACCAGCCGTCACTCCATAATAGGTGGCAGCTGCACTGACAGTGGCGCGGGCATCAGTGTTCAACTTGGTGCGGAAATAGTTACCATCCACAGTGTTTTTTCCACTTATATAATAACCAGAAACATTGCCTCTCAGCTTCAGAGTCAACTTGCTGTCCGGACGCGTCATGTAGAGTGTATCGAAATTACCTTTCTCATAGTTCTTGCGCAACACATCATCCACACGTTCACGCACCAGTTCACGCTTGCTTTGGGCAAAAGAGAATGTTCCTGCCATCAGCATCAATAAAAACAGTACACTTTTTTTCATTGTCGTTTTATATATCTGATTTCTAATTGTTGAATGCTGGAAGTTCCAACCACTTGAGATAGCAGAAGTCTTGACGGTGAGGAAGGAGCGGATGCTTAGGATACATGCGCACAGCACTCTTATACTGTCCGAACTGCTGGGGTGTGAGGGTGGCTTCGAAAGTGTAATTATTACCTTCATGAGCGGTGACGGTGAGCGGCTCTACAGAGAAGACCTTCTCCTCGCCATCTTTATCAATCCAGATGTTCACTTTCTCCAATCCGATGGCATCGTTGAGTCCTTGCTCGTCGATGACATACTTAAGTTGGTAATGTCCTCCTGCTTCACCTCCCGTAGCAGGGAAATTCCACTCGGAGCTCACCACCCGAATAGCGTCCCAACGCTGAGCCACGGTTTCTTTCCATTGAGCGAGTGCCTTGGCAAGTCGGTAGTTGTCCTTGGCGATTTCCTTGTAGCGGCGGGCTTCTTTCTCATAGAACTTGGAGTAATAGTCATCCAACTGGCGTTTCATCGTGTAGTGGGGGGCTATCTGAGCAATAGAGTTCTTGATAACCTTAATCCAACCCCTTGAGATGCCACTCTCATCCTTGTCATAGTAGAGAGGAGCTATTTCATTTTCCAAGAGATAGTATATGGTGGCTGCATCGAGCTTGTCCTGAAGCTCCTGATTCTGGTAGGTGCGATGCTCGGTAAGTGCCCATCCTGCACCTTCGCGATAGCCTTCGAGCCACCAACCGTCTTTCACACTGAGGTTGACAACACCGTTCATCTCTGCTTTCTCGCCCGATGTGCCAGAGGCTTCGAGCGGACGGGTAGGCGTGTTCATCCAAATGTCCACTCCACTCACGAGGTTGCGTGCAAGCATGTAATCGTAGTCTTCGACAAAGATGACTTTGCCCTGGAACTCTTCGCGCTGAGAAATTTCGTATATCATCTTGATGAGTCCCTGTCCTGCACCATCGGCAGGGTGTGCCTTACCCGCAAAGAGAAAGACAACGGGGCGTTCAGGGTTGTTGACGATGCGTGCCAGACGCTCAAGGTCGGTGAAGAGCAAGTGAGCACGCTTGTAGGTGGCAAAGCGTCGGCAGAAGCCGATGACAAGGGAATTGGGGTTAAGGCGTTCTGCCAACTTGGTAAGACGCGAAGGGTCACCCTGATTTTTCAGCCAAGTGTTGCGGAACTGTATCTCAACATAGTCGAAGAGGTTTTTCTTGAGCGCCATGCGAGTAGCCCATATTTCTTCGTCAGGACAATTGTAGATGCCGTGCCAGATGGACTCGTTCGACTGGTCGTGGAGGAAGTTCTTGTCAAAATACTTGTCATATATCTTACGCCATTCAGTGGCAGCCCATGTGGGGAAGTGTACGCCGTTAGTGACGTAACCCACGTGGTTTTCTTCTGGATAGTAGCCTGCCCAGATATTGGCGAACATCTTTTGGGAAACTTTACCATGAAGCATGGACACGCCATTGACTTCCTGACAGGTGTTGCAAGCGAAGGTACTCATGCAGAACTTCTCGCTGTGGTCATCTGGGTTAGTGCGTCCCATGCCGATGAACTCATCCCAAGAGATGCCAAGTTTTTGAGGATAACCACCCATGTATTTACCGAAAAGACCTTCGTCGAAATAGTCGTGTCCTGCAGGCACAGGGGTGTGGACTGTGTAGAGGGAAGAGGCACGCACAAGCTCCATGGCCTCGTTGAAAGTAAGTCCCTCATCAATGTAGTCGCAGAGTCGCTGCAGGTTACAGAGGGCGGCATGACCTTCATTGCAGTGGTAGATATCTTTCTTGATGCCCAATCGCTTGAGGAGCAACATACCACCGATGCCAAGAAGGATTTCTTGCTTCAGACGGTTTTCCCAGTCACCACCATAAAGAGAATGCGTGATGGGCTTATCGTATTCAGAGTTCTGCTCGTTGTCAGTATCAAGCAGATAGAGCTTCACGCGTCCCACATTCACGCGCCAAACACTGGCATACACATGGTAATTATTGTAGGGCACATCTATCACAAGCGGATTACCTTCCTCGTCAAGCTGACGCTCGATGGGCAGGCTGCCAAAGTTTTGTGCCTCGTAGTTGGCTATCTGCTGTCCGTCCATAGAAAGGCTCTGAGTGAAGTAGCCAAATCGGTAGAGGAATCCGACAGCGCACATGTCAACATTGGAGTCGGAGGCTTCCTTCACATAGTCGCCTGCCAACATGCCGAGACCGCCGCTGTATATTTTCAGGGCAGAGTGAATGCCATATTCCATACAGAAATATGCCACTGAAGGACGGCTGGAGTCGGGCTTCACATCCATATATTTCTTGAACTCACCATACACATTCTTCACGCGTTTCATCAGCCCCTTGTCTTTCAATATCTCTTCCTTACGAGCGTATGTGAGTTGCTCCAAGAGCATCACGGGATTGTGTTTCACATCATGGTACAATTCAGCATCGAGGTCGCGGAACAAGTCACGTGCTTCATAATTCCACACCCACCACATATTGTGGGCAATCTCGTCCAAACATTTCAGTTCTTCTGGCAATGTAGCCTTCACGGTCAATACTTTCCACTGAGGTGCATTAGCATAATCTGCTTTGATTTTCATAACTTTTTCATATGTTTTTTAAGTTTAACATCCTTGAATGAATCACCTTTATTCGCAATTCGGATGCAAATATATGAAAAATGGTGTAATCACACACAATATTTGTGCATTTTTTTTGAAAAATAGTCCAAACTGCCCATTAGACAAAAGTAATCTTTTCAAGTTTCTGAAGTAGTTAAGTAGTCAGTAGTTAAGTAGTTAAGCCGATACTCAGGCTGGCGGGAATCTCATTTGCAAGGTAACGGCTTAACTCCTAAGCGTAGCGATAACTCCTTTAACTCCTTAACTCCTAAAGAAGTTGAGCACTTGCGAAACTTGAAAATTCCTAATTCCCAATTATTTCGTACCTTTGCACCCGATTTAGATAATCAATAGACATGCAGGATATCAGAAACATTGCAATTATTGCACACGTTGACCACGGAAAAACGACGCTGGTCGATAAGATGTTGCTTGCCGGAAACCTTTTTCGTGAGAATCAGCAGACAGGCGACTTGATTTTGGATAACAACGAACTGGAACGTGAGCGCGGCATCACAATTTTGTCGAAGAATGTCTCCATCAATTACAAAGGCACTAAGATTAACGTCATTGACACCCCTGGACACTCAGACTTCGGTGGTGAGGTGGAGCGTGTGCTCAACATGGCAGATGGCTGCATCCTGCTGGTGGACGCCTTTGAGGGTCCGATGCCTCAGACGCGCTTTGTGTTACAAAAGGCGTTGGAGATTGGACTGAAACCCGTGGTGGTGGTGAACAAGGTGGACAAGCCCAATTGCCGTCCCGAGGAAGTGTATGAGATGGTGTTTGACCTGATGTTCTCTCTGAATGCGACGGAAGACCAGCTGGACTTTCCCGTGGTGTATGGCTCTGCCAAGCAGGGATGGATGGGTCCTGACTACAAGACACCCACGAACGACATCACTTATCTGCTGGATACAATCCTTTCAACGATTCCTGCTCCAGAGCAACTGGAAGGCTCACCTCAGATGCTGATTACATCGCTCGACTATTCCACTTATACGGGACGTATTGCTGTGGGGCGTGTGCATCGCGGCACTCTGAAGGCTGGCCAGAACATTACGATTGTGCATCGTGACGGTAGCAGCGAGAAGACGAAAATCAAGGAATTGCACACATTTGAGGGTATGGGACACAGGGCTGCCGAGTCTGTAAGCTCAGGCGACATCTGTGCTGTCATCGGATTGAGCAATTTCGAGATTGGCGATACAATATGTGATTTCGAGGAGCCTGAAGCATTGCCCACTATCTCCATTGACGAGCCTACGATGTCAATGCTCTTCACCATCAACAACTCACCATTCTTCGGCAAGGAAGGAAAGTTCTGCACAAGCCGCCACATAGGTGATCGTCTGTATAAGGAGCTGGAGAAGAATCTCGCCTTGCGTGTGGAGACTAAAGATGGCACGACTGACCAATGGATTGTAAGCGGACGTGGTGTGCTGCATTTGTCCGTGTTGATTGAGACGATGCGCCGTGAAGGGTATGAGCTGCAAGTAGGTCAGCCACAAGTGATTTTCAAGGAAATCAACGGGGTGAAATGTGAGCCAGTGGAAGAGCTGACCATCAATGTTCCCGAAGAATTCTCCAGCAAGATGATAGATATGGTGACTCGACGCAAAGGAGAGATGACAAGTATGGAAGCACAGGGTGACCGTGTGAACATCGAGTTTGAAATTCCTTCGCGCGGCATCATCGGACTGCGCACGAATGTGCTCACTGCCAGTCAAGGTGAGGCAATCATGGCACACCGCTTCAAGAATTACCAGCCTTTCAAAGGAGAACTGACACGTCGCACGAATGGTTCACTGATTGCGATGGAGAGCGGCACAGCCTTTGCATACGCCATCGACCATCTGCAAGACAGAGGCAAATTCTTCATCTTCCCACAAGACACGGTATATGCTGGTCAAGTGGTGGGTGAGCACGTGCATGAGATAGATTTGGTCATTAACGTGACCAAGGCAAAGCAATTAACTAATGTACGCGCGAGCGGCACAGACGAAAAGGCACACATCATTCCACCCGTTCAACTTTCTTTGGAAGAGGCGTTGGAGTACATCAAGGCAGACGAGTATGTGGAGGTGACTCCGAAGAGTATGCGAATCCGTAAAATCATCCTTGACCATCTGGAAAGAAAACGCGCCAATCGCGAAGACTGACAATTGTAAAGCGGAGAGATAAAAAGAGGTGCTTTTCGTGCATTTCTTGCACAAATATATACTGATTGTGCAAGAAATATGCTTTTTATGGGAATATTTTTGCAGAAATCAAAGAATTATTCCTACCTTTGCACCACGAAACGAAAACAAAAGCGACTAAATAGAAAATAATCATTAACATTTAAACATTTAAGATTATGTCTGAAATTGAATCAAGAGTAAAATCTATCATCGTTGAAAAGCTCAACGTTGACGAAGCAGAAGTAAAGCCAGAAGCAAGTTTCACAAACGACCTCGGTGCTGACTCACTTGACACTGTGGAGCTCATCATGGAGTTCGAGAAGGCTTTCGGTATCAATATTCCTGACGATCAGGCTGAAAAGATCGCTACTGTTGGCGACGCTATTGCTTACATCGAGCAGAACGCTAAGTAATTATGGAATTAAAAAGAGTTGTTGTAACAGGTCTTGGCGCTCTGACTCCACTCGGCAACACAGCTGAGGAGTCTTGGGAAAACCTCAAGGCAGGCAAGAGCGGCGCTGGTCCTATTACTCATTTCGACGCTTCACAGTTCAAGACTCAGTTCGCATGCGAAGTGAAAGGTTTTGACTCCTCTGCCTTCATTGACAGAAAGGAGGCACGCAAGATGGACCTTTACACTCAGTATGCTCTTGCTGCAGCTAAGATGGCCATTGACGATTCAGGCATGGACCTTGAAGTTGTTGACAAGAACGAAATAGGTGTTGTGCTCGGTGTAGGTATCGGAGGTATCAAGACTTTCGAGGAAGAGGCTGGCAACTATGCCATCAATGGTCCTCAATTAGGTCCTAAATTCAATCCTTTCTTCATTCCGAAGATGATTGCTGATATTGCCTCTGGTCATATCTCCATTCAGTATGGATTCCGTGGACCTAACTACACAACAACTTCTGCATGCGCATCTTCTTCCAACGCTGTTGCTGACGCATTCAACCTCATCCGCTTGGGTAAAGCCAATGCTATGGTGACAGGTGGTGCAGAGGCTGCTATTTTCGCATCGGGCGTAGGTGGTTTCAATGCCATGAAGGCACTCTCCACTCGCAACGATGAGCCAGAAAAGGCAAGCCGTCCTTTCAGCGCAAGCCGCGACGGTTTCGTCATGGGTGAAGGTGCTGGTATCCTGATTCTTGAGGAACTGGAGCACGCAAAGGCTCGTGGTGCCAAGATTTATGCTGAGATGATTGGCGCTGGCATGTCTGCCGATGCATATCACATCACAGCCACACACCCCGAAGGTCTCGGTGCAAAGCTCGTTATGGAGCGCGCACTCAAAGACGCAGGCATCAAGCCTGAAGATGTGGATTACATCAACGTACATGGCACATCTACGCATGTGGGTGACATTTCCGAGGCAAAAGCCATCAAGGAAGTGTTTGGCGACGCAGCCTATAAGTTGAACATCAGCTCAACCAAGTCCATGACAGGTCACCTCCTCGGTGCTGCTGGTGCTGTTGAAGCGATGATCAGCATCCTTGCTGTTAAGAATGACATTGTACCTCCAACTATCAACCATGCTGACGATGACCAAGATCCTGAAATTGATTACAACCTCAATTTCACCTTCAACAAGGCTCAGCAGCGTACGGTACGTGTTGCACTCAGCAACACCTTCGGTTTCGGTGGTCACAATGCAAGTGTCATCTTCAAGAAATATCAGTAATCTTGGGATTCATCCCAAACGCTTTTTCCTTAGGTTCAAGTGATTGCGGATTTCATAGATAGAATAAGGCTTCTTTTCGTTCGCGAGAAGAAGCCTTTTTTGCGCCTCAAGTCCATCCTTGGCTTCTACCCACATGACATCAGGCTCTACCGTTTAGCCCTGATGCACAAATCCTTGGCATACCAAGAGCAGAACCACCACTTCATTAACAATGAGCGTCTTGAATTTCTGGGCGATGCGATGCTTGGGGCCATTGTTGCTGACATACTCTACAAACATTACGGCAACAAGCAAGAAGGATTCCTGACAACCCTGCGCAGCAACATTGTCTGTCGCAGTTCGTTGAACAAACTCTCCCAAGACTTGGGATTAGACAAACTCATCCGTCACGCTGGTGCCGTCACGACCGGACACAACAGTTTCATGAGTGGCAATGCCTTTGAGGCATTCGTGGGTGCCATCTACCTTGACCGTGGCTACCGATACTGCTACCGTTTCTTGGAAGAGCAAGTATTCAAGAAGCACATCAATATTGATGCCATGGCAAAACAGGAGAGAAACTTCAAAAGTGCCTTGATTGAATGGTGTCAGAAATATCGGTACAAGTTTGAGTTCACGCAGAAAGAGGCACGCGACGACAAAAACGTACCCGTTTTCCATTCCAGCGTGCTGATAGAAAACATCTCATGTGGTACGGGTGACGGATACAGCAAGAAAGAGAGTGACCAAAATGCCGCCAAACAGGCACTTAAACGCATTAAGCACGACAAGGAACTGCTGGCAGGGATACAAAATGCAGGAAGAAGAGGGAAAGTGAAAAGTGAGGAGTAAAAAGTGAAAAATCCAAATATATTTGGTTTTTCCCCCACTTATATGTATCTTTGCACTTAAAATCACACATTGCAATGAACACAACAGGATTTCTAAATAAGATTTATTTCTCCAGAAGGCAGAAACAGTTGGAGAAATACGCCACCCACGCAAAAGATTTGCAACTCAAGATATTCCGTCATCTCATCCGCCAAGGGCGAAAGACGGAATGGGGCGAAAAGCACCAGTATGAGCAGATTAGCACCTATGAGCAGTTCTGTCAGCAAGTGCCCGTAAACACCTATGAGGAACTGAAGAGTTACATTCAAAAGATGCGCGAGGGAAAAGCAGACATCCTGTGGCCGGGAGTGGTGCGCTGGTATGCAAAATCTTCAGGCACCACCAACGACAAAAGCAAGTTCATCCCCGTCAGTGGAGAGGGACTCAAGAACATCCATTACCGCGGCGGCACTGATTGTATTGTCAGTTACTTGCACATCAATCCCAAGAGCAAATTCTTCTCAGGAAAGAGCCTCATCCTCGGTGGCAGCCACTCCCCCAATCTCAACACACCCAACAGTTTAGTGGGTGACTTGAGCGCCATCCTCATTGAAAATATTCCAAATGCAGCTAAGGTCATCCGTGTTCCCAAGAAGAAAATTGCTCTCTTGAGTGACTTTGAGGAGAAGCGCGACAAGATTGCGCAGGCTGCGATGGACATGAACATCACCAACATCAGCGGTGTGCCTTCATGGATGCTCAGCGTGCTCAATCGCGTGATGGAGCTGAAGGGAGTTGACTGTCTTGACGAAGTGTGGCCCAACCTCGAAGTGTTCTTCCATGGTGGCGTGGCTTTCACCCCTTACCGTGAGCAATACAAGAACATCATCGGGTTGCCCAACATGCATTATATGGAGACCTACAATGCCAGCGAAGGCTTCTTTGGCTTGCAGAATGACCTCTCCGACCCCAACATGCTTCTAATGATTGATTATGGCATTTTCTACGAGTTCTGTCCAATGGACAATCTCAACGACAGCGGTCTCCCCATCGACGAGAGCAAGATTGTGCCCTTGTGGGATGTGGAATTGGGTGTCAACTACGCCATGATCATCAGCACCAACTGTGGACTTTGGCGTTACCTCATCGGCGACACGGTGAAGTTCTCACAGAAAGACCCATACAAATTCTCCATCACTGGACGCACCAAGCACTTCATCAACGCCTTCGGTGAAGAACTCATTGTTGACAATGCCGAGAAAGGACTCCTGCAAGCCTGTGTGGCAACAGGAGCGCAGGTGAAAGACTACACAGCTGCGCCCATCTTTATGGACAGCGATGCCAAGTGCCGACACCAATGGATTATTGATTTCGCCAAGGCACCTGCCTCCATCGAGGAATTTGCCACCATCCTTGACCGCTCGCTCCAAGCTATCAATTCAGACTATGAGGCGAAGCGCCACAAGGACATCACTCTCCAGCCCCTCGAAATCATTGTCGCCAAGCCTGGACTTTTCGACGAATGGCTCAAAAGCAAGGGAAAGCTCGGTGGTCAGCACAAGATTCCACGTCTCTCCAACTCTCGGCAGTACATTGAGGAGCTCATCCAACTCAACTCATAACTTCACACTGCACCATAAACCTCGTTTGAACTCTAAAGGTTGTCATGCGGCTCACTTCCATTAGCCATAAATGTCTGCATAGCTTCTTATGTGCATTGTGCATGATTCTTTGCACATGCTTCTTTGCTTGTGCCCGTATGGGATCTCCTGATGGTGGTCCTTACGACGAGACACCTCCCAAGGTAGTGCACACCTCTCCCAAATTTGGTGCAGCTAACGAGACGAACGTGAAACGTGTGACGATAGAGTTTGATGAAATTGTAAAGATTGAGAATGCCTCTGAAAAAGTGGTCATTTCCCCTCCACAGCTTCAGCAACCGGAGATTGAAGCCAACGGGCGGCGCATCACTGTCACCTTGCTTGACACCCTCAAGCCCGACATGACCTACACGATAGACTTTGCCGACGCCATCGTCGACAACAATGAAGGCAATCCATACGGTGACTACGCCTTCACCTTCTCCACAGGCGAACAGGTGGACACCTTTCAAGTGTCAGGTCATGTGCTGAATGCAGAAGACCTCGAGCCTATCAAAGGCATGCTGGTAGGACTCTACAAGACAGACTCCCTACAGACTCTCCCCGACTCCATCTTCCGCACCAAGCCTTTCGAGCGCATTTCACGCACCGACAGCCGTGGACACTTCGTGGTCAAGGGGCTTGCGCCAGGTCATTACCGTGCCTTTGCCCTCAAGGACATGAACCAAAACTACGTCTATGACCAGCGCGCTGAAGCAATCGCCTTCTCCGACCGCATTCTCAGCACCTCCAGCAGTCCCGATGTACGTCCAGACACCGTCTGGCACGACAGCATCCACTACGACTCCATTGTCTATACACCCTATACCCACTACTATCCTGACGACATCGTCCTCACAGCCTTTGAGTCAGCCCTGCAAGACCGCCACTTGCTCAAGAGCGAGCGTCCCATCCTGCAGCAGTTCTCGCTCTACTTCACAGCAGGCAGCGACACCCTTCCTCGACTCACTGGACTGAACTTCAACGCTGATGGAGCCTTCATCATCGATGCCAACCGTCACAACGACTCCATCAACTATTGGATCAAGGACTCCCTCATCTACAACCTTGACACGCTGCACATGCAGATAGACTACTTTGAGACCGACACCACTGGCAACCTCTCCATCACAACTGACACGCTGAGGCTCACATCAAAAATCACCAAAGAGCATCTTGCCCGTGAATACCAAGAAGCATGGGAGGAATGGACTAAAGAATACAAGCAGCAAGTGAAGGCTGAACGCCGTGCTGCCCAACGAGCAGAGAAAGAGAACGGACAGGAAGATAGCAAGCAGGACAAGGATAAGGATAAGGACAAGAAAAAGAAGAAGAAAGACAGCGATGACATTGAGATACCTCCATTGCCCGAGGAGTTCCTGTCTTACAAGATGAGCAATATCCAATCCATGGATCCTGATAAGAACATAGACTTTATCTTCGAAGAGCCTCTTGACACCGTCGATCTCTCCAAGATACACTTCAGCATAAAGGTGGACACCCTCTTCCTGCCCACTAAGTTCCTTTTCCGGCAGGTCCCTGGTCAGATAAAGACCTACCGTCTTTATGCAGAATGGGAAGCCGACTCCACCTACCAAGTGGAAATCGACACCGCTGCCTTCATCAACATCTACGGCAAACGCAGCGAAGCCCTCAAGCGCACCATCCGTATGCGTTCCCTCGACTCCTACTCCACTCTCTTTGTGGCATTGCAGGGCAATTGGAATGATGCGATTGTGCAATTGCTGTCTGGAGGCGACAAGGCGGTCAAGAGCATCAAAGTCCAGAACGGACATGCCGACTTCTACTTCATCACTCCCGGCACCTATTACCTCCGTCTTTTCCGCGACCTTAACGGTAACGGTGTTTGGGACACAGGTGATTATGACCATCACCTCCAACCCGAACCCGTTTACTATTACCCAGAAGCTCTCACCTTGAAGGCGCTATGGGAAATCAACCAGACATGGAATCCCACAGCCCTGCCTTTGGCTAAACAGAAACCACAGAAAATCACCAAGCAGAAACCTGACAAGGGGAAAACCATCAAGAACAGAAACGCTGAAAGACAGAAACGCTGAAAACAGCATCTGGCATCAATCACCAGACAGGAAGATATACATAGTAAGAGGGTGTGCCATCACAGGCACACCCTCTTACTATATTTGTCATTAACTCAACTTTCGGAAGTTAAAATGGAAGTTAAATCCCCAAGCTTACTTCATCACTTCAGACTCAGAAGGAGTTTCTCCAAAGCCTTACGGCGCTCAGCCCAATTCTTGTAATCGGATGCCTTGAGCGTATATACTTTCATCTTGGAGTCTTTGGCTGTTGAAGTGGTCAAAATGCAAGGCTGGGTCTTTCCCTCAACGAGGAGTTTGTCAGCAATGAGATTGGCACCACCCACCTTGAACCAGCTCTCCATCGTGTCGTCATTACCAGGGATGAGTTGAATGAGGATCTTTGGTTCGTCTGTAGTTGGTGGGAAATACTTTGCCACATTTTGGTTCAAATCGTAAGTGACCTTTCCGAATTTGATGTTGCCCAGTTTCTGAACGTCGTATGGATTGCTGGGTGCATAGGCAATGCTGTATTTGAAACCTTTATCAGGAGAGAGGTACATGTTGGTCGGGTCAGCGATTTTTGTGCCATCCACCACAAAACAATACTTATAGACATCAGTCACATGGTCGGTCAGCGTTACACTCCACACACCATCATCACCTTTCGAGAGTGCAACAGGCGCCGAGAACAATTCGCTCTCCATTTGTACGCTCTTTGCTTCAGGAGCATTGAGACGGAAAGTGACCTTCCCCTCTGCATACTCAGGTGAGGTGACCTGTCGGGGAAACAGACGTGCCATTGTCGCACCTGTGAACTGCTGTTCCTGACCTGTACGCTCCAAAGCAGGCTTGCCGTTCTTCATTGCCTCCTCTGATGCTGCAGGATTAAAGAGCAGACGCAAGGTCTTGTCAAGGAAGTATTTGGCATTCATCCATGTATGCCCGTACTTGTCGTGAGTATATTCCTTCACAGAGCGGATGCCGTGCTTGTCGAGGTGCTCCATGTAATCGCGGGCATTGCCGAAGAGGAAGTCATCTGTACCCACACCCAACCAGAAAAGATGAATCTTGCTGTTGGTGTCAGCAGCATTGTCATACACACCAGGGATTTCAGTTGCCGTGAATGAACTGTATGAGCAGAGATAAGAGAACTTGTCGAGATTGCGAAGGCCTATCCCCAATCCTTGGTTTCCACCACGAGAGAAGCCTCCAATACCACGATGGTCTCTGTCGTTGATGGTGCGATAATGGCTCTCCACGTAATTCATCAAATCGCCAGTGATGTCATCACCCACCACATCGCGCATCATACCCATACCGCCGCCAAAACCGCCAAAACCGCCAGCTGGTGCTGGTGCAGGAGGAAGCAACTTGGTTGGGTTACCATAAGGCAGCACAACAATCATTTCCTCAGCTTTTCCCTCAGCAATCAGGTTGTCGAGGATGTAGTTCACACGTCCCACCTTGTAGTACACCTCTTCCGTATCAGTCGTACCGCTAAGCAGATAGAACACTGGATACTTCTTGTTCTTGTCCGCATCATACTTAGGAGGAAGATAGACGATGGCGTTGTTCACACCTTTCAGGCTGTTAGAATAGTAGTGAATATACTCCACCAAACCATGAGGCACCTTCTTGATGTCATGAGCCAAAGAGCCCGACTTGGCAGGGATTTCCAAGAGGCTGTTCTTAAAGCCCTCATTGGGGAAATACTGCGGACAGAGCGGGTCCATCACGCTCACGCCATCCACCACAAAACAATAAGGGTACATGTCGGGAGCAGCAGGTCCGAGTGTGGCTGTCCACACACCATCCGCACCTTTCGTCATGGGGTTTCTGCCAGCAAACTGCACATCCACCTGCACCTCCTTGGCATTGGGGTTCTCATACTTGAAAGTCACCGTACCATCTGCATTGCAGATAGTGGACTGCTTGAGCTTTTGAGCCATGGTGGCGGCTGCACAAAAGCAAGCCGCCACACACATGATATATCTGAATGTCTTCATTTCATTCGTATTTATTTCACCACGAAGTCAAGGCTCTGGAGGTCTTTGTCGAGTGAAGAACTACCATAGAGAATCTTGTAACGACCAGGACGAGTGGAAAGTTCGTCGATAGATGGGTCGTAGTACTCGAAGGACTCACCGTCAAGCGTGATGACAGCCTGTGCTGTCTGACCTGCATTGAGGAACACCTTCTGGAAGCCCTTGAGCGACTTGATAGGAGCATCTGGATAATCCAGTGCCTTCACATACACCTGCACGATTTCTGCACCTTCGCGACTACCCGTGTTCGTCACAGGCACTGTGAGTGTCACCTTACCGTCAGCAGTCATCGAAGTCTTGGAGAGCTTGCCCTGACCATACTTGAAGGTAGTGTAAGAAAGACCGTAACCGAAAGCGTACTGAGGTTCGCCCTTGAAATAGCGGTAGGTGCGGTTCTCCATCGAGTAATCGAGGAAGTCTGGCAGGTCATTGTTAGAACGGTAGAAAGTGACGGGCAGCTTACCGCTTGGGTTGAAGTCACCGAAGAGCACGTCAGCCAATGCCTTGGCACCACCCTGACCAGGATACCATGCCTGCAGGAGTGCATCGTAAGAGCCCTCCACACTGCCGAATGCGATGGCAGAACCAGAGCAATTCACAAACACAACAGGCTTGCCTGTAGCGTGCATTGCCTTGACAAGACGCTGCTGCACTGCTGGCAGTTCAATGTCTTGCTTGTCACCGCCTTCACCTTCCATACGTGCAGAGATACCTCCAATGATGATGATGGCATCCACATCCTTCACCTCCTTGGCGAGGTCGTCGAACTCGATGAGCTTGCGTTCGCAGATGTCACCACGCAGCATGGCGAAGTTGCCATTGCCGTGCTTGTACTCAATCACCACGTCATAAGTCTCACCTGCTTTCACAGGGAAGGACTTGTAGTTGGCAGCGCCACGACCGAAACCGAAACCGCCACGGCCACCACCGCCTTTCGACTCTTCCACCACATTGCCGTTCACCTTCAGCACATAACCGTTGTCGGTAGAGAGGGTGTACTGCATGTCACCTGTGAAGGTAGCCTTATACTTACCAGAAAGACGTACAGACAAAGTGTCCGTGCTGACGCCCTGAGCGAAACTCCATCCACCGAAAGTGGAGAAGTTGAGGTCGCTATAGTAACCCGTCACAGCAGGCTTGCCGCTCAAGCTGTTGTTATTGAAGAATTCAGCCATGATGCCCTTGCCATCGTTGAACTCCTGCAAGTGGTGAATGGTGGTATAGCCATCAGACAGTTCACAAGCCTTCTTGTAGAACACCTCCGTGTTAGGCAGCGCATTCTTGATGCCTTCGAGCAGAGAGTGCTGGTGTGCCTTCGTAGGAGTGCCGCCATAGTTACCATTGAGCAGTTCCACATCGTCAGCGTTAGGACCTAACACGGCAATGCGCTTGAGGTTCTTGGAGAGAGGGAGCACGCCCTTGCTGTTCTCGAGCAGCACCATTGACTCACGGGCAGCCTGAGTGGCAAGGTCATTGTTAGATTCGCTGCTGATCACCTCAGGAGCGAGATTTGCCCAAGGAAGCATTTCAGCAGGGTCGAACATACCCAGCTCGAAACGTCCATAGAGTGTCTTGCGCAGGTGGTAGTCGAGGGTGCTCTCCTGAATGAGACCTTTCTCCAAAGCCTCCGTGAGCACCATGAACACCTTACCGCACTCAAGGTCAGTGCCGTTCAGCACAGCATCCACAGAAGCCTCCAGAGGACCCTTGTGAGTCTCGTGCTGACCACGGTTGTAGAAGTTATTGATGGCATCACAGTCAGTAAGCACGATGGCATCGTAGCCCCACTTGCGGCGCAGAATGTCAACGAGCAGACGGTCGCTCGTGCAGCAAGGCACACCTTCGTAACGGTTGTAGGCGCACATCACCTCACGCACATTGCCCTTCTTCACCAATGCCTTGAAAGCAGGGAGATAAGTTTCCCAAAGGTCACGCATCGACACAGAAGCGTTGTAAGAGTGGCGCAAAGGCTCAGGACCACTGTGCACAGCATAGTGCTTGGCACAAGCGTGCGTCTTGAGATACTTGTCATCGTCACCCTGCATGCCGAGAACGGTCTGCACACCCAGCACAGCGTTCAGATAGGGGTCTTCGCCACAAGTCTCCTGTCCTCTTCCCCAACGGGGGTCACGGAAGATGTTCACGTTCGGGCACCAGAAAGTCAACTCAGGGTTGCCTGGATAGTAAGTCACGCCCATAGGCACGTTGAACAGTTTGGGATCATTGTGGTTGGTACGGTTCCAGTTGGCACGAGCCTCGTCAGACACCGTAGAGAACACTTCATACATCTGCTGAGGGTTGAAAGCCGCAGCCATACCGATAGGCTGGGGATACACGGTGTAGTCACCCTGACGCACACCATGACAAGCCTCGCTCCACCAGTTGTAGGAAGGAATGCCGAGACGATCCACAGACACCGACTTGTTCATCATCAGACCCACCTTCTCCTCTGGAGTGAGCAGAGAAAGGAGGTTCTCCACACGCTCTGCATAAGACAGGGCTGTGTTCTGATAGGGATACTTCTGAGGAGCAGGTCCCTCGCTCACCACAGCCTTGATGCTGAGTGCGCCAAGCGTGTTGCCATTCTTGTCGAGCAGTTCCACGCTGCGGTAGCTCTTGCCAATCGACTTGGCAGGAGTGAACACGACCATCACGGTGGCAGACTGTCCAGGCTCTACCGCCTTGGTGTCATACTGAGCATCGATGCACTCGCAACTGGGTTTTACCTCACCGATGGCAACAGGTGCCTTCGATTTGTTCTTGAATGTGAATGTGTGACAGATAGCGCCTTCTGCCGCATTGACAGCTCCGAAGTCATACTCGTAGGAGTCAAACGAAACGGCGCTCTTCTTTTGTGCCCAAACAGGTGCTGCAAGGAGCATGGCACAAAAACCGATAGCAAATAGTTTTTTCATTGATAATGATTTGAAAAGATAATAATTAGGTTTTGATGCTACAAAGGTACAAATTAATGAGGAATGTGGAATGAGGAATGTGGAATTATTTGTCATAGAAGTCGTTTTTTATAAAAAAAAAGTAACAATTCCTCATTTCTCATTCCTAATTCCTCATTTTTTTTTACTTTTGCAAAAAAATAGAAGACTATGAGAATTTGCTATGTGGTGGCAATGGTGGCGGAAGCCCAGCCTTTCATTGAGAGATACGGCATCAAACAGGTGGAGAACTTCTTCGCTCCCCTGCCCTGTCAGTTATACGAAGGAGAAGTGGGTGGTGTCACCCTCAATGTAGTGTTGAACGGACAGCAGCAAGGTAGCGACTTGGTGGGTTGCGAACCCGCTGCAGTGGCAACGCTGAGTGCCATCCAGCGGTTGCACCCTGACCTTGTGATCAATTCCGGCACTTGTGGGGCCTTCAAGAAGAAAGGTGCCGACATTGCTGAGGTGTATATTGGCAATGGCGTGATGTTCCACGACCGCCGTGTTCCAGGCGATGATGCATGGGGCACCCAGAGTCTTGGCAACTACCCCGTTTGGGAAGGCAGTCAAGCACTGGCACAAGCATTAGGGCTGAAAATGGGCAAGGTCACGACGGGCTCATCATTGGACATGCAACCGTGTGACCTCGAAATCATTGAAAAGAATGGTGGGGAACTGAAGGACATGGAAGGAGCGGCAGTCGGCTTCGTCTGTTCTTTGTTCAACACTCCCATTCTCTATGTCAAGTCTGTGACCGACCTTTGCGACAGCGGTGCAGAAACCTTCGAGGAGTTCTCACGCAACCTCCACCATGCCTGTGAAACATTAAAAGTAGCCAATGAACGCGTCATTGACTACTTAGTAGAACACTTGGATTAACAAACCACGTATTTTTTTGAACACGAACCTTTAGCTCGGCGTAGCCAATTTCACGAATTAAACGAATTGAACGGATTTTTTATTCGTGTCTATTCGTGTGATTCGTGTTCGTTTCTATTTATCCGCAGTTTTATTTAATTCGTGTAATTCGTTTAATTCGTTGTTTTTTATTCATTCACGTTTTCCTCTTCCAGCGAGTGGAACGAGCTGCCGTCGAAGCAGTGCGTGCACACCTGACACTTCTCCAATCCAATTGCCTTCACGATGGTTTCCAGCGAAGAGAACTTGAGGCTGTCGAGGTTGAGGCGATGGGCAATCTCAGTCACCATAGCCTTATATTCTGGCGAATCGGTCGTGGCGTATGCCTTGATGCGCTCAGCAGGCACATCCACATTCTGCGCTGTCTGTGCATCAGCCAGCATCGTGGCAGTGTGGGAATGCGTCTCCAAGTCCTTGATGACACGACGAGTGACAAGTTCCAGTTCCGACTTGCTGGCAGAGAAATTCACGAACGGGCAGGCATAAATCAGTGGTGGGCAGGCGATACGCATGTGCACCTCCTTCGCACCCAGCTCCTTCAGCACCTTCGTGTTCTCGCGCAACTGCGTGCCACGCACAATGGAGTCGTCGCAGAACAGGCAGCGCTTGCCACGCAACTGTTCCTTGTTGGGGATGAGTTTCATCTTCGCCACAAGGTTACGCACCTCCTGACTTGGTGGCATGAACGAACGTGGCCATGTGGGCGTATATTTGCTGATGCCTCGCTGATAAGGGATGTGGCTGCCAGCACTGTAACCCACAGCCATGCCGATGCCCGAATCAGGAATACCACCCACGCAATCCACTTCCGTGTCGTCCGTCTCACCCATCACGCGACCTGTCTCAAAACGCACGTCCTCCACGTTTTTGCCTTCGTATGAGGAAGTTGGGAATCCATAGTAAATCCAGAGGAAGGAACAAATCTGCATCTTCTTGTTGGGCTTGCGCAACTGCTCCATGCCGTCAGCACGCAACCGCACAATTTCGCCAGGACCCACATAATAGGTGGTCTCATAGCCCAAGTTGGCAAATGCCGTGTTCTCGCTCGTGGCAGCCATCGCACCCTCCTTCTTTCCGATGACGATAGGCGTGCGTCCCCAAGCATCTCGGGCAGCAATGATGCCATCTTCTGTCAGCAGGAGCATCGAGCAGGAACCCTTCACCGTCTTGAACACATTCTCAATGCCCTCCACAAAGGTCTTACCCTGCACAATCAGCACACCCACCAGCTCCGTCGGATTGATTTTGCCCGACGAGAACTCCGACAGATACATGTTCTCATCCAGCAGTTTGGAGGCAATCTCCTCCATATTGTTGATTTTCGCCACGGTCACGATGGCAAAACGCCCCAAGTGGCTGTTGAACAGCATAGGCTGTGCATCTGTGTCGCTGATGATACCGATGCCAGATTCACCGTCAAACTTGGACAGTTCAGCCTCAAAACGTGTACGAAAATAAGTGCTCTCAAGATTATGGATTGCACGATAGAAACCCTTTTCCTTGCTGTACGAAGCCATACCTCCACGTCGCGTTCCGAGGTGTGACTGGTAATCAGTGCCATAGAAAAGGTCTGCCGCACATTTCTCCATTGATACGGTCCCAAAAAAACCTCCCATAAAAAAATCACGTGTTTGAAATTCACTGCAAAGTTACGTATTTTAAGTGAAAAGTGAAAAGTGAAAAGTGAAAAATTTAAGTTACCGAAGCAAATGAGAACAATGTTTTTGTTTTTTATAGTCGAGAGAGCAAATTAGAGTACCTCAATGGTACAAATTATAAGTGAAAAACCGTCGGAGAAAAGTGAAAAAACAAAACTCGCGAAGAAATGAGAGTTGCGGCAAGCCGCCGAAAGAAAAATATAAAAAAAGACATAAAAACAAAAAAAAATCATATGAAAAATTGATGAGGATTGACGTGTGAATTGACGGAGATTGACGTGTAAGAACAAAGATTCCCAATGATTTATTGACGTGAATCATCGTCAATCTAAACGTCAACCTTTAGCTCGGCGAAGCCAATCTTAAAAAATATTTTGGCTCACTCGTAAACACCTGTGTCTGTCTTAAACAAAATACACTCGCAAGTAATAAAACCGCAGATTGAGCCGATTAAACGGATTTATAATTTTCGACCACGAATTTCACGAATTTCACGAATTGGGAGAGCCTTGGCGGCTCTTGGGAAACCATCCGGACGGGGCTTTCGCCATGAAAGCCAAAAATTCGTTTAATTCGTATAATTGGCTACGCCGAGCTGAAGGTTCGTAGTCAAAAAATCCGTTTAATCCGCTCAATCTGTGGTTAAAAATTAAAATCTCCGCTCAATCCGCTCAATCGTTCCGCAGGAACTTGTTTTATAAAGACATACCCCTTCGGGATGATTAAGCAGATTGGGCGGATTTATAGGATTTGAATCATTTTGTCTGGAAATAAATTTGAATGATTTTGAAAAGATTTGTACGATTTCGCCCGCTTTCGCCCGCAGGGCACTCCCCCACACGCCGCGCGAGGCGTGATTTCCGCTCAATCCGTGGTGAAATATATTTCCGTGTTCTCCGTGTGACAGTCTTTATCATTTATCATGTTCATGTCATGAATTAGCGAGGCACTCTCGCATGTGTCACAGAGATGAACTCGCACGACTTTGCCCTGATAGCACATGAGAGAGTGTTCCAGCCATCTTTCCAAGAGTATCCCCCTAAAAATGGGGATTGCATGGAATTTGTCATTTTGTCATTTTGTCATTTTTTCGATTTTTCGAGGACGGCTAATATATAATATATAATATATATAATATTAATATATAAATATACCCGTTGGCGGAATTAAATTTTAAGCATTTTACATAAAAAAAGTTGTGTATATCATTAATTTTTAGTAAATTAGAGGTGTCAAACAATAAAATATTAAAAATCAGATATGCACAACTTGAGTACAATATTACGTAAATTTACTGAAATCACCAAGACTTTAGCAGGAAATCTTGTTGACAAGAACGGAAATGTCCCTCGCAGGGGTCCAAAGCCCATGTTCTCTGATGTCGAGGTGATAGCCTTAAGTATGACGCAAGAGTACCAAGGCATTGACAGCGAGAACATGCTTTTCCATCAGCTTTCTGAGTATAAGGAGGAGATTCCAAATCTGATTTCTAGGCGCCAGTATAACGACCGCAGGAAGCAGACGTCAGATCTTTCGGCAAAAATACGTGAGAGGATGGTACTTGAAATAGACGGGCATGAGAATGTGTTCTGCATC